>NZ_WBWE01000028.1 GCF_008932435.1 Brucella pseudintermedia | reverse complement strand
ACCATATCGTCGAACAGGCGATTGGCCATGGGCTGGTCGATGGCACAGTGCTCTATACCGACTCGACCCATCTGAAGGCCAATGCCAACAAGGGCAAGTATGATCTGGCCATGATCGAGAAATCGCGCGCCGACTATTGGGCCGCTCTCGACCGGGCGATCGAGGCCGAGCGGGCGCTGCACGCAAGGAGACGGTGGAGCGTTCCTTTGCCGATGCCAAGCAGTTGCATGGACATCGCTATGCCAGGTTCCGTGGCCTCATCAAGGTCAGATGGCAATGCCTGCTAGCCGCGAGTGCCCAGAACATCAAGAAGATCGCAATGGCGCTCACCAAAGGGCCAAAACCGGTCAGCGCATGAGCCGGATACACCCTTCTCAATCTGCGTCAAAACTCCGCCGCCCAAAACAGCATACTCTCCAGAACAAAACCCGCCGAAAATATCGGCGGGTTTGTCAGCGGTCTGAGCCGTCTCATCTGAGACGGCTTTTTCGTTTCCCGCCCACTGTTTCTTTCAGGCGGCTGAGGAGACGATGCGATTTCGCCCTCCTTTTTTGGCCTGATAGAGCGCAGCATCAGTTCGCGAGAAAAGGGCATCGGCGCTGTCCCCTATCAACCTCAATCCTGCAATCCCCATGCTGATGGTCAGATTGACCCTATGCTTGCCGTTGGCGACAGAAAAAGGGGCTTCCAACACAGCGGCCCGGATTCGCTCAGCGACGATCCTTGCGGCCTCCACATCGCTGTCTGGAAGCACAACGACGAATTCCTCGCCTCCATACCGGCACAGCAAATCCATGCCGCGAATGGTCTTGCGCAAACGCGCCGCAAACTCGCGGAGAACATCATCGCCCGCATCGTGCCCGAATTGATCGTTGATCCGTTTGAAATGATCGAAATCGAGCATGATGACAGACAGCGGCCGTTCCCGCCCCATGGCGCGCGTCAGCAGGACAGGCATATGCGTATCGAGATAACGGCGATTGTGCAGCCCTGTCAGGCTGTCCGTCACCGCCATGGTGATCGTGCGATTGAGGCTTTGCCGCAAAAGATCATTATAGCACTTCCGTTTGATCTGAGTCCGCAGGCGTGCGAACAATTCCAGTTTTTCAAGCGGACGCATGAGATAGTCGTTTACGCCAAGCTCCAGCGCGCGCACTACGAGCGCTCCTTCGTCTTCCCGCACGACAAGAATGATCGGCACCAGCCGTGTACGCTCTATAGTTCGCAACTGCGAGCACAGACGAAGCGGGTCATAATACGTGAAATTGGCTGAAACGACGATGCTGTCGTAATCGGTATCTATTGCTCGGATCAGGGCTGTATTCGCGTCACTGGCCACGTCTACCCGATAGGTTTCGCCCAAAATGACACGAAGGCGCGCCGCCGCCAGTTCATCCTCATCCACGATGAGAATACGAGCAGCCTCGTCCTTATCGGCATAATTTCCGCCCATCTTGCTTGCCAGCAGCGTTTCCACCTCTGCGTCGGCTACCGTGCCCGTGCGCTGAAAAAGCTCGTCAGAGACGAGTTTCAGCCGCGCCAGGCTCTTTACGCGCGACAGAAGCTGAAGATCGCTGACAGGCTTGGACAAGAAGTCATCCGCGCCAGCTTCAAGGCCCCGAATCTTGTCCTCCGCGCCATCAAGCGACGTCACCATGACTACAGGAATGTTGGATGTGCGGGGGTCGTCCTTCAAACGACGGCAGACTTCAAAACCGTCCATGTCCGGCATCAATATGTCGAGCAGGACGACATCAATCTGCCCACCCAGGCAAATTTCTATGGCCTCCGGGCCGCTAAAAGCCGTAACGACCTCGTAATATTCAGAGAGCAGCCTGGCTTCGAGGAGCTTTACATTGGAATCCACATCGTCAACGACGAGAATTCTTGCAGTCATGATGCCCCCGCCCCTGATTTTCGCTAAGCGTCGCCCATATAGGATTTGATTGTTTCTATAAAGCGCGGCACCGATATCGGCTTGGATATGTAGGCTTCACAGCCGCCCTGCCGGATACGTTCCTCGTCGCCTTTCATGGCAAATGCCGTGACGGCGATAACCGGAATGTGTCGCAACTCGTCATCGTCTTTTAGCCATTTCGTGACTTCCAGTCCCGATACCTCCGGGAGCTGTATGTCCATCAGAATCAGGTCGGGTCGATGCTCACGCGCAAGATCCAGCGCTTCAAGCCCGTTTCTCGTACGGATCGTCTCATATCCGCTGGCTTCGATTAGATCGCGAAACAACTTCATATTGAGTTCGTTGTCTTCGACAATCATTACGCTTTTCGGCATCGAATATTCCTTGGTCTTATTCCCTGCAGCAACCCGGCATTTTCTCAATCTTCTTATCTGATAATGGACCGAAATAGACCACTAGAAAGTTCTCCGCTTTCAGACCGCGATTAGTTTAACCTCATTTCATTGATGAAAGGCAAATAATTCCATTGTTCCTCGATCCTGCCACCGCTACACATTCGGCCAAACGATGAAAAAAGCGGAGAAACCACATGAAAACGCCGATGAGCCAGGCGGATGCGGAAGCGATCGCTATTGAAGCGTTAGCGTGGCTGGCGCAAGACAAGGACCTGCTGCCGCGTTTCCTCGCCCTGACAGGTATAGAGGCTGCGTCCATCCGGCAGGCAGCGCGTGAACCCGGTTTTCTCGCAGGTGTACTGCAATTTTTCCTGTCCCATGAACCAACGCTCTTGCGCTATTGCGATGAAGCTGGCCGCGATCCGACAATAATAGAAAAAGCCCTCATACACCTGCCGGGCGGATTGAACCGGCATCTCTAGATGTCGTTCCAGAATCGCAGAAACTGCTCCAAGCTATTTGTTTAGTCGCGCTTTACAACGCAAAACCGTTTCACACTTTAGCTGGAAGCGCTCTAGACATAAGGTCCAAAGCCACATGGCAAAGCCCGGCCGAGCCGGGCTCAGGCTGCTGACAAACCTCCGGTAGGGTCAAAATGGCCTCAGATTCACGGAACGTCTCAGATTCAAAACGTGAACAAATCGGAATCAAAACCCCTCATTTTTGACTGTCGCCAAAAATCGAGGGGTTTGTAATCAATCTGAGCCCGGCCGAGCCGGGCTTTCTTATTGGTTATTCAGCCGCAGGAGTTGCCGCAGCAACCTCAACATCATTCGAAACCGACACCACGTTCAATTCATGCTGCTTGCCATCGCGCGCCGTCCAGGAAATTGACTGGCCAGGTGCAAGCCCAATCAATGCGGTGCCGATTGGCGTCAGTATGGAAATCTTGCCCTGCGCAATATCCGCTTCTCCTGGATATACGAGCGTAACCCGGCGTTCCTGCCCGTCATTGGAGCGAAACTCGACAGTAGAGCCCATATGAATCACATCCTGCGGCAAGCGCTTTGCTGGCACGACTTTTGCTCGATCGAGCTCGGCCATCAGTTCCTCCGCAATCTCCTCAAGACGTTCCGAAACATTGGTGGCCAGCCCCATCAGGCGTTCGTAGTCAGTTTCGCTGACAACGATATTGGGCTTCTTGCGATTCTTTCCGCTCATGGCGAGTGCTCACTGCTGTTGAAAGGTAATAAATCCCCGTGCTGTTTCGGCACGAAGCTGTTCAGATTGATTTTGGCGAAAGCGCTTATTTGAAATCCGCTTTTGGACAAGCGGCGTACCGTCCCCCGGAGTTCCCCTGCGCCAGGCAGAACTCGAGGGTAGCTATCCCGTGATCGGATGAACCCGATGGAGTATGGATGCAAAACGGTTGTTCATGCCATTAAACTTGGTGATATTCCCCGCAATGTCAAGTGGAAGACCCGGCAGGTCACATATCCCGATGGCACTTCCGTCTTTCGATGATATAAAAGGATGTTCCTTTTATGTTCATCAGACGGTCCGTCCTTATGGCTGACACCACTGCCCCCAACAGTCCGGAAAAAGGTGTATGCCGCGATTGCCTTGCGCCGCAAAAGACGGACACAGGCAGGCGTTGCCATGCATGCGGCAGCCCGCGCCTTCTTCGTCACGGCGAGCTTTATAGGCTCTCCCTCGCCCATGTCGATTGCGATGCATTTTACGCCTCGGTCGAAAAGCGCGACAATCCAGAGCTACGGGACAAACCGCTCATCATCGGCGGCGGGAAGCGTGGCGTCGTGTCGACCGCCTGCTATCTCGCCCGTATTCACGGCGTACGTTCCGCCATGCCCATGTTCAAGGCACTGGAAGCCTGTCCGGACGCGGTCGTTATCAAACCGGATATGGAAAAATATGTTCGCGTGGGTCGCCAAGTGCGGCAGATGATGCGCGACCTGACGCCTCTCGTCGAGCCGCTCTCCATCGATGAGGCATTCCTGGATCTGAGGGGCACCGAGCGACTGCATAAAGCGCCGCCTGCCATTGTTCTGGCGCGCTTCGCCAAGCGGGTTGAGGATGAAATAGGCATTTCCGCGTCGATTGGACTTTCCTACTGCAAATTTCTGGCCAAGGTTGCATCAGACATTGAAAAACCACGCGGTTTTTCTGTTATTGGCGAAGCGGAGGCATTGGCCTTTCTGCGGGACCGCCCCGTCAGCACGATCTGGGGAGTAGGCAAAGCCTTTGCGGCCAAACTGGAAAGTGACGGAATCCGTTCAATCGGCCAACTCCAAACGATGGAGGAAGGAACGCTCATGAAGGCCTATGGAAGCATGGGTCAGCGTCTTTACCGCCTCTCCCGAGGACAGGATAGCCGCAAGGTCGAGCCTGTCCACGACATGAAAAGCATCTCAGCCGAGACAACCTTCAACAGCGACCTGTCGGAAGCAAATGATCTCGTTCCGGTCCTTCGCGCACTTGCAGAAAAAGTATCGCGGCGGCTGAAAGCGGGTGATATAGCCGGACGCACCGTCGTCTTGAAGCTGAAAACCCGCGATTTCAAATTGCGTACTCGCAACCGTCAGCTTTCCGACCCCACCCAACTTGCGGATCGAATCTTTCGCCACGGGTTGCTGCTTCTTGAAAAAGAATTGGATGGAACGAAATTTCGCCTTCTTGGAATTGGTGTTAGCGAACTTTCTTCAAGTGACCGGGCCGATCCGCCCGACCTCGTAGACACACAGGCCGCAAAGCGCGCGGTCGCCGAGAATGCCATGGATCGGCTGAGAAACAAATTCGGGTCAGGTGTGGTCGAAACCGGCTATACCTTCTCCAAGGGCAATCTCGCACGCCCGCAAATGCCACCCGACCGGGACGAACAACCTTGATTCCTCTGGACTCGGAAAGCTTTGGAGAAATTTTCCAGATTTGTCTCTTACAGCTTGACGAGATCGGTCTGTATCAATATTGGAACGGCCAAGGTAGCGCCGAATGATTTGGTACTGCTTGACGGAAGGCCTCGTGGCGGAGTGGTTACGCAGAGGACTGCAAATCCTTGCACCCCGGTTCGATTCCGGGCGAGGCCTCCAATTATTTCCCTGAATAAAATCAATAAGCTATAAATAAATCAGAGGTTGTTGTGGTTCGCTTTGTAGCACCTGCTGCAAACCGACTCCCATGAATTGCGAAGGGCTGCGCAAAGCCGAGCGAACGCAGTTCTCAGCTATAAGTCCCCGACAATGGGGTCCTTTCCCGCATTCCTCTCACACTAAGCCATCTCACGATTTCTGTTGATTGAAATCAAATCTATCCCCCGATCCGTTATGATAGGGTAGAGTTTCTCTATCATAACGGGAAATCAACGTGGCCCATCCTCTTCTCATTGATAAAGTAGCCACAGCAATTGAACAGTGTGGCTGGGAAACTGTCGACATTCTGCAAATGAATAACGTGATGGCACAAGCAACCATCGCCGCCATTTATGACGCTCTTGTCGATCACGCACAACAAGCGAACAGAGAAGACGTTATCGAGTGGCTTATTACCAGCCCAATCGGAAACAAGAATTCGCAACGATAGCCGGAATCGTTACGAGGTGTTCGCCGGCACCACTGAAGAGATCATGCCCTGCTTACCGGTTTGTCGAAAGGTGCTAGAATTCGTGTAGCCTATCCCCCTCCCCAGGGACAGAGTTGCCTGGCCGAAGTCAGAGCACGCGCATTATCGTCTATCCAAATACGAGCGTTATTTACGACCGCGCTGCTGCTCAACACACTTCCTTGCGTCCTGCCCCGGAGTACATGCATCCTTTTCAGATTTTTGAGCCCGGTCCTGTTTCTGCGATTCGGCGGGTTTAGTAACATGAACGCTATCAGGATCAGACGGCGGCTGCCCCGGCGTCGGCGGCGGATTGCCCGGCACTTCGGGTTCCTGCGTGCCTGATTGTGTCGGCATCCCCGATTCCTGCGCGAAAGCGACACTTGAAAAGCCTAATATTAGCGCCACAAGGACTGAACGTTCCATCTCCTCACTCCGAAAATTCGCCCAACGGTGGTTTCAACGGAATTCGGAGTGAAAATGTTCCCTCCTCTGAAACGGTTGGAGTGCCTTCTGAGCCGTTATGCCTAGAAAGTCGCAGGAACTCCGGGTTCCTTTTCAGATCGGTCAATCCTCGGAGAATTTCGTCATCAAAGCATCATCGTAAAGTTCATCATTGCTGTCGC
Organism: Brucella pseudintermedia; assembly: GCF_008932435.1. Taxonomy (GTDB): domain Bacteria; phylum Pseudomonadota; class Alphaproteobacteria; order Rhizobiales; family Rhizobiaceae; genus Brucella; species Brucella pseudintermedia. The sequence continues at coordinate 2,562 of NZ_WBWE01000028.1, read as the reverse complement.
ATTTTTAACGTTTTCGGATAGGTTTTATCGAGACAGAGAATGGTCCGGATAGCACTTCAAGCTCGTCATAGATCGCCTCGTACCTAGCCCATAGGCAGGCGGCAGTATCAGACGTGGAATTGGCTTGATGGATATTGATCATGGTCCGGCTCCCTGTGTTTGAGAACCGACCGGCAGCTTCTAAACTGGCGGTCGGGCTTAACGGGTTAGAAGACGGTGCACAGGACACGGCGGCTCGAAAGCCCCAGTTTAGCCCGACCATAAGTTGCCGCCCCGATCAAAATTGGCGGCGGCGCAGTCAGCGCCCTGTGATCTTGCGGCTTCTAACCCGCATCGCATCTTTCGATGCGACGCTTAACGCTCCGGTGGTTTGCCATGTAAATCAAGGGCATAAACATATTCGCGGGCAATGATTAATGTAACGTCATTGCAACCGCTGCATTTTCTATCAAGGATCAGCACGTTATCATCAAAGGTATCCTCGACCAGTGCGTTCGACATACCTACACTCCCCTAAAATGAAAAAATCGGACAGCGTACTCTAATTTTTCTCTATAAAGTCAAGCCGCAGCGGAGGATTTTTAACTTGTTTTCATTCAAGCGACTTTCAGGACTACCGGCATATGGCGACATGGCAGTGAGTTTTCCTAAACCCGGTAATTTTCGCGAAGGTATCGTTTTCGAGTTCACGACTTCAAACGGCAAGACTTGGACTGGAAATTTTGATCCCGGATATCGTGCTTGGGCCATGGCAACAGGCGTTTATCCTGAATTAGGAGAAACTGCGGTATTTGTTCTTGCTGACGGGAATGCTTATAAAATCAATGTATTATCTCAAACCTTAGTTGAGATGTTACCCGGCCCTATCGCTTGGATGGGGTATCACAAGCCTCTTGAGGCTATGATCGTTGCAGATGACATTGAAGTTAGCGCCCATACTAAAAACGGCATACTTTGGAAAAGTGGCCGCATCTCATGGGATGGAATTGAGTATGTATCAATTGAAGGCAATAAGCTTATAGGCGAAGCTTTTGATCCAAGGGACGATAAATTGTATCCGTTCTCCGTAGACCTACTTACTGGAAAAGTAGAGGGCGGCTCGTGGTAGCAATCTTCGATTTAACCCGCTCGGATAAGATTATCATATAAGCAAGGCTTCGAAATGTTTCGATCTATCGTTGTATTTATTGCTTCTCTCTTGGGCGCATCTGTGTTTGCCACTGGCAAACTTGTTGTAACTGAATAATAGCCAAAAACCAGATTGGCAGCGAAAAAATCATGGTTTCGTTTGACTAGCTCGGTTTGAGCGCGAAGGCGGTTGCCGAAACGACAGGCATTTAAAGAAGCGGGTCATTGGCGTGCGCGACGCGCCGTGCGAACGGCTATGAAGGCTGGCGAACCTATTCCCGATCAACGGGAATTCGGCAATCCATGGGTTAGTGAAAAGGATGGCAAGCAATGGTTGAGCGACCGGGATAGCCGCTTTCTTCGAAAGTAAGCCGATGAAATCTGACACCTCACTTTCTTTTCATTATCTTCTTACGAACGCACTCATCCCGCATTTCTGCACAGGAAGCGGTGGCGGATTTCAGGCAAGCGGCTTTGATCCGCGATCCGTGCGGCTGTCAGAAACTGACATGGCTGATTTTATCCGAGCGTGGGACGGCCAGCTTGTAACCCATATCGGAACAGGGAAATATCGCGCAGCCCGTAGCGGTGCATCCGAACAATTTTTCTGGTCTGGCAGCAAAAAAGCTTCGTCACGGACATTCACACTATGGATTGAGCCAGTAATCACGCTCGGCGTTCTGGCTCGCCTTCATTTCGACTTTGGCTGGCCGCGAGAACATATCGGAACGCAGTCCGCAGGGGATTGGGCTTTTGATGTGATTGTGACAAAGAACCCCGACAGCATGGACGAATACATCGCCTGCGAAGTGAAGAAGTCGCGGAAAGAAATTGATCTTTTGGCCGAATATATGAAGCATTTTGCGTGGAACCCGCATGAATTGCACGATGAAAAGAATGCGTCCAAGAATGCCTTCAAGAAGGTTGCGGCTTTGCGCAAGCGCAAGCCGCCGTTCCTTTGGCTTGTAGGTCCTGATCGATATGAACAGGCATTCCGAGTGGACTATGAAGATGGGGGCAGAATAACAATGGCGGCTATGCCGCTTGAGGCGTTAAACTATCAGCATTTCGAAATGGGACGCACCTAGGTGTCAAGCGACACTGCAACATTGAAAGCCTTCCGGCCTTTCCGTGAAGTATTCCCCGATCTTGCCGAAAGCATTAACCGGATGAAACAAGCGGGAAAAAGGCCCGAATAGTCGGGCCATCCAGACTGCTGACAAACCCCTGGCCTTGTTCAGGGGTTTGTGATTCATTGGGTCATGCTGAAGAAACCCGCTCCGTCGCAGACAGCTCTCGAGATGGTAACGCTCGACAGTCTGGTTCCGAAGGATCACCTGCTTCGCAAGATCGATGCTGTGATCGACTTCTCCTTCATCCACGACCGCGTTGCCGGACTTTACTGCGCCGACAACGGCCGCCCGGCGCTCGATC
>NZ_WBWE01000027.1 GCF_008932435.1 Brucella pseudintermedia | reverse complement strand
CCTTGAAAGCCGGGCTGTGGTTCCGGCGTGGTCGTCTCGTCATGGTATCTCCTGTTCTCGGCATCTAAGCCGAAGTCAGGCAGAAATTCCACTTATCTCCGCTGTCCAGATTTCCCGAACCACCTCTCAGCTTGTGATCCCGAGAGCCTCATTAGTTGCCCATAGTCCAGCGAAGGAAAACGGCGAATGCTCTGGCAGATGGATGTGCCAAGGGTCACGACCGCCGTCTTCTGCATTCTTCGTCCACTCATAAAAGCCATCGGCCGGGATTGGGCGCCGCTTGCTCTTGAAAGCCTCTCTGAACATTGTTTTTTATCGGCCTCTTCTGACATCGCGTTGAATGTCGAAAAGTTACCAAGTTCCTTGGCCCAAAACGGCACAAGGCCCCACCTGCCCTCCCGGAGTTTCATACCTTCATCGCTATGCGTCACGAACAATACGTCCTGGGTGGGGCAAATATTGTATCTCGGCTGAGTGTTGCGGGCCTGATCTGACATCAGCGTCAGGTTATAAAGGCGGTGTATCTCGGACCAAGGAAGGTAAAGAGTGTATCGGCCGCACATTATTACCTCATGATTTTGTCAACTGGCACCTTTGGTGCTTTTGACTATCGCACGAACAGCTCTAGCGGATAGATTATATTCTTGTGCGATTTCTGCAACCGATGCATTTCTCATTTGGAAGGCGTTTCTTATTTCACGTCTCTCATTTGCTTTCACCTTCGGTGGCCGACCGAGTTGCTTGCCTTTAAGTCTCGCAGCTTCCATCCCCGCTCTTGTTCGTTCGCTTATTAGGGCCCGTTCGAACTCCGCGAGTGCTGCGAGGATATGAAATACCAACCTTCCTCCGCTGGAGCTTGTGTCGATATTTTCCGTTAACGACTGGAACTCAACCCCCCTTTTGCCGAGATTGTTAATGATCTCAACAAGATTTACGAGTGATCTACCAAGCCGATCCAATCTCCAAACGACTAATATGTCACCCTTCTTAAGACTCGCCATGACTTTTTTCAGTCCTGGTCGATTAGATACTTTCCCCGATATCCCTTGATCGGTGAATATATGGTCGCACTCCGCTTTGTTTAACGCGTTGAGTTGTAAATCAAGGTGCTGATCGTCAGTAGAGACACGGGCGTAACCGATTCTCCGTCTACATTCTGTGTTAGAAGATGTGACATCATAATTGCTATTTTGTACTGGCATTTTCGATATTCTGAGCTTTCTCATGAATTTTAACGCCATTTTTTGTACGATGAACACCCTTAGGAATTGACACAAAAGGAACCTTTTCTGCCGCTTGATTTTCGCAACTTTCTTTGCAACGAGAGTGCCCCCACACTATTGGCCGATAGGCCGGAAATACCGACAAAGACGTACTTTAAACCTATTGCCATGAGTTTTATGATCGAGCGTACCATAAAGGTTCCTTTACGTACCTTTTCCTTCCAGCGAGCCTAATTGCCTTTCACCGTGCAGATGCGGGGTGAAAGGATTTGTTGGATTATCTCGACGTCGCAGACGAGTTTTGGCTGACGGAAGTCACCGATGCTATTGAAGAAGACCGGATCCAGCTTGCCGTTCAAGGCATACATTCCGCTACAAACGTCGACCGTCTGCTGTACGGCGAGTGTCTCGCTCGCCTTGTAGACCGAGACGGGACAGTTCGAAGCGCTAGCGAATTTGTACCGGTACTGGACGTTTGGGGCAAAACGCCAATTCTGGATCAGCACATGTTCAAGCTCGTTTTGGACGAGCTTGACGCTGATCCACGCGCTATTCTGGGCTGCAACATTTCTACAGACAGCCTCACAGAAGCCGAATGGCCAACCATTTACGGCCAGTTGACCACGCGTGCGCACTTGGCCAACCGATTGGTTATCGAAGTCACTGAAACACGCCCCCTTGGCGACATTGTGACTGCTAACAGATGTCTGGCCGCTGCGCGTAAACTCGGTTGTCTTGTCGCTATCGACGACTTCGGAAGCGGTCAGGTCACGCCCTGGCAGTTGCTACGGCTGGAGGTCGATATCGTCAAGATCGATGCCGCATTCGTTCGTGACATCAAGGAATCCCATCCTCGGGGCAACAGCCTTCAATTCATGATCGGACTGGCGAAATGCGCAGCTCCGACTGTCATCGTTGAGGGCGTCGAAACCAATACTCACCTGATCGATGCAGTGATGGCCGGGGCTACCCATGCCCAGGGATACCATCTGTCTCGACCAGTATTTCTGCATTCAAACGAGCCTGTGTTCCGGGCTATTTCTGAGGGTAAGACATGTCATTAATTTCCAGAGATCTAGCGCGTGTACTGGGGTCCACCGCCATTGCACTGGTTCTAACAGGCGCAGTTGCGAAAGCTGAGCCCGCAGTTACGATGGATGGAGCCGCATATCGGTATTCTGCTGGCGGCACGGATACGACGAGTGGTAACACTTTTGAAGCTGCCACGAGTGGGCCGACAAAGCGGGCATGGGGCATGCTCGTATATAACGGCTCAATTGCGAACGTTTCCGATACAACAGTTATCACGTCTGGAGCGAAGGCTCACGGAATTCAGGTCGGTGCCAAAGGTGGCAACGCAGACGGTGCAGATCATTCAACAATCAATCTTGGCAACGGCGTGAATGTCACGACGGGCGGAAATGATTCTTATGGTCTTCATGCTATTGATGGCGGCAACATCTCTGGCACAGCGACTGTCGGTACGACTGGTGCGAGAGCGTATGGTGCGTTTGCGGAATCTTTCTCGACAATCGATCTGACTGGCGGCTCGATCACCACGAGTGGCAGCCTTGCCTATGGCCTGCTAGCGAACAACGATATGAATACTGTCGGCGGCAAAATAACCGCGACGGATGTTGATATCGACACCTCTTCCAGCTGGACATTCGGTGCTTATGCCAAAAATGGCGGCGAAATTACGCTAAACGGCGGCTCGATCACCACCACGGGCGAACGCGCTTATGGAATTCTCGCCAGCAATGGCGGTATAGTTAGTTCTAGCGCCGATATCAAAACCACTTTCGATAAGACTCACGGCATCCAGGCAGGGGAGGATGCAAACAATCCTGGCGGGCGGGTTATTCTGACTGGCGGAAGCGTTACAACTGATGGGGTTTTCTCAGTCGGTCTGCACGCTGTTCAAGGCGGCACAATCCAGGGCAACACGACAATCACGACCAATGGCGTGAATGGTCACGGCGCGTTTGCTGAAAGCGATTCAACCATTGCGCTGAACAACTCGGCCATTACCACAAGGGGCGACACTGCTTACGGTCTTCACGCCAACAATGACAAAAACACGGTTGGTGGCAAAATCACTGCCGTAGATACCGTCATAACGACGAATGGCGTTCATTCCTACGGTGCGTTTGCTGACAATGGCGGCCAGATCAGTTTGACGGGTGGCTCGATCACAACCGCCAATGAAAAAGGCAAAGGAACGCAAGATGGTGACGGTTCGCGCGGCTACGCCCTTTTCTCTCAGGGTAATGGATCCCTTGTCAGTGCCGAAGGAACGGCGATTCACACACTTGGACAGCGCGCCTATGGCGCTTATGCGCTGAATGGCGGCGATGTTGATCTGAAGAATGTTTCGATCACCACCGAGGGCTTCATGGCCTACGGTGTGTATGCATCCGGTGCGGGATCTGTGCTGAATGCTGAGAACGTCAACATCACGACGTCTGGCGACGTTGGCGATGCCGCGTGGGCCTATGCGGGCGGTATTCTCAATCTGAAAGGCGGCACATACAACGTTCTGGGAGAGCAGAACTCGAATTCGCCGCATGAAAATGCCAACGGTCTTATCGCTGTTGGTGGCACGGCAACGACTGACGGCGGCATCATTAATGCAGAAAACCTGGTTATCAACACGACTGGTGCCGACAGCTACGGTTTCCGAGCTGGCGCGGTTGTTGGCGCTGACGAAACGTCGGGTACGATCAAACTAAAAAACACGACGATCACCGCGTCCGGTGAGAACGCTTATATTGGCCAGGTTCAATACGGCAGCACTCTTACGGTTTCGGATTCAACGCTGAAATCTGAACGCGGCATCGGTATCGGACTGACCGACAGCGCTGATGTAACGCTTAACAACACTTCAATTATCTCCGGCAAGGAAACGTTCGAGTCCACATTCTCCAAAACTGGCCAGACTCAGAATGTAAGCTTGGGCAACGGAACAGTCGCCACTCAGAATAACGGAACCTTGTTGAAGGTGAACCGTTCTGAGGCAGGTGGGGACGGCATAGTCAATCTCAATTTGCGCGCAGGTTCGACATCAAGCGGTGATATTGTCGACACGGACACCACAAAAACTACGGGTGTCACAAACGTAAAAGTGGAACAGGGTGCCACCTACAACGGCAGAATCGAAGGCATCACTGATCTGGACGCCGAATCCGGTACTGATCTGACCTTCGAAGCTGGAACGGAGATAGCAGGAAACCTGACGGGTACTTCCAGCACATTCACATTTGACCCCACGGGTGCGAATATCGGGGGCGATGTTGCTTTGAATGACGGTTCTTCCACACACGGCGGTAGCATCAACAGTCCAATTATCGTGGGCGGCAGTGTCCTCGTTGATCCGACGTCCATCTTAGGCGGCAATTGGGATATTGCTGGCAATCTTTCCGCGAATGGAATGATCACGCCCGGTAATTCCATCGGTGTCGTCAAGGTTGGGGGCGATGCGACTTTCGGTGCAGATTCCGTTTATACAGTTGAAATCGCTGGCGACGGCACGAGTGATCGTATCGATGTAACCGGAAAGGCAACCCTGCAAGGCGGTCGTGTAGATGTCTATGCGCTCGACAATAAGGTTAGCTATCAGGACGGACAGACGTATACAATTCTGACTGCGGGTGGTGGTGTTGATGGTGAGTTCTCTGAAGCCGCATCGAAATCAGTCTTCCTGACAGCTGAACTTGAGCATCTCTCAAATCAGGTTGATCTGAAGGTTGGCTTGGTAGCAGATCCTGTCGATCCGGAGAACCCTCCCGTCGTCTTCGAGAAGGTAGCACAGACAAACAATCAGATAGCTACCGCTCGTGCGCTGGATAGCTTGGAACAAAGCGGTTCGTCGCTTGAGCTATACAACTCGGTTCTGTTCCTTGCGAGCGAGGAAGAAGCCCGTGATGCATTCAACCAGCTTTCGGGTGACACACATGCATCGGTTAAAACAGGTCTTATTGACACCGCAAATCTGACTGCTGATGCCATTAACAATCGCCTTCGTTCAGCTTTTGAGGGTGTGGCAGCCAAGGACGCTCCTGTTCTGTCATTCGCCCAATCGCCAAAGGGCAGCGCGCCTCAGCCGTTCGACGCCGTTGCACCAGCTTCTTATGATTACGGTGTATGGGCCTCTGGTTTCGGTTCGTGGGTGGATCACGATGGAAACGCTAATACGGGCGGGCTCAAGTCAACGACGGGCGGATTCCTGTCCGGTGTGGATGTTGGCTTTGCTTCCGGATGGCGTCTCGGCGTCGTCGGTGGTTACAGCCAGACCGATCTTGATGCCAAGGGCCGTTATGCTTCAGCTACGAGTGATAACTGGCATCTGGGTGTCTATGGTGGCAACCAGTGGGGACCGATTGGTCTGCGCGCTGGCCTCGTGCACACTTGGCATAGCATCGACTCTTCACGCTCGGTTGCTTACACAGGTTTCAGCGACAGTCTCGATGCTGATTATGATGCCCGTACATTCCAGGCATTTGGTGAACTTGGTTATCGCATCGATATGGCAGCGGCATCGTTTGAACCGTTTGCCAACCTGTCGCATGTTCGTTTGCACACCGACGGTTTCACTGAAAAGGGCGATGCGGCGGCTTTGTCTGTTAACGGTGAAACGACCAGCACCACCTTCACGACCCTTGGTCTGAGGGCATCGGCTCCCCTCCAGCTTGGTCCCACCACAGCCAATCTGAAGGGAACTCTCGGCTGGCGTCACGCTTATGGTGACATCACGCCGGAATCCACGCAGTACTTCGCAGGAAGCAATGCCTTTACCGTCGAGGGTGTCGCAATCGCAAAGGATGCGGCTCTGGTCGAAGCAGGCTTTGATGTCGCGATCACTGAAGCATCAACCTTCGGTGTAAGCTACGTCGGCCAGTTTGGCAGCGACATCACTCAGAATGGCTTTAACGCCACCCTGAATGTGAAGTTCTAAACCAGTTTGGAAATCGCAACGCCCCCTCGCACAGAACAAGCATCGCGATTTCCATGGATAGGACTTTGGGTTGCTCCTGGGTCCTTCACTTGCCGCCCAGCCATCATGGTTGGGCGGCTTTTTGCGTAAGCTTCTCAAGTATAGTCATGTAAACTCTCTCAAAATTTACGGGGATTTTTCAAACTACCCGCTGTTTTTTCGTAGATTTCCTTATAAAAATACTTCATAAATTTGAGAATATAAAAATGGGCAATATCTTCGCCTCGTCCATTCGAATGCGAAGATCAAACTTGGGGCACATAGACGCAGCGGTCGGAAAGCGTCTTGGGGTAGAAAACATGTCAGTATCGCGAAATACTTCGCGCTGCGTTATCGCGGCGTCCATACTTGTGTTGTCTTCGACAACATTCATTTCATCAGCGCTAGCTCAGGGTGTATTTTCAGGTGGTACGCTTATTATCTCCGGTGAACAAACCGTCTCGGATGATTTTGATTTGTTAACGTCAGGGACGGTTCAAATAAACAGCGGTGGCAATGCAACACTAACTGGGAATATCGTCACAAATAATAATATGTTGACGTTCTCTACGTTAGGCACGGGGCTGGTTACCGGAAATATAGTTGGCGGATCCAGCCTCATCGATAAAACTGGCTCTGGAACACTTGTAATCGATGGTCAGATCAGTGGCGTCGGCACGGGTATCTCAGTGCGCGGGACGCTCGTCCTTAACAATGCCAACACATTTGGCGGCGGCTCAGGGTCCATCCTTCTTAGCAACGGCACTATCGTAGCGGGCGATAACACTGCCCTTTCAACAGCGCGAATTACGACAATTTTTGCTACGGGCACTCTCTCTGCCAACAAAGACGTAACATTAGCCAACAACTTCAGTCTGAGCACCGGTAGCGATCTTGCGGTCGATACGGCCGGACATCAGATATCTCTGACGGGCAAAATTCAGGCGAATTCAGGCGGTGGTTCGGCAGCAAGGCTCATTAAGAACGGCGCTGGTACGCTTACGCTTTCCGGAAATAACACTTATGTAGGCGGCACGGTTCTCAACCAGGGTGCGCTTTCTGTTTCCTCTGATAGCAATCTCGGTGACGTCAACGGAGGGCTAACCTTCGATGGCGGCGAACTCAAATTTGGCTCGGCCTTTGATTTGTCGACTTCGCGGGCAATCAATCTGTCGGTAGGTGGTGGCACCATCGACACTGCAGGGAACGAGAGCACGATCAGAAGGGCAATATCAGGAAGCGGTGGCCTGACAGTCAAGGATAGTAGCAATTCCGCAAATGGTATGCTGACCTTGGAAGGCATGAATGATTATACTGGAGCAACCACGATTGCCGACGGCGCGACATTAGCTTTATCTGGTCAAGGGCGCGTGAACCAATCAAGCGGCGTTCATGTTGATGGAACGTTCGACGTTTCCAATGCCAGTTCTGCACAGATTAACAACCTTTCAGGCCATGGAAATGTCGCGCTTGGCAGCAATTACCTGCAAATCAATAATGCGGCTGGAACGTTTAGCGGTGTGATCTCCGGTGGTGGCGGCGTAAATATAGGTAGTGGACAACAAGTTTTCACTGGTACCAATAGCTATACAGGCACGACGGGCATCATGACTGGTGCGGTCCTGGAGTTAGGGAATGGCGGTACTGAAGGGTCGGTTGCTGGCAACATAACCAACTACGGTGCCATCGTTTTCAACCGATCCGATGACGTCCTCTACAATGGAGAAATTACTGGCAACGGTATTTTCGCCCACGTCGGTAGCGGAAAGCTCACTCTTACCGCCACCAGTAGTTCAAGAGGCGACGTCCTTATTGGGCCTGACAGCACACTTCAGTTGGGCAATGGCGGTACAACGGGACTTATCGGCGGCACCAATTTCACTGGCACGATTACCAACCTTGGCACCTTAATCTATGATCGTTCAAATGCCGTTTCCTGGAAGGGTATCTATGCTGGCAATGGCGACATAATCAAAGAAGGTACCAATACCCTTACTTTGACAGGTGACAGTTCTGGATATGCAGGCTCGACCACGGTTAAGAGCGGCAAGTTGATCGTTGGGAACAATCTGGGGAACGGCAAGCTTGGCGGCAACGTGACTGTTTTCGACGGAGCAACACTCGGCGGATACGGCACGCTGGGTTCAGGCCCAGGTTCACTCATAAGCATTCAATCCGGTGGTATACTGTCGCCAGGCAATTCGATTGGAACGTTGACGATCAATGGTGACCTAAACCTGCAGGCTGGCTCCTACCTTATGGCTGAGCTGGCTGGCGACGGCACTGCCGATCTCGTCAATGTAACAGGTCGGGCAAACATCAACGGTTCGCATCTCGTTATCACGGCACTTGATCCCGAAATCAGCTACCAAGCAGGCCAGAATTACAACATTCTGTCTGCAGCTAATCTGGTTAACGGACAATTTGCGGATGTAACATCGAACTCAGCGTTCCTAACCTTCACACTCGATCCAGATCAGAGTTCAAATGCCTTCAACGTCGCACTGAAGCCTATTGCAACCGAACCCGAACCGAACAATCCAGATCCAGGTAGCAACCCCGGGCAAGGAGAAAATCCGAAACCAACGCCTTTGTTCACGACTGTCACAGAAACGAGAAACGAGTTCGCAACGGCTCAGGCTCTGGATTCCCTCGCTCAGACAGGAAGTTCACTGGCACTTTACAACACGCTCTTGATGCAGTCGGCTGAAGAAGCCCGGTCGGCCTTTAATGATCTGTCAGGTGAAGCTTACGCATCCGCGAAAGGTGCACTGATCAATCAGTCGCAGTTCATCAACAGCGCAATCACCAATCGGCTGCAACAAGCCAACGGCTCGACACCTACAGCGCCAGTGGCCACGATGAACTATGCTTCTGGACCCAATAAGACTGAAGCCTTCGAGACTGTGACGCCAAAAGCGAGTTCTGAAAATCTTTATACGGGATGGGGATACGCTTACGGAGCCTGGAGTGAACAGGATCCGAATGGCAACACGGGTCGGCTGAAATCTTCAGTTGGCGGGTTCGTCACCGGTATCGACAGGCTTGTATACGAAAACTGGCGACTCGGCCTCCTGGCTGGCTATAGTCATACCTCCTTCGATGTCGATAGTAGAGCATCATCCGGCAGCAGCGATAACTACACCATTGGTGCTTACACGGGTACTGAATGGCAGATGACAAATGGCAACGCATTGGCTTTCAACTCAGGCGTTGCCTACACCTGGCATCAGTTGGACATGAACAGATCTGTCGCCTTCCCCGGTTTCGGCGATAGGTTGAATGCCGATTACGACGCAGGAACGTTCCAGATATTTGGTGAACTCGGATACAAGATCCAACTCCCGAAGGCTGTGATCGAACCGTATGCCAATTTGTCTTATGTCCGTTTGAAAACTGATGGTTTCGATGAGGACGGCGAGACGGCAGCAGCGCTATCCACGGAATCTGATACCACAAGCACAACGTTCAGCACGCTTGGCTTTCGAGCATCGACTGGCTTCGATCTTGGAAGCATCCCAACAACCGCCCGCGCCGATATTGGCTGGAGACATGCTGCAGGAGACGTGAACCCCGTTTCAACGGCCAGCTTTGTTGGCTCGAACGCTTTCGCCGTTACAGGCGCTCCGATAGCAAAGGATACCGCCATCATCGAAGCCGGGTTGGATTTCGAATTATCGAAAGATGCCATACTTGGCGTGTCCTATAGCGGCCAGTTTGGTTCTGGAGCACAACGAAATGGATTCAATGCCTCTTTGAAGGTTAGCTTCTGATCTTTTCTACCGATACTGACTAAAAGAGGGCTACGGCCCTCTTTTTGCGTTCGTAGCATAAAGGAAAAACCCTGAATGTGAATTACCGGTGATAGGCGTACGTTGTCGGAGTTGAAATTTATGCTCACAGAGATAATGTCCAACGAGGGCTTGGAGGAAGCATGAAATTTTCTACCGCAATCGGAATTATTATCTTCGCATCGTCAGCAATGTCAGCGAATGCACAAAGTATGCCAAAATACGATCCAGCAACCTACTGCAAAGGTGTCTCGGAATACAGTGGCGGCTCGTCTGTTATTTACAAGGGCTGCATTGAGATGGAGCAGACTTCGTATGATTCTTTGAAGTCGACTTGGTCAGGACTCTCGTCAAAGACACGAAATCATTGTGAGGAAGTTGCTCGATACAGTGATGGCTCTTATGTCATCCTGAAGGGCTGTGTCGACATGGAAGCTGATGCTGCCGCATCGACACCAGAATTCAAGTTTTGAAAGTGCGCGACATGAAAACGATCAGTTTCGCCATTGCGATTTCGGCCGCCTGTAGGTGTGTTCGCCGTTTGTTGGTTGTGTTAGATCTTCCATGTCACTCACCAACCTCAGTGCACCTGCATGGCTCACCAAATGCTGGTCAAATCGCCGCGACGGTGGACAATTGAAAAGGACTTGCAGCCTTTTCGATTAAAGAAGACAGCTCTGTCGTCTTTCCCTGTGTAAACAATGACGTGGTCTGCTTTGAGGACTGCATCACTGTCGGTTTTACATGACTTAGCACCGCACCACATACGCGAGTATGCCTGAACGAAGTCGAGAACATCTCGGTTGTTGTCGCCTTCCCAATCTTCGAGATAGCCCAATTTCATCATGTTGTCGGAAACTTGATGCATCGTCCTACAAGCTGCATTTGCGTAACCTGTCATGGCGAACAGTGACATCGCAGTTGCTATCACCAGTTTTTTCATTTGGCCCCCTAGTTGCATCTCACACTTCAGAGATCTCATCACTTCCATTTACTTGCCCAGCTGCGTAATTCCGCCTTTGCCTTGTCAGGCCATTCAGAGGTGGTTCGGTTTGTCTGAACAGTTTCGGGCGTTTCGTTAAGTGGATTTCCGCCGCGATTATGCCGCCACCATCATTGGTGTCAGCGCGTTGAAGTAGACCTGATCCGGCGTCTGCCGGTCAAG
>NZ_WBWE01000026.1 GCF_008932435.1 Brucella pseudintermedia | reverse complement strand
AGCGCTAAACGCAAAAAATACCCAACCGGTTCTAAAACAAACACCCTGGCGCGGGGTGGAGCAGCCCGGTAGCTCGTCAGGCTCATAACCTGAAGGCCGCAGGTTCAAATCCTGCCCCCGCAACCAAAATCACATACAAAGCCCCGCAACAAAACGCGGGGCTTTTGTGTTTTGACAACCTCGCAAGGCAAAAGCCCGCTGTCGGGAAACGTGGGCCTCGAAGCGGCTGCGGCCGGATTGCGTTTTAACGGGAACCCTTTTCCCGAGCACGTCCGCCATGGAGTTGCAGCGGTGCCGTGAGATAAAGCAGTTATTCGCACACGGAAAAATCTTTCAACAGATTAAGCCTCGTGAAGGCGACCACTTCACGCAACGGTATTTCTCCAGTATTGATGCGTGCAAAGGTGGTGGGGAGACGGCCCGTCATGAGCACAGCAAGCGATGCGCGTTTCTGGGATCGGACGTCGCGGAAATATGCCTTGGGCAAGATCGCGGATCAGGCCGGCTATGAGCGCACGCTGGACCGGACCCGAGCTTTGCTTGGAACAAGTGACAAGGTGCTGGAGCTGGGTTGCGGCACGGGAACAACAGCGCTCAAGCTCGCAGGCGCTGTGCAGGGTTACGTCGCGACAGACTTCTCGGTCGGAATGATCGCGATTGCCGACGAAAAGCTTGCCGCTGCCCCGATCCCGGCTCTCACCTTCCGAACGGCGACTGCGCAGACGCTTGCCTCAGAGGCGGCGCGGTTCAACGTAGTTCTTGGTTTCAACTATCTCCATCTGGTTCGCGACCTGTCGGGCACGCTGCGCTCGATCCATACTCTGCTTGAGCCGGGAGGCTTGTTCATTTCCAAAACGCCTTGCGTGGGCGACATGAACCCGCTGATCCGGCTGGCGCTCTTGCCCGCGATGCGCGTGATCGGCATGGCGCCCTATGCGAGCGCCTTCGGGGCAACGGAACTGAGCCGGCAAATATCTGCCGCGGGCTTCGATATTCTTGCGGTCGAACGCCATGCCGCGAGGGGCAATGATAATCGTCCCTATATTGTGGCTCGCAAACGCATACAGCCATAAGGATCTCGCGCGGTTGCCCTTACGGTCGCGCCCCCCATTTCCAATTCCGGATTTCCGGCATGTCCTCACCATGTTCGCGCACGTAACCTTTGTGCAGGACCAGCTTCTCCTCGAAACTGTCGATCAGGGGAGCGGCGACATCATCGCTGATTGGCAGCCGCTTGACAGCGGCGATGGCCAGATGAAACCGGTCCAGTTCGTTGAGCACCGTCATATCGAAAGGCGTCGTCGTCGTTCCCTGTTCGATAAAACCGTGCACGTGGAAATTGGGATGATTGGTGCGTTTATAGACCAGTCGGTGAATGAGATAAGGATAGCCGTGATAGGCAAAGATGACGGGCCGGTTGGTGGTGAAAATCCGGTCGAATTCCTCGTCGGCAATGCCGTGCGGGTGGTGTTGCGGTGACTGGAGGACCATCAGGTCCACGACATTGACCACGCGGATGCGCAGATGGGGCAAGGACTGGCGCAGGAGATCGACCGCGGCAAGCGTTTCCATTGTCGGAACGTCCCCCGCGCAGGCCATGACGATATCCGGTTCCAGACCGTCCTCGGTTCCGGCCCAATCCCATATGCCGAGACCGGCTTCGCAATGACGCACGGCGTCGTCCATCGATAGCCATTGCGGCTCGGGCTGTTTCCCCGCCACGATAACGTTGACGCGATTCCAGGTCTTGAGGCAGTGATCGGTCACCCACAGCAGCGTATTGGCATCCGGCGGAAAATACACGCGGATGATATCGGCGCTTTTATTGGCCACCAGATCGACAAAGCCGGGGTCCTGATGCGAAAAGCCGTTATGATCCTGACGCCAGACATGAGACGTCAGAAGATAGTTGAGCGATGAAATCGGTTTTCGCCATTTCAGTTCGCGCGCGACTTGCAGCCATTTAGCGTGCTGGTTGAACATGGAATCCACAATATGGATGAAGGCTTCGTAGCAGGAGAAAAATCCGTGCCTTCCGGTGAGCAGATAGCCTTCCAGCCAGCCCTGACAGAGGTTCTCGCTCAGCACTTCCATGATGCGACCATCGGCTGAAAGGTGGTCGTCTATGTCGAGGGTTTCAGCCATCCATACGCGGTCGCTGGCGTCGAAGACGGCGCTCAGACGGTTCGAAGCGGTCTCATCGGGACCGAACACGCGGAAATTCTTTTCCGGCTCATTGAGCTTCAGCACGTCGCGCAGATATTCGCCGAGTATCTTGGTGGACTGCGCCTCAATCGCGCCCGGTTCGCTCACCTCGACGGCATATTGCCGGAAGTCGGGCGTATGCAATTCCTTGCGAAGCAAGCCGCCATTTGCGTGCGGATTGGCGCCCATGCGGAAATCGCCTTTCGGGGCCAGCGCGCGCAGCTCCGGCTTCAGCGCACCTTTCTCGTCAAACAGGTCCTCCGGATCATAGCTTCTCATCCAGTCTTCAAGAATTTTGCGATGGGCATCGTTTTCCCGGCAATTGGCAACGGGTACCTGATGCGAGCGCCAGAAATTCTCGACGACGAGCCCGTCGACTTCCTTCGGGCCTGTCCAGCCTTTCGGACTGCGCAGAATGATCATCGGCCAGCGCGGGCGATCCGGTGATTTTATATCGGCATTTTTCTTGATTTTCGCGATCTGCGTGAAGATCGTCTCGAGGGTTGCTGCCATCTGCTGATGCATGGCTTCGGGTTCGCTGCCCTCGACGAAGAAAGGCTCATAGCCGTAGCCTTTGAAAAGGCTGGCGAGGTCGTCATCGGAAAGACGCGCGAGGACGGTGGGATTTGCGATCTTGTAGCCGTTCAGATGAAGGATCGGCAGCACGGCACCGTCGCGTGCGGGATTGAGAAACTTGTTGGAATGCCACGAGGCGGCGAGCGTACCCGTTTCTGCTTCGCCATCGCCAACCACGCAGGCGACCACCAGGTCAGGGTTGTCGAAAGCGGCGCCATAGGCGTGGACGAGCGCATATCCCAGTTCCCCGCCTTCATGGATCGACCCCGGCGTTTCCGGCGCGACATGGCTTGGGACGCCGCCGGGAAAGGAAAACTGCCGGAACAGTCTGCGCATCCCTGCCTCATCCTCGCTGACGGTTGGATAGATTTCTGAATAGGAACCTTCCAGATAGGTGTTCGCGACCATGCCCGGACCGCCATGCCCCGGTCCGCATATGTAGATTATATCGGCTTCTCTTTCCGTGATGATGCGATTGAGGTGCGCATAAATGAAATTGAGGCCGGGCGTCGTGCCCCAGTGGCCGAGCAGTCTTGGCTTGATGTGCTGCGGCTCCAGCGGTTTGCGCAGCAGGGGATTGTCCATCAGGTAAATCTGCCCGACCGAAAGGTAGTTGGCCGCTTTCCAATAGCGATCTATCAGCGCAAGCTGCTGTGGTGTCAAAGGGCCTTGGACAGGTGCTTTGGTCATGCTGTGTCTCCTTCGCGGAATTGTCAGGCAGACGCGACGGGCACCGCTGCCGCGGTGTTCCGAAGGGCGTCCAGTGTCTGGGAGGCGATGATCTGTTCCTCATCGGTAGCAAGCACGAACGCCGCTACCTTGCAGGATGGTTTTGATATCCGAAAGGCATTGTTCTGGTTGGCGGAAGCGTCCATTTCCAAACCAAGCCATGAAAGACGCTCGCAGACCGCCTTGCGGATCGCGGGCTGATGTTCCCCGATACCTGCGGTGAAGATGAGGGCATCGAGACCGCCGAGCGTCGCGGCGAGCCGGCAGGTTTCGCCGGCAATGCGCGCGGTGAAAATATCGAGGGCTTCCCGCGCACGGGCATCGTCGCTTGCGAGCAGATCGCGCGTATCGCCGCTTATGCCGGACAGCCCAAGAAGACCGGAGCGATGATAGAGCAGGTCCGAAAGCGCGTCGGCTTTCATGTTTTCCTGCTGCAGCAGATGCAGAAGAACGCCCGGATCGAGCGTGCCGCAACGGGTCGCCATCGGAATACCGTCAAGCGTTGAAAAGCTCATGCTGGTGTCGACGCTTTTCCCTCCATCCATGGCGCACAGGCTTGCTCCGCTTCCCAGATGTGCGGCGACAATCTTCCCGCGGGCAAGTTCCGGCTCTTGCCGGGAAAAATTCTCGATGATGGATTGGTAGGACAAGCCATGAAAGCCATATCGCTTTATTCCGCGCTCATGGAGCGCACCGGGAACCGCAAAGCGCCTGACCTTATCCGCTATGGTCTGGTGGAAGGCGGTATCGAAGGAAGCCGCTTGGGGAAGATGGGGAAGGAGCTTGCGAACGGCCCTTATCAGAGCTGTGCTTTTCGGCTGGTGAAGCGGCGCGTAAATGGAAAGGCTCTCGATAGCCTCGATATGTTCGTCGTCCAGCAATATCGGCCCGGCAAATTCATCGCCGCCAAAGACGACGCGGTGGCCGATGGCAAGAATGTTTTCGGGGCTGACATGATCGGACAATCGCGCGAACAGTTCTTCCAGAATGCTGACGATATTCGCAGTCCCCGCAGAGGTCAGGGCAATGTCCAGCTTCACGTTTTCGCTGCGCAACCGAAAGGTCACAGGAGATGCGTTCAGGTCGATCTCGCCCCGCGCCAGTTTTCGAATTTGCTGTCCGTCGGAAGCGAATGTGCCGATCTTGACGCTTGAAGAACCGGCATTGAACGTAACAAGCTGCTGGTGCACGCCCGGCCTCTCCCTTGTTCGTGGCTGACGCATAACAAGATAGGGGAATGTTTCGGGCTGACGATATGTGCGGCGAAGATCATTGGGCGGAACCCGCACGCCGGACCGGCGCCGTGACAGTCATGCCACGGCGCCGTTATATCCGGATGAAATCTTCTGTTACAACTTTATAGGGAACAAAACCGCTCCGTGTTCATTTAATTCGAGCGTTCGTCCGGGAATCACCGGATGATTTACTGCGTCCAGGTTTCCGATCCTCACAAGTCGGGAGTTTGGGGGATATCGATTTTTCAACGATTGGAGTTCGTGATGGGGATTTTCGACAAGATTAAGAACGCGATTTGGGGAGAGGCGCAGGCAGCAACTCCTGCTACGGAAACGGCCACTTCGGCAGCGCCCACGCCAACCGCTTCGCCGAGCGCTGCTGCTCCGGCATCGTCCGCTCCGGCCTCGTCCGCGCCCGCTGCTGCTGGCACCGTCGACGTCGGCGCTATTCTTGATGCTGCCGTCGCCAAGAGCGGCCAGAAGCTCAACTGGAAGACTTCGATCGTCGATCTGATGAAGGCTCTGGGCCTCGACAGCAGCCTGGAACATCGCAAGGAGCTGGCCAAGGAGCTCGGCTATACCGGCGATACGGGCGATTCCGCGACGATGAATATGTGGCTGCACAAGCAGGTCATTCAGAAACTCAAGGATAACGGCGGCAAGGTGCCCGCCGGTTTGTAATCAGGAGGGTTCCCGATGGGAAGCGCAGGAATAGGCTGGATTGCGGCAATCATCATCGGCGGTCTTGCCGGCTGGATTGCCTCCAATTTCATGAACAGCAACACCGGGATATTCATGAATATTATCCTCGGTATCATCGGCGCAGCCGTGGCGAGTTTTATCTTCGGACTTCTCGGTGTTTCGTTCGGCGGCTGGCTGGGCTATCTGATCGCGGGCTTCATCGGCGCGTGCATTTTGATATGGGTCGGCCGATTGATAACTTAGCAAAAAGGCGCCGCGAGGCGCCTTTTTCGTATGCGGATCATTTCCGAGCCCGATGCTCCGCGAGAAAAATCCGGTCATCGCGATTGGAGCAGATCACCGCGAAGACGATCGCCAGGGCAGCCCCCAGAAACGTATCGAGGATACGTTCGGAAATCATGCCGTCGTGCGGGACTCCCGGTGTCGCCAGATAGGTCATCAGGAGCGCCATCGGCGTCACCAGGATCTGTCCCAGCGCATAATTGGTGCCGATGATGACCTCGGTGGCAAATTGCAGCCCGGCCAGAATTGCAATGACGGACCAGAGGCTGGGGCCTTGCGCGAGCACCAGCCACGTGAGCAAGGCGCCCAGAAGCGTACCCGCCATGCGCTGCAAGGCCCGGTTCATGCTGATATGCAGATGCGCGCCCTGCATCACCGCGACAGCGCCCATGGCAGCCCAGGCGGGATGCGCGGCGCCCAGAGCATGGGCGGTGAGGGCCGCAATCGCAGCGCCAAGCGCAATCCGGGCGGCGGCAATCAGCCGGTGCGAGGCCGGCCGCGGCGGCTCGGAGGGAAATGGCCGTTCCGGCGACGCCTGATGACGAAATTTTTCGGTCAGGGCGCAGATCAGGCAGGCGAGAACGGAGACGATTGCTGTCGCGGCGGTCCGTTCAAAAACATCGTGCAGCGATCCGACGGGTGCCATGGAGGCACCGGCTGCGAAGATGAATATGAGCGCGCCGGGCGGTCCGAATTTTCCGGTGACGGTTACGAAGGAGAATATGCCCGCAGAAAGCGCCAGCAACAGAAGCTGGCCGGGCAAGGGCAAACCGGCCCATGCTGCCAGCGACATGAAAAATACCGCCAGCGTCTGGCAGATCGCGCACAGGAAAACGATCCATTCGCGTTTTGCCTCGGGAGCGAACCGGCCAAACAGAGCGACGAGCGAGCCAAGCGAGGCAAAGCCGATCAGATGCGACCACGGCGACAGGCTGACCAGTGGAAGCGCGATCGCAACCGTGGCCGCAGCCTGAAGTCCCGCAAGCGACGAATTTCGGAGCGACGGCTGGCCCGCAAGAGCGATGCTTTCCCGAAACTGCTGTGGCTTCAACAGGTTACGGGCGGCATCGTACCGCCCGGAAAGAAAACCGTCCGCTTTCATTGTTCAGCATCCTGCTCGCGGTCGGATTGTATCTGTGACAGCCGGTGCTCGATGCTCTCGAAGCTGCGAAGCATGGTTTTAATGTCGTCGTCCGACAGGTCGGCCAGCATTTCTCTTTCACCCTTTGCCAGTTCCTGACGAATTTCAGCAACCCGCTTTTCCCCTTGCTCGGTCAGGTGAACCAGCCTTGCGCGGCTGTCCCTTTCATCGACGCGGCGTTCCGCCAGCCCCTGACGGCACAGAATGTCGAGAAGGCGCACGAGGCTGGAGCCATCTATCCCGACCAGTGCGGCCAGTTCCTTTTGCGTCAGGCCGCCGCCGGTCTGGTGAAGATGGACAAGCGGAACCCAGGTGGCATCGGTCAATCCGGCTTCGGCCAGCCGGATGTCGAGCGCACGCCGCCAGCGGCGCGCCAGCAGCGAAAAGCGAATGCCAAATTGCGAACGGGGAGTGTCTGAAATCATGCAATGATTAAGACACAAAATAATTTGAATTGCAAATCAAATTATAATGAAAGGACTGACGGGGAACCGCGGCGCGATTGCACAATGGCGCGGCGCTGAATGCAGCGCTCTGGAGCGCGGCGAGCGAAGACCGGAAAAGCAGTTCTTTCCGGGCGACAGAAGCCTTTCGAGCGCTTGCGACCGGCCCGCTGGCAAAACCGGCCAGACGCTCGGCAATCCGGTTGACGGGAATGCGTTAATTGTTCAGTTTTTATTGACCGGGTATATTAGGAAGACCGAACAAATAAATCCCGACACGGAGACCACATGGCCACTGAAGGACTTGGACAGACACTGGGGCCTGCTGTTGTCCTGCTCGCGGCCGGTGTTGTGGCGGTGCCGCTGTTTCGCAAGCTGGGTCTCGGTTCGGTGCTCGGATATTTCGCCGCCGGTGCTTTGGTCGGGCCGTCGGTTTTCGGCTTCTTCACCGATCCCGCGACGATCCTGCATTTTTCCGAACTTGGCGTGGTCATGTTTCTGTTCGTCATCGGATTGGAAATGCGTCCCGGCAAGCTCTGGGCAATGCGGCAGCAGATATTCGGTCTGGGTCTTGCGCAGGTTTTGGGCTGCATCACCCTTCTTACCGGCGCAGGCGTTCTTCTGGGCTTGCCGCCGATAACCGCTCTGATCGCGGGCTCCGGCTTTGTGCTCTCTTCCACGGCTGTCATCATGTCGATGTTGCAGGAGCGGGGGGAGATTGCCACGCCGGACGGTCAGAAGGCTGTCTCCATCCTCCTGCTCGAAGACCTGATGATCGTGCCGTTGCTGGCTCTCGTCGCGTTCCTTTCCCCTTCACAGCATGAATCGGGTGGAATCCTGGGCATTGCGACAGCCGCAGGCTCGATTTTGCTGCTGGTCGTTGTCGGGCGCTGGCTGCTCGATCCCTTCTTTTCCTTGCTCGCTCGCGCAAGGGCGCGCGAGGTGCTGACGGCCGGTGCGTTGATTGTTGTGCTTGGGGCTGCCTTGCTTATGGAAGCGAGCGGCCTTTCCATGGCGATGGGTGCTTTCCTGGCAGGGGTGATGCTGTCGGGTTCCAGTTACCGGCACCAGATCGAAAGCGACATCGAGCCGTTTAAAGGGCTCCTGATGGGGCTGTTCTTTCTGGCTGTCGGCATGTCGCTCGATCTTGGCGTGGTTGCATCGGACTGGCCCTCGGTTCTCATCTTCCTCGTCGCCTATGTGATCACCAAGGCAATCGGCATCTATGCTGTCGCCCGTATTTTCGGCTCCAGCCACCGCTCGGCGCTCGAACGGACGCTGCTTTTTGCGCAGGGCGGGGAATTCGCCTTCGTGCTTTATACATCTGCCTTTGGAAATGAGCTGATTTCGGCGCATGACAATGCGCTGTTCTCAACTGTCATCATTCTGTCGATGGCCGTGACGCCATTCGTTCTCATTCTGGGTTCCAGGCTCCTGCGCGAGGAAGCGCCATCTCTCGAAGGCGTTGAAACGGCGCGCAACCTGAAAGGCCGGGTGCTGATGATCGGCTTTGGACGCTTCGGGCAGATTGCATCGCAATTGCTGCTCGCACAAAGATCGGATGTCTCGATTATCGAAGCCGATCCCAATCGCATCCGCGAAGCAGGGCGGTTCGGTTTCAAGATATTCTACGGCGATGGATCGCGGCTCGACATTCTGCATCATTCAGGCGCGGATGAAGCGGAAATCATCATGGTATGCGTGGACGACCGGAAAACGGCTAACCGCATTGTCGAGCTGGCCAGGACGCATTTCCCGGCAGCAAAGCTCATGGTGCGTTCCTATTACCGTACGCATTCCATCGAGTTGTTGAAAGCGGGAGTGGATTTCGAACTGCGCGAAACATTCGAGTCCGCGCTGCTTTTCGGAAAGGAAGCGCTCTGCGAGCTGGGGCTGGACGATGTGGTCGCGGAGGATACGCTGCGCGATATTCGCTTGCGTGACGCGGAGCGACTCACAGCGCAGGTGCAGGGCAACATCTATTCCGGCACCGACCAGTTGCTGACAGGCGTTCCGGTTCCCGAACCTCTGACGCCTCCCGGCAAGATCACGAAACTTGCCGGCGATGCAACTGAATGACAGGATTGGAAGTGCGCCCGACGCAAAGCCGTTTCACACTTTCGCTGGAACTGCTCTAGTGACGGAGTGCCATCTGCAGCTCGGCCTGACGGCCCAGCATTGTCATCCATTCCGTATATTGCGGATTACGTTCGATCTGGCGTCCGTAATGCCTGCGCAATGCGCTGGTCAGCTCGCCTTTGCGGCCAAGCTGTTCGTCGGCAAAGCCGATCATCTGTGAATTCGGCCAAGCCTGCGGGCGAATGGCAACAAGGCGGGTGAAAAGGCTTTCAGCGCTCTCATCCGGATTGCCCTGCGCCATGAGTGAAACCATGGCCGCCGTCGAACGCGACACGCCCATATGGCAATGGACCAGCAGGTGGCCCGGCGCTTCCGGGTTTTGCGCAGCAAGAAATTCCGAGCCGAACTGGAGAATGGCGCTCATATGGTCGGGCGTCGGCATTGTGTGATTGTCGGCGGCGTTGATGATGTCGTGAAAGCGCAGCGTCACGCGATGATGCTGCTCGAAAGTCTGGAACGCATCCAGTTCAGGAAGGTCGGGATCGACCAGCGAAAGGACATGTGTGACTTTGCGCGCCCGCTGTTCGGGGAGTTCCTCGATCCCGCACACGGTCAACTGCGGGGCAAAATGCACGCTCATGCCAATCTCCTTGGATTTCGGTTATGCGAACTTGTTTATGAATCTGGCCATGAGATTGAAGCATTTTCTGGGCGCTCAATCCAGCGGCTATCCCGTGCTGGAGAGGCGTGAGCAGCAAGAGTGTGGCTCTCCCCTCGTATTCCTTTTGCAGCAACCACTTGCCGTGGCCGAACGGAGATCCGTGACCGCATCGGATGCCCGCCGCTCTAGCTGAACTCGCGATGTCTGGCGTTCTTTTGGGGAAGGGCGGCCTCACTTCCACGCAGGATCAGGTTGGCTCCAACCAGAATCTTTACCGGCGGCTGCGGTTCGGCAGTGTTGATCAAATCGTCGAGGACCGTGACGGCAAGATTTCCGATTTTTCGTTTGGAGACATCAACAGTTGTCAGGCCCGGTTCCATGGTCGCACTTTGCGGCAGATTATCGAAGCCGATCACTGAAACATCGTCAGGAATACGAAGTCCCTTGCCTTTCAGTGCCCGGATGAAACCATAGGCGATGATATCGTTCGTGCAGAAATAGCACTCGGCCAGATCGAGTCCTGAATGCAGCATCGCGCAGGTATCGCGATGAGCACCTTCATAGGTCGATTCAACCGAAAGGACATCGCGCTCCAGAACCTTCAGGTCCAGTCGCTGCATGTTCTTGAAAAATGCATCACGGCGAAGGCGGAAGTTTGTTGTCTCCGTATGGCTGGCAACGAAGCCGATCCGCGAAAGCCCAAGCTGCTTGAAGCGCGACAAAACCTTGAAGACGGCGTCCTCATTGTTCATATCGACGAAATTGGCTTCAATGACCTCATAAAATGTGTCGATAAAGACGGTGGGCAGACCAAGGCCCTGTATCATGTGGATGTCTGCCGCCGACAGCTCGGTCCCAAGCGCGATTACGCCGCGCACGGGTGCTCCGGCGAGCGATTCCGCCACTGCACTGATCGGTTGCCCGTCGAAGCTCACCACTTCTAGCGTGTAATTTCGGCGTGTCGCTTCCGAGGACATACCGTCGATATAGTCCGAGATAAAAACGCTGTGATCGCGGTTGACCGTTTCACCGTGTTTGGCAATCTTCAGAAAGCGGATCGTCTCTCCGCTGCTTGGCGCAGTCTTTGATGCGCGCGGAACATAGTTCAGCTTGGAAACAGCTTCGAGGACGCGCGCTCGCGTTTCGCCCGAAATTTCTCCCTTACCGTTGAGCACAAGAGAAACCGTTGCCGGGGAAACTCCGGCCGTCTCTGCGATGTCTCTTATCGTAAAAGACTTTTTCTTTTTCATGTGCTCCGCACGTTTGTAGGCAGTCGGTTGAGGATGGCAGGCTTCAGAAATGAAAGCGCCTGCGATTTGTATGACATCTGCTCTCGGGAACTTCAAATCCGTTAAGGGCATCAGATTCAATATGTTGCCGGCGTGAGCTCCAAATCAAGGATGAACGGGCTCCTTCTCCTTTCCAGCTGAATGCCCTTTTTCCATCATGATACGGGTCGATAGTTTAGTAAACAAATTGAACGCTTTTTAAACCGATTAGGGGAAAAATCCTCCACAGGCAATGGAAACTTGTAGATATTGCGCTTGACAGCGCTAAACCTTCTCGTCATTTATTTAGTGAATAAAAATTCTATTTACTAAACATGGTGGGAGGAGACCATGCAGAAGACAAGCAATCAGCTTGCCATGCTTGTTGTCATTAATCTGGGATTGCTCGCTCTTGGCGCGTATATCTCGGGAGGTTCCTTCCTTTCCCTGTTCAATCTGCAATCCATGGCCGGCCAGGTGCCGGAGATCGGACTTCTGGCAATCGGTGTCATGCTGGCCATGTGCGCTGGCAATGGCGGGATTGATCTTTCCGGGATCGCGCTAGCCAATTTGGCTGGTGTGCTTTCCGCGGTGGTCGTGTCGGTGTTCATCTCCAGCGCCGAAAACCAGATCGGTTTCAGCCTTGCCTTCATCGGGCTGGCGCTGGTGATTGGCCTCGCTGGCGGCATCATCAACGGCGTATTGATCGCGCGTTTCAATATCACTCCGATCCTTTGCACGCTCGGCACGCAGATGGCTTTCACGGGACTTGCGGTTGTTGTTTCGGGTGGACGCGCGGTCATGGTCGGCAGCCCCGATCTTCTGTCGCGGATCGGCAACGACATGTTTCTGGCAGTTCCGATCAGCTTCCTCATCTTCATCGCCATAGCGGCGTTGATCGCTGCGGTCGTGCGCTTCACGCCCTACGGTTACTGGCTCATGCTGATGGGAACCAATCCGAAAGCCGCCGTCTTCGCCGGTTTCCCGCGCAATGGGGTTCTGGTTGCCACCTATGCGACCAGTGGCCTGCTGGCGGGGTTGGCTGGCGTCATCATCGCTGCACGCAATGTTAATGTGAAGTTCGACTATGGCAGCTCATATCTTCTGGTCGCCATTCTCATCGCCGTCATGGCGGGTGTTAAGCCCGAAGGCGGCTATGGCCGGGTGATCTGCGTGGTGCTGAGTGCGGTCGCACTGCAGCTTATGTCCAGCCTGCTCAACTTCGGTGGCCTTTCCAATTTTGTCCGCGACTTTGCCTGGGGCCTGCTGCTGCTCGCATTCCTCGCAGTCGGAAAATACGACATCGCGGGATTCTTTACCCTCGGCAACCGCCAGAAGGGGAACATCGGTGCGCATCCCTCAGGCACCCGAGCATAGACACTGGGGGATAATAAGTGTGGAGGAAATAATGAAAGCAAAAACAAAAAAACTGCTCGCTGGCACGATCATTGGCGCGGCTGTTGTTGCAGGCAGCGCCGGCACGCTCGTTGCACAGGAAAAGCCGGTTATCGCAACCGTCGTCAAGATCAGCGGTATTCCGTGGTTCGACCGCATGAATACCGGTGTCGAAGCCTATCAGAAGGCAAATCCCGATGTGGTCGCAACGCAGAGCGGTCCTGCAACGTCTGACGCCGCGCAGCAGCTCCAGATTGTACAGGATCTCGTCGCCAAGGGCGTAAACGCTCTGGCAGTCGTGCCGATGGACCCGGCTGTTCTCGAAGGCACCTTCAAGCGCGCCATGGAACGCGGCATCGTTGTGGTGACCCATGAGGCCGACAACCAGGTCAACACCATGGCCGACGTTGAAGCATTCGATAACGCCGACTACGGCTCTGCCCTCAACGAACGTCTGGCAGAATGCATGGGCAAGAGCGGCAAGTGGACCACTTTCGTTGGCTCGCTCGGCAGCCGCACGCATATGCAGTGGGTTGGCGCTGGCGAAGAAAATGCCAAGAAATATCCTGATATGCAGCTTGTCGATCCGAACAATGAATCCTTCGACGACGCCAACGGCACCTATGAAAAGGCCAAAGAAATCCTGCGCAAGCACCCTGACCTGAAGGGCTTCCAGACCTCTGCCGGCAACGATGTTCTCGGCGTCGGTCGTGCGATCGATGAAGCTGGTTTGAGCGGCAAGGTTTGCCTGGTCGGCACTGGTCTGCCAAATCCGTCGGCTGATCTTCTGGAATCGGGTGCGATCACTGCAATCGGCTTCTGGGATCCCCAGAAGGCCGGTATGGCCATGAACGCGCTTGCCCGCATGTTCCTTGAAAAGAAGGAAGTGAAGGACGGCACCGATCTGGGCGTTGAAGGCTATAACAGCGTCCGCGTGAAGAAGGGTGCAGGCGAAGGCCTTCTCGTCATCGGCAACGGCATGGTTCTCGCTGACAAGGCCACCTACAAGGAACATTTGTTCTAAAAGCACCACAGCAGGCTGACCGGTCATCGCATGTGGACGTCGTTCAGCCACATGCGACGGTGTCAGAAGCCCGGATGCTCTGCTGCATCCGGGTGCCTGGACCGAGTGAACCACTAAAAAAATCAAGACATTAGCGGGCGGCTGTTACAGCCAACCGATCCTACAGCCAGCCCGGTTGCTTTTGTGATCCGCGCGGCGACAAAGGAATTCAACGTGTCAACCAAGACGACGAATGGGACGAGCAACGACCGGTCTTCGGATCGTTATCTCGAACTGCGCAACATCCATAAGCGGTTTGGCGGCGTTCACGCGCTGCGCGGCATTGATCTGACAATCGACCTTGGGCAGGCCTATCATCTGCTGGGCGAAAATGGTTGCGGCAAGAGCACCGTCATCAAGATCATGTCCGGCGCGCATGCACCCAGCGAAGGCGAGATTATTCTCGATGGCAAGACCTATGCGGCGCTGAATCCGATCCAGTCGCTCGCCGCCGGCATCGAGACCGTCTATCAGGATCTGTCGCTTATTCCCAACCAGACTGTTGCCGAAAATGTAGCGCTGAATGAGCAGCTCGTCGAAGGCAATGGCCGACTGTTTCGCAGGGTCAAGCTTTCGCAGCTTCGTGAGACCGCGGAGCGCGCATTGAGCACGGTCGGTCTTCCGACCGATAAAGCCTTCCTGAACACGATCGTTTCCGAGCTGCCGCTTGCCACGCGCCAGCTTGTTGCCATCTCGCGCGCCATTGCAACGCGGGCCAAGCTCGTCATCATGGACGAGCCAACGACATCGCTGACCCGTCGTGAAGTGGACAATCTGATTGAAGTGGTCGAGCGCCTGCGCGCCGAACGCGTTGCCGTGCTTTTCGTGACCCACAAGCTTGATGAATGCTATCGCATCGGTGGCAATGCGGTCGTTTTCCGCGATGGCCAGTGCGTGGCACAAGGCCCTATCGAAAACTACACCAAGAAGCAGCTTTCCGAACTGATGATCGGCAGGGAAATCGATGCGGAGCGTTATCGCACGGCGCAGCCCGGCGATGCCGAACTGCTCAAGCTCGAGAGCCTTACCGCATCCAGCTTCAGGGATATCGGCTTTACGCTACGCAAAGGCGAAATCCTCGGCATTACAGGCCTTGCGGATTCCGGCCGTAACGAGCTTGCCATGGCGATCACCGGCGTTATGCCTGCCGACAGAGGCTCGATCCATCTGGAAGGGGCGATAGCTAAAGTCAGCACCCCGGCGGAGGCCATTGAGCGTGGTATTGGCTATGTGCCGGAAGACCGGCTTGCAGAAGGCCTTTTCCTCGACAAGTCGATCTTTCAGAACGAAATCGCGCTGATCTTCAAAAAGCTCTGCAACAGCCTCGGCATCGTCGATCAGAAAGAGGGCCGGAATATCGCCGCTTCGCTGATGAAAGAGATGCGGCTGAACACCACCGATCTCGACCTGCCGGTTGGCGCGCTTTCGGGCGGCAACCAGCAGCGCGTCCTGATCGGCCGCTGGTTGAGCATTGGCCCGAAGCTGCTGGTGCTGCACGGCCCGACCGTCGGCGTCGATGTGGGATCGAAAGACACGATTTACCGTGCAATTCAAGCGCTGGCCGAGGCCGGCATGGGCCTTATCATTGTCAGCGACGATCTGCCTGAACTTTTGCAGAATGCAGACCGCATTCTCGTCATGAACGCGGGCAGCATCGTGGCAGAGTTCGATGCGGCACAGGCCACCGAAGATCAGCTCTATCAAGCCATGATGTCGTCGCAGAAGGAATATGTCCAATGAGTGCGTCGCAATATCAGCAGGATTTGGGCCAAAAGGATTTGGCTCGCGCCCAACCTTTCAAGCTGGGTGAATTCATTCGCAGGCGCCCGGAATCGATCACCTTCTTTCTGCTCGTGGCAATCTGCACGATTGTTTCAGTCATCAACCCGGCTTTCCTCCAAGCATCTACGCTGATCGATATTGGTCGTGCGAGTGTGGTGATGGGGCTGTTCGCACTTGGCGTTTTCATCATTCTCGCCGCAGGCGGCATCGATGTTTCGTTTACGGCCATTGCTGCCACCACGGTCTATTCACTGACGCTTCTTGTGCAGTCTTATATGCCGGAACTGCCGATCATCTTCATCATTCTGATGGCGATCGCGGGCGGCATTTTCCTTGGGGTTCTCAACGGTCTGCTGGTGCATCACCTCAATGTGCCGTCGTTGATCGTCACCATCGGCACGCAATATCTTTTCCGCGGCTTCCTGCTTGCCTTTGTCGGCACCGTCTGGATCATGTCCCTGCCTCCGACAATGGGTGCCTTCGGTCGTCTGCCGCTGTTTCAGTTTGAATCGGCAACCGGCGCCACCATCACCATGCCGTTCTATTTTCTGGTGCTGCCCGCGGCTGCAATCCTAACCTGGTGGATATTGAACCGTACCTTGATGGGCCGCGCGATTTTCGCGATGGGCGGCAACAGCCAGATTGCTGCCCGCCTTGGCTATAATCTGCGTACCATTCATATCTTTCTGTTCGGCTATGCAGGTGGTCTGGCGGGGCTGGCGGGCATCATCCATGTCTGCGCCAATCGCCAGTCGAGCCCTTTCGACTTCGTCGGGACAGAGATCAGCGTCATCGCCGCTGTGGTTCTGGGCGGCGCGCGCATCACCGGCGGAACCGGCACCGTCGTCGGCACACTTCTCGGCGTGCTGCTCATCACCGTCATAAACAGTGTTCTGGTGCTCGTGGGCATTCCCAGCACATGGCAGCGTCTCGTCGTGGGCTGCTTCATCCTGCTGGCTGCAGCCTTCTTCGTCACCCGCCAACGCAAGAAATAACCCGATACTCTCAAGAGGAAATCATGAAGAAATTCCTGAACGATCCCGTCAATTTCGTGGATGAGATGCTCGAAGGCATCTATCGGGCGCATCCCGAACTTACATTTGTCGACAATGACAAGCGTTGCATGGTTACAGCCAATACCAAGCCCGGCAAGGTCGGTATTGCGACGGGCGGCGGCTCCGGTCACCTGCCTCTGTTCCTCGGCTACATCGGCGAAGGCATGATTGATGGCGCGGCTGTCGGCGGCGTGTTCCAATCGCCAAGCTCGGAGCAGATGTATCAGGTCACCAAGGCTATCGATCAGGGCGCTGGTGTTCTCTACATTTACGGTAACTACAGCGGCGACATCATCAATTTCGATATGGCCGCAGAACTTGCCGATCTCGATGGCATCACCGTGAAGCAGGTTGTCGGCAATGATGACGTGGCTTCCTCTGTTGTCGGTGAAGAACACAAGCGTCGCGGCGTTGCCGGTATCTTCTTCGTCTATAAGGCTGCCGGTGCAGCTGCCGCCAATGGCCTGTCGCTCGACGAAGTGATGCGACTTGCGGACAAGGCGCGCCTGCGCACACGCACGATGGGTGTAGCTCTTTCCAGCTGCGTTGTGCCGGAAATCGGTCACGCCACCTTCTCCATCGGTGAAGACGAAATGGAAATCGGCATGGGCATCCATGGCGAACCGGGCATCAGCCGCAAGAAGCTTGCCAGCGCAGATGCAGTCATTGACGAGTTGATGGAGCGCATTTTCGCTGAACAGACCTATGCCAAGGGCGATGAAGTTGCCGTGCTGGTCAACGGCCTTGGCGGCACACCGCTGGAAGAGCTTTACATCATGTTCCGCCGGGTTTCGCAGCTGTTTGATCAGCGTGGCGTCAAGGTCAGGCACGTTTGGGTCGGAGAATTTGCCACTTCCATGGAAATGGCCGGGGCATCGGTTTCGGTGCTGCACCTCGACGAAGAACTGGAACCGTTGATCGCGGCTTCTGCCAACACGCCATTCTTCAAGCATTTTGCAGGTTGAGGAGCAGTCATGAACGTCATTACTGCATCTGATCTCATCAGTCTTTTCGACAACTGGAAGCAACTTTTTGCAGAACAGCGCGAGTTCCTTATCGCGCTGGACGGCAAGGTTGGCGACAGCGATCTTGGCATCACCATGAGCAAGGCTTTTGCCGCCGCTGCCGAAGCTCTTCATGCCGAAGGCGAGGCGGCAGGCATCGCGAAGCTTCTGCGCACGGCTGGCGTCACCATGGCGCGCGTTGCGCCATCCACTATGGGCACACTGACTGCAACCGGCTTTTTGCGGGCGAGCAAGGCCTGTGACGGCATTGACGCGCTGGACACGGCAGAGATCGCCGCTTTCTGGCGCGCCTACCGCGATGGCATCGCCGAGCGCGGCAAGGCGAAGGTCGGCGACAAGACACTGCTCGATGTGCTGGACCCGATTGCTGTAACGCTTGAAGCCCAAACCACAGCGGGTGCCTCGCTGGCAAATGCGCTTGCTGCCGCTGCCAAAGCCGCCGAAGATGCGCTGGAAGCGACCAAGACGATGGTGGCCCAACACGGCAAGGCCGCAGCTTTTCAGGAAAAGACTGTCGGACTTCAAGATGCAGGCGCGACGGTAGGAATGCTGCTGATTACAAGCATGTCAGCTTTCGTTTCCGCTAGCTAACAAACAGGCTGATACTCCTACTACATGGAAAAGCCCCGGGCCGGACGCTCGGGGCTTTTGTAATTTCCGGCCGATGCTGGTCCGTTGTATCAGGAGTTTCCGACAGGCAACTGGTTCAGCAAGGCAAACAGAATGGCCGAAAGTATCGCCGCGGCGGGAACCGTTACCACCCAGGCTGCGGCAATCGTCAGCGCGTGAGAACGGCGGACCAGCTTGCGGCGGCGACGCTCTTCAACCGGGATGGATTCAGGCGGCAGGGCTTGACGAGCCTTCTTCAACCGGCGTTCCGTATCCCATTCGCGAAAGAACCCGACGCCAAAGATCGCACCGATGGCGATGTGGGTCGAACTGACGGGCAACCCCAGCCAACTGGCCAGAATGACGGTAATCGCAGCCGAAAGCGACACGCAATAGGCCCGCATCGGATTGAGCTTGGTGATCTGGTTGCCAACCATCCGGATAAGTTTGGGGCCAAACAGGCACAGGCCAAACGAAATGCCACAAGCGCCGATCAGCATGACCCAGAGCGGAATCTCGACACCTTCATTCAATGCGCCGGTCTGTGACGTCTGAACGATGGCCGCGAGCGGCCCGACGGCATTGGCCACGTCGTTTGCGCCGTGGGCGAAGCTTAGCAGCGCCGCCGAAACGACCAACGGGATGCTGAACAGCACTTTGAGTGACTTGTTGCGATTTTCGAGCCCCTGCGACTGGCGGCGAATGACCGGGATCAAGGTTAGCCAGCTTGCAAGCCCGAAAGCCACGCCGATCATCAAGGCGACTTCGATCGATATATCGACCAGCTGTTTCAGCCCCTTCATGATGAGATAGGTTGCAAAAGTGCCAGCCATAACACCGACAAGGATAGGCACCCATACGCGCGCGGCCGCGATTTTATCTGCACGATAGACAATGCGGGCCTTGATCAGCCAAAGAAAGCCGGCGGCGATGATCGCGCCCAGCACAGGCGAAATAACCCAGCTTGCCGCAATGGCGGCCATCTGCGACCAGTTCACCGCCCCAAAGCCAGCCGCAACGATGCCCGCGCCGACGACGCCGCCGACAACCGCATGGGTGGTCGAAACCGGAGCGCCGATCCAGGTGGCAAGATTGACCCAGAGCGCCGAGGCGAGCAACGCTGCCATCATCGCCCAGATGAACATGACCGGGGTTGCAAGCGTATCGGGCGCGATGATGCCGGTTGCAACCGTCGAGACGACATCCGCGCCTGCAATAAGCGCGCCCGCACTTTCAAAAACGGCAGCAATCGCAATCGCGCCACCCATGCTCAGCGCATTGGCGCCCACTGCCGGACCCATGTTGTTGGCAACGTCATTGGCGCCGATATTCAACGCCATGTAGGCGCCAAAGACGGCTGCTGCGACGACGATGAGCATCTGGCTGGAATGACCAAGCAGCATCGCCGCTCCAAGCCCGGCAAGCATGATGAAAACAAGAGCGATGCCGGGTGCCACGAGTGGACGGGATACATAGCTCGCCGCCGTTTCCAGCTTGGCGAAGCGGCCAAGGTCACGATCAAGAGTCTCCAGATGCCGAGCTTCGAGATCTTCGTTTGCCATGATTTACTCTTGATTTCTAATAGGGCGCACCGGGTAACGCGGTCGCTGGAGGATCGATCCATTGCAGGAATGTGACAGGTGTTTAAATGCGGCGATTTTCAAAAGTCAATGATTCGAGTCCGCGCCGGCTGTGAGGTGCTGGCGGGGAAAAGGAAATAAGCCGGAACTAATTTGTTGCGCGACCTTGTTTTGGACAAGATGTGCACCTATATGGGGATCACGGCATTGCTCAAGAGCGCTGGAACGCATCTGTCGCTCGCAATAGCCTTCATCGCTTGATGCTTTTGACCACGGATGTACTGGCACTGGTAGGAAAGCGATGATCAGGAAGGTCGGTGCGTTTTCGCCCCGGCCTTATACATTTGAGGCCGGAACGGTAAACTTCGTTCCGGCCTCGTTTGTCATTGGGGTGAATGCAACACCGCACTGACGGCTGCAAAGAGGTTGGGTCATGCCCGGCAGGAACTTTCGTTCGTAAAA
>NZ_WBWE01000025.1 GCF_008932435.1 Brucella pseudintermedia | reverse complement strand
TCGTGACCCAGTATCTCCATCCGCATCGTCTACCTCAATCTCAAGACACGTCATTAACGTCGTCGCTAAAGACGTGTCTTACGTCACGAGGCTTTGCTTCAACAGGCGGTAGCAATCGGGCCGTTACGCTTAAAACGGTGGTGCTATCCGGCCCTGCAAATGCTATGGTGCCGACCGATTGCGGTCAATATTTTGACCCTGAACCTTAGGAGACGTTTTTTAGCCTGTATTTCAGCCATTCATTTCTGAATGGATGAAGGGCATGGAAGGCAAAATACACATATCTGGAAAAGGATGGCAGAGGATAACCCATCGTTTCATCTCCTTTCGGTCATCCATACGTCTCAACCAAGGTAAAAGTTCAAACGGGAGCATGGTTTTGCAATCGTTGTTATCGGTATCCGATGTTTTTCACATCCCTGCCGGAGAAACTGGCAGGGGGCGTTCGGCGCTGTCATGACAGCCAACGACATCTTTATTTCAACCGCCATGGTTGAGCGGAAAGATCGTACAGACTTCTGGCGCGCCGCAGCAGGCCCGGTCTTTGAGCCGTCACCCATTCCGGACGAATGGAATTCACCGCTGGAAGGAATCCTGCGGGCGCGCCCACTCGGTTCTCTGGTGGTGGGGTCAACGACGTTCAACGGTCAAAAGTTCAATCGCGACCGGCGGAGCATCGTGCAAGGCGGCCTGGACTATTATTTCGTGCAGATTGCGACCTCAGGAGGGATGAGGGGCGATTTCAACGGCGTCAATGTAAAGGCGGATGTCGGCGATATCCTGATCGCAGATCTGACGCAGACGCTCAGAAGTCAAACCGAGGCGGGTCACAGGGATTCCGTCCTGATCAGCCGCAAACCCCTCGAAAAAGCCGTTGGCTTTAGAAATCTTCATGGAGTTGTTCTAAAGGCGGAGCAGCCGATGACCCAATATCTGGTCACGTGCCTCGGCGGCCTCTACGCGCTCAGTCCTTCATTGTCCGATGCGCAGGCCGCAGCGGTGGAGGAAGCTGTCATCGGATTGCTGGCGGCTGCGTTAAGAGGAGAAGAATCCGACAAAAATGATGACTTCTCTTCACCGCTTGGGCTGGTGTTGCGGCAAAGGGTTCTGGAGTTCATGTCGCAGAATATCCATATGCCGGAAATGTCGTTGG
Source organism: Brucella pseudintermedia (assembly GCF_008932435.1). GTDB lineage: Bacteria > Pseudomonadota > Alphaproteobacteria > Rhizobiales > Rhizobiaceae > Brucella > Brucella pseudintermedia. Next base: position 22,668 of record NZ_WBWE01000025.1, on the reverse strand, counting down.
AACTTATTCAACGTCGCTTCAAGGTATCGCGTTCCCATCTCTATCGCGCGTTTGCAGCAGATGGCGGCGTGGCCAAGGTGCTGCGCGACATGCGGCTGGATGCTGCGTTCCTGGAGTTAACCAGAACAGATCGTTCGTCTCGCTTTATTTCCGAAATTGCCTTCCGCTACGGCTTTTCGAGCAGCAATCAGTTTCTGCGAGGATTTCGTGCGCGCTTTGGCGTCACGCCAAGCGAAGCACGGCAAGCAAAGCTTATTTTCCCGTCCGGAATGCGACCGAACCCCGATTTGATGGCCCATTTCGTGGATGTCCGCAATCAGGCCGTCAAGTTATGACGCCTGGCATTTGTCGCGTCCGCATAAGCTGCGGCAGCATTCATCGCGGTCAAGCAAGTGAGGTTTGGCCTGCGGTCTTCCGAGGACGACCGGAAATATTCATAATGTTCCACTGGTGTTAATGCCAATAAAAATCATGAACATTATTGCCACGACAACTGCAAACAAAGAAATTATTTGAAGGACGGATAAGGTGTCGATTTCCATAATGAATATTACCATAAATTAATATAATGAATAATTTATAATACTCAGGAATTGAATAGTCAATTAAATCGTGACGATAATATGGATCGATTTTTATTTTTTGTATATTTTAAATATATTATATAAACAATAAATGTTTTTAAGCAAGAGGCAGTGCCATGCGGTTTTGCATTGGATATGCGCAAAAAATGGTGGGAGCCGTTCCAGATGGTTGCGTTTTTACTTGAACCACCCTAGGAAGCTTCTTCTTCAATGGCATTCTGTGCGACCTGTTCTATGCCGCCATTGAATCGTTCTGCGGCAAGCAATCCGAGCCACACCGCGATGAGGCACAGCACGACTGAAAAGCCGATGTTGAAGAGTGCCTTGCCGGGTTGACCTGCCCGGAGGAGATCCATTGTCTGCAGGCTGAATGAGGAGAAAGTGGTGAATCCGCCGCACACGCCGACCATGAAGGCGATGCGCCAGATTTCGGGGACGGGAAAGCGGCCCTGGTCCAGCGTCAACGCGCCGAAAAACGAGATCGCAAACGAACCGATAATATTGACGACGATGGTGCCCCAGGGAAGTTCACGGCTGATCGGCAGCATCCAGAGGGCAAGCCAGTATCGCGCGACACTTCCGATCGCTCCGCCGAGCGCTACCATGAGGGTTGCTTGCATTGTTCCATGTCCATTCAATAATGGATAGAGGCCTTGCCATCTGGAAGCTGGTTTCCGCTTCGCGCGGCATCGCGCTCTTCTCCTGTTTCGATCCAAGCAGGAGTCATCAGCCAATTGCTGGCAGTTTCGGGAGAACCCCATTCCCATCGCGTATGGCAAAAGCCATGGGAGGTTTATACTGAAAACCGGGATCGGCCGTCAATCGGACGGGCGCGAATGCTGGAGCCGCCCGGTTTGCAAACCGGCAATCAGTTGAACGTGCCGCTTTTGCGGCGACTCAGACGGCGTTTTGCGGCGTCGCTCGCGCGATAAATGAATGAAGCGGGTGCTGGCAGGGTGCGGCGCATGAAGGCGACCTTGCGCAGATAGTTGTCAATTTTCCACGTTGCCCATGTGCCCCCGCGGAAATAGGCAACATCGCCTGTCCGCAAGGTGCGCGTGCCGCCGTCCGCATCGGTGACGTGGACTTCGCCATCCAGGATATAGACGGTCTCATCCCAGCCGAAATACCAGCGAAAGGTGCCAGCGGTGCAGTCCCAAATGGCGGTATAGGCGGCTCCGTCCCTGCTTGCCGATTGCTCGCTGGAGCGGGCCTTCGGATTGCCTTCCAGCACCCAGTCGGGATTGATCGGCGCCGGTTTCAATTCCATGTCCATCGCATTGTCGGAGACCACGGCTGGCCCCTTGTTCGCGATGAAGATCCCCGGCATCGTTCGAGCGACAGCAAGAACGGCACTTGCAAACATAAATTTCCAGGCCATGATTCCCCCCGATTGGCTGCTATCCTTCAAATAGCGGCCAATCGTCAGAATTCGGTTAAGGCTTGGGTGCAATCGACCGCTATATGCAACTAATGCGGTGGGCGAGGGCGGCAGAGATTCCACATCAGCGGCACTGCGAGAATTGCGATGCCGCCGACGCCTGCGAAGAACGGTCCATATCCGAAATATTGCGCCAGATAGCCGGCTGCGACACCGCCCCCCATGCTGATGAGGGCATCCATGCACTGGAACAGGGTGAAGTCGACACCCGCCTGTTTCGGGTCAGACCAGTGCATGAACTGCGCATAAAGCGCGACGAAACCAAGCGCCACAACGCCCGACGAGCTGGCAATTGCTACCGCGATGAGGGCGACGCCCGCATTCTTGTCGGTGGAATGGAGGGCAAAGAACAGGAAGCAGAAAGCCTGCAACAGCAGGGCCGCGACCAAAATCCCGCGAACGCCGAACATACGGACCAGCCAGCCCCCAGCCAGCGCCGCCGCAAGACCGATGAACATGCTGCCGGCTCCGTTCAAAATGCCGACTGTCGTGAGGTCAAGCCCGGCATCGATAAGAAACGGGCCGAGCATCGCCAGTCCGGCCTTTTGTGCAATCACATAGAGCGCAGCCGCTGCAAGGCCGCGTCTGATTTCGGGCCGTCGCCATGCGGCCAGCAGGGAGGGGGTGTGCGGACGGTCTTCGGCCCTGTTACGGTCGCGGGAAAAGAATGCAAAAGGCAGGCCCAGCAGCACGAGGACTGCGGCCATGGTCCATATGGCGACCTGCCAGCCCGCTTTGTCAACGAGAACCAGAAAAGCACCAGCACCGATGGCGGAGCCAAGATAAGCGCCGCCCACCTGCGCCGCATTGCCCCAACCGTAATTCTCCGGCGACAGGCTTTGCACGGCAAAGCCGTCACAGGCAATGTCCACAGTGGCTGTGGCAAAGGCAACGACAGCCAGAATGGTGAGGAGCAGATAGACTTGCCCCGGATCGACGAAGCCGACGGCAAGAAGGCAAAGAACTGACAGGAGGCCGCCGCCAAGGATGATGGAGGCGGTGCGGGTTTTGCCCACTGGGGGCAGCCGGAAACGCTCGACCGCGGGTGCCCAGAGAAATTTGAGCGCCCAGGGCAGAATGATCAGCGAAACGAGGCCGATCTGGTCGAGCGATACGCCATTGTCGCGCATTATCGCCGGCAAACCTGTCCAGGTTATGCCACCAATGACACTCTGTGCGATGTAGAGCCCGCTGATCGTCGCAAACACGGCGACCGGCGAGGGTGCTTTATCCATCGGCTCCATTTGGACGATCAGAAGCGGTAGCGCAGGCTGCCGAAGACCTGACGGCCTTCCTGCTGATAGCAATAGCCAGCGGTGCAGACAGGGTCGCGATTGTCGAAGATGTTCTTGGCATTGACCTGCAGCAGAACGCCTTCAAGCTTCGGATCCTGATAGCCGAAATCGTAGGACACGGCGGCATCGACCATGATGCGGGAATCATTCTTGAAGCTGTTCAGGTCGTCGCCGTAGCTGGAGCTGACGTAGCGAATACCGGAGCCGAGACCGAGACCTGCCAATACGCCGTTCTCGATCTTGTAATTGCCCCAGAGCGAAAGAACATCATTCGGCGTGCCGGAGAGTTCGTTGCCGACGGTGCCTTCCGCGCCCTTGTCGATCTTGACCCGCAAGTGGGTATAGGAAGCGATGATGCCGATGCCATTGTCGAGCGTGGCGTTAGCCTCAAGCTCGAAGCCGCGTGAATTAAGGTCGAGCTGGCGCTGCTTGTTCATGCCGGAAGATGCATCGAGTACGATGCCGTCCTTCTGGTCGATGTCGAACAATGAAGCGCTGATGACAGCGTTATAGCCGGGAATCTCATATTTGACGCCGATCTCCTTCTGTCGGCCGATGGTCGGGTTCGCGACGTGCTTTTCGTCGCTCATGACATCATCATAGACAAAGCCGATATTGGGAGAGAAGGAGGTCGAATAGTTGATGTAAGGAATAAGGCCCCATTCGGTCTTGTAGGCGACGCCGACGCGACCGGAGAATGCGCTGTCGTTCTGCCTGGTGTCGGCATGGTCGGCATCCGTGGTCGTGGACTTTACCCAGTCATAGCGGCCACTTCCGAATACGGTCAGGTTGTCCCATTCGATCTGGTCATGCGCATAGATGCCGACCTGATTCATCTTCTGGGCACCGTCGAACGGAATATCCATTGCGCGGATGTCTTCAACGGACACATAGGAAAGGCCGCTATGGACCTTGTAGTCCGACCAGGCATAGTCGATGCCGGCGATTGCCTTGTGGGTCAGGGCACCGGTTTCGAAATCGAACTGCGCCATGGTGTCGACGACAAAGTTCTTCATCCGCTCCTTATAGTGGCCCCAGTAGCGGGCAAGATCGGTGCTGTCTTCGGGCAGATAGTGGCCGCTATATTCAAGGTCTGCATCGACGTCGCTGTAGCGGACATTCTGGCGAACGGTCAGGAGATCGTTGAAGCGATGCTCGAATTCGTAGCCCACGCGGCCTTGCTTCTGCACGAAATCATTATAGTTCGGATCGCCTTCGTAAAGGTCGGAAACCTCGCCGTAGGACGGGTTGTAGAATGCAGCCGTGCCGCCGGTCACGGAGCGGGAAAACTCGCTGAGGAATGTGAAGCGCGTGTCTTCATCCGGCTTTATGGTGAAGGATGGCGCAATATAATATTTGTCGTCTGGATAACCGGGCAGTTCCGTATCGCTGATGCGGCCAAGGCCGGTAATGCGATAGAGGAATGTTTTGTCTTCGTTGGCGGGGCCGGACAGGTCGAAAGCTGCCTGATAGCGATTGTGGCTGCCGAACAGCAACTCCACTTCGCGGAAATCTTCCTCCTTCGGGCGCTTGGTGACAACGTTGACGAGACCGCCGGGGCCGCTGACGCCATAGAGGGAGGAAGCCGGCCCCTTCAGTACGGTTATGCCTTCAATACCGTAAGGCTCGGTTTTCAGCCAGGCGGACGGGCCGTTGATGATGCGCAGGCCATCGCGGAACATGCCGGTGTAATAGGCCGGAAAACCACGCAGATAGAACGCATCATACCGTGTATCGAAGCCGAAATTGTTCGGATTGGCGCTCGCCGTATAGCTCAGCGCGTCGTTGAGCGTAACAGGCTTCTGGTCTTCCATCTGGCGCTGGGTGACGACCGAAATGGACTGCGGAATCCTGATGATATCCGTGTCGATTTTGGTGCCCTCACGATCCCGCTTGGCGACATATCCGTCCTGAACGAGGGTGTCGTTGCTCTGCGACTGGATCGTAACCGTGTCGAGAACGAGTGGCTGCGCGCTATCCTGAGCAAGCGAAATCGCAGTCGAAGCAAGAAGGGTGGAGCAGGTCAAAGCCAAGTTCAGCCGACCGTGGCGGGAATTGAAATGCATGTGTGTCCCTCGGTTCACAAGCATGCCGCGAGAGCCCCCTCTCAACGACATTAAATTGGAGTATCGTACTCAACTATAAAATGGAGTAATAAAGTCAACAATTAATAGCGGGCAATCGGAGGGGAAGGCTCAGAGCAGGTTGGCGGCTGCGATCAATCTGCAACACTTTGCCTGCGCCGCGGCAACCCTGTCTGGCAGGTGTGAGCGCCTGCCAACAAAGGTTGTGCTGCGCATTGGGAACGGTCAGCCGATTTCGCGCGTTGCGGTCGGTGTGTGATAATAAAGCGGGAAGATCAGGCCGTAGGGAATGGTCACGACGTCCGCCATCTGGTCCTCGGTCGGGCGATCTCCACCCGTGCTGTCACGGTCCGTATGACCGGCGTCGATATCCAGTTCCGACAGCACGACGATGATCGTGCTCCAAAGCAGGAATGGAAGCAGGGCGATGGCGATATAGATATAGCTCGTGTCCATGGTGTGATGGTGAGCTAACGAGCCCTATTCATCAAGGAACAGACTTCTCAAGTTCGATGGCTTTGCGGTCGGATTTTGCTTTTACCGGGGAAACCGCCGAAACTGTTCCGGCGGCGAAAATCATGCGGAGACTATCGCATCAGTGGGGGCGGGCAGCTCGAAAAGCCGGGCGCCATTCTCGATGCCCTTTTCCTCATAGCCGATGATCCGGAACCATTTCACAATGTCGGAACGGTCGAGCCAGCTTCGCGAGTGGACAGGCAGACCGCCTGCCAGCGCCTGAATCTGCCGGATATGCTGTCTGCAGAAGCGCACCGTATTGCGGTTGAAGAATTCTTCCTTCGCCGCAAAAAGCGTGTCGGTCGCGCCGTCCGCCTCGTGCCAGGCAATGATTGCCACCACCTTATCGTTTTGCAGCAAGGCATGCGCACGGCCTTCCCGCAGGTTCATCATCAGGTTGTCATAGGCGGCCTTGGTGTCCTTGCCGGCGGCGATATATTCGATCGCCATGCGCCTTGAAAGGTCATGAAAAACGCTTTCAAGATCACCGACAGTCGCTGTGCGTGCCTTCATTTTTCTGACCTCCCTTCGCTTCACTCCCGTCGCGCGGAAACCACGACATCACCATAATGACCCCTTTCTGCCACCGCTTTCAACGTGAAAAGCCAGTGCCGGTTCCGGGCAGTCGAGGCGAATTCTGCCTCCCGAAGCGGGCTGAATGACGTTAGCGGGCAATATTCGGCGGGGCAAATTTAGCATTCACGCGATTGTGAAATCACTCCGCAAACCGGCTCCAGCAGGCGGTTTCCGGTCGTTCTGCAGGGCTTTGCGAATGTGCATAAGGCTCACTTTTATAATGAACTGCTCACATTTATGCACAACTAGGGTACAAGATATTTGAACTATGTTGGAGGTATGTGTATCCAGCGCTCATGTTTCTCATCTGCGTATCGTGGAATTTTCTCGGAAACACCCCAAAAGTCTTACCCACCTAATCGGCAGGAAACGACAATGACCGACCTCCCCGGATATCCGAGTCGTCGCAGTTTTCTGAAAGCCTCCGCAGCAAGCGTGGTGCTTTCAGGGCTCGCTGTCTCAGCAAAAGCGGAACCGCAAACTCCCCCGGTTCCACTCGAACAATATGAACGCCAGTATTTCAATGAAGTCGAATGGGCTTTCATTCTTGCCGCGACGGCAAGGCTGATCCCGTCCGAAGGCGATGGCCCCGGCGCCATCGAAGCTCGTGTTCCCGTATTCATCGATCTCCAGCTCGCCGGCGATTTCGGTCGCGCGGATGACTGGTACATGGTCGGCCCCCACGATCCGTCCGCCGATCCGACGCGCGGCTGGCAGACGCCGCTCAACCCCGCGCAGATTTACCGGCAGGGCATTCCCGCGTTCAACGCATGGTGCGAGCAGAAATATGGCGCGGCTTTTTCTGCCCTGACGACCGAACAGCAGGACGCCGCCCTGACCTCATTGCAGAAAGGCGAGGTCGGCTTGCAGCCTGAACTGCGCGACTTCTTCACGCTTCTGCTGCAGAACACCAAGGAAGGCTATTTCGCCGATCCGATGTATGGCGGCAATCACGGGATGCAGGCGTGGAGCTATATCGGCTTCCCCGGTGCGCGCGGCAGCTACAAGGAATGGGTCGAACGCTACAATGTCCGCTACCCGCTGGGTCCGGTTTCGATCAAGGGCGAGAGGGCTTGAGCATGGCACGTCAGGAAAAGAAAAAAGACGTGGTGGTGGTCGGCCTTGGCTGGACCGGCGCCATTCTGTCGATGGAACTGGCTCAGGAAGGGCTTGAAATCGTCGCGCTTGAGCGCGGGCATGACCAGAACACGGTCCCCGATTTCAAATATCCCAACATGATCGACGAGCTGAAATATGGCGTGCGCCTGAAGATGATGCAGCGCGCCAGCCAGCAGACCGTCACCATCCGCCGCAATGCCGACGAAGTTGCCTTGCCCTACCGCAGCTTCGGTTCGTTTCTGCCCGGCAACGGTGTCGGCGGAGCAGGCACGCACTGGAACGGCTTGAACTGGCGTCCGCAAGCGGAAGAACTGCGCCTGCGCTCCTACGTAAAGGAACGCTGGGGCGAGCAGATCATTCCCGAAGACATGCTCCTTGGCGATTATCCGATCCATTATGACGAACTTGAGCCGTTCTTCGACCGTTTCGAGCGTGTCGCGGGCATTTCCGGCAAGGCGGGCAACATCAAGGGCAAGATCGTTGAGGGCGGCAACCCGTTCGAGGGCTGGCGTTCCAATGAGTATCCGATGCCGCCGATGCATACGACCTGGGACGGACGGAAATTTGCCGATGCGGCCCAGGGCATGGGCTACCACCCGTTCCCGTCGCCGGGCGGCATTGCCTCGACCGCCTATGTCAATGAATATGGCATGCAGATGGGGCCGTGCAATCACTGCGGTTTCTGCGAGCGCTTCGGCTGCTACCAATATTCCAAATCGTCGCCGCAGACGGCAATTCTCGATGCGTTGAAGCGCATGCCGAACTTCTCCTATCGCACGGAGTCGGAAGTTTTGCGCGTCGAAATGGCGCCGGACGGCAAGACCGCCACGGGCGTGACCTATTTCGACGAGGCGACGCAGGAAGAAGTCTTCCAGCCCGCCGACATCGTCATCCTTGCGTCCTTCTCGCTCAACAACGTGCATCTGGCGCTTCTGTCGGGCATTGGCCAGCCATACGACCCGGTAACGGGCGAGGGCGTCACCGGGCGCAACTATGCGTACCAGATGAATGGCGGCGTGACGCTCTTCTTCAAGGATGAGGAGTTCAATCCGTTCATCGGCACCGGAGCGAACGGCATGTGCATCGACGATTTCGGTGTCAACCAGATCGATTTCGGACGCGAAGGCTTCATCGGCGGTTCGTACTGGCGCGCGGGCCAGACCAACGGCCAGCCGATCCGCAGCATGGCGCTGCCATCCGGTACACCGGCCTGGGGCGGCGCGTGGAAAAAGGCCATCGCCGAATGGTACGGCCATTCCATGTCGATCGGCAGCCATGGTTCGCACATGTCTTACCGAACCAACCATCTCGATCTGGACCCGACTTACAAGGACCGCCATGGCCGTCCGCTCATGCGCATGACCTTCAACTGGAATCCGAACGATATCCGGATGACCCAGTTCATGAAGACAAAGATGGAAGCGCTCGCCAAGACGATGAATCCGGACCTGATGCAGTCCTCCTTCAAGAAGGAAGGCGCGCAGTATGACGTGCGTCCATACCAGACGACGCACAATACGGGCGGCCATATCATGTCGGATAATCCGCGTGAGGGCGTGGTCAACCGCTATTCGCAGGCATGGGACAAACACAACGTGTTCCTCACCGGCGCGGGCAATTTCGTGCAGAACACGCAGTACAATCCGACAGGTCTGCTCGGCGGACTTGCCTATTCGACTGCACATGCGATCCGCACGCAATACCTGTCCAATCCGCGTCCGCTGATCTGAGGAGAATGGTGATGAAAACTTTTCTTCGCATAATCGGCGCACTTGTCGTCATCGGAATTGTTGCGCTGCTGGCCTTCATCTTCGTGCCGGTGCAACTCACCAAGCCGACCAAGGAACTGGCTGCGGACTGGAAACCTGCCGAAGGGCAGGGCCAATATGTCATGTATGCATCTGACTGCATGGCCTGCCATACGGCGGAAGGCGGCAAGCCCTTTGCCGGCGGACGCCCGATTGCAAGCCCGATGGGCACGATCTTTACGACCAACATCACCCCGGACAAGGAAACCGGCATCGGAAACTGGACGCTCGACCAGTTCCGCGCCGCTCTCTATGACGGCATTCGCGCCGATGGCGTGCATCTCTATCCGGCAATGCCTTATGAAAACTATCGCAAGCTGACGGAAGAAGATGTCCGTGCGCTGTATGATTATTTCATGCATCAGGTGGAGCCGGTGAACAATGTCGTTCAGGAAACCAAGCTCGGCTTCCCGTTCAACATGCGTTTCGGCATTCGTGCATGGAACTGGCTGGCTCTCGGTCAGGAAGCGGGCTTCAAGGCGGCAGGCAAGTCGGAAGCACAGGATCGCGGCCAGTATCTGGTCGAGGGCCCCGCTCACTGCGCCGCCTGCCACAGCCCGCGCAATCCGCTGATGGCGCAGAGCGGCACGCAGGTCGGTGACAAGGACTTCCTCACCGGCGGTGTTGTCGATGGCTGGAACGCGCCATCGCTGCGCGGCGAAAACTCCGCTCCGCAGAAATGGTCCATCGAGGAACTGGCGACCTATCTTGCAACAGGCCGCAACTCCTACTCCACAGCCAATGGCGAAATGGGCCTTGCGGTCGAACATTCGCTTCAGCATCTCACCGATGCCGACAATCTGGCGATTGCCGCATTCCTGAAGGGTATTGACGGTGCTGCCGTTGAAGTGCCGCAGGACTTTGCCGTGAAGGCATCCAAGGCCCTGCCAGCCGCCCCGGCTGACGCCGCCGGCGAGGCAACGACAAAGATGCTGACGGAGGCTTCTCCGGACATGCCGCTTGGCGCGCGCCTCTATATCGACAACTGCGCTGCCTGCCATTTCGTGACGGGCAGGGGCGCGCCGGGAATCTTCCCCGAGCTTGCGGGTAATGATCTCGTGACCGGTTCGGAAACGAAGCCGCTGATCTCGATCATCCTGCACGGTGCGGAGGTTCCGTCCACGGCAAAGCGTCCGATGCGTCTGGTGATGCAGGGCTATGCCGACCGCCTGACGGATGACGAAGTTGCCGAACTGGCTACCTTTGTCCGCTCCGCATGGGGCAACAGCGCAGGGCCGGTGAAGGCGGCTGACGTCGCAGCGGTCCGCAGCAGCCAGACCCACTGACAAGAAAACGACGGCGGAACGCGAGTTCCGCCGTTTTATTATCTACGCTGCTTCAATGTCGCGCATGGGCGGGTTTCCGTAGAAGCGGCTGTATTCGCGGCTGAACTGCGACGGGCTTTGATAGCCCACGCGATGGCCTGCCGTTCCGGCGTCCAGCCGCTCGACCAGCATGAGCCTGCGGGCTTCGTTCAGGCGCAGCTGCTTTTGATACTGTACCGGCGTCATCGCCGTGATCGCCTTGAAATGGTGGTGAAACGACGACACGCTCATATTGACGTGCTCTGCCAGCTGTTCGATCCGCAACGGCGCTGCAAAATTCTGGCGCAGCCAGGCAATGGCCCGCGCAATACGGTTGGCCTGGCTGTCGGCGGTGGCAATGTTGATCAGCCGCTCGCCGCCAGGACCCGTCAGAAGGCGATAGAGGATTTCCTGCTCGATCAGCGGCGCCATCACCGGAATGTCGTCGGGACTGTCGAGAAGGCGCAGCAGGCGCAAGGCCGCGTCAAGCAATCCAGCAGGCGCGGCATTGACGGTGATCCCCCATTGATCGCCATCGACCATCATTCGCCTGCGAACATCGACACGGCCGATCAGGTCGGTCAGTTTTTCGCTGTCGATGGCGAGAGCAAGACACAGATGCGGTGCTTCCGGGCTCGCTTCGACCACGCGCCATGTCACAGGCAGGTCGAGCGACGTCACCAGATATTCGCCCTTGGTATAGTTGATCGTTTCCGAACCGAGGCGCAGCGATTTTGCCCCTTGCAACACCATGGCGAGGCAAGGCCGGTAGCTGCTGTGGCACGGTATGCTCGGCGTCGTGCGCCTGCTGATCCCCAGACCTTCGATTGGCGTGCGATATTCGCCGTCCTGTCCGGTGAAACGCTCCGCGAGAGCGGCAAGCTCCTCATAGGTGTCTGTCAGTGACGTCATGGATGATCCGCTTCGGATGAGTTGGAATGGAGCGACTATCTATCACGCAGACCTGTGTCGCAATCGTGAAGCAGGCATCTTTGCAGGATCGTGCAAGAAGCTTGCAGGATCGGTCTACCGCTTCCGCACGTGTCTCCGGCATATTCCGTCTGCTTCCCCAATCCAATAAATGGAGTCTATCATGGCCATAGCAAGAGGTTATGCTGCTACGGATGCAGACGAGCCGTTGGTTCCGTTCACGTTTGAACGGCGCGAGCCCAACGCGGATGACGTGGTCATCTCGATCCAGTATTGCGGCGTCTGCCATTCCGACATCCATACCGTCCGCAATGAATGGAAGAATGCCGTTTACCCAATCGTTCCGGGGCATGAAATCGCGGGCGTCGTCACCGCCGTGGGCGATGCCGTCACCAAGTTCAAGGTGGGCGACAAGGTCGGTGTCGGCTGTTTCGTGGATTCCTGTGTCGGCTGCGCCAGCCGGGATGTCGACAACGAGCAGTATCTCCCCGGTCTCATCCAGACCTACAACAGCACCGATGCGGAAGGAAAGGGACGGACGCAGGGCGGATATTCCGATCATATCGTCGTCAAGGAAGGCTATGTTCTTTCCATGCCCGACAATCTCCCGCTCGATGCGGCAGCGCCGCTGCTTTGCGCGGGCATCACGCTTTATTCGCCGCTGCGCCACTGGAATGCGGGCCCCGGCAAGCGGATCGCGATCATCGGCATGGGCGGACTCGGGCATATGGGCGTCAAGCTTGCCAACGCGATGGGCGCGCATGTGACGGTTCTCAGCCAGTCGCTTTCCAAAAAGGAAGATGGTCTCAAGCTCGGCGCTCATGAATATTACGCCACCAGCGACAAGGCTACCTTTGAAAAACTGGCCGGAACGTTCGATCTCATCATCTGCACCGTCGGTGTCGCCATCGATTGGAATGCCTATCTCGCCTTGCTCAAGGTAAACGGCACGATGGTTGTTGTCGGCGTGCCGGAACATATGGTGCCGGTGCATGCTTTCTCGCTCGTTCCCGGCCGCAAGTCGCTCGCGGGATCGATGATCGGATCGATCAAGGAAACCCAGGAAATTCTGGACTTCTGTGGCCAGCACAACATCGTTTCCGAAATCGAGAAGATCAATATCCAGGAAATCAACGAAGCCTATGAACGCGTCCTGAAGAGCGACGTGCGCTACCGCTTCGTGATCGACATGGCTTCGCTGGCAGCTTGATGCAGATCGGAGGACAGGGCATTTCCGGTTTTAGCTGAAACATTGAAAATGCATGTCCTTATCCGGAAAAAGCAAAACCCCGGCCCATTGGGTGCCGGGGTTTTGCTTTATATGATCAGCGCCTGCGCTGATTTTTCCACACCAGCGCCGCTGTTACCGTCAAAAGGGCTGCAAGGATCGTCCCTTCGATCACAAAATACCAATGCATCAGGGAACTCTTATGCCGGAACCCTGCCGCTGCCGGATCGAGCGTTCGATGTCCATGGAATTGCTGTTTGCGGTTCTTCGAGAATATTTCGCTTGAGGGCGAAGCCGGCTACCGCATGGCGCGCGACCTTCAACGGCTTGAGACCGTTCTGCGCATCGCAACATGCCTTCCATGTCATTTCATATATGACATCGCGGTCATGCTCCGGCCATTCATAAAGAAAGTCTATTGCGTCTTCAACGCAGGCAATTTCGCGAATGAGATAGGGGCCGTCCTTAACGAATACAGGACTGTCAAACAAACGGTCGCTCATCAGAACCTCCATTTGATCGAACGAAAATGTTAGTGTGACGGCGTCGATTTAGTAAGCCGCAGCGGCTGTTCAAGTGGCCGGAATAAAAAAGTTTTTAGCTTCTGCGGTTAAGGTGCCGCATCGCCCGATGCTTGCTCAGCGGAAGCAGATTGCTTATCGCTTATTATAAAGAGCTGAAGTAAAGTCTGTCAGGCGGCGTCTTGCGGCGGGGGAAGGCATCTTTGGGATTTGACGAGAATACTCTGTTTTTTGCGGCGGGTATCTGTGCCCTGGCAGTAGCCCTGACGATCCTGAGTGTCTGGTACCAGAACTCCCGCGACAGGTTCTTGCTGTGGGGGTGCCTTGGCATGATCCTGCTCGGCACGGGGGCAGTGGTTTATTATGCCGGGCCGCTTCCGCTCGCCACGGCTTCCATTGTCGCCTTCACCCTCGAAAGCATCGGTTTCATACTGCTGATCCTCGGTTCGCGGCAGATTTCGGGCCGTGCGATCCGCGGCCGCTTTTTGATCTTTCTGGCGATTGCCGTGATCTGCGCCACGATATTTCCGATTCTGGCGGGGCAGACGGGCACCGGCACGGCAATTTTCAACCTGACATCGGCCCTGTTGCTTGTGATGACGGCAAAAGAGTATTTTCATGTCTATCGGGAGGCGCCAGTGTCCGTGACGGGCATGATTGCGCTCTATGTCGTGACGGCGGTTTCATTCTTTCTGTGCGGTGCGGTGATCCTCTACGACCGGCAATGGGTGATGACCACGATTCCAAGCAACTGGGCTGAAAACATCAATGCCATAACGGTAATTATCGGCATTACGGGCATTGGCGCCCTGTCGCTGAATTTCACCCAATCGCGTATTGCGCGCCGCCATGCCAATGACGCGCGCACCGACAGCCTGACCGGATTGCTGAACAGGCGCGCCCTTTACGACATGCTGACCGATGATGAGTTGCAGCTCGGCGATTCCGTCGTGATCTTCGACCTCGATGCGTTCAAGTCGATCAATGATACGCACGGCCACATCATCGGAGATCGGGTGTTGGGAAGCTTTGCCAATGTCCTGCGCAGCCATGTCAGAAGCGAGGCCCTGATTTCGCGTGTCGGCGGCGAGGAGTTTGTGCTGGTCCTGAGACAGAAACCGAACAGCGAGGTTCTCTCTTTGGCTGATGCGATCCGCAAAGCCTTTGAAGCGACGGTTTTTGAAGCGCTGGCCGGAGATTTTTCCACGACGACCAGTGCGGGCATCGCATTCTGTACGCCGGGAGACCGTGATTTCCAGACCGTATTCCACCGGGCGGACGCCGCGCTTTATCGCGCCAAGAATCTGGGACGCAACAAGGTATGCACCGAGCTGCATAACGTTGCCTGAACCCTCACGCGGGAAAGAAAATGGACCTGAAAATCAGGTCCATTTCCGCCAGCTTGTCATGTGCCGAAGCGCTCTTCGCTGAGTGCCGCCGCCATCAGGGCCTTGGTGTAATCCTCTCGCGGATGATCGAAGACCTGTTCGGTGTCGCCTTGCTCGACAATCTTCCCGTTCTTCATGACGATCACATAGTCGGAGACGGCGCGCACGACAGCCATGTCGTGGCTGATGAAGAGATAGGACAGTCCATGGTCTTTCTGCAGGTCGCGCAGAAGGTTGACGATCTGCTTCTGCACCGAACGGTCGAGCGCACTTGTCGGCTCGTCGAGCACGATGACGCGCGGTTTAAGGATCATCGTGCGCGCGATGGCGATGCGCTGGCGCTGCCCGCCTGAAAATTCGTGCGGGTAGCGGTTGCGCATGGCCGGATCAAGGCCGACTTCCTTCAGCGCTTCCTGCGCGCGGCGGTCGCGCTCTTTTGCCGAAAGGTTCGGTTCGTGGATCAAAAGCCCCTCGGTAATGATGCGCCCGATCGTCATGCGCGGGCTGAGAGAGCCGAACGGGTCCTGAAAGACGAGCTGCAATTCGCGGCGCTTGGGCCGCATCGCCTGCGGTTCGTGCGGCAATTCCTGCCCCAGATAGGCGATGCGGCCTTCGGAGGCAATCAGCCGCAGGATGGCGCGCCCCAGCGTGGACTTGCCGGAACCGGATTCACCCACAATGCCGATGGTCTGGCCCTGTTTCAGCGTCAGCGAGACATTGTTGACGGCGGTGAGATAGTTGGCGGCGCCAAACCACGGCTTGCTTATGAGAAAATTGACCTTCACATTGTCGGCGCGAACGAGCACCGGCGCATCGTCGCCGGGAGAGGCTTTCTCGCCTTCCGGCTCTGCATTGAGCAGGATCCTCGTATAGGCGTGCTCGGGAGCGCTGAAGAGCTTTTCCGTTTCGTTCGTTTCGACCACCTCGCCGGAGCGCATCACATAGACCCGGTCGGCAAAGCGCCGCACGATGCCGAGATCGTGCGTGATGAATATCACTGCCATTCCAAGCCGCTTTTGCAGATTGGCCAGAAGATCCAGAATCTGCGCCTGAATGGTGACGTCGAGCGCGGTCGTCGGTTCGTCTGCAATGAGGATATCCGGCTCGTTGGCGAGCGCCATGGCGATCATGACGCGCTGGCGCTGCCCGCCCGAAAGCTCATAAGGATAGCTGTCGATGCGGCGTTCCGGTTCGGGAATGCCGACGAGCTTGAGCAGTTCGAGAATACGCGGGCGCGCATCCTTCTTGCTCAACCCGCGATGATAGCGCAGCGGCTCGGCAAGCTGGTCGCCGATCCGGTAGAGCGGGTCGAGCGACGTCATCGGCTCCTGAAAGATCATGGTGATCTTTGCGCCGCGGATGGTGTTCAGCTTCTTTTCGGGCATGCCGATCAGATCCTGTCCGCGATAAAGCGCCTGGCCGGTTGCCTTGCCGTTCTGGGCCAGAAGCCCCATCAGCGCCATGGTTGTCTGGCTTTTGCCCGAACCGGATTCTCCCACGATGGCGATGGTCTCGCCCGCCCGGACATCGAGATTGATGCCGCGCACGGCCTCGACCGGGCCGTCATGCGTGTCGAAAGTGACCTTCAGGTCGCGCACGCTCAGAATGTTTTCACTTGTCATCTCAGCGGTCCTTCGGGTCGAGGCTGTCGCGCAGGCCGTCGCCAAGGAAGTTCAGCGCAAACAGGATGATGGTCAGCGTTGCGGCAGGCCAGATCAACAGCCAGCCGGCGCCGCGCATGTTCTGGGCGCCTTCGGAAATCAGCAGCCCAAGAGAGGTGAGGGGGTCCTGAACGCCAAGACCGAGGAAGGAAAGGAGACTTTCGAGCAGGATTGCCTTCGGCACCAGCAGCGTCACGAAAACGATGACGGGACCGAGCGCATTGGGAATGATGTGGCGGGTGATGACGCCTCTACGCGTCGCGCCGAGCGCCTCCGCCGCCTGCACGAATTCCTGCCGTTTGAGGCTCAAGGTCTGTCCGCGCACGATGCGCGCCATATCCAGCCATTCCGTCGCGCCGATGGCGATGAAGATGATGAAAATGGATCGTCCGAAGAAGACCAGCATCAATATCACGAAGAAGATGAAGGGCAGCGAATAGAGAATATCGACCAGCCGCATCATCACATTGTCGATGCGGCCGCCCAGATAACCCGAAATAGCGCCATAGGACACGCCCAGGATCAGCGACATTGCAGAGGCCAGCAGGCCAATGGCGAGCGACATGCGAACGCCGACGAAGATGCGGGTCATCAGATCGCGGCCCAGATTATCGGTGCCGAGCAGGAAATAGTTGCGGCTGACATTGAGCGTCAGCTTGCCGGAAAGCCCGTCCTGCGCCAGTTCGATCTTTGGATTGCTGAACAGGTCGGAACGCTCGAAATAGCGCAGCACACGCTCGTCTGTCGGGCGCTGCGCGGTGAAATCGACAACAACATTGTTGCCGGTCAATGCTGGCTCACCGGCAGCCTTCAGTCGCGCCCGCGCCAGTTCACGTTCAAGGCCCGGCATGATCGTATCCGCGCGCGGATAGGCTTCGAGGCTCGGTGCCACGCGCACGAACTGCGGATAAATCTTGTCATAGGGATGCGGGCTCAGCATCGGGCCGAACACGCCCAGAAAAGCCATCAGCAAAAGCACGATGGCGCTTGCCACGGCGGCCCTGTTCTTGCGCAGGCGCAGCCATGCATCCTGCCAGAGCGAGCGGCTGGGGACTTCCAGCCGGGCTGTTTCCGTCGGTACAGTAAGATCAGTCATAGCGAACCCTCGGATCAAGCCATGCATAAAGAAGATCGACGATCAGGTTGAAAACCACGATGAAGATCGAAATGACGACAACGGTTCCCATGACGAGGGTGTAATCGCGGCTGAGCGCGCCCTGCACGAAGTAACGGCCGATGCCGGGGATGCCGAAGATCGTCTCGACCACGACCGAACCGGTGAGAAGGCCAGCGGCGGTGGGGCCGAGATAGGAAACGGCGGGAAGCATGGCGGCGCGCAATGCATGAACGCCCACAACCACACGGGAAGGCAGGCCATAGGCGCGCGCCGTGCGCACGTGGTTGGCGCGCAATGCCTCGATCGTCGCGCCGCGCACGAGGCGCGCAATGACGCCGACCTGGGGCAATGCAAGGGTGAGCACCGGCAATATCCAGTAGCTTATATTGGCCGAGGACCAGCCGCCAGCCGGGACCCAGCCGAGAATGACGCCGAACAGCAGGCTGAGGAGAGGGGCCACGACAAAGTTTGGCGTGGTGATGCCGAATGTGGCGAGCGCCACGACGAAATAGTCGATGGCCGAGTTCTGTTTCAAAGCGGCAAGCGTGCCGAGAAACGTTCCGATGATCGCCGCAAGCGTGAGGCCAAGCGTGCCGAGCACGATCGAAACCGGCAGGCCGGACGCGAAGAGATCATTCACCGTAAAGTCACGCCGCGTGAAGCTTGGCCCAAGGTCGCCATGCAGAAGATTGCCCAGATAAATCAGATACTGCTGCCACAGCGGCGCATCCATATTATAGGCCTTCTTGAGGTTCTCCAGGATCAGCGGGTCGATGGGCCTTTCCAGGTCGAAAGGTCCGCCGGGCGCCAGCCGGATCAGAAAGAACGTCAGCGTGATGATGATGAATATCGTGGGTATCGCACTACCCAATCGTCGGAGCGTATAGCCCAGCATGTTCTCTTCCCTTCTTTGCCGAACCGCCTTGCAGCGATCCGGCAAATCCCAATCTCTTTGTCCTCACGAATTTCCCTTGCGCAAAAACGTTCGCACCTTTGCCGGAAATGCTTCTTGGGCCTTGCTTTTTGCGTTCTCAGTTCTTCAGGGATAGCCAGCGCGTGCCGTGCGAATTCATCAGGTTGTTTTCATAACCCTGAACACGGTCGGCAACGAGAGCGGTGGACGAATAATACATCAGCGGCACGACGGCTCCTTCGCTGAGCAGAATCTTCTCCGCATCAGCCAGGATGTTCGCCCGGTCGGCGAGATTGGTCGTGGTTGCGGATTTCGCCATCAGCGCGTCGTAATCCTTGTTCGACCACTCGGCATAATTGAAGTAATTGCCGGTGGTATAGAGCTCGAGGAACGAATTCGGATCGTTATAATCGCCAATCCAGCCATCGCGGGTGATGTCGAACATCCCCTTTTCCTGAAGGTAATTGTAGAAGGTCGTTCCCTCGACTTCATTCAGGGTCGCCTTGATGCCGATATTGCCCAGCATGTTGGCGATTGCCGCCATTGTATTCTTGTGGTTTTCCGAGGTGTTGTAGCGCAGCGTTACCGAAAGGCTTCCCGGCTCGACACCGGCTTCCTTCAGCAATTCCCTGGCCTTGTCCTCACGGTCCAGCACGTCCTCGTCCGCGAAATCCAGCTTCGGGGCGTCCTTGACGTAATTCACGATGCCGGGCGGCACCATCGAGCTTGCCGGCAGCATGACGCCGCGCCAGACTTCATCGGCGAGGAAATCACGGTCGATAGCCATGGAAATGGCCCTGCGCACGCGCGGATCGCGCAGCTTGCTCGAAGGCTCGCCCTTGATGTCGATATAATAAATGCCGAGATAGGGGGCGAGGCGGAACTGGCCGCTCAGGTTCTTCTTCACATAGTCCATCTGCTCGGCTGGAACATCGGAACAGATGTCGATTTCCTTCGCTTCAAAACGGCGCATGCAGCTTGCACGATCTTCAAACGGTATCCAATTCACCGCATCGATCTTCACATTGGAAGCATCCCAGTAGTTGGGGTTCTTCCTCATGGAAATCTTGTCGTTGGGATTAAAGCTGACGAGCGTATAGGCGCCATTGGTCACGAGATTGCCGGGCAAGGTGAACTTGTCGCCGAATTTCTCGACGGCTTTCCGGTTGAGCGGAAAACCGGTCTGGTGGGTGAGCAGTTCCAGAAAATACGGGGCAGGGTTCTTGAGCGTGATCTGCAATGTCTTGTCGTCGAGCGCCTTCACCCCAAGCTGGTCAAGCGGCATCTTGCCGGTTGCGACTTCCTCGGCATTCTTGATGGCGTAGAGGACGCTGGCATATCCGGCAGCGGTTTTAGGGTCCATGATGCGGCGGAAAGTGAACTCGAAATCGCCGGCGGTAACCGGATCGCCGTTCGACCATTTGGCGTTCTCGCGCATGTTGAACGTGTAGGTCAGGCCGTCTTCGGAGATGTCCCAGGAGGATGCGGCGCCGGGAATGGCTTCGCCTTTTTCGTTCTGCGTCAGCAAACCTTCATAAAGGTCGCGCAGGACACGGTTTTCCGAAACAGTGGTCGTGTGTTGCTGGTCCAGCGTGGCGGGATCGGTATCATTGCCCCGGTTGAGTACTGTTTCTGCCGATGCGGCGCCGCCAAGCGCCATCAGGCAAACGCCTGTCATCAAAATTCCGCGAACCATTAAAAGCTCCCATATGCTTTTTTACAAAATATGCACCCCGAAAAAGGGCGTTTCCGGAACTACGGGAAGAAAAAGGGCCGCGCCGATAAGCGCAGCCCGAGCTGAAAATTTATTGTTTTAACGAAAGCCAGCGCGTCTTGTGACTATCCATCAGGTTGTCGTTCCAACCGTCGATCTTGTCCGAAACGAGCGCGCGCGACGAATAATAGAGGATCGGGATATTGCTCAATTCATCAAGCTTGATCTGCTCGGCCTCGGCCAGAACCTTTGCGCGGGCATTCAGATCAAGGGTTTTCTCGGCCTCAGCCATCTTCTTGTCGTAATCGGCGTTCTTCACCTTGGAATAGTTGAAACTCACATCGCTCTGGCTGATGAAGAGGAAGTTTTGCGGATCGTTGTAGTCGCCGATCCAGCCAGCGCGGGCGATGTCAAACGGGCCATCGTCACGCATGAAGTTGAAGTAGGTTGCCCCTTCGGTTTCGTTGAGCGATGCCTTGATGCCGATATTGCCGAGCTGATCGGCAATGGCGGCCATGGTGTTCTTGTTGTTTTCCGAGGTGTTGTAAAGCAGTTCGACCGAAAGAGTGTTCGGTTCGACGCCTGCTTCCTTCAACAGTTCCTTGGCCTTGTCTTCGCGTTCCAGCATGTCGTCGGAATAGTTGAGCTTCGGCGCATCCTTCACATAGTTGGCGATGCCTGGAGGAACCATCGAATAGCCGGGCAGCATGGAGCCCTGCCAAACCTGATCGGCGATGAAATCGCGGTCAATGGCCAGAGAAATGGCCTGACGGACGCGCGGGTCCTTCAGCTTGCTGTCGGCCGTCTTGCCCTTGACGGGCAGGTAGTAGACGCCGAGGTAAGGCGCCAGGCGGAATTCCTTGGCAAGGTTCTTCTTCACATAGTCCATCTGCTCGGCCGGAACGTCGGAGCAGATCTGCACTTCCTTCGCCTCGAAACGGCGCATGCAGCTTGCACGGTCCTCGAACGGTATCCAGTTGACCGTATCGATCTTGACCTGATCCGCTTCGTAATAATGCGGGTTCTTCTTCATCACGATCTTGTCGTTCGGCGTGAAGCTTTCCAGCATATAGGCGCCGTTCGTGACCATCTTGCCGGGCGTGGTGAATTTGTCGCCATTGGCTTCGACGCTTTTCTGGTGCAGCGGGAAGCCGGTCTGGTGCGTCAGGAGTTCAAGGAAATAGGGAGCAGGGGAGTTCAGCGTCACCTTGAGTGTATGGTCATCGACGGCCTCGACACCAAGCTGATCGGTCGGCTTCTTGCCGCCGGCAATTTCTTCGGCATTCTTGATGATGAACAACATGCTGGCATAACCGGCGGCGGTCTTCGGGTCCATCAGGCGGCGGAAGGTGAACTGGAAATCGCCCGCGGTGACCGGATCGCCGTTCGACCATTTTGCGTCATCGCGCAGATGGAAGGTATAGACCGTGCCGTCTTCGGAAATGTCCCAGGATTTCGCCACACCCGGAATTGCCTTGCCGTCCGCGTCCTGAATGGTGAGGCCGTCATAA
Organism: Brucella pseudintermedia; assembly: GCF_008932435.1. Classification (GTDB taxonomy): domain Bacteria; phylum Pseudomonadota; class Alphaproteobacteria; order Rhizobiales; family Rhizobiaceae; genus Brucella; species Brucella pseudintermedia. Next base: position 958 of record NZ_WBWE01000025.1, on the reverse strand, counting down.
AGGTCGCGCAGGACATTGCCTTCGGCCACCGTCGAAGTGCGATGATGGTCAAGCGTGGCCGGATCGGTGTCGTTGCCGCGGTTGAGAACGACCTCGGCTGAAGCAGCGCCGGCCAGCGCCAGAAGACACACACCTGTCAGTAGAAATTTGCGATACATCTGTGAACCCCTCCTTTGAAATTTTTGAAATGCCCCGCATCTTATGGATAAGATCGCCACTTGCAAGAGGACTTATCAACGGTTTGACTTAATTAATATATTCTGGTTTTTTGATGCGGACATCCTGCTATTATTTGGGTACGGACAATTCCGGTTTGGGGGAATTTACATAACTCTGACGGGAAGCCGCCATGCTATAAAAAGTCCACAAATGCCGGGCTTTCTGGTGGTCAATGTCAGTACCGAAAGGCCGCTCGGCGTCACCTGATTCGCGCAGATTTTCATCATGGATAGCAAGCTGGAACGATCGGGCTTTGCCCGCCGAATTCATCGAAGCCTGACAATGCTGACAGCCGAACATCATGCACAGAGCCGTCTTGGCCAATGTAACAACGAGACCTGCCGCAAGATCGCCCATACAAACGAAAGCGGCTTAGTTCCATAATACATATTATCTGATTTATGCCGGTGATGCGGGCTCTCCGCCCGATGTAGCGCCAAGACGCAATGGTGGAATGCTTCATATGAAGCCAAATGTATCATCACCTTGGTCATTTGGTTCAAAAAAAAGCCCCCGGCGCGGAGCCGGGAGCTTCAGGTTTTTCGGTGGTCCTTCCTATGTCAGGAGGTCTACCACTTGACCTTGAAACCGACGGTGCCCTTGAGGGTGTAACTGTCGGCGAAGTGGTTGAGCGCGGTGTTAATTGTGCCCTCGCCATAGACGGCATATTTGTTGTCGGCCCAGGCATAGGTGCCGCCAGCGCCGATACCACCCCAGGTCCGGTCATTGTCGGTGTCGA
>NZ_WBWE01000024.1 GCF_008932435.1 Brucella pseudintermedia | reverse complement strand
CCTGAGGTCTTCATTCCGGCATTCGCGCGGGCGGCCCTGCAACCCCAACCAGCGATGCCGCCCGCGCTGGCGCCACGACCATCATTGCACTAACAATCAAATTGGACCCGTCCGTGGGGGCCGATCAGCTGGCCGAGCGCGGTCACCTGCTGTCGCGCCCGATCGGCCATCCCGGACCGGGCTGACGCTTTAGCCCCGCCCCCAGCCGGAAACGCCCAGTTCAGCCCGGTATTTCGCCACTGTCCGACGCGACAAGGTAACGCCCTGCCCCATAAGTGCCTGCGTCAGCGCCGCGTCCGAGATCCGCTGACCTGCCGGCCATTCCGCGATCAGCCCGCGCAGTGCCGCCAGTGCCCCCTCGCGCCCAATGCCCGGGTTTCGCGGGCTGGCAGGTGCCAAAAGCAACCTGCGCAAAGGCACGGTACCGCGCGGACTGCGCATGGCCACCCCGGCGACCGCCCTGCTGATCGTGCTTTTTGCCAGCCCCAGCCGCGCGGCCAGATCAGACAGGGTCAGCGGCCGTAACGCCCCCTCTCCGCGTAGCCATCCCGCCTGAACCTCGGCCATGGCCGAGGCGATGCGTAACAGGCTTGCCCCCCGTGCCTGACACGCTGAAACCAGCGCGCGGGCCAGGGCCGTGTCCCCAGCCCTCCCCTCTGGACGCAGGCCAAGGGCGGGGGCATCAAGCGGTCGGACACCGCCGTCGGGGGTCCACTCCAGCTCGGGCGGCGCAGCGGGGACTGCGCCCTCAGCCAGCGGATAGGGCGACAGGGCGCGCAGATCGGCAAGCATTCCTGCCGCATCCTCACCATCGCATCCGCAATGGGCCTGAATTGCTGCCAGATCGCCTGCGGCGGCAAGGTCCAGCCGCCCAAGCAGCCGCTCGATCATCGGGTCCAGTCGCCCGCGCGCCCGCAGTTGCAACCGCAGACTTTCCGCCAGATCGCGGGCAAAGACGCCGGGCGGCTCAAGCCCCTGCAATACCGGCAAAAGCGCCTCGATCCGCGCATCCGGCACATCCAGCCAGCCTGCGATTTCGGGCAGGGGATCAACCAGCCAGCCGTGATCATCAAGGCAATGGACCAAAGCGCGGGCAAGCCCGGCATCCGCCCCGGAAAGGCGCAACAGGCCGATCTGATCCGTCAGCGCCTGTCGGGGGGACAGTGCATCCGCCGCCTCGATCAGCTCAAGACAAGGGTTGCGCGCCGCCTCCAGCCGCAATCTGCGGCGCAGGCGCGCGCCGTCCATGCGCAACAAATCAAGCGACAGCCGCATCTGTTGGCTTAACGCAAGGCCGCGGATCTGGCGCTGTTCCTGACTTTGCATCCTGCCCTTTCTGCCCCGACCTGTTGCGCCACAGTGTTGCACCGCCTTGCAACACCTGCCCACGGAAATCCCAGCAAAACTGGCCTGCCGAATTTGGCACCGGCGTTGCTTGCATGATGGGCAGGGAGGACGAACATGGTCAAGGTCGGCATCATCGCCAATCCGGTTTCTGCCCGTGACATCCGGCGGGTGATCTCTCATGCAGGGAACCTGCCCATCAACGATCGGGCCAACATCGTGCTGCGCATGATGGCCGGGCTGGCCGCAACCGGCGTTGATGAGGTCGTCGCCATGCCCGAACATGGCGGCATCCGCTTTCATCTGGAACGCAGCATCCAGCGCGAACAGCGCCTTGGACAGGGGGTTTTCCCCCGCCTGCGCTATCTCGACATGCCCGTTACCGCCACGCCCGAGGATAGCGCCCGCGCCGCCCGGATGATGGCTGCGGAAGGTGTCGCGGCTATCGTGGTGCTGGGCGGCGACGGCACCAACCGGGTGGTGGTCGGCGCCTGCGGGGATGTGCCTGTGGCGGGGGTCTCGACCGGGACCAACAATGCCTTTCCCGAACTGCGCGAGCCGACGATCACTGGCCTCGCAGTCGGGTTATTCGCCTCGGGACAGGTGCCGGGCGATGTGGCGCTAAGGGCGAACAAATGGCTTGAGGTGACGCTTGGCACCCGGCGAGAGATCGCGCTTGTCGATGTCGCTGTCGTCGAGGACCGCTATACCGGCGCACGCGCGATCTGGAAAACCGCCGGTTTCCGCGATCTCTTCGTGACTTTCGGCCTGCCGCAGGCGATCGGCATGTCAGCCATCGCGGGGCTGTGCGACCCGGTGGACCGCGATGCGCCCGAGGGGCGGCACATCCGCCTGTCGGCCGACGCGCCACGCCAACTGACGGCACCGATTGCGCCGGGGCTGATCGACCGTGTCGGCATTTCCGAGGTCACGCGGATGACCCCGGGTGAGACGCACCGGCCCTCGATCCAAGCCGGCACCCTGGCCTTTGACGGAGAGCGCGAGCTGACCTTTGACGAAGGCGACCGGGTCGGGGTGCGACTGATCCCCGATGCCTTCCGCACAATCAATGTGCCCGCCTGCATGGCCCGTGCCGCGCAGGCCGGACTGTTTATCCGCAATCCAGACTGAACCGGACAAGGGAGGAGTTCATGTCCAATCCGTTTCCCCTACCCAAGGAACGGCTGCTCGAAGCCTATCGCAAAATGCGCACCATCCGCGATTTCGAAGAGCGGCTGCATGTCGATTTCGCCCGTGGCGAGATCCCGGGCTTTGTCCACCTTTATGCCGGCGAAGAGGCGACGGCAGTGGGCATCATGATGCATCTGCACGACCGCGACCGCATCGCTTCGACCCATCGCGGTCATGGCCACTGCATCGCCAAGGGCGTCGATGTGAAGGCGATGATGGCCGAGATCTATGGCAAGGCGACCGGCTGTTGCGCGGGCAAGGGCGGTTCAATGCATATCGCCGATCTGTCGCTGGGCATGATGGGTGCGAACGGCATCCTTGGTGCTGGTGCGCCCCTGGTTTGCGGCGCGGCGCTGGCGGCGCAAAAGCTTGGTCATGACGGGGTCGGGATCACCTTTTTCGGCGACGGCGCCTCGAACCAGGGCACGGTGCTGGAAAGCATGAACCTGGCCGCGATCTGGAACCTGCCCGCGATCTTTGTGGTGGAAAATAACGGCTATGCCGAGTCGACCTCGGTCGATTACGCCACCGCCTCGGACAGCTATGTGGACCGGGCAACGGGCTTTGGCATGCCGGGCATCACCGTCGACGGCATCGACTTTTTCGCGGTCTACGAGGCTGCTGGCGAGATCATCCGCCGCGCCCGCGAAGGCGGCGGGCCGACGCTGCTTGAATGCAAGAACGTGCGCTTTTTTGGGCATTTCGAAGGCGATGCCCAGACCTACAAGGCCCCGGGCGAGAATGAATACAACCGCGAACACAACGATTGCCTCAAGCTGTTTCGCCAGAAGGTCACACAGGCGGGCGTGATCTCGGATGATGAGCTGAACGCCATCGATTCCGAGGTGGCGGCCCTGATTGACGAGGCCGTAGCCGGGGCAATGGCCGCGCCGCTGCCCGGACCCGGGCAACTGACAACCGACGTTTATGTGACCTATTGAGGGAGGGCTCACCATGGCACGCATCATCAGCATGAAGGACGCGGTGAACGAGGCGCTGGATCAGGAAATGACCCGCGACCCCACCGTGATCATGATGGGCGAGGATATCGTCGGCGGCGCCGGCGCCAAGGGCGAAGACGACGCCTGGGGTGGCGTTCTGGGGGTCAGCAAGGGGCTTTATGCCAGACACCCCAATCAGATGATCGACACACCTTTGTCCGAAAGCGCCTATGTCGGCGCGGCAATCGGGGCGGCGACGGCAGGGCTGCGACCGGTGGCTGAACTGATGTTCGTCGATTTCATCGGGGTCTGCCTTGACCAGATATTCAACCAGGCGGCCAAGTTTCGCTACATGTTCGGCGGCAAGGCCGAAACTCCGGTGGTAATCAGGGCGATGTGCGGGGCGGGCTTTCGCGCCGCTGCCCAGCACAGCCAGATGCTGACCCCGCTTTTCACCCATATCCCGGGGCTCAAGGTCGTCTGCCCCTCGAATGCCTATGACTGCAAGGGGCTGCTTATCCAGTCGATCCGGGACAATGACCCGGTGATCTTTCTTGAGCACAAGAACCTTTACGCCAGCACGGCCGACGTCCCCGAAGAACCCTATACCATCCCCTTTGGCGAGGCGAACATCGTCCGCGAAGGCGGCGACGCCACCATCGTCACCTATGGCCAGATGGTCGGACGCTCGGTTGAGGCTGCCGATCTGCTGAAAAAGGAAGGTATCGGGGTCGAGGTGATCGATCTGCGCACCCTGTCACCCATCGACATGGACACGGTCCTGGAAAGCGTCGAGGCGACCGGACGGCTGATCTGCGTCGATGAGGCGAACCCGCGCTGTTCGATCGCCGCCGACATATCGGCAACCGTGGCGCAAGAGGCCTTTGACGCGCTCAAGGCGGCGGTGCAGATGGTGACGCCGCCCCATGCGCCGGTACCCTTCTCGCCCTCGCTTGAGGACAGCTACGTCCCCTCGGCCACCCGCATCGCCGAGGCCGTCCGCAAGACGATGGAGAACTGACATGGCCGATATCACCCCGATCCTGATGCCGAAATGGGGCCTCTCGATGAAAGAGGGCAAGCTTTCCGCCTGGCATGTCTCGGAAGGCGACACGATCAGCCCCGGCGATGAGATCATGGATGTCGAGACCGACAAGATCGCCAATGTGGTCGAGGCGGCCGACGGCGGCCTGTTACGCCGCCGCATCGGCGCCGAGGGCGAGACCTATCCCGTCCGCGCTTTGCTGGCGGTGATGGCGCCTGAAAACGTCACGGATGCCGAAATCGACGCCTATGTCGCCTCTTATGCCACCCCTGCGGCAGGAAGTGACGATGAGGCGGCCGGTCCAAGCTATCAATATGCCGATCTTTCCATAGGTCGGATCCGCTACGCCGAAAGGCCGGGCCAAGGCACAGCGCTGATCCTGATCCACGGCTTTGGCGGCGATCTGGACAACTGGCTTTTCAACATCGACGCATTGGCCGAGGGTGGCCCCGTCTATGCGCCGGACTTGCCCGGCCATGGCCAGTCGGTGAAATCGGCACGTCCCGCCGGGCTGGATCTGCTGGTCGAGACCGTCACGGCCTTCATGGATCGTCTGGGGCTTGAACGTGCCCATCTGGCAGGTCACTCGATGGGCGGGCTTGTCGCCGGCACTCTGGCTGCGCGGCATCCCGAACGCGCGGCCTCGGTCACGCTGATCTGTTCGGCAGGTCTCGGCCCCGAGATCAACAGCGACTACATCGACGGTTTCGTCAATGCCGCCGGGCGCAAAGAGCTTAAGCCGGTGCTGGCGCATCTGTTCAACGACCAGTCTCTTGTCAGTCGGTCAATGATCGAAGATCTTTTGAAATACAAAAGACTGGATGGTGTTTCTGAATTTCTTTCTGAACTTGCAGGCAGCCTTTTTAGTGCTGGCAGGCAAGCGGCAGAGATGGGTGGGGCGCTGGCCGCCTCGGGCGTGCGCACGCAGGTGATCTGGGGTCAGGGCGATGCGATCATTCCCGCCGCTCATGCCGAAAACCTGCCCTCGGCCACGTGTCACGTCATCCCCGACGCCGGCCATATGGTCCAGATGGAGCAAGCAGCTGAGGTAAACCGCCTTATCCGCGACTTTATCGCCTGAACCGCTGGCCGTCCCCAAGGGGGCGGCCCTTTGCAATAAGGGAGGGAAGGACATGAGCAATTCCGTCAAGGGCCGCTCGGTCATCGTCACCGGCGCTGGCCGCGGCATCGGGCGCGCCATAGCCGCAGGTCTGGCACAGGCCGGCGCTCATGTGGTGATCGCCGATATCGCCATAGACAGCGCCGAGGCCACAGCTGCCGAGATCCGCGCCGACGGCGGTCAGGCAATAGGCATTGCCGTTGATGTGACCGACCGTACCAGCATGCGCGAGCTGATTGCCCGTACCGTCGCCGAATACGGGCGGCTGGACGCGATGTTCAACAATGCAGGTATCGCACAGGTCAAACCATTCAGCGACATCACCGAGGAAGATTGGCATCGCGTCATGGATGTGAACGCCATGGGCGTGCTGATCGGCATTCAGGAGGCCGCGAAACAGTTCATTGCCCAGGGCGGCGGCGGCAAGATCGTCAATACCGCAAGCATCGCCGGCAAACAGGGCTATGAACCGCTGGCCCATTACTCGGCCAGCAAGTTCGCGGTCGTGGCACTGACCCAGGCCGCAGCGCGGGCCTTTGGCAGCCACGGTATCTGCGTCAACGCGATCTGCCCGGGCGTGGTCGCCACCGATATGTGGAAACTGATCGACAGGGGCTTCAAGGATGAGGGGCTGACCCAGCACGACAATCAGGCTTTCGATGAATTCTCGGCCGGGATCCTGCTTGGCCGCCCCTCGCGCCCCGACGATCTGGCCGGTGTCTCGGTCTTTCTCGTCTCGGACGGATCGAATTACATGACCGGGCAAAGCCTGGTCGTCGATGGAGGCATGGTGCTGATATGACCGCGAAACAGAAACTGACCGAGATGAATGCGCGTGCAGCCACGCTATACAAGGCCGATCCCAAGACCATGTCCGCCTTTCGCGGGCTGATGGTCGCTGCCACCTGCGAAGGCCGGATCAGCGCCGCGATGAAAGAACTGATCGCCCTTGCCGTCGCCATCGGGCGCGGCTGCGAGGACTGCGTCATCTTTCACACCAATGAAGCCAAGGCCCATGGCGCCAGCCGCGACGAGTTGCTGGAGGTGCTGGCCGTAGCCGTCGAAATGTCAGGTGGTCCCGGGACGGTCTATGCCGCAAAAGCCCTTGCAGCATTTGATGAACTTTAAAGGGAAACACCATGAAAGCATTACGTTTCCATGCCGCCCGCGATCTGCGTATCGAGGATATTCCCGAACCACCCCAGCCCGGTCCCGGTCAGGTTCTGATCCGCAACAGCCATGTCGGGATCTGCGGCACTGATCTGCATGAATATGCCTCGGGGCCGATCTTTATCCCGATCGAACCACACCCCTGTTCCGGCGCTCATGGACCGCAGGTTCTGGGCCATGAATTCGGCGGCACGGTCGTCGCGGTGGGCGAAGGCGTGACCAAAGTCGCGACCGGCGACCGCGTTGCGGTTCAGCCGCTGATCATGCCGCGCAGCGATGAATATTTCGCCGATCGCGGCTGGCATAACCTTTCGGGCAGCCTTGCGCTGGTCGGCTTGTCATGGATCTCGGGCGGGATGGCCGAGATGGCGCTGCTGAACGACTATAACGTCGAAAAGATCCCCGACGGGATGACCGACGAAGAGGCCGCGCTGGTCGAGCCGACCGCCGTGTGCGTCTATGCCTGCGACCGCGGGCGGATCACGGCGGGGGACTCGGTTCTGGTCACCGGGGCGGGTCCCATCGGCATTCTTGCGCTGCTGACCGCAAGGGCTTTTGGGGCGACGCGGCTATTTGTGTCGGACGTGAATGACACGCGGCTGAAACTGGCCGCCGAGGTCGTGCAGGGCGTCGTCACCATAAACCCCACCCGCGAGGACGTCGGAGAGCAGGTCCGCAAGGCCACCGGTTCGGGCCTTGGCTGCGACGTGGCGCTGGAATGCGTCGGCAATGAACGGGCGCTGCAATCCTGCCTTGATGCGGTGCGCAAACAGGGTGTTATCGTCCAGACCGGTCTGCATCCGGGCAAGGGAAGCATTGACTTTTTCCAGCTGACCTTCAAAGATGCCGAAATCCGCGGCTCATGGTGTTATCCGACCCATAGCTGGCCACGCACGATCGAGCTGATCGCCTCGGGCGCGATCCCGGCCAGCCGGGTGATCACCAAGCGCATCACTCTGGATCAGGCAGTCAGCGAGGGGTTCGACGCCCTGCTTGATCCAGCTGGCAGCCAGCTGAAAATCCTGATCGACCTGTCGCGTTAAACGGGCCGCGCAAGATTTCTGCACCGTCGCGGCCGGTTCGTGCTATGGTCGCGCCGGGGCTTTGGGAGGAGCCGATGCGGGCGATGCCGGATACGGGGACGCATGTCCTTGAAGTCATTCGCGTGGCCGAAGGCGCGCCGTCGCCGCGCCGCGATGCCGATGTTCTGGCCTCATGGCGGCGCTGTGTGAATGAGCATCAGCTGGACCCCAGCCGCCAGATCGGCCCGCGCATCGTCACCGAACAGGAACTGCGTCTGCACAGACAGGAATCCGAGGAACTGTTGTGCATGGCGCGGCACGGGATGGAGGATCTTTATCGCCGCGTGAATGCCATGGGCTATGTGCTGCTTTTGGCCAATGCCCGGGGCGTGACGGTGGATGCAATCGGGGATGCCGAGCTTGACCGCGACCTGCGCCATGCCGGCCTGATCACCGGATCTGAATGGCATGAACGCCATGTCGGGACCAATGGCGTCGGGGCCTGCCTTGCCACGGGTCGCGCGATCACCGTGCATCGCACCGATCATTTCGACCTTGCGCTGACGCCACTGTCCTGCACCGCCGTTCCGGTCCATGACACGCAGGGCAAGCTGATCGGAGTGCTGGATCTGTCCCACCTCAGCGCGCCTCAGGACAAGATGAGCCAGGCGCTGACGCTTGAGGTAATGAAATCCTGCGCCCGCCGGATCGAGATGGCCAATCTGGTCCGCCGCCATCGCGGCGACTGGATCTTGCGGCTGAACCCCTCTCCCGAGTTTCTGGATGTGGACCCGATGGCCGCGGTGGCGATCAGCGCCGAAGGGCGCATCAGCGGCATGACCCAGAACGCGCAAGAGCTTTTGGCGCATCAGGGGTCCGACATGCTGATCGGGCGGCGGTTCAGCGACATCTTTGCCCATGACCTGGACGATCTGCCCAAACTGTCGCGCGCCATGGCCCCCGTCGATGGCGCGCTTGAGATGCAATCGGGCGGGCTGATCTTTGCCCGTGCCGTGCCGCCCTCGGCCAGGCCGCAACGTGCGGCCGGACCCCGCCTGCCCGCGCCTTTGGCGGCAGTTCATGGCGGCGATCCGGCCATGCAGCGTCTGGCGGAACGCGCGGCCAAGGTCGTGGATCGTCAGATCAGCATCATCCTGCGCGGTGAGACCGGCACCGGCAAAGAGTTCATCGCCCGGGCCATGCATGCCTCGTCCCGCCGGCGTGGCACCTTTATTGCCATCAACTGTGCCGCCCTGCCCGAGGCTCTGATTGAAAGCGAACTTTTTGGCTATGCCCCGAACGCATTTACCGGCGCCCATGCCCGCGGCAAAAAGGGCCTGATCCGCGAAGCCCACGGCGGCACCCTGTTTCTGGATGAAATCGGAGACATGCCGCTGACCTTGCAAGCGCGGTTGCTGCGGGTGCTGTCGGAACGCGAGGTGATGCCGGTTGGCGCCACCCGGGCCGAGCCCGTGGATATCCGCGTCATCTCGGCCTCGCATCGCGATCTGGCTGCGCTGGTGGCCGAGGGGCGCTTTCGGCAGGACCTGTATTACCGGCTGAACGGGCTGATCCTCGACATTCCTCCGGTGCGGGCGCGCAGCGATCGGGAATGGCTGATCACCCGCATCGCCGAGGCAACCGAGGGCAAGCCGCGCTTTTCGCCCGAGGCCATGGCGCGACTTCTGGCCCATGACTGGCCGGGCAATGTGCGCGAGATCGTCAATCTATGCACCCTTTGCGCGGCGCTATGCGATGGCGCAATCGTCGGCCCCGAGGATCTGCCCGCCGATATCAGCCACCCCGCCATGACCAACCCCGACGCGCGTCCTGTCGAGGGGGCGGCGCTGCACCGGCTGATTGCGGAATGCGACGGCAATATCTCGGCGGCGGCACGGCTGGCGGGGGTGGACCGCAGCACGATCTATCGCCGGATGCGACGGCTTGGCCTGACCAAAGGGGCCTAGCCACCCGCCGTATCAAGGCTGTGACGGTGCCTCTCGGCCAGCAGACCGGTCATCTGCTCGACCAGACCGCCGATCGGCCCGCCCCGTTCCCATGCGTAGATCGAGACGACCATGGCGGGCTCGCCCCCGAACCCGTCGCAGCGGCGCAGGTCTGCGCCCAGCCCAGCCACCGCCGCCACCGGCAAAAGCGTGATGCCAAGCCCGCCTTCGACCCCCAGGACCACGCTGTGCAGACTGCTGCCGGAAAAGGCGACGTACCAGCGCCTGCCTTCGCGTTCGATCCGCTCAAACATCGCGTCGCGGTAAAGTCCGCCGGGCGGAAAGACCACCAGCGGCACCGGGTCCTGCCAGTCGCGTGGCAGCAGCGTGCTTTCAAACCAGGCCATCGCCTCGGTAAAGCGTGCGCCGGAGCCTGTTGAGATGAGCAGAGCATTGCCGGATGACGCGATGGGCTATGGGCTGCCCGTGCTGGAAAAAATGCGGGCAATGAAGCCTCCCAAAGAGGCCGACCAACACAAAGCACCGCCGCCGCCCAAGAACTACGGTGCGGACATTTCAACACTCATCCGCATGATCGAGGCGGGGGAGCTTTGATCCCGTTTCAACCCACTTTTACGAATAGCCTATCGAAATTGCCCTCAGGGCCGTCGCCTTCGGCAATTTCTGCCATACGAACAGCCGTGGCGCGATATTCCTCCACGCGAAGCGCTGAGTGCGTCTCGAGGCCGAATCTGTTGCGCAGAACATCTTTACGGTCGAGATCGTCGCTCGTGTTCGGATAGCAATAAGATCCTTTCGGCATACATCACCATCAAGAAAAAAGCCGCCTGCGGAACAGGCGGCTATCTGGCTTTCCGCTAGCGCCTTTCAGGAGCGCTCCGGCTCTCGAATGACGCGAGCACGATACTCATCCCGCGTGATCTCGCCGGCGACATAGGCTTCGGTTGCCGCTTCAAGTACAGGATCAAAGACATAGCCTTGCCGCATGTTCGCCGCACGGGCCTGGTCGGTGGCCTTGCGACGGCGTGCGACTGCTTCAGGGGAACGGTCCGGACGAACGTGGTGCAGGTTCATTTTCTATCTCCGTTAACGCCATTTCTTAGCACAAAAATCTCATTAAATCCAGTGATTTAAGTGCTTTTGCGCTGTTTCGTCAGCGGCTCCGGCTTTGGTTCTTGCTTTGCTCCCGGTTCTGTTCGGGGTTTTCGCGGCGGTCCTGTTCTGGGCCTTTTTGCCCCGTGCCTTGCTGCTGATCGCGGTCCTGGCGGGCCTGATCGATCTCTTTCATTTCAACAACGCGAGGCTGAGGGAAATCATAACCGCGTGCGACGGCGTGTCCTATTTTGGTCCTTGCCGTCTGCATCGCCCGTTGAACGACGACCGGATCATTGGGGTACTTCTGCCTCACCTTGCGCTCAACATAGGCTTCGAGCGAGGCGGCGTTCTTCAGCTCGGGCGTCCTGCCAGCCGCAATGCGCCCAGTTGCCATGTATTCCTTTGCGCGGGCTTCGTTGGCATATGCGCCGTCTTCAAGAGCTGCATCCCGGCCGGGGCCGACATGAAGTGTGCGCTCTGCGGATGAGACCGTGCGGGCAACCTCACGATTTGCCGCATTCTCACTGCCGAGGCGATCATCGGGCGATTGGCGTGCGTGGTCTTCCTGCTCCATTTGCGTGCGGCTCGCCTCTCGTTCCTGCAACACTTCTGCATCCCACGCACGGCGTTCGACTTCCTGCGGAACGCGCACAGTGCGGCCGTCGACCTCACGCAGTACATTTTTCGTGACGGTTTCCATGCCGGCTTGGCGGGACTGTGGGAGGATATCCTGGATGCGCTGAACCACGCTGGGATCGCGCCAGACAAGCTCCAGATGGTTGATAGCACTGTGATCCGCGCCCATCATCATGCGGCGGGCGCAAAAGGGGGACTCCGAAAGAGGCTCTTGGCCGTTCGAGAGGTGGCTTCTCGACCAAGATCCATCTCCGCGTCAACGGCGCAGGCCTCCCGATGAGGACCGAGATCACGCCGGGGCAGGATTCCGACTACACCGGCTATGATATGGTGATGGCCGACAACCTGCCGCAACCAGCAGTTCTGGTCGCCGACAGGGGCTATGACTCTGATAAAATTCGGGAAGACATCGAGAGCCGCAACGCCCTGCCCATGATACCGATGCGAAGGAACCGAAGGGTGCGCAAGGCTGTCGACATGACCATCTACACCCTGCGCAACATGGTCGAGCGCTGCTTCAACAAGCTGAAAAATAGCCGCCGCCTTGCAACCCGCTACGACAAAACCGCCGAAAGCTTCCTTGGCTTCGTCGACGTCGCCTGCATCAGGCTCTGGCTCCGCCATTTGTCAACATGACCTAGCTTCTACTATAGAGCGGAGCTTACTCGGATTTATGGACGGTTAGCTGACGCCGCGACTGACCATTGGAGCGACTGTTCCAACAATGGAGGCTTCTCTGACGCAAATGGCTAATGCTCGCCCAACCGGATCAGTCATCTACGAAAAGCACTGAATCCCCCGGCACTATTTCCCCAGTGTGAAGAACCTTCGCGTAGACGCCAAGGCATGGAAACGTCCCGGCATCAGGTATGTCCACGCGATTGTTCGCGTGGATTGCTCGTAATACATCTGGTTTCGGCTCAAGCCCGAGGCCGTGAGCCAAAGTCGGCACGGCACATCTAGGCGTAGGCACCATGATTTCCAGAACTGCGCTGCCGATCTGCAATTTCTGGCCTGTCCAACTGTTTTCGATGAAGGGAGTGGTGTCGGAACTATCGATCACGATGTTGGGCCGATATCTTTCCGCCTCTAGCGCATGGAGGTTTGCCTTGCGCGAAATTTCTTCCAAGGAAGCGACAGTTACGAGATGCACGGGCGCAAAGTCGTAAAAACCTCCTTCCGGGGCGGCTGCACCAATTTCTCCCACATCCAAGGCAACATCGGCATCAAGACCATGAGCCAGCACTTCTTCCGGTCGTGAGCGTTCAAACTGCATTCCGGGCCGGCGCTCGGATACCAGCGAGACGTGGCGTCCAAGGAGGTTGGACAGAGCTGAATCGATATTTTCTGAGTTCGAATGAATGGTGTGGCCATTGGGCAGAGAGATTGCCAATGTGCCAGTGTCTTCCGAAAGCTGAGCCGTGAGCGATAGAAGGGACCGCCAGAGCATTGGCCTTTTCGCACTGGCGATTTTCCCGCTTTCCCTATCCAACACGGCAAATGCCCGATCGCCATATACACCTGTCTTTGTCAGCACCGCGTGCTGAAGCTCTTCACCAAGGGCTGATTTCAACGGATATCGACGAAGGCGTCGTACTTTTCCGATTCTCTCCAATTCTCCGGCTACTCCCTGAGATTCTTTGCCACCAGCATGACTTATGAGCGCTCTGGTCCCTATTCCACCGTCCACGCCTCTTTGCCAGATGGTGGTTCGAAGCCCCGGATGTAGCGCCGCAAACGCTTCTCTGTAATTGGAAAGGCCGCGTTAGCATCTCGGCGGGAGGCCCTCGCGATCAACCGCTCGCGCAAGACCTTCTCTGGAACGTTCATATACACGAGTTGGCAGTGATGATCGTTGCGCTGCACAAGCTCCCGGTAGTCGGCCCGTGCTTTGGCGTTCCAGAAGCTAAAGTCGATTACCGCCTTGGTTCCGTGCCGCAGCATTTTGACAAGCTGCCGACGCAGGCTCTTCTCTACTGACGCTTGCAGGTCGGGATAATCGTGCTCTGAATAGTCCACGCCAAATCGACCGCTTGTGCGCCAGATCTCCTCATCTATGGATAGCCGTTGGCAGCCCATCTTCTCAAGCGCTTGGGGGAAAGTGGTCTTCCCTGAACCTGCTATCCCGCACATCATGAAGACTATACGGGGGTGAGCCTGCATGAGCGTGCGCGCGCGCTTAAGCGCTTCCTGATAGTCCATGATTTGCTTGTCTTCTTCGATGCTCATCAACGCTCAACCACTACAGCATATATGCTCCGTGCAGTTATCCAGCGGCAAGTTCGCCGTGGTCGAAAGACTCTGGAACTCACCCTTGCCTCGTGACGACCGGTCATCGATGGCCGATTCGTGATTGACGTTGTAAAGGCAGTTCGGGCTCCGTGGCAGTTGGGAAAAAGCAACTAAAACTCTGATCGAAGCGTATCGTTAAGCCAATCTCCAAACTCGGAGAGGCTTGTTACGCCGTGTTCAAGTACAGCTTCGTAGATCTGAAAGCTGGACGGGCGTCTACCTGCGAAGGAACCATTCGCCAGCGCGGTTTTGATCGCCAGAATCAAATGGCGAGCGGACGTGGTCAGCTTTAGCGGAATGGTGCGAAGATGTTTGAGATCAGGCTGCCTCTCCGGCTCGTCGACAAACCAGATGTCAAAGGTCCAGTCTCGGCCGGTCTCGTCGCGACAGGTAACCCCCAGATACAGACCATCGGGATATTTTTCGACGTCACTGTTCCAGATACCCGTATCATTGCGGAATTGAACAGAGCCTATAGAAGCATGCATAGCCAGCTTCCCGCCAAGTTCAGCCACCGCGCGGTGCGTCTCCTCATCCAGCTTTTTGCATACAACCGTGATGTCGATATCCCGGCGGACCATCAGACCCAGTGCGGAACTCCCCACGCGCGTCGGACTTCCGATATCTGACAGCAAGTTGTCCAAGCCGAGCGCATCTATTAGCGCGTCGGCTTCGGCCTGCAACTTTGCCTGATGAACGAGCAATTCTGAGAATCCATCGGCTTCCGACATCTATACAACCTCTTTTAGTGCCTCTCAGCGCTGTCGCTTTGAGTTTCCAGATTTCTAAGGCTTCTAACGAAATCGCTCGCAATCTCGGCGCTGCGTTCTGTAAAATCTATGAGCAGGTTCAATTCTGCCCTCGAGTAGCGGTTAAACAGACGTTCCGTCGCCGCCTGAAGAGGATGATAGATCGCTGCGAGCTCGCCTATGTTCTCGGGCCGCAGCCGGACGTAGACGCGTCGACGATCTTGCGGATCACGCTCACGAGTGACGTAACCGCCCTGCTCCAACCGATCGATCAGGCTCGTTACGGCTCCGGTCGTCAAACCAGTATGCCGCGCCAGGTCACCTGCAGTGGCACAACCGCGTAATTGAATCAGGTCGAGACACTCAAGGGCCGTAGGAGTGAGGCCGACTGCATCGGCGACTGCCTGGCTGATCAAGGTACTTTGGGCGCTAGCCATCCGAAGCGCTACGCCAAGCCTAGTCATCTGGTCCGTCCGCCGTTGAATTGACTCCGCCATCAATTTCCCTTAGCAATCAAGATAATTGATTGCTAAGATATCACAGTTAGAGGCATCCGCAATGCATGGCGTGCTCGCTCCCTTCGCAGCCTTTACCGCGCTTGCTCTTGCCGCCGTGAGCCTAGGCGGCGCGTTGTACGAATGCTTGTTGGTAGATCGGATATGGCCTGCGAATATTCACTTGATCCAGCCGGAACAGGGTGGGCTCAACCGGAAGCTCTTCTGGATGCCTGTGCACTTTGTCTTTGAGTTCACCCTCATCGCCGCCTTGTGGCTGGTCTGGGCACATCCATCTGCACGCCTGTGGCTTTTCATTGCAGCGGCAAGCCATCTCCTGATGCGTGCCTGGTCAGGTGTCTATTTCATCCCCCGCGCGATCGAGTTCGAACAGACGAACCAAATGACGCCGGCTATGCAGGAGAAAGCAAGGAGATGGGTGCGGCTGAGCATTTGGCGCGTACCTCTAGACTTTGCGACACTCCTAGCGTTGTGTGGCGCAGTCAGTGCCCTGCTGATTAGCCAATAGCTGCATGCCGGACCTCTTTGATCTTATTCTCCCGGAGAAAAATAGCATGATCGACATGACGACAATGGTTACGTACTGCGCAGTTGTTCTAGGTTTTGTCTTTATTCCGGGGCCAGCTACGCTGCTCACCGTGGCGCGGGCTACAACTTCTGGAACGAAGGTCGGGATCGCCACCGGAGCCGGGATTGCCGCTGGCGACCTGGTACACACGCTCATGGCCGTGGTCGGTATCTCGGCAGTCATAGCCGCCTCTGCCATGCTGTTTAGTATCGTCAAATATATCGGCGCTGCCTATCTCATTTATCTCGGCATACGCGCGCTTCTGGAAAAAACCTCTGTCAATCCGTCGGCTGGCGCAGTGCGGATCTCCGCTGGTCAGGCTTTCAGTCAGGCAATTTTGGCGGAAGTCCTTAATCCCAAGACAGCGTTGTTCTTTCTTGCATTCCTCCCGCAATTCGTGCGGCCAGAGAACGGGTCGATAACGCTTCAACTCATCATTCTGGGAATCATCTTTGTCGGCCTAGGCCTCGTCAGCACAATCGTATTCGCCGTGGGCGCGAGCGGACTTGGCAATTTCCTGCGCCGGAACCCGTCGGTGATGAAATGGCAAGGGAAAGTGGTCGGCTGCGTGTACTGTGCTCTAGGGGTTCGACTAGCCCTTCAAGAGCGCTAGGACCTATGCCGCTTCAGCTTAAATGCCCGCAAGTGCAGCACGCCGGCGAGCCGCTCGATCGCCGGACCAATTTACTGCCGGGGTTCCTTCAGCAGGTGGCGGAGCCCCGCACGGGCCGGCCGCAAGTTCGCATCCGCATGCTTCATCCAGCGCAAAATCACGGAACGCCATCAGCCGTTGGTCTGTAGCCAATCCCTCCGGCCATGTGAGCGCATATACGTGGGACGCGAGCGCCTTGACATTGTCACCATATGGCCGAACCAGACGACCGGCCTCCAGTTCCGCATTGATCATCGGTGAACGACCTAGAGCGACGCCCAAGCCATCGATAGCCGCGGAAAGCGCAACGCCATAGTGGCTGAAGCGGAGCCGTGGCTGTGTGTTATCGGCGCTCACTTTCAGCCGCTCCAGCCAATACGACCACGCCAACGCTTGGTCAGGCGCGGGGTCCTCCTCGATTAGCGTATAACCAGTCAGATCAAACTGCTTGTCTGCCCTAGGCTGCTTCAGCAAGATCGGGCTACAGACAGGATAACTTTCTTCCCGGAAGAGAAAAATCTCGTTGTCCGTCGGCGACTGATCGGCCGGGTGCGAAACAATCGCTGCATCAAGCCCGTCGCGAACGAAGTCTGGCGAGCGATGATCAAGCATCGACAATCGTATCTCAATATTTGGGTGCAGAGTGGCGAAGCGACCAAGGCGCGGCACGAGCCACCACATCGCAAACGCTGTGGGGACTGCGATCGTGAGGATGCCCGACTGATTACGATACCGAATCCGGTCTGTTGCTGCCAGGATCACATCAAGCCCGGCACGCACCGCCTCTAGCAGGATCTTCCCATCCTCGGTGAGTTCAATGCCGGGATTATGTCGCCAGAAAAGCGGGACACCAAGAAACTCCTCAAGCGCTTTGATCTGATGGCTAACGGCGCTTTGCGTAATCGCGAGGTCTCTTGCAGCCAGCGTGAAACTTCCCTTTCGTGCGACAGCTTCGAACGTTCGCAACGTCGGCAGCGGCGGGATTGAACGATACGAAACTCCAGACCCGTTCCACATGACGCTATCCCCTATATACCGGAGAGCTGACGAGAACGACCGTATTAGCGGAATTCATGAGATCGTTAGAAATGCTCATTTGCTCATCCATTTATTGAAGATCAAAATTATCCCCATTCATGGAATTGCTGCAAGTCCGGCGGGGAACACCCGAAAGACAGCGCGTCACGGATTACGGGTGGGGAGGAACGACACGTGACATCTCCGCTCGGTCAAGCGGCCGAACGATGGAGACTTGAATTGTCAAACAAGGGAAGTTGGGCTGCACTCTTTAGTGGGCGTTCCGCATTTCAGGCCGTTGCACTGTCTGGCGGCGTCGGTCTGCACGCCGTCAATGTCTATGTGGCAACGACCATACTGCCATCGGTGGTGCGGGATATAGGCGGCCTTGATTACTACGCATGGAATACGACCCTTTTCGTGGTCGCCTCCATCATTGGTTCTGCTCTCTCCGCACGCCCATTGCAATCTTTCGGCCCACGCGGGGCTTTCGGACTCGCGCTTCTCATTTTCACAGCCGGTTCGCTTCTGTGTGGCGTCGCCCCTTCCATGCAAATCATGCTTGTGGGACGTACTCTCCAGGGGTTCGGCGGCGGACTGGTATTCGCGCTCTCCTATGTGATCATTCGAATTATCTACAGCGAGGCACTGTGGCCACGCGCAATGGCCTTGGTTTCTGGAATGTGGGGTGTATCAACGCTATTCGGCCCGGCTCTCGGAGGAATATTTGCAGAGTTGGACGTATGGCGAGCTGCATTCTGGGCAGTGGCGGGCGTTGCAGTCCTGCTGCTCCTGTTGGCTCTTGCGGTGCTACCTAGGCGAAGCCAAGCCGACGGTGAACGACACCCGATCGCTGTTTTTCAGCTCGCACTTCTCGCCGCAGCAATCCTCGCAATCTCTGTTGGCAGTGTTTCGAATGAGGTCCACCAGAACTTTATCGGAATCGCTATAGCCCTTGGCTTGGTTACGATTCTTGTCGTGGTGGAGGCCCGCGGATCCACGCGACTTCTTCCTCGCGGAGCCCTTAATGTCTTTTGCCCGCTGGGTGCAGCCTATGCTGCTCTTGCCCTACTGGTCTTCTCAGTCCCGGGCAGCGAAATCTTTGTGCCTTATTTCCTTCAGGTCCTTCACGGCGTCTCCCCGCTAACCGCAGGCTATCTCGCCGCCATTATGGCAGCAAGCTGGACGCTGGCTCAAATCGGAGGCTCTGGCCTGCGGGAGGGCGGCGCGCGCAAGGCAATCCTTTTCGCGGCCCCAATCATGATTGTCGGATTTATCGGTCTGGCGTGGCTGACCCCGATACAGAGCAACATAGACGTCGGGCTTCTTTCAGCGATTGTCTTGGCTCTGTTGCTTGTGGGTTTCGGGGTTGGCTTGGCATGGCCACATCTTCTGACACGAGTTCTGCACGTTGCACCGGGAGACGAACAAAACCTCGCAGCCTCCGCGATCACGACGATACAGCTCTTCGCGACTGCGCTTGGGGCCGCGGTCGCAGGCATGATCGCCAATCTAGCCGGCCTGACGGAGCCGGGAGGAGTAGCTGGCACCGCCGCCGCCTACTGGCTCTTCCTACTCTTTGCCATAGCGCCGCTGCTTGCGATCCCGGTGTCGATTTCGATCACGAGGGGGATGCAAGCGATGCAGCCAGGGTAACGGCAGAACTAAGTCGTGGTCATGTTGACAAATGGCGGAGCCAGAGCCTGATGCAGGCGACGTCGACGAAGCCAAGGAAGCTTTCGGCGGTTTTGTCGTAGCGGGTTGCAAGGCGGCGGCTATTTTTCAGCTTGTTGAAGCAGCGCTCGACCATGTTGCGCAGGGTGTAGATGGTCATGTCGACAGCCTTGCGCACCCTTCGGTTCCTTCGCATCGGTATCATGGGCAGGGCGTTGCGGCTCTCGATGTCTTCCCGAATTTTATCAGAGTCATAGCCCCTGTCGGCGACCAGAACTGCTGGTTGCGGCAGGTTGTCGGCCATCACCATATCATAGCCGGTGTAGTCGGAATCCTGCCCCGGCGTGATCTCGGTCCTCATCGGGAGGCCTGCGCCGTTGACGCGGAGATGGATCTTGGTCGAGAAGCCACCTCTCGAACGGCCAAGAGCCTCTTTCGGAGTCCCCCTTTTGCGCCCGCCGCATGATGATGGGCGCGGATCACAGTGCTATCAACCATCTGGAGCTTGTCTGGCGCGATCCCAGCGTGGTTCAGCGCATCCAGGATATCCTCCCACAGTCCCGCCAAAGTCCAGCGGCGGAACTGACGGTAGACCGAGGACCACTTGCCAAACTCTTCGGGCAGATCGCGCCATGGCGCACCAGTCCTTGCGATCCAGAATATACCATTCAGAACAAGACGATGGTCCGCAGGTTTCCGCCCGTTAGGGTGCCGGACGGCACGAATGAAGCCCTCGAAGAAGGTCCACTCATCGTCGGATATCAGGTTGCGTGCCAAGTTCATCTCCCACGTAGAGATGAGCTTGAATCATAGGACGACTGCCAGAGGAATCCCTTTTGTCAACACGACCTAACCACGGGGAGGATTACCATGATGTGGATGGCGATCGCGGGTGCACAGTGCCTATCCCAGCTGGAGGTGCCACTTTCGCAGACTACTGCCTGTCGAGCCGCCGATAATACTGGCCGGGCTGGTTGGTGGCGGGATCGATCACGCGGAAGCAATTGGCAAGCTGGTCCACACTTTGCAGAACGCCGAGCAAGGCATAGGCGTTGAACGGATTTCCTGCGCCAGTCTCATAGTGGCTGACATAATTCGCCATGATGGAAGGCATATGGTGATTCTGAAGGTCGGTGATCTGTTGGGCGGAGAGGACGCAGCGCCCCGCCGCGTGATAAAGATCAACCGCCGCCGTAATCGCGTCTATGTAGGTGGACAAGGTGCGTTTGTCGCCCCGCGTCGCGTAGTCCGGCGGCACGGGTATCTCTAGACGGGCGATGATTTGGCCCAGCTTGTATTCAAGGTACTGGCGGACAAACGGCTCTCCGATATCTATCTGTCCCGCATTCAGATACTGCTCCGCCTGCGCTTTCAGACGGTCGGCCTGCTGCGCGGCAATCATCAGCCGCCCACGGGGCGGCATGCCTTGCAGCTTCTGGTGATGCCACTCAGTCGTGCCGTTGAGCCTGTCGAAGTACTTTTCCAGGCTCGTTGAGCTACTCCCCGAAAATCGGACAGTGACGGAAGCTATGATCTGACGTCTGCTGGTCTCCAAGGACGAGGAGATCAGGATATGAAGAAACGCAGGAACCATGACGCTGGGTTCAAAGCCCGCGTGTAGCACTAGAAGGTTGAGGAACACGAACCGGTTAATTCGCATCCGAGGGCTGAAATGTCGCCTTCGCCTACACGGCTTAACAGGCGGAATGCTGATGGTGCCCCAACACGTAGGCGGGGGTGTCCGAACGCGGGCGTATATGTATGGCGTCTCGCAGGGAGTCATGGGGAGAACGCAGCCAGACCATGACATCGGCATCGACTTGCGGGACGCAAGGACAAGAACTGCGACCGGCAACCTCCCCAGTGCGTGGAGTGTCCAGCATATGAACGAGGGAAGGCATGATGGAATGCCCACGATGTTCTGCGTCGCAAGGGAGTTGACCCTGATGTCCATCACGCTGGCGGAGTTCCCGTAGTAGTCCGCGGCAGGGAAAGCCTGCCACATGGCGAAGGGGAACAGTTCAATCTGCTTGGAGTGCAAATTACCTGACCAAATGAGGTGAAGACCTTTGATAATCAGCGAAATGCAGCACGAGCTCGCAACATGGGCCGAGGCCGGTCCGAACCGTCGGTTCGATCGTCTCTTGCGGCTCATTGCCGACCGGGAATGGCTTGCCGAAGCCGCCCGGATCGTTCTGGCGTCGAGTGGCTGCGCGGCGGCAATCAAGGTGAGACTCGTATTGCCTCACTTGTGCATGCTCCCGAGCTAACGGATCATTGCCTCATGAACTTGTTCCTTTCCATGGGCATCAATTCAATGGCTGCGAAGCGACTTCGGGTTTTGTTCCAAAGATCATGACATGTGCTTTTTCTCGGCGCCACTCCTTAACTCGTCTTTGGACAGTGCGCAGCAATTGATCCGGATATTCATCGGGATAGCGTTCTTGAAGCCGCTCCAGCAGTTGGCGGCCCGTTCGCCATGGCTCCTCGTCAAACCATAAGCGTAGTTCGTCATTAACGCGGAGCAGTGGGTCCGGCCTGCGCCGCTCGCGGCGCAGTTTCGGCTTCGTTCTGGCCGTCGGGCGGACCTCGCCTTCAGTCCATGCGTGCCGCAAGCTCGCCAGGAAGGCTTCGATCTCTGGCGTAACCGTTAAATGCGAAGCCTCACCCGCAACATCAACGAACTGCTGCTGCGCTAACCGGATATCGCGCAGGAGCTTGACGGGATCCAATTGTCTGCAGATGTCGGTTAGCCGATCGCGGACTTCGGCAGGTGTCCTATCGTCTGCGATCAGCCTCTGGCAGGGTGTGGCAGGAGGGTAGTAGGTCTTCTTGACGAAAGCGCCATCGCGACGCTTTTCCCGCAACTTGAATGAAGGTTGGAAGAAGTTTACGAAGAGCCGTACCGACCGGTATAGATCAGCAAGGACAGCGGCAGCTGCAACGCCTTCGTAGCGATGATAGCCGACAATGCGCCGGACGACCGATCCGTTCTTCTGTTCCACGAAGGCCTGGTCGTTCTTGCGATAGGGGCGGCACCGCGTGAACTCGATATTGGCATTAAGGCAATAATCCCGGATCGTCTCGTTGATAAAGACACTATCATTGTCCGTATCAAAGCCGAGCAGTGCAAACGGCATAAGACGCCGCAATTCGCTCAACACTTCACTCAGAAGCTTCTGTTCACGGACAAGCAGGGGCGCACATTCCGTCCAGCCGGTCGCAATATCCGTCAATACCAAGGTTTGAATGAAGCTGCCGCGGGCGACAGGGCCAGAATGTGCAACAAGATCCGCTTCAACATAACCTGGTGGTGGATTACCCCAGTCGGAGAATGTCCGGATGGGTACGCTACGCCTCAACGCGGTCGAGGCCACCGAGCGTCGGCGGCGGCGTCCGCCTGCTGTTTCGCGAATATTCTGAAGCGCGCGATCGATTGTAGCTGCACTCATCTGCAGCAAGAGAGAACGAACCTTATCATCCAGGCAGAGGTGTCCGTGCCGCTCCATCGACGCAATCAGCATTGGAAGCATCGCCTTCAAACGCTTCCCACAAATCCGGTCAGAGGATTCCCATAAAACTACAAGAGCTTGGTGAACCGCCTCATCATAGATGCGAGGACGCCGTCGGGTGACGAGCGGCTTATTGCCTCCGCGGAGCAAACGCATCGCATGTTTCCGGTGCATGCCGCTGATCGCAACAAACTGATCGAGAAGACGCGATTTCTCCTCGCGGCTACCCTCACGATATCGCTGCGATAAAGCCGCGATCAATTCGTTCTTTGTTGCCACGCTGATATGCCTCATCTGATTTGCTCCGCACCCTCAACTGCCAGGAGCAAATCAGATGAGGCAACGGCCCACAATTCGGGAGCATTTCAAGCGAGGCAATGCGTCTGGCGAGCTACTTCGACACCGTTCATCACCGGCTGCTTCTGCAATGCGTTCGGCGGCGGGTGCGGCACGGACGGTTTGTTGATCTTCTCTGACGCATCCTAAAAGCGGGTCACATCGACCGGGGCCTGTTTGCAGCGTCCAGTGAGGGTGTTCCGCAAGGCGGCGTGCTGTCGCCGCTCCTGTCCAACATCATGCTCCACGAGTTTGATGCGTGGCTGGAGGCGAAATACCTGAACCGGAAAGCCCGCAAGGATCGCTGGGCATGGAACTTCGGCATTCAGCAGGGCCGCCCCATCACGGTTCGAGAGGACCGGCAATGGAAACCTGCGATTGCCTATTGTCGCTATGCCGATGACTTCGTCGTCCTCGTCAAGGGGACGAAGGTTCATGCCGAGGAAATCCGCGAGGAATGCCGGGCCTTTCTGGAAGACCGCCTGAAGCTGACGTTGAATATGGAAAAGACCCATATCACCCACGTCGATGACGGGTTCGTCTTTCTGGGGCATCGGATCATTCGCAAGCGGGGGTCGAACGGGCATATGTCCGTCGTCACGACGATACCCAAGGAAAAGGCCAAGGCGTTTGTTCGCAAATTGACCGAGACCCTTTCCGGCAATCATGATGTCGGCAAGGTCGACATGGTAGACCGCCTGAACCGCCAACTGGCGGGATGGGCGGCCTTCTACAAGTTCACCGACTTCACAGCGCGTTGCTTCCGGCGCATCGACACTGTCGTGTTCTGGAAACTGGCGCACTGGCTGGCGCGAAAATATCGGTCACGCATCAAACCCTTGATGCGGAGCTGGTATCGAGCGCCAGAGGCGGGCAAGGCAAAAACTTGGCTTGTCTATGGACGAAGTGAACGTGGAAACCGTGTCGGCAAGGCGCTGCGCCGAATGGTAACCAGCCCAAAGGCGCAGTTCCGGTGGCGGAATCCGGAGAGCAATCCATATATCTTCCGGAGCGAACCTCGCAGCACCGTCACCTCAAATGATCATGACGTTGCCATGGCCATGGGCCAAGATTGAATAGAGAGCCGTATGCGCTGAAAGGTGCACGTACGGTTCGGGGAGGAGAAGCGCAGCAGCGCTTCTTACTCCACTGCCGATGCGAAAGGGCTTCCTCTATCTTGTCGCAATCATGGACTGGCACACCCGCAAGGTGCTGGCTTGGCGCATCTCCAACACGCTGGAGGCGGACTTCTGCGTCGAAGCACTGAACGAGGCAGTCCACAAGTTCGGAACGCCCGAGATCATGAACACCGATAGTCAGAAGATGATAGCCAGTTCCCGGGCGGTTTGTCTCAAACACCGATCGATCGCTTGGTAGGCTGGCGCTGCAAGGCGTCCAGGTGTGGCTTGACCCACACTCCGATCGACCAGCGTGTCTT
>NZ_WBWE01000023.1 GCF_008932435.1 Brucella pseudintermedia | reverse complement strand
ACAGATGCTGGTCGACGCGCGTCAATCAGCCGAAAAATGGCAAGAATTCCTCGAATGCTTTGTCGATGACGAAGAAATCGTCGCCCGCGTCAAGACATATTCTCCACGGTAACAATCGGGCGGTTACCTCGATTTCGTGCACGACCAGTTTGCATGCGGGAGACGGTTCCGGATTCTCAATATCGTTGATGATGTGACGCGGGAATGCCTGGCAGCAATCCCGGACACCACAATCTCCGGCCGCCGTGTCGCACGGGAGCTGACGACACTGATCGAACGACGCGGCAAGCCAGGAATGATTGTCTCCGATAACGGCACGGAACTCACCTCGAATGCCATCCTGGCCTGGTCGAAGGATCACAAGGTTGAGTGGCACTATATCGCGCCAGGAAAGCCTATGCAGAACGGCTATGTTGAATCCTTCAACGGTCGGATGCGCGACGAATTGCTCAACGAAAGCCTGTTCTTTGGCCTCGATCACGCCCGCAGCGCCATCGCCCAATGGGCCGACGATTACAACAATTTCCGGCCACACTCGTCGCTGGGATACCAAACCCCGGCGGTCTATGCTGGATCCATCGCCGCAACCGGCTCCAACGCTGCGCAATATGAAAGCTTGGCGTTTCCGCCGGTTGCTACCAACACGCCAATTGGCGTAGTCAAAACCGCCGAGGCTCTAATCGCCGTTGGATGAAAGTTCAGTGGCAGGTCACGATTTCTAACTTCCTCAAGAAATGCAACGTCCGTTGTTGAAGTATTGGCTAGTTTGCTTTTCATTTCATCTTTTCGAACAAAATTCATATGATACATAGCCACATCAGTGTCGGGGAAATGATGGTGATCCTTGCGCGGGAAAAAAGTTCTGAATTTAGTTTGAAGATAATATTTGCTATCCGGCGTTTTTAACGATCGGGTGGGATCAACCATGTCGATGTAATAATTTCCAGACCCAATCTCAGTTCGTTCATTAATTCTCGTGATAAAAGAGCAGCAGGTTATATCTTTTGCTCTCCAATTGGGCGTTTTAATGTGAAAAAAGCTCGATACACTTGTCGCCCATATCTTGTTCTTCGTAATATAATCCTTCGCAAATTCTATTTCATTTCTCCGGTAAAACTCATCGGCATCCATTGTAAAAAAGTGGGTACACCGGTGGCGAAGTGCTTCATCCAAGCCGATCTTTCGCTTGGCCAACTCATTTTGTTGCCGTGCTTTAGAAAAATCAGGCACGTATTCGATAATATTGTCCGCAAGTTTTCTATTGCGGATCTCGTTTAACGTCTCGATAGCTTCAGGGGTGATTGTATTTCCAGAGTTCGAAATAGATTGGTAGACGATGCTGATGAAGTCAACAGAGTCTCTTACGCTATTGATGCTGGAGATAAGATGCTCTTCTCCATTAAAAAAATTATAGCTGACTGAAAGCTTCATCTATTTTCTCGTTCCAGTTTTAAGCGCTGAACCCGATGCTATCAATAATATCAGTAGTCCGTATTGGGGTCCTTGAACGCATATTTCCTTTGTGCTGTTATTATACGCTGTTTTATCGCGCGTAGTGGCTTGGTAATTCTCCAAGATGTACTGCTTACCATATCGGCCAATTTCGCCTCCAGATTCGCTGACTTCGTCTCTTGATCCGCTAATTTACTCTTTAGCTGGCTTAGAAGGAGCTCTTTCTCAAAAAGCTGCTGTCGCTGTGCTGAATAAACCTCTTCATGAGAGCGGATAAGGTTTTGACGAGCACTGATAAAGCCTTGCCGTTCTGTTTCTGCGTTTGAGATCAGCTGTGCAATTTCAGACGACTGGTGCTTGGCTACTTGGAAAAAGGTTATCAACTGTCCGCTTAACAAGCCTTCCCTTTGTACAAGATTAGATATGAATAAATCGATGTGACGTTTACATCCTTCATCCAATCGGTGCGAAGCGTGCTCGATGATTCGCGTGAGGTAGTTACGAAGCGAATATTTCTCGGAATATGTCTGCTTCAACATGCGAACGGCTAAAGTGGCTTCGGAGTAGCCGCTAATTAGTTCATTCGCTATTGTCACCGACGGCAGTTCGCGACGGCAGCACCGGCCTGAAAAGTTAAATTTTTCGGCCTCTGCAACATTGGACCCGGTTAACCAGCCAGGGCCGCCAAAGCGATCGTAGACGTACACTGGAGTTTCACAAAGCAGCGAATATTGGACGGTCTTACCGATTGATATAACTGCATCATAAGAAGAAATGATTCCTGATGTGATTTTTTTTTGAACCGATGGAAGTCCAATGTGATCGACGGCGATTCCTCGGCTTCTTAGGATGTCAGCTGCGTGTGCAACTTCTTCTGGCACATGATTGGAAACAATTAGGGCGCGCTTCAGGTCGGGCCTAGCTTCGCGAGTTAAATTAAAACTATCAGGAGCTGCATTGTAAAACACTAAAATCTTCTCAGCGGTCACGCCTAACTCGACCAGTCGGTCGGCGGTTTCCTGGCTGTTAGCGACGATCATATCCGCTACATCGGCAACGGCTCCGGGTATTTCTAAAGGTTCATACGGTGACAAACTGGCATTTACGACGAAAACGTTTTCGATGCTACGTGTGCCGTGTTTTGCGAGGAGAGACGGCAGTAAGTGGTGTTGAGACCATATGATGTCGAAATTTTCAGGACTTGGACAATCTTCAAAAGAGCCATACTTGAGGCCTTGTTCGTCCATGTAACTGCGCACCGGGTCGTCAATATATGCCGAAAATATGTTAACGTCGCAGCTCATATTAGAGAATGCCTCTGCGACTTCCAAGCTGACAATTTCCGATCCGCCAAAAACGGCGAGGTGGTTGGTTAGTACAAGTATCTTCATTGCTTTTCCAAGACTGGAGTTGCCCTTTACAAATCGGCATTTTCAGGTTTGAGCGTTTTGGCTCAGAAACTCTTGTGGAGATTGATATCCTAAAGCCTTGTGCGGGTGAAGATTGTTATAGCGCTTGAGGTGCACCCCGAATTTGTACCACGGAGAGCTGGAATTTTCCGGGTTTAAGGCTCAAAGCGGCGGGGATGCCGTTGAGCCATTCATAAGCGAAATCGGCACCTTATTGCCAATGGCGCTATGTGGCCGGAATTCGTTATAGTCTCTACGCCAATCCTCCATCTTAATGCGGGCGTCGTCAAGGCTCATGAACCAATGGGCGTTCAGGCACTCGGCTCTGAACTTGCCATTGAAGCTCTCGATGTAGCTGTTATCTGTCGGCTTGCCGGGCCGGGAGAAGTCGAGCACCACCCCCTTATGGTAAGCCCATAGATCCAGGTCACGAGAGATAAATTCGCTGCCATTATCCACACGAATAACCGCAGGATAACCGACCTGACGACATATCCGTTCCAGGGTCTGCACCACATCCTCACCACGATAACTGAAGCGGGCATCAACTGCTGGCGAGAAGCGTGAGAATGTATCAACCACCGTCAGGATGCGGATCTTCCGTCCTGTCGCCAATTGATCATGGACAAAATCCATTGCCCAAACATGGTTGGAATGGGTCGCATCTGTGCGATCAGCGCGAAGCTTCGCCTTCACACGTCGTTTGGGAACCTTGTTCCGCAGCTGAAGTCCCATCTCCTTGTAAAGACGATAGATTCGCTTCGGATTAACGGGCCAGCCGTCACGCTTGAGAAGCACATGCACGCGCCGATACCCATAACGAACCCGTGTCTGACAGATGTCCTTGATCCTGAGCTTCAGTTCAGCCTGCTCGCCGCGCTTTGACTTGTAGACATAAAGTGACCGGTCAATCTTGAGCACCGAACAGGCGCGTCGTACCGAGACTTTCCAATCCGACTTAATAGTGTCGACAAGCGCTCGCCTGCGTGCAGGCTTCAGAGCTAATGGGATGGTCCGCCTCGTCCTCCCACCCCACATAAGGGAGACGAACTCAAAAAAGGGAGGATCGTCATGAGCGTTCGTAACAAACCCCGAGAAGCAGCCGTATTCGGCGTCGACATTGGCAAGAACGTGTTCCACGTCGTCGGATTGGACCCTGCTGGTCATCCAATACAAAAGGCGACTTTCCGGCGTGACACTGTCCTGCAATTCTTCGAAAGAGCTACGCCGACAATCGTTGGAATGGAGGCATGCCCCGGTTCACAGTGGCTGGCGAGGAAGCTTCAAGGCTTTGGCCACACAGTTCGAATTGTTGCTGCAAAGTTTGTGAAGCCCTTCGTCAAATCCAACAAAAGTGACATCATTGATGCCGAAGCTATAGCCGAGGCCGTGACACGGCCAACAATGCGGTTTGTCGAGGTGCGTACGTCTGATCAGATCGATGTTCAGGCACTGCATAGAGTACGGGACCGCCTCGTGGCTCAGCGCACCCGGGTTATATGCCAGATGCGCGCCTTCTGCCTCGAATACGGCATTGCGATGCATCAGGGGGCGGGTAAGTTCAAGGCGGACATGCCAAGGGTCCTGGAGGATGAGGACAACGACCTGTCGGCACCAATGCGGCAGTTGCTTATGTCTCTCTTCGAGGACATTCGCTATCTTGAGCAAAGAATTGCTGAAGTGAGCCGTCAGATCGAAGCAGCGGCCGACGCGGACGATACCGCCCGTCGCCTCATGACTGTTCCCGGCATCGGGGCATTGACTGCTACTGGGCTATTGGCAGCAGCGGGAACGGGTCGCCAGTTCAAAAGGGCTCGCGACATGGCCGCCTGGTTGGGACTTGTTCCGCGAGAGCATTCAACTGGAGGGAAAACCACATTACTGGGTATCAGCAAGCGGGGCAGTTCATATCTGCGACGATTACTGATCCACGGCGCACGAACATGCCTTCTCCATCTTGATCGAACGAGAGACCGGCTCGGCGTGTGGCTGGACGGGCTTCAGGCCAGGATGCACAATAACAAGGCGGCGGTCGCTCTTGCTGCCAAAATTGCACGCGTCGCATGGGTGATTATGACCCGACCGGGCGCGATCTACAATCGTCAGGATCCGGCAAAAACCTGATCCAGCGACAGACTGCGAGGAGCGGGATAGTGATGACGAGACAGTTGATCAGCGCAGCGTAAGCTCTGGGCAAAAAAGCGGGCTTGGCGCCCGAACCAGTTATTCGAGAACGGTGCGCGCGGATCTCATCATGGCCTGACTGTAACAACAGTCCACTCGCGAGAGGCCGGATACATTTATGCAGACTGGAACCGTCAGGACCATCAAACCCCTTGCACGGACGAGGCGGACCATACATTTTTGCCAAAACATCCTGAAGCATCGCCTTGTCCAGAGACAGATCAGCAACGATCCGCTTCAGCTTGGCATTCTCCTCTTCGAGTTGCCGTAACCGCTTCATCTCGGATGGCATCAGGCCCGCATATTTCTTGCGCCAGTTATAAAACGTGGCATCTGAAATACCGGCCTTGCGACAGACCTCACCAATAGGTGTGCCATCCTCTGCCTGCTTCAAAACGAATGCAATCTGCGCCTCTGAAAACTTCGATGCCTTCATGGAACTCTCCTTCTCCCGGATAAGGGATCATAAGTGGAAAATTCCAGTTCTGAATGGCCTAATTTAACGGGAGCACGTCACTAGTTCCAATACTAGGCGCAGACATAGAAGCTCACAGCAGATCATTGTGTTCGCTACCGATATCCGACCGATCACCCCTTCCGCCAGACGGGGTCTGCTTGCAGCTTGCCGCAAATCAGCACGGGGATGGAATCGAATTCCGGCCGGAAAGGCGAGGTTTTTAGAAGTGTCCAGATGGCTACCGATCTGTTCGGAGAGGAAAGGGAGGTACAGTTACTAGCAGTCGAGTCGTCTTAATCCCGGACTATCCTTGCAGCTTTTCCAAAAGTGTTACTGCATCAATTCTCGGCTGCGTCACAGCCGTGGGCGGCCAAGGTGTAATTTGCGTGTCAATCAACCGAAATCCTGCGCGATTGGAAAAATGTCTCATCATTTTCTCAGAGAAGAAACTACGCCAATGCTGTTGATCCTCATATGTTCCTTCAGGAAAATCCTCACAATTCGAGTAGTGTAAAAGAGCTCTTCCGCCAGGACAAAGTATGCGAGCGATTTCACTCAGATACCCAATCACGTCACTGGCTTCAAAGTGAACCATTGCGTCGTAACAAAATAGAGCAGTTATAGTTTCTGTTTTGATATCACGTAGGTCGGCACCATTGTTTACTGAGTAAAAAACATTTGGACTTTGAGAAAAACGACTGCGGCAAACGTCAATGTTTTCCTGATTGATATCAATTAGGGTGATACGGCCAACCTTATCCACAATCTGTGCGGTGTGGCGGCCATGACCACAAGCCAATTCTACCGTGTTCGTTAAATCAAGTTGATCGAACATTCTTCTGAAAAGACTATTGGAGCTCCAAAAAATACCGAGGTGGTCCGGGTTGTCTACGCCTGCATAATAAGGAGTATCGATATGAACGTGTCCGAGTTTCGCTCGGATTTCTGCTACTCTCGACATGCCATCTCCTTCCAAGATCAGATTAGCGATCATCAAACCACGGTCCTTATGGGTAATCAACCGATTGTCACGAAGGTAATCGGAAATCTGACGAAGTTTAATCTGCCTATCTGTAGCGTTTATCAACCCAAAGCACAGATTAGTACAACGTAAGCGCGAATTTCTGTGCACCTTCCGAAGCACAGTGCTCTGATGCATGAAGTGTCCACCAAAACAGGTGGACACCAAATCATGGACGATACTCCTAAAATGCAGGTGCGGCTTGTTGGCCGCGACGGCCGCCGTCGATATGCCCCTGCCTCCCGAGATCGGCTTGTCGCAGCGTGTTTAGAGCCCGGCGTTTCGGTTTCGCGTCTAGCTCTGGAGCACGGCGTCAACGCCGATCTCGTTCGCAAATGGGTGAAGAGAGTCAGAGAAGATAGTGCTTTGCCTGCGGTATCTAGGTTCGTTCCGGTTCAGATAGCTACGGATATGCACTCGTCTTCTGCTAGCGGTCCACTGACGAAGGTGGAGCCGGTGGGCAAACGATCTCATGCATCCAAGCTGAGCGCGGTGCTGCCGAACGGGGTCAGCCTGACGCTGGAATGCAGCGATGTCGATGGTCTGGCGGCAATCATAGGAGCGTTGAGCCATGTTCAGACTGGGCGCTGATCTGAAGGTCTACCACCATCGGGAACCCATCGACTTCCGCGCGGGCATCAACAGCCTCGCGGTCCTTGTGCAAGAGGTGATGGAGCTGGACCCGTTTGCTCCATCGGTGTTTGCCTTCTCCAATCGCAGGCGTGACCGGGTGAAGCTCTTGTTCTTTGATCGGTCCGGGTTTGTTATGGTCCTGAAGAAGCTAACGGAAGACCGGTTCAGGTGGCCTCGCCGGGAAACTGCGGTGGTGACGCTTACGACAGAGCAACTCCACTGGATCCTCGATGGCATCGATATCGATGCGATGATCCCCATCCCGTGCGGCAGTATCAGATTGCTGGCTGAGGATGGCGAATTGAGATTGACGCGCAGGGGCGGTTCAGATTCAAGAATCTGATGACTCGCACCGGCGAACCGAGCATTGCAGAACTGATGGCGCAATTGGTAGCCAACGCTGCCGAAATCGCTGCGCTCAAAGCCGAGAAGGAAGCGCTCTCGCAGCGGGTCGTCAAGCTGGAAGAAGAACTGGCACTGGCAAAGCTCCATCGCTTTGCACCCCGCAGTGAGAAGCACATTGATCGTTTCTTCAACGAGGCCGAAGAGGCTGCGGTCGAAGGTGGTAGCGAGGAAGACGATGTTGTCGAGCTTCCAGATACTGGCTTGCCTGCGGCCGAGGGCGTTACGGGCAAAAAGCTGGGACGCAGGCCTCTGCCGGCAGACCTGCCGCGCGAGCGTGTCGAATACGACCTTGCTGACGATCAGAAGGCTTGCCCGTGCTGCAAAAGCCAAATGCATCGCATGGGCGAAGCCGTTCGCGAGCAGCTCCATATCGAGGTCAAGGCAAAGGTCCTGCAGAACGTACGGTTCAAATACTCCTGCCGGCACTGTGACCGTACAGGGATTAACACGCCCGTCGTAATCGCGCCCATCTGCGCCGCAAATTTTATGATCTGCACGTCAGCGGGATCTCGCAGGCTGCAACAGATACGGTCATCGCCATGACCAAATTGTGGAAGATCGAGGATGAGGTTCGCGGCAAGAATGCCGACATACGCGCCGCGTTCCGTCAGGAACAGTCCGAAACCATTGTCGCCCGCCTCTTCGACCTGTGGGAACAGGAACTGGGTAAAGTCTCGGGCAAGTCCAAAACCGCCGAGGCGATCCGCTACGCGTTCACCCGGCGTGAGGCCCTGGAGCGCTTCCTCGCCGATGGCCGGGTCGAAATCGATAGCAACATTGTCGAGCGTGCGATCAGACCACAGACAATCACGAGGAAAAACAGCCTGTTTGCCGGAAGCGAAGGCGGTGGACGGACTTGGGCTACACTGGCCACGCTTCTCCAGACATGCAAAATGAACAGTGTCGATCCGCTCGACTGGCTATCCCAAACACTAAGCCGCATTGCTCAAGGCTGGCCTGTAACCGAAATCGAAGCCCTTATGCCTTGGAACTTCAAGTCTAACGCCATCGCTTGACCGCTTACGCTCGATCGGCAGAACGCACGGACGGACCGGTGTGCCGGCTTTTATGATGAAGTGAAAAGGGGGCTTCAGTGAAGCGCGAGAACAGCGAAATGAAAGGATTTTAGCATGTCGAGGATGTCTGGCAGCGTTTCGGTTCACTCATCAATACGTGCCTGATCGTGTTCAGTACCCTTGCAGCCATATGACTTGCTTCTCAAGGCGTCAAGTTAAGACAGATGTGTGCAGCAGTGAACGCTTGCGCATTTTCAATAATAGACATAAAATTTCAAAGGAACACCGTAGTTTGCGTGCTATTCAGTTCTAAAATAATTTGATCCCGTGGATTCTGTAGAAGGTTATCGCTGATTGTATAAAGATCTTGATATGCCAAAATCCTTTCTTTGAGGCGTGGCCGCCTGCGTGAACCACGCGAACTGTTGGCACATAAGCGGAATCTGTAATTTTATTTGACCTTACGGAAAGATCGAAATCTTCGAAGTATAAGAAAAAATTTTCACAAAAACCCCGCGTTTCCTTCAAAATGCTATTTCTGAAAAACATAAAGCATCCGCTGACGATGGGTGGGTTCCAGTAGACGTCGTTCTGGGTTTCAGTCTGCAATTCATATCGTGATAATCGTCTCGAAAAAAGCGACCGAATTGCCGGAGGGGCAAATCCTCTGAGAAGCAAGTCAAATGCTGTTGGGTATCGCTTGCACAGATATTGTCGCTGCCCGTTTGGCCACGCTGCATAGGGGCTCAATAATCCACAGTGTTTATTGGTGCTCATAAACGCAAGCGCATTTACCAACGCGTCGGGATCGAGTTGTATGTCAGGATTGAGAATGAGATGAAATTCACCCATCTGCTGCATCGCGATATTATGGGCACGACCGAAGCCGATATTTCCTTGACCTTGAATCAGTTTAACAGGCAGTTCTGGAAAGCTATACTGCAAAAATGAGGCTACTTCATTGCTGAACGAGTTGTCTACGATTGTGATGGAGAAGGTATCGGGCGCAAACGTGTTCAATGCGCATTTCAGGCTGCCAAGGGTTCTTTTAAGCTCATCAAAGTCAGGATTAAATGTAACAATCGAAATCGTTAGCAATGGCTGCTTATTGATTTGAGGAGTAGCAGCTGAATCATTATAGATCATACTTGGGTTTCTCGGATCGTTATATCGGCTTGGCTGTCGCCAAAACGAGGCCATCATGTAGCATAATACATGCCTACATGAACGAATCGAAAGAAGTAAGATGATAGGAAGTGAAATCGCATGAAAGGGATTATTCTCGCCGGTGGTAGTGGTACGAGGTTGTACCCCCTTACAATCGCGGTCTCCAAACAGATTCTCCCGATTTATGACAAGCCGATGATCTACTATCCGCTGAGCGTGCTCATGCTGGCGGGCATTCAGGAAATCCTGATCATTTCGACGCCGCATGATTTGCCCCTCTTTCAGAAATTGCTCGGTGATGGCCGCGAATTCGGAGTGAATTTCTCATATGCTGAACAAGCGCATCCCAATGGTCTGGCGGAAGCTTTCATTATCGGCAGGGAGTTTATTGGCAACGACAGCGTAGCCATGATTCTCGGCGACAATATCTACTTTGGTGACGGTCTTTCGAAACTGTCCCAGCTCTCCTCCCAGCCAATGAAAGGCGGAACTGTTTTCGCCTATCGCGTAGAAGACCCTCAACGTTATGGCGTGGTAGAATTTGATAACCAGACCGGCCAGGCCATATCGATAGAAGAGAAGCCAGAGAATCCGAAGTCCCATTGGGCCGTCACGGGTCTCTATTTCTACGACAATCAGGTCGTCGATATCGCGCGTTCGATCAAACCATCCGCTCGTGGCGAGCTGGAGATCACCACCGTCAATAACGTGTATCTGGAACGTGGAGAATTAAACGTTCAACGCTTCGGTCGCGGCTATGCCTGGTTGGACACTGGGACGCATGACAGCCTTCATGAGGCTTCCTCTTTTGTTCAGACCATTGAAAAGCGTCAGGGGATCAAGATCGCCTGCCCGGAGGAAATCGGCCTGGATAAGGGCTGGCTGAGCAGTGATGCAGTGCTTGAGCGCGCAGCCAAGCTCGGTAAAACCGAATATGCTGCGTATCTTCGCCGCCGTGTAGCTGAGTTGGGAAAAGATTGATGCAGATTCGTCCTTTGGATTTAGACGGTGTACTTGAAATCAGCCCGCGTAAATTCGGTGATGACCGTGGCTTTTTCTCCGAGACCTACAATGCGAAATCATTTGCCGAAGCCGGAATTGATCTGACTTTCGTTCAGGACAACCATTCCTATTCTGCCGCCAAGGGTGTTGTGCGCGGCCTTCATTATCAGTTGCCGCCATTTGCGCAGGACAAGCTGGTACGCGTCACGCGCGGTGCAATTCTGGACGTTGCAGTCGATATCCGCAAAGGCTCGCCCACATTCGGCAAGTGGGTGGCGCTGGAAGTCTCGGCTGGAAAATGGAACCAGATTCTGGTGCCGAAGGGCTTCGCACATGGCTTCATGACGCTCGTTGAGCATACCGAAGTCATCTACAAGGTAACCAATTATTATTCCCCTGAGCACGACCGCTCGATCCGCTTTGATGACCCGGCAATAGGCATAGACTGGCCGATACCCGCATCAGGCGTCCAGCTTTCGGACAAAGATCAGAAAGCGCCGATGCTTGCCGACGCAGACGTTTTTGCTTGAGGAAATGATATGAATATTCTCGTTACGGGTGGAGCAGGCTTCATTGGCTCTGCGGTGTGCCGGCATCTGGCTTCCGATCCCAGGATCAATGTCGTCAATCTCGACAAGCTGACCTATGCAGGCAATCTGGCGTCTCTCCGTCAGATTGAAAATCATCCGAATTACAGCTTCCTCCAGGCTGATATTTGTGATGACACGAGCGTTCTGGATGCTCTGCGCGCCAACGAAATCGATGTAGTCATGCATCTGGCGGCAGAAAGCCATGTCGACCGCTCAATCGATGGTCCGGGTGCTTTCATCGAGACGAATATTGTCGGAACGTTTCGCCTACTGAATGCGGCACTTGCCTATTGGCGGGAACTGCCCGAGCCGCGCAAGTCGAGCTTCCGTTTCCACCATATCTCGACGGACGAAGTGTTTGGCGATCTGCCTTTCGACAGCGGTATTTTCACCGAGGAAACGCCCTATAAGCCTTCGTCGCCCTATTCGGCTTCAAAAGCGGCCTCCGACCATCTGGTGCGTGCCTGGCATGAAACCTATGGCCTGCCGGTTGTGTTATCGAATTGTTCGAACAATTACGGTCCGTTCCATTTCCCCGAAAAGCTGATCCCGCTCGTCATTCTCAATGCGCTCGATGAAAAGCCGCTGCCGGTTTACGGGGCGGGGGCGAATGTGCGCGACTGGCTCTATGTTGAAGACCATGCGCGGGCCCTCGCTCTGGTCGCGACGACGGGCAAGCTGGGCGAAAGCTACAATATCGGTGGGCGCGCGGAACGCACCAATCTGAATGTGGTGGCAACCATCTGCGCCATTCTGGACAAGAAGCGGCCTCGCGCAAACGGCAAGAGCCATGCCGACCTGATCACCTTCGTGACGGATCGCCCGGGTCATGATCGCCGCTATGCGATCGACGCTTCGAAGATTGAGCGCGAGCTGGGCTGGAAGCCGCAGGAAACTTTCGAGACCGGGCTGGAAAAAACCATTCAATGGTATCTCGATAATGCATGGTGGTGGGAGCCGATCCGCAGCGGTACCTATGCCGGTGAGCGCCTGGGCAGCACGGCAGTAAAAGAGGCCAAGGCATGAAAATCGCCGTAACCGGGAGGGAAGGGCAGGTTGTGCAGAGCCTTCTTGAGAAGGCATCGCAGCGGGCAGACCTCGAGGTCATCGCGCTGGGCCGCCCGGAGCTGGATCTCGCAGAGCCGGACACGGTGCGCAGTGCCATTGAAGCGATCAAGCCCGACGTCGTCGTCTCTGCCGCCGCTTATACGGCGGTGGATCTAGCCGAGGATGAGCAGGAACTTGCCTTTGCGGTGAATGCAGCAGGCGCCGGGGCAGTTGCGCAGGCAGCGAAGAACCGCGGCGTTCCTGTCATTCATCTGTCCACGGATTATGTTTTCGCGGGCGACGCTGACAAACCCTATGTTGAAACGGACGCCACGGGCCCTCGCAGTGTCTACGGAAGCTCCAAGCTTGAAGGCGAGCGTCTCGTAGCGCAAGCCAACCCGCAGCACATCATTTTGCGGACAGCGTGGGTCTATAGTCCTTTCGGCAAGAATTTCGTCAAGACGATGCTGAAGCTCGCGGAGACGCGCGACGCTCTCTCGGTTGTTGCTGACCAGTGGGGCAATCCGACCAGCGCGCTTGATATCGCTGATGCCATTATCCGGGTGGCGGATCATCTGGCGGTGGCACCGGAGTTTTCGGCTTATGGTGTTTATCATCTGGCCGGAACGGGCGATACGAACTGGAGCGGCTTTGCACGCGCCATATTCGGGGAAAGCGCCAGGCTTGGCGGGCCGACAGCGACCGTTGCGGATATTGCGACCGCCGATTACCCGACCAAGGCCGTGCGCCCCGCCAACTCCCGCCTGTCGACGGCCAAATTCCAACAGGCGTTCAACTGGTCGGCACCGCATTGGCAGTCGTCGCTGCGGGACGTCGTGTCCCGGCTGGTATAGAGCATTTCCAGCAAAAGTGCGAAGCGGTTTTGCGAGGGAGAACGCGTGAAAACAAAGAGATGGAGCGGTTCCCCGATTCCGTTTCAACTGGAACCGCTCTAGCTTTCAGCCAAAGAAGCAAAACAGCAATTATTAACGCAGTCTGCGTTAAGGATTTGATATTGCCCGCCTATACGGATTATGACCCACAATAAGGTGCATGGGATTGCACCATTGTGGGGATGATGATTTTCGGATTCACGTTATAAGATGGCAAGTCTTTTAAGCCCGGCGGGCGCTTGCGGGCGTCGCCTCTTTGATACTGGAAAATCTGGCGGGAAGCATGAGCGGTACATCGCTTAAATTTGGCACGAGCGGTCTGAGAGGACTGGCGGACGAACTGAATGGCCTGCCTGCCTATGCCTATTCCCTTGCTTTCGTCGGAATGCTGTCGGAGGCCGGAAAGCTGCACAGGGGCGACAAGGTCTTCGTCGGTCGCGACCTTCGCCCGTCCAGCCCGGACATCGCGGCGCTGTGCATGGCGGCTATCGAGGATGGGGGATTTCAACCGGTTGATTGCGGCGTCTTGCCGACCCCGGCGCTCAGCAATTATGCAATCTCGCAGCAGGCGCCGAGCATTATGGTCACTGGCAGTCATATTCCAGATGACCGCAACGGGCTCAAATTCTATCGCGCCGACGGTGAAATCGACAAGAATGATGAAAGCGCCATCAGTGCCGCTTATGCGGCCTTGCCTGCAAATCTTGCATTTCGTCATCTGCACGATGCGCCCTATGGCAGCGATGCGATCAACCTCTATGTGAATCGCTATGTCGGATTTCTGGGGCATGAAAGCCTCCGGGGTTTGCGGGTCGGGGTCTACCAGCACTCGTCCGTAGCGCGTGATCTCATCGTCCGCATTCTTACCGAATTCGGGGCCGAAGCCGTACCGCTCGGACGGTCCGATGTGTTCGTGCCAGTCG
Source organism: Brucella pseudintermedia (assembly GCF_008932435.1). Lineage (GTDB taxonomy): Bacteria > Pseudomonadota > Alphaproteobacteria > Rhizobiales > Rhizobiaceae > Brucella > Brucella pseudintermedia. The sequence continues at coordinate 17,875 of NZ_WBWE01000023.1, read as the reverse complement.
ACACCGAGGCCCTTCGTTCCGAAGATATTGAGCTTCTCGACCAATGGGCGAAGGAAAGCCGTTTTGATGCCATCGTGTCCACGGATGGGGATGCCGACCGCCCGTTGATCGCCGACGGGAAGGGGCGCTTTGTCCGGGGCGATCTGGTCGGGGCAATCATCGCACGCTGGCTTGGCGTCAAGACGATTGTAACGCCCGTGACATCCAATTCCGCGCTGGAAGAAAATTTCGAGCGCGTCATCAGAACTCGCGTGGGGTCGCCCTATGTCATCGAAGGCATGACGCAGGCTGTCGCCGGCGGCGCCCCGGCTGTGGTTGGGTTTGAGGCCAATGGTGGCGTGCTGCTCGGCACGGATATAAACCGGGGCGGTCATGTGCTGGCCGCGCTTTCGACCCGCGATGCGCTGCTGCCAATCCTGGGAAGTCTCGGTTCCATCAAGGAAACGGGGAAGCCGCTGTCTGATATCGCGGCAAGCTTTCATTTCCGCACTGCGCTGAGCGACAGGCTCCAGAACGTTCCGCAGGAAAAGAGCCTCGCCTTCCTGTCCCTCATCGCGAACGAGGTGACGCGAAACGCACTGTTTCCGATGGACGAGCCGATCGTCCGGACCGAGGCCATTGACGGTGTGAAACTCTTCTTCCATTCAGGCAATGCCATCCACTATCGTGCTTCCGGCAACGCGCCGGAATTGCGGTGCTATGTGGAAGCCTCAGGCGAGAGCCAGGCAAAAACGCTTCTCGAAACGGGACTAGCCATCGCCCGCAACGCAACGAAGGACAACTGAGCAATGAGCTTTATTCCTGTCATCATCAGCGGCGGTTCCGGTTCAAGATTATGGCCGCTTTCGCGCGATGCGCACCCCAAGCCATTCATCGAGCTGCCGGACGGAAGCACCCTGATCGGCAAGACCTACAAGCGCGCGGCGCAGCTGGGCGGTGTGGACCATATTCTCACCGTCACCAATCGCGACTTCCTGTTTCTGACGCTTGACGCCTATGCCGATGCGAAGGCGCCTAGGGTCGATAACGCTTTTCTGCTGGAGCCGTTCGGACGCGATACGGCGCCTGCCGTTGCCGTCGCCGCACTCCATGCCGCCGCCACTTACGGCCCTGACGCCACATTGCTCGTCATGCCCGCTGATCATCTGATCGAGGATGAGGCCGCGTTCGCCGAGGCCGTTTCCAAGGCGCGACCGCTTGCTGAAACGGGCCGCATCGTGACCTTCGGCATCGTGCCCGATCATCCTGAAACCGGCTTCGGCTACATCGAGGCCGAAGGCATCGACGTGCTGCGCTTTGTCGAAAAACCTGACGCCGAGACGGCACAGGCCTATGTCGAAAGCGGTCGCTATTTCTGGAACTCCGGCATGTTCTGTTTCACCGCCGGAACCATGCTCGCAGCGATGCAGCGCCACGCGCCGGAAATCTCCACTGCCGTTCAGGCTTCGCTCGAACACGCCCGGCGCGGCGTCAACGGCGAGACGAAGACGGTCGAAATCGCCAAGGACGATTTTGCGGCAGCGCCAGCGATTTCCATCGACTATGCGATCATGGAAAAGGCCGACAACATTGCCTGCATCCCGGTGTCCTGCGGCTGGTCCGATATTGGTTCCTGGGCGGCGATGGCCGATCTGATCACGCCCGACAGCGAAGGAAACCGCCTGCGCGGCGAAACGGTCATCGAAGACACCACCAACAGTTTTGTCCTGTCTGAAACCCGGTTGGTTAGCCTTGTCGGCGTGCACGACCTTCTTGTAGTCGACACGCCCGACGCGCTGTTGGTCGCCCATCGCGACAAGGCGCAGGAAGTGCGCAAGGTCTTCAACAAGCTGCGCGCCGATGGCCATGAAGCTGCCAAGCTTCACCGCACGGCCCATCGCCCATGGGGCACCTATACGGTGCTTGAGGAAGGCGACGGCTTCAAGATCAAGCGGATCGAAGTGAAACCGGGGCGGCGGCTGAGCCTTCAGGCGCATCATCACCGTTCCGAGCACTGGATCGTCGTTTCCGGCACTGCGAAGGTGACCAATGGCGATCGCGAAATTCTGCTTACGACGAACCAGTCGACCTATATCCCCTGTGGCTTCCGTCACCGGCTGGAAAATCCGGGCATTCTGCCGCTCGTGCTCATCGAGGTGCAAAGCGGCGAATATCTGGGCGAAGACGACATCGTGCGTTTCGACGACGTCTATGGACGCACCTGATATCAAGCTCCTTGAGCGGAACTCGTTGGACTTTGATTAAGACCGAGTGGTGATTAAACTTTTTCGAGGCCCGAGGCGTCAGCATCCCGGCGCCTTGTCAATCACTCGGAAACCGCGGGGCGCGGCATTTAATCGGGAACCATTCGCCGCCGCGAATGTTTGCCTTCTATGCCCAGTAATGAACAGGACACGGCTACCGATCTGATCGGTATGCCGGTCATCGATTTTCAGAAACACGCGCTTTTTTTCGACGTCGATGGAACCTTGCTCGATATCGCCGCCGATCCCGACGGCGTGGTCGTTTCGAACGGCTTGCAAAAATCCCTTTCAGTTATTTCCCGGCATTTGTCCGGTGCAATGGCGCTCGTCACGGGCAGGGCCATAAGCTTCATCCAGGAACGCTTTCCCGATTACCGCGGCCCGATAGCCGCTCTGCATGGCGCTGAATTCCGGCACGCGTCCGGGCTTGTCGAACTGATCGAGCCGGGCGAACAATTCCAGACCGCCAAGGATTTTCTGCGGCAGGCAGCGCTTCGCGTCAGCGGCCTTCGTGCCGAGGACAAGGGAAGTGCGGTTGCGCTTCATTATCGCGCCGCACCCGAGAAAGCTGAATTTGCCCAGGACCTCGTTGACAAGGCGTGGAAGCTCGCCGGGCCGGACTGGACCGTGCAGGCGGGCAAGATGGTTTTCGAGCTGCGCCCCGCGCTCAGCGACAAGGGCGCAGCCTTGCGCCGCTTCATGCGGGAGAAGCCGTTTGCGGGCAGGGTGCCGATCGCATTCGGCGACGATCTGACAGACCTGCCGATGCTCGAGGCGGCGGAACAACTGGGCGGAACGGCGGTGGTGATCGGACGTGCGATCGACCATCCGGGGGCTGCACGCTTTGCAAGCCCGGATGAGCTTCGCCTCTGGCTCTCCCGCATCCGGGACAATGGACAGCAACAGCAATGAAAGGATTTGGTGTATGGGTCGGCTGATCGTGGTCTCCAATCGTGTTCCCCTGCCTGATGAACAGGGCAAGGCACCAGCGGGCGGTCTGGCGGTCGCGCTGCAGGCGGCGCTCAACGAACGCGGCGGCATATGGCTCGGTTGGTCCGGCAAGACGCTTCCCGCGCGTCAGCCGCAGGAACTGACGATCCGGGACCAGGGGCCGATCCGCTATGCGCTGCTTGATCTCCACAAGAAGGATATCGACGAATATTATGCGGGCTTCGCCAACCGCATGCTCTGGCCGCTCTGCCACTATCGCCTCGATCTTATCGATTACACGCGCAAGGACATGGCGGGATATTTCCGGGTCAATCGCCTGTTTGCAAAGCATCTCCTGCCGATGATCCAGCCGGACGACCTCATCTGGATTCACGATTACCATCTCATTCCGCTGGCTGCGGAACTGCGCAATCTGGGCGTCACCAACCGCATCGGCTTCTTCCTGCACATCCCCTGGCCGCCCGCTGATATAGTTTTCACGCTTCCCGTGCACGAAACAATCATGCGCGGCCTTGCTTCCTACGATGTCGTCGGCTTCCAGACCGAAAACGATGTCGACAACTTCATCAGCTGCCTGCGGCGTGAGAAAATCGGCAAGCCGCTCAGCGATGACGGGCTGTTTGAGGCCTTCGGCCACCGGTTCCGCGCCGAGCGCTTCGGCATCGGTATCGAGACGGCCGCATTTGCAGAGATAGCCAACAAGGCGGACGGCCATTCGACAGTGCGGCGCATGCGCGAAAGCATGCTGGATCGCAGCCTCATCATCGGTGTCGACAGGCTCGACTACTCGAAGGGCATCACCAATCGCATGGAGGCTTTCAAGCATTTTCTCAATGTCGATCCCGGCAATCGCGGCAAGGTTACCTTTCTGCAGGTCACGCCGAAATCACGTTCCGAAGTGCCGGAATACAAGGACATGCAGCGCGCGGTGGCCGAACTGGCCGGGCGGGTGAATGGAGCGAACGCCACGGTGGACTGGACGCCGATACGCTACATCAACCGGTCCCTCAATCGCGACGTGCTGGCCGGTCTCTACCGGCTCGCCGCTGTCGGTCTGGTCACGCCGTTGCGTGACGGCATGAACCTTGTCGCAAAGGAATATGTTGCCGCCCAGAACCCCGAAAATCCCGGCGTGCTGGTGCTCTCCCGCTTTGCCGGCGCCGCGCAGGAACTGAACGGCGCGCTTCTGGTCAATCCCTATGACACGGAAGCGATGGCTTATGCCATGGCTCGCGCGCTGGCCATGCCTCTGGATGAGCGCAAGGAGCGGTTTGAAAGCATGATGGGCTTTCTCAACACCCACGACGTCAACCGCTGGTGCGATGACTTTCTGAAGCGCCTTGCATCGGGCTGATGTCGGCTCATGGCTTGATGATACCCAGTTTGGCGACTTCCGAAAGGTAAATCGTGTAGTCGAACTTGTCCAATACCGGTGTCAGCAGATCCGCCTCGCAATCGCGAGCGTCCCTCGGCGACATGCCGAAACGGGCCTTGAATGCCTTGAATTGCGTGCCATCATGAAAGCCGCAACGATAGGCAATTTCCTTCAGATACATGCCGCCCGCGCTCATCGGCAAGAATGCGATAGGCGCGGTCCAGCCTCTTGGCGCGGATGAACCTTGCAATTCCACCTTCCATCTCGAATGCCCGGTAGAGGCTCGAGCGGGAGATGCGCAGGTTCTTGGTGATAAGGCATGGCCCGAGCACTGGATCGGAAAGGTTCTCGTCGATATAGGCGAGGATGCGCTTGCGTACAGGTAGATTGGCTGGAAGGCTTTCAATGACGCCGCCCTCGGTGCCGTTGATCTTGCTCCGAGCAGTATGGACATTGCATCCAGCGCTGATTGTGCTTCCACACCGTCGAGCGTGCCGCTCAATGACTGGAGATTCTGAAGGTAGCTGAAGAGCACCCGTATCATGGGGGCAACTGCGGGCATGACGAGGCGGTGCAGATTGCGCCAGCCGACGATCCTCCCCAGTACCTCCTGCGGAATCAGTACCGTGATGCGGGAGCCGTTGGATGCGTCGCTTTCCACCGTCTGCTCAAATCGATAACCACGATATCACCCTGTTTCGCTTCGACATCGACGCCATTGAAATCGCCGTGCAGATCGCCCCCGGTGATAAGTTGCAGGACATAGTGGTTCAGCCCGCTCTTGGCGATGAGCTTTCGCGCACGCGTGTAGCGCTGTGAATTGAAGGAGGTTGCTCCAATTTGAATGGAGCCTATGGAACGCGCGACGATTGATCCTGAAAACTGGTAATTGTCGCTGTCGCCCGTGATTTCATACATGGGTTTGAGGATGGCGCGCCAGAATTCATTGCGCAGCCGGTCCTCTATCATGTCTGTTGAAATTGTTGTCTCGTTGCTCATTGCAAATCGTCAAGCCAAAGATCATGAACATTGATGTAGGGAATAATCATTCATTAGAAATAGATACTATATTGATCCATTGGCATATGCTCATTTGTTGCCAGCCAATAAGTAGTGGTTGTATTCTTAATTCCGATAGATAGGGTCGTCTATGTCACTTTTCATTATTACAGTTTCATTATTTTGTAATATATAATTTCAACCTAATATAATTGTAGTCATTTCTATAAGGTCAGTTAAGGTGTCGTCCTGCAAGGTGAGAAATCGCTTCATCAATAGCTATTAACAGGTAATCTCGTCAAATATGGGCGGTTCTTTCCGCAGGCTATTTCTATAGAGCATTCATTGAATATGAGAAGCTTTGAAACTATTTATAGTGTTTGAAAGTTATCGCAATATGAGGCTGTTTTTTACTTTTTTGGCGCTCGCCATGGTCGGCTGCGCGAACGTTGCCTCCGCAACAGGGCTGCAGAGCGATTTCGGGCTGGAATGCCGGCTCGTGCCGATGCAGGGAACGGGCGCTCCCAATGCAGCCGCACGGCCCGGCTGGGCCATGCCCTTGGCAAACCCGGTGGGCCAGCCGTCACGGCGCGCCATCGTCTATCCGCGCGCGGTGCCATCGCCACAGCTCTACCGTTATGACTGCGCTCCCAAGTCCGCGGGACCGGATTCGGTTCCACGGACCCGGTTCAGCGATCAATAAGGGCTGTCGACCTTGCCCATCTCCACATAGACGGTCTTGATCTGGCTGTAATGCGCCAGAGCGGCGATGCCGTTCTCGCGTCCGATGCCGGACTGCTTGTAGCCGCCGAAGGGCACTTCCACCGGCGTCAGGTTATAGGCGTTGATCCAGCATGTCCCGGCCTTGATCTGGCCGATGACGCGATGGCCCCGTGCAATGTCTGCGGTAAACACGCCCGCCGCCAGACCGAATTCGCTATCGTTGGCGCGGGCAATCACCTCATCCTCATGGACAAATTCCAGCACGCTCATCACCGGCCCGAAGATTTCCTCGCGGGCGATGGTCATGTCGTCTGTCACATCCGTGAAGATGGTCGGCTCGATGAAATAGCCCTTATCGAAACCTTGCAGTTTCGGTATGCCGCCGCCATACGCAAGGGTTGCGCCTTCCGCCTTGCCCTTTTCGATATAGGAGAGAACCTTCTCGCGCTGGGCTGCATTGACGAGCGGCCCCATCTGGGTCGCTTCGTCCAGGGGGTCGCCAATGCGGATTTTGCGTGTACGTTCGACCAGCCGTTCGATAAAGCGTTCGCGCACGTTCTTGTGGACGAAGACGCGGGTGCCGTTCGAGCAGACCTGGCCTGTCGAATAGAAATTGCCGAGCATCGCGCCGCCAATGGCGCTTTCAAGGTCGGCATCGTCGAACACGATGATCGGAGACTTGCCGCCAAGTTCCATCGTGACGTGTTTCAGATGTTCGCCCGCTTGCGCCATGATGCGCTTGCCGGTCGGCACGGAGCCGGTCAGTGAAACCTTGGCCGTCAGGCGATGATTGACGAGTGCGGCACCCACATCGCCGAAGCCCTGCACGACATTGAACAGCCCGTCGGGCAACCCGGCTTCCTTGTAGGCTTCGGCCAGCGCCAGAGCCGAAAGCGGCGTGTTTTCTGACGGCTTGAAGATGAAGGCATTGCCCATGGCAAGTGCCGGCGCGGATTTCCACGCGGCGATCTGGATTGGATAGTTCCACGCGCCGATGCCGACGCAGATGCCGAGCGCTTCGCGGCGCGTATAGGCAAACGAGCCGCCCAGTTCCACGAACTCGCCGTTGAAACCGGAAATGATACCGCCGAAAAACTCCAGCGCATCGGCGGCTGAAGCGGCATCCGCCACCAGCGTTTCCTGAAGCGCCTTGCCGGTATCAAGCGTTTCGAGCTTCGACAGTTTCTTGTTCTTCTCACGCAGGATTTCCGCCGTGCGGCGCAGTATGCGTCCGCGCTCGACGGGCTTCAGCGCGGCCCATTCGCCTTGCGCTTTCAGCGCAGCCGCATAAGCCGCCTCGATCACGCCGGGCGTGGCGGAATAAAGCTTGGCGATCTCTTCACCCGTCGCCGGGTAGATCACCGGCAGAGGCTTTCCTGCCTTGTCTTCCACGAATGCGCCGCCGATGAAGTGCGAGGCTTTGGGTTGTGCTTTCATTTCTGGTTCCTTGTTTAAGGGAATAGGGGGGTAGGGCAGTAAGGCAGTAAGGCAGTATGTTGTTAAGCGCCGGGAACACGAGCTGACATATTCCCCTACTGCCTTACTGCCCACTCGCTGGACCGCGTCAGCGGTCCGCAACCTGCCACCTCGGATTGATCCATGGTTCCTGATTGGAGCGCGCCAGCGGCGTGCGGGCAAGAATATGATCGGATGCCTTTTCGCCGACCATGATCGACGGGCCGTTGAGATTACCATTGGTGATGCGCGGGAAGATGGACGAATCCGCAACGCGCAAGCCCTCGACACCGATCACCTTGCATTCAGCATCGACCACGGCCATCGGATCGTCAAGCGCACCCATTTTGCAGGTGCCGCACGGATGGAAGGCGCTTTCGACATGCTCGCGGATGAAATTGTCGATTTCATCGTCGCTCTGGACCTGCGCGCCCGGCTGGATTTCCGCGCCGCGATAAGGATCGAACGCCGCCTGTCCGAAGATTTCCCGCGTCAGCCGCACGCAATGGCGGAAATCGGCCCAGTCGTCCTCATGCGACATGTAGTTGAACTTGATGACCGGCTTTTCGCGCGGATTGGCCGAACGAAGCGTCACGCTGCCGCGCGATTTTGATCGCATCGGCCCGACATGGGCCTGAAAACCGTGCGACTGCGCTGCCGCCTTGCCGTCATAGCGGATGGCGACCGGCAGGAAATGATATTGGATATCGGGATATTCCACGCCAGCCTTCGAGCGCACGAAAGCAGCGGATTCGAAATGATTGGTCGCGCCGTCGCCCGTCTTGAAGAACAGCCATTCCGCGCCAATCCTGGCTTTCGAAAACAGGTTCAGCTTGGAATAGAGCGTGATCGGCTGCGTGCATTCCTGCTGGATATAGACTTCCAGATGGTCCTGCAGGTTCTGGCCGACGCCGGGACGGTCGGCAACCACTTCGATGCCATGGTCTTTCAGATGCGCGGCAGGCCCGATGCCGGAAAGCATCAAAAGCTTTGGCGAATTGATCGACGAGGCGGCAATGATGACCTCGCGCCGCGCACGGACGGTCGAAAAGGTGCGACCTGCCTCGATCTCGACGCCCACCGCCCGCTTGCCCTCAAGCACGATCTTGCGCGCCAACCCCTTGACCAGCCTGACATTGGGGCGCTTGAGCGCGGGCTTCAGATAGGCATTGGCGGCGGACCAGCGACGACCATTATGGATCGTCTGCTCCATCGGGCCGAAACCTTCCTGCTTCTCGCCGTTATAATCTTCCGTCACTTCGAAACCCGCCTGATGACCGGCCTCGACAAAGGCATGAAACAGCGGATTGTCGCGTTTGCCGCGCTGAATATAGAGCGGGCCGCTGGTGCCGCGCCAGCCTTCCTGACCGCCGCTCGAATTTTCCATGCGCTTGAAATAGGGCAGCACATCGGCATAGGCCCAGCCGCGCGCGCCGCTTTCCGACCAGTGGTCGTAGTCGCGGGCGTGGCCGCGCACATAGACCATGCCGTTGATCGAGGATGAACCGCCCAGCACCTTGCCGCGCGGCGTCACGAGGCTGCGCCCGCCAATATGCGGCTCCGGCTCGGTGGAAAAGCCCCAGTCATAGGTCTCCATGTTCATGGGGAAGGACAGCGCCGCCGGCATCTGGATCAGCGGGCCGACATCCGGCACGCCATATTCGATGACGATCACCGAATAGCGGCCGTCTTCCGACAGGCGATAGGCCATGGCCGATCCGGCGGAGCCGGAGCCGATGATGACGAAATCCGCTTCCATACTCATTTTTCTCCCGAAGGCCCTTCCAAAAGTGGGCTTGAAAGCTGAACCGCGATGTAATCTTCCACGAGTGCCGTGGCCCTGCCTGCATCCGGCGCATCCGCGCCGAGCGCATGGCGGATATAGAGGCCGTCGATCATCGCTCCCGCGCCCTCGGCGATGCGGTGCGCCTGTTCGCGGCTCGTGAGCTGCTCCAGCGCGAAAACCAGATTTGAATGAAGGCGGCGCGCATAGATGCGCAAGAGCCGCCGCGTATCTTCCGACTGCTGCGCATGCACATAAAAGGTCAGCCAGGCTGCAATCGTTTCCTGCGTGAACTGCGAGGCGGAAAAATTGACTGCGATGATGGCGGCGATACGCGCCTGCGGCGTCTCCGCCTGTCCGATGGCCGCGTTGAGATCCTGCCCCAGTTCGCGCAGCAGATGCCGCATCGTGGCCAGAATGAGCTTGTCCTTGCCGCCGAAATAATGATGCGCAAGCGCGGGCGAAACTCCCGCCTCATGCGCGATCTGCGCGACGGTCACATCCAGCGAACCGCGCTGGCCGATTGTGCGGATGGCGGCATCGATCAGCTCGCGCCGCCGCAAGGGCTCCATCCCGATCTTGGGCATAATTCTGGTCCGTTCTCAGGCTAATTCCAGTGCAGTCTATCTTTGATTGACTCATCAATCAATAAAAACCCGCCATGCAAATCATGCGTTTACGCGTCGCAGAAGCGGGCGGGGATGGGAGGGAGGCTTGCCGGATGGGGTGCGCTTGCTTACATTGAAATGATGAGCAGAGCTTTCACCAAAGAACAGGATGATGCGCCGACCGACCTTGGCGAGCGCCCTGTAAGCCCGCATCGCAATCTCGTCACGCCGGCGGGGCTGAAGATGATCGAGGACGAAATCGCCCGGCTGCAACGCGAGCTGGCGGATGCCAATGTCGCGGGCGAGCGTTCGGCGGTTGCGCGCATTTCGCGTGATCTGCGCTACTGGACGGCGCGGCGCGAAAACGCCGAGCTTTCGGTTCCCGCTGCCGATAGCGATGTCGTGCGTTTCGGCATGACCGTGGAACTGGAAAATCTGGATGATGGCAAGGTCCGTCGCTGGACCATCGTGGGCGAGGACGAGGCCGACCCGTCAAACGGCAAGATCTCCCATGTCGCGCCTGTCGCCATCCTGCTGTTCGGCAAGCCGGTCGGTGATGTCGTGAAAATCAACAATGTCGAATGGGAAATCGTGTCGCTGACGACAGTTTAGTCTTCTTCTATCTCGACTGTATGGTCACGGAAAAAAGCGGTCGCGCCAGCTTCATCAATCTCGCCGGAAGCAATACCCATCGTGAAACTGTAAAGCAATCCGTCGTCCGCGGTCAGTGCATAGCCGTTGGCGAGCAGAAACGTAACAGCGGTCACGATAGCGGTGCGCTTGTTGCCATCTACGAAAGCATGGTTGCGGCCTATTCCGAAAACATAGGCTGCTGCGATTTCCGCATGATCCGGTTGGCCATAAACCTGTTTGTTCTGCGCGCGAGCCAGGGCAGACTCAAGAGCATTCTCATCACGAAGCCCTTGGGCGCCGCCGTGGCGTTGCAGTTGTTCGATGTGGATTGCCTCAACGACGCGTCGCGAAAGAAAACGCCAGTTCATTCGGCGAGCTTCTGCAAGGCGACCTTGTACTTGTCCATCACTTTACGGGCAGCTTCCATCTGCTGCTCGAAAGTATCGTCAACAGGCTCCAGCGTCAGGCCGTTCTGTGTTTCGATCACCTGGAGCTTGTCTCCGGTCTGGAGGTTGAGCCGCTCCAGCACTTCCTTAGGCAGGATCACACCATCGGAATTGCCGATCTTGCGCAGGGTCACATTCATGGCCGTTCTCCTATGTTATAACGCTTGATATAACATGGCGTGCGCTTCTTGTCACTACAAGCTACAGCCAGCCTTTGCGGCGGAAATAATAGAGCGGCAGCAGGGCAGAGGCGACCATCAGGATAAGCGCCATCGGGTAGCCCCAAGGCGAATGCAGTTCCGGCATGAAGGAAAAGTTCATGCCGTAGATGGAAGCAACCAGCGTCGGCGGCATGAAGCCAACCGCCGCCACCGAGAAAATCTTGATGATGGCGTTTTGCTCGACCGAGATCAGGCCGACGATCGTATCGAGCAGGAAGGTAACCTTGTTGGAAAGGAAATCCACATATGCGGTCAGCGATTGGGTGTCGCGCTCCAGCGACTTGATCCAGCTGCGCGTTTCCTTCTTGCCCGAAGCCGGATTGCTGGTGGCCGACAGATAGACCAGCATGCGGCTGATGCCTGCAAGGCTTTCCCGCATCCGCGATAGAAAGGTTCCCTGTCCGCCGATCTGGGTCAGTATGTGCCGGAAGTCCTGCGTCGTCATCGGGCGCGCCTTGGGCTGGCGGCGGTAGATGGAATGCGAAGCCGCATCGATCTTGCCTGCCACGCCTTCCAGAATATCGGCCAGCCGGTTGGTCGTGGCTTCGGTGATGCCGAGCATGATCGAAAGGCCCGAGCATTTGGCTGAAATGAGGCCGTTGCCCGGTTTGGTCGAGCGCAGAATATAGGTGGTGAAGGATTTTGGATTGGCATAGCGCACTGTTATCAGTCGCGAGCCGTGCAGGATGAAGGTGACGGGCGCCAGCTCCCGATGATCGAGATCGACGGCATGCAGGATCGGAACGGTCAGATATTGCGCGCCGGTTTCCATGTAGAAGCGGCTCGATTCCTCGATTTCCGTCATGTCTTCGCGCGTCGGGATCGAAATGCCCGTCCATGCCTCGACAATGCTGTCCTCGTTGACGCCGGGAGCGAACAGGTCGATCCAGATCACATTCTCGGGCAAGGGGATGCCCGGCTCGACCTCCACTTGTTCGAGGTGGTCACCGGAAAGGCTGTAGAGTGTGATCATACTGGCACCTGGAGTCTGGCCCGAATTTCGGGCAGCTGAATTATGGGCACTGTGCGCGAAAATTGTTAACGGAATGCGGCAGCGGTTTCCAGTCCGCAATCGGCTTTCTGCATGACGGTTGACAGCTTCCTTCCGCAGGTCTAATTCATCAAGTCATCAGATGACTTTGGTGGAGCTATGAAGGCAATATCACGCAAGACCCTGACGGATTCGGCCACGCAGGCATTGCGTGCGGAAATCATGTCGGGACGCTGGTCGGTCGGCGACCAGCTGCCCAATGAAGCGGCACTTTCCGCAACGCTCGATGTCAGTCGCGGCACGGTGCGCGAGGCCGTTCGGGCGCTGGTCGCGCAGGGCATGCTGGAAACCCGGCAGGGCTCAGGAACTTATGTCCGCTCGACGGCGGACACGGCTCGCAGCCTGGACCGCATCCGCCACACCAGCCTGCGCGACCGTTTTGAGACTCGGGCAGTTCTGGAAACCGAAGCAGCCCGTCTTGCCGCCCTGCGCATCACGCGGAAGGGACTTGCGCATCTTGAAAAAATGCTGGCGCAGCGAGGCAGTCGCGACGAACTCGACCGCGAAACTTTCGTGGCGCGAGATTTTGCCTTCCATGAAGCCATCGTCGCCGCCTCGGGCAATAACGCCCTCATCGAAGTCTATGCCTTTTTCTCCGCCTCCATTCGCGAATCCATAGAAGCCACGCTAAATGGCGAACTGCCCGAGCCGAGCGATGAAGCGCACCGCCAGATCGTCGAGGCCATCGCCTCGGGCGATCCCGACAAGGCCGGAGCAACCGTTCGCCGTTTCATGGCGCCCCTGATTGAAGAACTTGAAAGGTTGCTCGCATCATGAGCCACACAAACACAGCCCTGTCGGACACGGCAGAAAACGAGGCAATGCAGCCGGATGCGCTGGTCGACGCGGAGGCGGACAGTGTCCCGCCGCCGCCCGTCCAGCAGCCGCCCAGCAAGGCGATGCGCATCTTGCTGGGCTTGAGCCTCGTGCTCATCGCCGCCAATCTGCGGCCGGTATTCTCCAGCGTTTCCGTGCTCTTGCCGGAAATCATCGAGGCGACCGGCATGTCGTCGATCGCAGCCGGTATATTGACCACGCTGCCGGTCGTCTGTCTCGGTGTCTTCGCGCCGTTTGCGCCGCGGATGGCGCAGCGCTTCGGCGCGGAGCGTGTCCTGCTTGTCGTGCTGGCCGTGCTCACAATCGGCACCGCCATTCGCGGTTTCGGTTCCTTCTACTGGCTCTATATTGGCGCCGCGCTGGCCGGTGCCGCCATTGCCACGGGCAATGTTCTGCTGCCGGGCGTCGTCAAGCGCGACTTTCCGAAGACAGCCGCCATCATGACCGGCCTTTATACGATGGCATTGTGCGGGGGCGCTGCATCTGCAGCCGGTTTCACCATTCCCATCAAGGGGTTGCTCGGCGGCTCGTGGAACCTCGCTTTGGCATTCTGGGCCGCTCCGGCGGCACTTGTGCTGCTTCTGTGGCTGCCGCAGGCCTTGCGCGCCAAGCACAATGTGGCCCATTCGGGCTTCCGGGTGATCGGGCTCTGGAAGGACAGGCTGGCCTGGCAGGTGACGCTGTTCATGGGGTTGCAATCCTCCACCGCCTATATCGTTTTCGGATGGCTGGCGCCGATCCTGCGCGAGCAGGGCCTGAGCCCCAAGGCGGCAGGCGGCCTCGTTTCCTTCTCGATCATGGTGCAGGTGGTGACCTGTCTCGCCGTGCCTTCCATCGCCACGCGTCAGAAGAACCAGAGCTGGCTCAATGTCGCTCTCTGCGCTTGCGCAGCCTTGCCGCTGATCGGATTTCTCTACCTGCCGCAATGGACATACTGGGTGCTGGCGGTCATTCAGGGCATCGGGCAGGGCGGTCTCATCGCAGCCGCGATGATGGTGATCGTGCTGCGCGCCCCGGATTCGCACACGGCGGCACATCTGTCCGGCATGGCGCAATGCGTCGGCTATACGCTGGCCGCGATCGGTCCGCTGATCGTCGGCATGATCCACAGCGCGACTGGCAGCTTTGCTGCTTGCGGGGCGTTCTTCGCCCTGCTGGGACTGGGTGCCGCCATCGCCGGATGGGGTGCGGGACGCGCACAGCATGTGGGCGTGCAGGTGATCAAGGACTGAAGGCAACAAAAACCCCGGCAAAAACCGGGGTTTTTCTTATTCTCATAGGAAAGGCATCAGGCCTTTTCATACAGCTCTTCGACGAATTCCCAATTGATGAGATTGTCGACGAAGGCTTCGAGGTATTTTGGACGCAGGTTGCGATAATCGACATAGTAGGAATGTTCCCACACGTCGACGCCGAGGATCGGCGTTGCGCCGTGAACGAGCGGGTTTTCGCCGTTCGGGGTCTTGGAGATTTCGAGCTTGCCGTTCTTGACCGACAGCCAGGCCCAGCCCGAACCGAACTGGCCGACACCGGCAGCGATGAAATCTTCACGGAACTTGTCGTAGCCGCCAAGATCGGACTCGATTGCCTTTTCAAGCTTGCCCGGCAGCTTCTTGCCGCCGCCGCCCTTCTTCATCCATTTCCAGAACTGGATGTGGTTGTAGTGCTGTCCGGCATTGTTGAAGAGGCCCTGGTTCTTGCCGTAGCTTTCCTTGACGATCTCTTCCAGGCTCTTGCCTTCGAGGCCGGAGCCTTCGAGCAGCTTGTTGCCGTTTGTGACATAGGCCTGATGGTGCTTGTCGTGGTGAAGTTCAAGCGTCTCGCGCGACATGAAAGGCGCAAGGGCGTCGTAGTCATACGGCAGGGCGGGCAGTTCGAAAGCCATTGGAAACTCTCCTCTTGTCATTCGGCTTACATGGGCAGCCAGCGGCGGGCCGAACAGATGCTGCCTCAAAACTTGTGTGCGGAATCTACATAGGCCGCATCGGTGCGGGCGGCAATGGCGTGATTGAGCAATTCAGCTTCAAGACAATGAATTATTATTGAAATCACAGTAGGATGGCGTAATTCTCGATTTAGAGCGCATCCCGAAAAGTGTGAAACGGTTTTCGGATAAGATGCGGGTCAAAAACAATTGATTAGAGCGCCAGTCTGATCCAATCAGATCGAAACGCGCTCTAACGCTTCGCGATGCGGGCGGACCCTCACAGGAGGAAATGGTGTCCCACAGTTCTTAAGTGCTAAAACTAATTTACACTACTTTTTTTACCTGCTGCTTTTTCTGCATAACGCATTGATAAACAACACTTAATTGTGAAACGGCGTCTAAAATCTTCGGTTGCTCTTTGAATGGTTGGCAATAAAACGACCGGAAAAGGAGCACGAAATGGACAAGACGAAAACAGCAGCAGCATATGCGGAGAACATGCAAGCATTCGCTAGAGTGCTGGAAAACTTATTCCCGCAAGCAGGTTTTGCATTGATGGTTTTCGACAAGAACACCGATGGCGATGAGCAGATGCGGTTTATATCGAACTGCCCGACTGAAAGCCTGAAAGCAGCAATGAAAGTGGTAATTGCGCAGATGGAACAGCGGGTGATTGCTTCTAAGACATCTCACTAACGGTCGTCTCTTCATCGGCTCATTCGTTGTGACATTTTAATGTCAATTTTATGTCAATCGCCTTCCTCCTTAAACGTTAAGCGTGTATCTTTCCGTCTGGCGGGAGGGAGCATGCATATTACTCATCTATTCAAAACGACCCATTTTTGGAAAGCGCATAAGGCGGTCAACCGAGATCCAACGTGGGCCAACATTTTACCCCTATTCTTTTTCCATCGTGATGGTGTGTTGGCGATTCAGCGTCTGACAAAGCGTTGGACGAGAATATGCGGGCTATCTAAAATCGACATCTATCGAGGTGCCGTTAGTTGCGAAGTCTGGCCTCAACGACGCGTCAAGCAATTGCTCGTCACGATGCAGTCGCTAAGCGATGAAAACAAAGGCAAAGCAGTAGTCTTAACCGATGAGAAGCCGCGTCACACGGATGGGCCTTTAGTAGTGGTCAGAACACAGGGCTATGAGTTTCTGATTGATGGGCGTAGGCGAGCAAATGCACTGAATGGCGAGGCAAAGTGCACAGTCTGGATAATTAACGCAGAACCATAAAAGATTAACGAAAACAGAGTATTAGCGCTCGCCCTTTGAAATCGCTGGCAATAGCACAATGGAAATTAACATTGTGCGAGGGCCACATGAGCATTCTAAAGCATATTGGTTTCAGTGCTGCTGCGATAGGAGTTGTAGCAGGCATTCCTTACTTGTTTAACGAGTTGCAGAAACTTTCGATAGCAGAGAATGAAGCAGCACAACGGCAACTAGATCAGTTGATGTTTATAACCGTTTCACCAGAGTTTGACGTGATCGAAGTTAGCAAGCAGCAAGCATTCATCAGAGGTGGTTCGGGAAATCTGGACAGCGGAGATAAGTGGAATTTCTGCCTGACTTCGGCTTAGATGCCGAGAACAGGAGATACCATGACGAGACGACCACGCCGGAACCACAGCCCGGCTTTCAAGGCAAAGGTGGCGCTTGCCGCCATTCGAGGCAAGCAGACACTGGTGGAATTGTCCCAGCAGTTCGACGTGCATGCCAACCAGATTAAGCAGTGGAAAGACCAGCTCCTTGAGGGGGCGACCGGCGTTTTCGGTGATGAGAACAAGGCGGAACCGACAGGGCCAACCGTTGATGTCAAAACGCTTCATGCCAAAATCGGCGAACTGACGCTGGAGAACGATGCTTCGCTTGGGGCTTACGCGGCCCCACTGGGGCCACGGTCCCCGCTACGATATCCAGTGCGCTCGGCAAGGCGGGATTGCTGGGCGGAAAAAAATGATTGACCGCGCGCACAAGCTGTCGGTTGCAAGGCAGGCCCGGCTTCTCGGCTTCAGCCGTAGCAGCGTCTACTATTCTCCACGATCAGTGTCGGACAGCGATCTGGCTTTGATGCGGCGGATCGACGAACTGCATCTCGACTACCCTTTTGCCGGAAGTCGGATGTTGCAAGGGCTTTTGAGAGGAGAAGGGCTGGAAACTGGGCGGCTTCATATCGCAACGCTGATGAAAAAGATGGGCATTGAGGCAATCTATCGCCGCCCGAACACCTCGAAGCCAGCGCCAGGGCACAAAATCTATCCCTATCTCCTGCGCAAGCTGGCGGTCACCCGGCCCAACCAGGTGTGGGCAATGGATCTGACCTATATCCCCATGGCGCGTGGTTTTGTCTATCTCTGCGCCGTCGTGGACTGGTTCAGCCGCAAGGTTTTATCGTGGCGACTGTCGATCACGATGGAAGCGGCCTTCTGCATCGAAGCGGTTGAGGAAGCGCTGGCCCGCTATGGCAAGCCGGATATCTTCAACACAGATAGTCAGAAGATGATAGCCAGTTCCCGGGCGGTTTGTCTCAAACACCGATCGATCGCTTGGTAGGCTGGCGCTGCAAGGCGTCCAGGTGTGGCTTGACCCACACTCCGATCGACCAGCGTGTCTT
>NZ_WBWE01000022.1 GCF_008932435.1 Brucella pseudintermedia | reverse complement strand
GCAAAACCTCAACCTGCCGAAGCTTCGTGACGATCTCGTCGGGCTTGTGTCGCTTGTTTGCCATTGTGGTCCTCCTTCATGGTCAAAACCATACTTCAAGGTGGACCCGTTCAATGGGGGTGGATCATGTCCGCATCGACGTCGGTGGCAACGTCATCACGGCCTCGATCACCAACGAGGCCGTCGAACAACTGGGACTCGCCAAGGGCCAGACCGCGATTGCCGTCATCAAGGCATCTGACGTGCTGGTCGCCGTCGAGGGCTGAGCCCGATGGTACGGGAGGACGAGATCCGCGCGGCGGAGCGTGCCATCGAATGGCCCGACGCGACCGATGCCAGCCTCATCTATATCGGCCACATCCGCACGCCATGGACGTCGCGCATGGACTGCCCGCGCCAAGGCCGCCATGACGGCCCGACCTGCCGCATCGAGGTGCTCTATTGGCTGCATCGTTCGCGGCGCGATCTCGTCCTGCAAAGCCCGCGCGACGACGGCACGACGCGGGGGACCTTCGCCCTGCGCTCTCCGGTGCGACCCAATCCGATCGGCACGTTGATCGTCAAGCTGATCGGGATCGTGGGAGCGACGCTGCTGGTCCGCGGCCTCGACTGTCTCGATGGCACACCGCTTCTCGACATCAAGCCCGACCGCTGTCTGCTCACTCCGCTCGCCCCGCCAACCCCGGGCGATTCCCATGTGGGGGACTTCTGATGCCGCGTTGCCTTCTCACGCTTGTCACAGCCTTCCTCGTCCTCGTCGCAACGCCGGCCCTGGCGCGAACCATCATCGACTTGGCCGGCCGCAGCGTCGATGTTCCCGATCGCATCAGCCGCGTTTTCACCGCCGGTCCGCCGGCCTCGGTGCTGCTTGCCCCCCTTTCGCCAGCAAACGAACCGGTTGTAGCAGGTGGTCAGCGGGCCGTAACGCTCAAGGATTCCGCCCACGGCGAACCCGTCCGCACGGGCCAGAGAACGCCGTTGAGAACCCGACGGTCATAGATACGCGGTACAGCACGAGGCTTATTCGGAAGCAGGGGGCGCGACAATTGACCATTCGTGATCCGTCAACTCGTATCGCCGCCGCGCCATCAATGCCCTCCGTCTCTGAGGGGATCGTTGAATCACGGCTCGCGACGAATGGGAGCCGCTTATGAGTTTACGACTTAACAATCACCACCATCCGTGGCGACTGATCTACACCATCAACCGGAAGTGCAACCCCTTCGGCCGTTCCGGTGGATGAACTCGATGCCGACTATCCCATCTCATTCGATCAATCCCAGGTAAGCGCACCGCCGCTCTGATATTCGATGACGCGTGTCTCGAAGAAGTTCTTCTCTTTCTTAAGGTCCATCGCCTCGCTCATCCAGGGAAATGGGTTCTCGACCTCGCCGAAAACCGGATTGAGGCCGAGCTGGGCGCAGCGGCGGTTGGCGATGAAGTGCATGTACTGCTCGCACAGCGACGCGTTGAGGCCGAGGAAGCCGCGCGGCATGGTATCGCGGCCATAGGCGGCCTCCAGTTCGGCGGCATCTTTCAGCATACCCCGCACCTCGTCCTGGAAGGTCTTCGTCCACAGATGCGGGTTCTCAAGCTTGATCTGGTTAATGATATCGATGCCGAAGTTCAGATGAATGGACTCGTCGCGCAGGATGTACTGGTACTGCTCGGCGATGCCGACCATCTTGTTGCGCCGCCCGAGCGAGAGGATCTGCGCGAAGCCCGTGTAGAACCACATCCCTTCGAACACGACGTAGAAGGCCACCAGATCACGCAAAAAGGCCTGATCGGCCTCAGGCGTGCCGGTGGTGAACGACGGATCATCGAGGCTCTGCGTGTGTTCAAGCGCCCATGCCGCCTTGTCGGTGATCGACGGTACCTCCCGGTACATATTGAACAACTCACCCTCGTCGAGACCAAGGCTTTCCACGATGTACTGGAAGGTATGGGTATGCACCGCCTCTTCGAAAGCCTGCCGCAAGAGGTATTGCCGACACTCCGGATTGGTGAGGTGCCGGTAGATCGCCAGCACGATGTTGTTGGCGACGAGACTCTCTGAAGCGGCGAAGAAGCCGAGATTGCGCTTGATCATTCGCCGCTCATCTTCGGTGAGCCCGTCGCGCGACTTCCAGAGCGCGATATCGGCCTGCATGGAGACTTCAGTCGGCATCCAATGATTATTGCAGCCGGAGAGGTACTTTTCCCACGCCCAGTGATATTTGAGCGGCAAGAGCTGGTTCACGTCGGCGCGGCAATTGATCATACGCTTGTCATCAACCGACACGCGTGCCGCGCCACGCTCGATCTCGCCAAGGCCTGTCGCATCAGCGACAGGAACCGCAGCGGGCTCGGAAGATACCGCAATCAAGGGATTGGTTTTCGGCTCAGACCAGTCGAGCATGATTTCTCCTTTCTTTCTTCCCCGATGTTCACTGGCAGGCTTCACATTCGGGATCGTCGATGGCGCAGGTCTTGCCCCAAGCGGCGTTCGCGGCGATCACGACCGGTCCTGTGACAGGCGCCGCAACGACCGTCGCGGAGACGGCGTTAAGCTTGCCGTCGGTGCCCTTCAGCGTCGATTTCTCGACATGGGTCGCCGAACGCGAGCGCAGGTAATAGGTGGTTTTCAAGCCCTTGTGCCATGCCAGGCGGAAGAGCTCGTCGAGTTTCTTGCCGCTCGGATTTGCAATATAGAGGTTGAGCGACTGCGCCTGGTCGATCCACTTCTGCCGGCGCGACGCCGCTTCGATCAGCCACTTTGGTTCGATCTCAAACGCGGTGGCATACAACGCCTTGAGGTCATCGGGGATACGGCCGATCTCGCCAACTGATCCGTCAAAGTATTTCAGGTCCGAGACCATGACCTCGTCCCATAGCCCCCTTGCCTTGAGGTCGTGCACCAGCTGCGCGTTCACGACCGTGAAGTCGCCGGACATGTTCGATTTGACGAACAGGTTCTGGTAGGCGGGTTCGATCGACTGTGAGACGCCGCAGATATTCGAAATTGTGGCGGTCGGCGCGATCGCCATCGTGTTGGAGTTGCGCATGCCGACGGTCTTCACCCGTTCGCGCAAGGCATCCCAGTCGAGGGTCGTGGACTCGTCCATCTCCACGCCGGGGCGCGCGGCCTTGAGCAGGCGGATCGAGTCGATCGGCAGAATGCCCTTCGACCAGAGCGAACCCTCAAAACTCGAATAGCGCCCCCGCTCCGCTGCAAGATCGACCGAAGCCGAGATGGCGAAATAGCTGATCGCCTCCATCGAGCGGTCGGCGAACTCCACGGCGGCATCCGAGGCGTAGGGGATGCGCAGCTTCTGCAGCGCGTCCTGGAAGCCCATGAGGCCGAGGCCCACCGGCCGGTGGCGCAGGTTCGAGGCCCGAGCCTCGGGGATGGTGTAGAAATTGATGTCAACGACATTGTCGAGCATGCGCATGGCGGTCTTCACCGTCCGCCCGAGCTGCTCCATGTCGAGCCCGCCATCGCGAATGTGATTGACGAGGTTGACCGAGCCCAGGTTGCAGACAGCCACCTCGTCCCGCGAGGTATTGAGGGTAATCTCAGTGCAGAGGTTCGACGAATGCACCACGCCCCTGTGTTGCTGCGGCGACCGGATGTTGCATGGATCCTTGAACGTGATCCACGGATGGCCCGTCTCGAACAGCATGGTGAGCATCTTCCGCCAGAGATCGACCGCCCGAACCTTGCGGAACACCTTGATCTCGCCTCGCGCCGCGGCCGCCTCATAGGCCTCATAGGCGTCGCCGAACGCCGGCCCATAGAGATCGTGCAGGTCCGGTGTCTCGTCAGGGGAAAACAGCGTCCATTCGGCGTCAGCCTCGACGCGTTCCATGAACAGGTCCGGCACCCAGTTGGCGGTGTTCATGTCGTGGGTGCGGCGGCGGTCGTCGCCCGTGTTCTTGCGCAGGTCAAGGAACTCTTCGATGTCGACGTGCCATGTCTCGAGATAGGCGCAGACCGCGCCCTTGCGCTTGCCACCCTGATTGACGGCGATGGCGGTATCGTTGGCGACCTTCAGAAATGGGACGACGCCCTGGCTTTCGCCGTTGGTGCCCTTGATATGCGCGCCAAGGCCGCGCACCGGCGTCCAGTCGTTGCCCAATCCGCCGGAGTACTTGGCGAGCAGGGCATTGTCCCGGATACCCTTGAAGATGGCGTCAAGGTCGTCGCCGATCGTCGTGAGAAAGCAGGATGAAAGCTGCGGCCGCGTCGTTCCCGAGTTGAACAGCGTCGGCGTCGAGGCCATGAAATCGAACGAGGAGAGGAGATTATAGAACTCGATTGCACGACCCTCGCGGTCAATCTCGTGCAGTGCCAGGCCCATTGCCACCCGCATGAAGAAGGCCTGTGGCAGTTCGAACCGCTTGCCCTGCGTATGAAGGAAGTAACGATCATAAAGTGTCTGCAAGCCGAGATACTGAAAATTGAGGTCGCGTTCCGGCTTCAGCGCCTCGCCGAGGCGCTTGAGGTCGAAACGTCCGAGTTCGGGATCGATCAGTTCCGCCTCAATGCCGGTCCTGATGAAATCCGGGAAATAGCGCGCATAGCGCGTCGACATTTCTGCCTGCGTCGCCTGTTCCGGGCGACCTGACACGAAGGTCAGCGCCTCGTACCGCAGGCGGTCGAGTAGCAGGCGGGCCGACACGAAGGTGTAGTTTGGCTCCTGTTCTACGAGCGTGCGCGCCGCCATGATCAGGGCGAGCGATAACTCATCCTGCGTGATGCCATCATAGAGATTACGCCGGGTCTCGGTCAGGATCGGCTCGGCCGAAACTGCTTCGAGCCCGTCGCAGGCTTCCTCGAGGATGCGGGCCAGCCGTGCCTCGTCCAGAGCCATAAGGGAGCCGTCCTCGGCCTTGATATGCAATACCGGCGCAACTGGTTCGGCCACCGCCACATTTTCAGCGGCACGCTCGCGGGCACGCTCCTCACGGTAGAGCACGTAGGCGCGCGCGACCTTGTGGTGTTCGCCGCGCATCAGCGCGAGCTCGACCTGATCCTGGATGTCTTCGATGTGGAAAGTCCTTCCGGCATCCGCTCGCCTGGTCAGGCCGGCGACGATCTGTTCGGTAAGCTTCGCCACGATATCGTGGACACGGCGCGAGGCGGCGGCGCTGTTTCCCTCAACGGCGAGAAATGCCTTGGTGAGCGCGACGGCAATCTTCGAGGCGTCGAATGGCGTGACGGTGCCATTGCGACGGATCACCTGATAGACTGGTTCGGTCGCGGGCCGCGGCGGTCGCTGCACGGTCGGCGGTTCATCTGGTTCGATCCGCGATGCGGCTTTGGCGATTAAGGACATCGGCTTGAGACCCCTTGTGTTTTGGGGCAAAGGCCGAGCGGGCGCGTGCGTAGTCCGGCTGGAGGGGCCGGCAAGACGACAGCGACCACCGGGACACCCCGCCCGAGGACGTTTCATGCTGTCACGGCAGGTCTCCTGGCTTGCGGGTCACTACCTGCATCCTGCCTTCCCGAAGCCCGAGGGCTTCAGTGGCGCAATTGGGATGAAGGCTCGCCGCCTACAGTTGCGGGGGCAGCTCCGGCATTGCCATTATTTGGCGCACCGGATTCCCTCCTAGCTCTCGATCATCTGATTCGAGAGACCGTGACCACTATATCTAGCATCCCGCGCTCCGATAATGTCAATCCATAGCACATGCGTGGCCGTGCGCTATTTTCGGAAACAGTTACATGTCGGTCGTATAAGGGGCAAAAGCACTGCGGTTCTGGTCGACATACAACGGCTGGCCGATCGGAGGAAACGCACGCTGCGGGCAGGCTTGGCGTTCGCAGATTTTGCAGCCTGCGCCAATCGGCGTTGCCGCCGCCGGATTGCCGAGATCAAGTCCGTCCGCGTAGACAAGCCGCGACGCATGGCGAATGTCACAGCCAAGCGCAACCGCGAAGGTCTTCCGGGGTGCGCGATAGCCACCCTGTCCGCGTGAGACAGATCGGGCAATCCACAAATAGGTTCGCCCGTCCGGCATGCTGGCCACTTGTGTCAGAATGTGATCAGGCTGGGCAAAGGCCTCATATACGTTCCACAATGGACAGGTGCCGCCGAAGCGTGAGAAGTGGAAATCCGTAGCCGACTGGCGCTTGGAGATGTTGCCGGCACGATCTACGCGGATGAAGAAGAAGGGAACGCCATGCGCGCCCGGCCGCTGCAGCGTGCTGAGGCGATGGCAGGTCGTCTCAAAGCCCACGCCGAAGCGCTGCCCGAGCAGCTCGATGTCGTAGCGGAGACGCTCGGCAAGCCGCAGGAACGGTGCGTAGGGCAGGACGAGCGCGCCTGCGAAATAGTTGGCGAGGCCGATACGTGCTAGGGATCGGGCCTCCTCGTTGGAGAACGACCCGCCTCCAACCAATTCATCCATCAGCCCACGCTGCTCGAGGAAGGCGAGTTGCGTCGCCATCTGGAACGCCTGCTGTCCCGGCCGCAGCCTGCGTGACAACCAGAGGGTGCGTGTCTCGGGATCATATTTCCGCTGCGTCCCGGAGCCTGCGTCTTGGCTGAGATCGGCCAGCCGAAGTCCGTGTTTGGCCTCCAGCCTGCCGGCGAGTGCTGACACGATCCGGCCGAGCGGCATGCCTAGTTCTTGGGCGACGATTTCCGCTGCGCGGTCGAGCGCATCGACATAGTTGCGGTTGGCATAGAAGAAGTCGCGTACCTCCTCGAACGGCGTTGACGGAAGCGCTGTCAGTTCTCCCTGCCTGTCGTCGCCGAGCCGTGCCGCATAGGCGGCCGCTTGCTCGCTCGCCTGCTTCAGTCGCCGGCTCTGGGAAATGAAGGCGCGTGCGAGAGCGGGCATGTTGCTAGCCAGTTCCCGCAGGTCGGCTGAGGCGATCGGTTCACCGAGCGCCGGATCGGACAGCGCCTCGCGCAACTCGCCGATCAGCCGCGCATCGTCGTCTTCGGAGAAGAGCTGCACGTCCATGCCGAACGCGGCGTTGAGCTTCAGGAGCACCGGCACGGTCAAGGGCCGTTGATTGTTCTCGATCTGGTTGAGATAGGAAAGCGAGATGCCGAGCGCGTCGGCCAGCGCCTGTTGGGTCAGCTTGCGCTCCTCCCGAAGCCTCTTCAACCGCACGCCCATGAACACCTTCTTCATGGGCGGCCTCGCTGCCAATGTCTTCGCAAACTTTGCAGATTCACAGAATACCCTTCACAAAGCTCCGCATTTTCAGTGGTTTACTCTTCTCATCCTATGCGGATAGTGCGGAGTTGAAAAGCCCATTGGAGCAACGACGCTTGAACATGCAGGCGATCAAAACGGATCAGGCCGAAGCCCGCTTTCTGGAAGTCGTTCTTCCGGAACAGGCCAATCACTACAGCACGCTCTACGGCGCGAATGCGCTGCAGATCATGGGCAAGGCCGCTTTTGTCTGCGCTACGCGCCATGCGCGGTGCGCCGTCGTGATGGCTAAGGCCGACAGCATCGAGTTCACCAAGCCGATCAGGATCGGCGCGATCATCGATATCCGTGCGAGCATCGCCTTTCAGGGACGGTCATCGATGACCGTCATTGTCGAAGTCGTTGCTGATAGTCCTGCTGGGCCGTCTGGCGCGCCTTCGATCAGCGGCCGCTTCATGATGGTCGCTGTCGATTCCGATGGCGTGCCGATACCCATTCCACCCCATGAAGATCAATCGCCAGCCGAGGATGCCGTTTCGTGAAGCCGCATAAAGTCCGTACATACAAATCCGCCGAGAAACTCGCACGCGAGGACCAGCTTGCCTGGAAGATCGCGTCCGTCGCGGCAGACGACGTGGCGCTCGACGCCGATGTCGTCGAGATGATCGGCAACCGCATCATCGACAATGCCGCCGTCGCAGCCGCGTCGCTGGCGCGCCGTCCGGTGGCGAGCGCGCGTGCGCAAGCGCAGGCGCATCCTTTCCTGCCGGGCGCGACGGTGTTCGGGCTTCCCGCCGCCGCCCGCGTCTCGCCCGAATGGGCCGCATGGGCGAATGGCGTCGCCGTGCGCGAACTCGACTTTCACGACACCTTCCTCGCCGCGGATTACTCTCATCCCGGCGACAACATTCCGCCAATCCTTGCGGTCGCCCAGCATTGCGGCCTATCGGGCACCGCGCTCGCCAAGGGGCTAGCGACCGGCTACGAGATCCAGGTAAATCTCGTGAAGGGCATTTGCCTGCACGAGCACAAGATCGATCACATTGCCCATCTCGGTCCATCGGCAGCAGCGGGCATCGGCACAGCGCTCGGGCTCTCCACGGAAATCATCTATCAGGCGGTGCAGCAGGCGCTACATGTAACCACCACGACACGCCAGTCGCGCAAGGGCGAGATTTCGAGCTGGAAAGCCTACGCCCCCGCGTTTGCCGGCAAGATGGCGGTGGAGGCGGTGGATCGGGCCATGCGTGGCGAAGGCGCGCCGTCACCGGCATGGGAGGGCGAAGACGGCTTCATCGCCTGGCTGCTGGGCGGCTCCCAGGCGGAATACATCGTGCCGCTGCCCGAAAGGGGCGAGCCCAAGCGTGCCATCCTCGAAACCTACACCAAGGAGCACTCGGCCGAATACCAGAGTCAGGCGCTCATCGATCTCGCCCGGCAGCTGGGGCTGAAGATTGGCGACCTCACCAGGGTGAAGGACATCGTCATCCACACCAGCCATCACACCCACTACGTGATCGGCACCGGCGCGAAAGATCCGCAGAAGATGGACCCGAAGGCGAGCCGCGAAACGCTCGACCATTCGATCATGTACATCTTCGCCGTGGCACTGGAAGACGGCGGCTGGCACCACGAGCGCTCCTATGCGTCGGAGCGCGCCAACCGGCCTGAAACGGTGGCCTTGTGGCACAAGATCTCCACCATCGAGGACCCGGAGTGGACGCGCCGCTACCACAGCCATGATCCGAAGGAAAAGGCGTTCGGCGGCCGGGTCGTCGTCACACTTATGGACGGGACTGTGATCGAGGACGAGCTGGCCGTGGCCGACGCGCATCCGCTCGGCGCGCGACCGTTCACGCGGCCCGACTACGTGAAGAAATTCCGCACGCTCTGCGAAGGCATCGTTGCGGCGAGCGAGCAGGATCGCTTCATCGCCACCGTCGAGCGCCTGCTGGACCTGAAGCCGCAGGAGCTTGCAGGACTGAACTTCACTGTCGACGCCAACAAGCTCGGTCCGGCAGCTGCCCCCGGCATTTTCGACTGGAAGCGCGGTTGAGGAGGATGAGATGACCGCACCCAAGCCCAAGAAATCCGTCGCCCTGTCCGGCGTCGTCGCCGGCAACACCGGGCTCTGCACCGTCGGCCGGACCGGCAACGATCTGCACTATCGCGGCTATGACATTCTCGATGTTGCGGAGACCTGTGAGTTCGAGGAAATCGCCCATCTGCTCGTCCATGGCACGCTGCCGACAGTGGCCGAGCTGGCCGCCTATAAGGCGAAGCTGAAATCGCTCCGCGGCCTGCCGCAGGCGGTGAAGCGCACGCTGGAACTGCTTCCAGCCGCCACCCACCCGATGGACGTTTTGCGTTCGGGCGTCTCGGCGCTGGGCTGCGTCCTACCGGAAGCGGCAGACCACAACCATGCCGGCGCACGCGACATCGCCGACCGGCTGCTCGCCTCGCTCGGCTCCATCCTGCTCTACTGGTATCACTTCACCCAGAACGGCCGGCGTGTCGAGGTTGAAACAGACGACATGACTATCGGCGGGCATTTCCTCCACCTGCTGCACGGCCGTGTGCCCAGCGATAGCCATGTGCGGGCGATGCACACTTCACTGATCCTCTATGCGGAGCACGAATTCAACGCCTCCACCTTTACCGCACGTACCATCGCAGGCACGGGCGCCGACCTTTATTCCGCCATTACGGGCGCCATCGGCGCACTGCGCGGGCCGAAGCATGGCGGGGCCAACGAAGTCGCCTTTGATATACAGAGGCGCTATGTCGATCCGGCGGAAGCGGAAGAGGACATCCGCCGCCGCGTGGCTGCCAAAGAGGTCGTGATCGGCTTCGGCCATCCCGTCTACACGGTGTCGGACCCGCGCAACATCGTCATCAAGGAGGTGGCCCGCCGGCTTTCTATCGAAGCAGGTTCGATGCGGATGTTCGAGATCGCCGAACGGATCGAGCGGGTGATGGGCGACACCAAGAAGATGTTCGCTAATCTCGACTGGTTCAGCGCTGTTTCATACCACATGATGGGTGTGCCGACCGCGATGTTTACGCCGCTCTTCGTTATCGCCCGCACCGCCGGGTGGAGCGCGCACGTCATCGAGCAGCGGCAAGACAACAAGATCATCCGCCCCTCCGCGAACTATGTCGGCCCAGAGCACCAACCGTTCGTGCCCATTGAGGCACGTGACCGGGCCAGCTCTTCCGTGCGTGCGGCATAAAGGACACCGATATGCCATATCTTGTTGCATCCGAATTTCCCACCGAACCTGCCGGCGCCCGCTTCCGGGCTCTGGTGGAAAGAGACGGCATTCTTCCCATTCCCGGCGCTCATAACGGCATGGCCGCGCTCCAGGCCAAGGCGGCAGGCTTTGAAGCACTCTATCTCTCCGGGGCCGCCATGACGGCTTCCATGGGCCTGCCTGACCTTGGCATCATCACCGTGGACGAGGTGGCTTTCTTCATCCGCCAGGTGGCGCGAGCGAGCGGCCTGCCGGTACTGGTCGATGGCGACACCGGCTATGGAGAAGCCCTCAATGTGATGCACATGGTGCGCACCTTCGAGGAGGCTGGGGCTGGCGCCGTCCATATCGAAGACCAACTCCTACCGAAGAAATGCGGCCATCTCAACGACAAGAAGCTCGCCGACGCCCGTGACATGGCGGCCAAGGTGGCCGCCGCTGCAAAGGCGCGCCGCACCCTCTATCTCATCGCCCGCACCGACGCGGCCACGAGCGAGGGAATCGACGGCGCGGTAGCCCGCGCGAAGCTCTATGTCGAAGCGGGCGCCGATGCAATTTTTCCCGAGGCGCTCACCGACGCGGAGATGTTCCGCGAGTTCGCGCGCCGCATGCCGGGCGTGCCGTTGCTCGCTAATATGACCGAGTTCGGCAGAACGCCTTTCTTCACGGAGCAAGAGTTCGAGGAGATGGGCTATCGGATGGTAATCTGGCCGGTATCCTCGCTTCGCGTAGCCAACAAGGCGCAAGAGAAACTCTACGCCACCCTGAAGCGCGACGGCGCGACGAAGGCCATGGTCAATGAGATGCAGACCCGCGCAGAACTGTACGACCTGATCAGACTGGCTGACTACGAGCGACTCGACGCTTCCATCGTCGCCACCGTACTTCCGGCCGTTGCCTGACTGCCAAGCGATAGCACCATATAAAGATATCTTTATATTCCACTTGACAACGGGTTGGTAGTCGTCATTATTGTGCCGTCGTGGTTCTCTGCGCCTGTCTTTGGCCAGAGCTAAGAGGGAATCCGGTGCGCCAAATAAAGGCAATGCCGGAGCTGTCCCCGCAACTGTAAGCGGCGAGCCTTCATCCCAATTGCGCCACTGAAGCCCTCGGGCTTCGGGAAGGCAGGATGAAGGCCGTGACCCGCAAGCCAGGAGACCTGCCGCGACAGAATGATACGTCCTCGGGCGGGGTGTCCCGGTGGCCGCACGTCTTACCGGCATTCTCGCCGGAGTACGTACGCGCGTCCGCTCGGCCTTTGCCCCCAACATCATGGGGTTGAGCCGATGTCTCTACTTTCACTTCCTGTAAGCACTCTCGGCGTGCCGCGGATAGGTCCGCGCCGTGAGCTCAAATTCGCACTCGAATCCTACTGGTCCGGCAAGTCCGATGCCGCTGCGCTCTTAGACGCCGCTGCCGGATTGCGCGCCGCGCACTGGGCGCGCCAGAAGGCGCTCGGTGTGACCAACATCCCGTCGAATGACTTCTCGCTCTACGACCATGTGCTCGATACGAGCGTCATGGTTGGCGCCATTCCCGAAATCTACGGCTGGACGGGCGGCCCCGTTCCGCTCGACACCTATTTTGCGATGGCGCGCGGCAGCCAGGGCAATGACCATGACGGGGCGTGCTCCCACGGCGGTCACGGCGAGCCTCGCGGCGTTCCGGCACTCGAAATGACCAAGTGGTTCGACACCAACTACCACTACATGGTGCCGGAGTTCACGAAAGGGCAGCAATTCACGCTGGCTTCGAACAAGCCAGTGGATGAGTATCGCGAGGCAAAGGCGCTCGGCTACGAGACACGTCCCGTCCTGCTCGGTCCCGTCACCTATCTGAAGCTCGGCAAGAGCAAGGATCCAACGCTCGACCCCGTATCGCTCATCGGCAACCTGCTTCCAGTCTATATTGAGGTGCTTCGACGTTTAACGGCGAACGGCGCCGATTGGGTACAGATCGACGAACCTTGCCTCGTACTCGACGTCGATGAAGCGACGCGCGACGCATTCCGCCAAACCTATAGCCTCTTCGCGCACGCGCTGCCGAAACTGAAGATCATGCTGACGACCTATTTCGGTGGGCTCGGTGACAATCTCGATCTGGCGCTTGGCCTGCCGATCGCTGGTCTCCACCTTGACCTCGTGCGCGCTCCGGAGCAGCTCGACACTGTGCTCGCGAGAGCGCCCCAAGGGCTCGTGCTATCGCTCGGTGTTATCGACGGACGCAACGTCTGGCGTGCCAACCTGCCCGCCATTCTCGAGCGCCTGGAGCCGGTCGTGGGCAGACGCGGCTCCGGCCATGTCGAGATCGCACCATCCTGCTCGCTGCTGCACGTTCCGATCGACCTCGAACTGGAAACAGGCCTCGATCCCGACCTGAAGGAGTGGCTCGCCTTCTCTGTTCAGAAGATGGGTGAGCTCGCCGTCCTGGGGAAGGCGCTGGTCGAGGGCCAAGAGGCCGTGATGCAGCAACTCACCGACTCTGCCGTTGCGGCCGGCCGGCGCGAGGCGTCGGAGAAGGTGCATAACGCGGCCGTCGCGGCCCGTATTGCCTCGGTCACGCCGGAAATGGCCAGACGAGCAACCTCCTTCATTGAGCGCGTCCGCCTACAGCGTGCAGCGTTGAACCTGCCGCCGTTCCCGACGACGACGATCGGCTCCTTTCCGCAAACCGAAGGCGTTCGCAAAGCCCGCGCGGCACATGCAAAGGGCGCAATCACTGACGCTGATTACGAGGCCTTTCTGCGCAAGGAGATCGAGGCGGCTGTGCACTGGCAGGAGGAGATCGGCCTCGATGTGCTGGTCCATGGCGAATTCGAGCGCAACGACATGGTGCAGTATTTCGGGGAGCAGCTCGCTGGTTTCGCCTTCACAAAACACGGTTGGGTGCAGAGCTACGGCTCGCGCTATGTCCGGCCGCCCATCCTGTTCGGTGACGTGTCGCGGCCGCAGCCGATGACGGTGGAGTGGTGGCGCTACGCCCAGTCCCTCACGAACAAGCCCATGAAGGGCATGCTCACCGGGCCGGTCACGATCCTCAACTGGTCGTTCGTGCGCGATGATATTCCACGTAGCGCCGCCTGCCGGCAGATCGCGCTTGCGATCCGTGACGAGGTCCAGGACCTCGAGGCGGCTGGGGCAAGGATTATCCAGATCGACGAAGCTGCGTTGCGCGAGGGTCTGCCGCTCCGAAAGGCCGACTGGAAGGGCTATCTCGATTGGGCGGTCGATAGCTTTCGGCTGGCCTCTTCTGGCGTTTCGGACGAGACGCAGATCCACACGCACATGTGCTATTCGGAGTTCAACGACATCATCGACGCCATCGCCGCGATGGATGCAGACGTCATCTCGATCGAGACTTCGCGCTCGAAAATGGAGCTGCTCGATGCCTTCCGGACTTTCAAATATCCGAACGAGATTGGCCCTGGCGTTTACGATATCCACTCGCCGCGCGTGCCGGAAACCGTCGAGATAACACACCTGCTTACTCTTGCGCGGGAGCGCATCGCCGACGGGCAGCTCTGGGTCAATCCGGATTGCGGCCTGAAGACCCGGATGTGGGAAGAAGTGCGCCCTGCGCTTGTCAACATGGTTACTGCAGCCAGGCAACTCCGCCTAGGGAGCGGACTCATAAGGCATTGATCCAGATGCGAGCGGCTGCGAGCTTGAGGGCTGCCAGGAAGTTGTCGGGGCGTCGGTCGTAACGCGTGGCGAGGCCGCGCATCTGTTTGATGCGATTTAAGAAACGCTCGACTTGGTTCCTCTGGCGGTAGAGCCAGGGGCTGAAGGCGAAGGTGCGTTTGCGGATGACGCGCGGCGGCACATTGGCAAAGGCGCCGCGCTGTGCCGTCTCGGCGCGGATAACGTCGTTGTCATAGGCCTTGTCGGCGAGAAGGATGCCGCCCGGTGGGACGTGGGCCAAAAGCTCGCGCCCCACGGGAGCATCGCCGGCTTGTCCGGCGGTCAGCGTGAGGTGGATCGGCCGACCTTCGGCGTCGACCAGGGCATGGATCTTGGTGGTCAGCCCGCCCCGGGAGCGTCCCATGCAACGATCATCGTCGCCGCTTTGGCCCCCTTTTTAATCGCGGCACCATGCTGGTGCACCCGCACGCAGGAACTGTCGATCATGACGATGTCGCCGTCATAGGCCGTCGAGACCGCTTCCAGTAGCCGGTCCCAAACCCCGGCGGCCTGCCAGCGCACGAAACGGTTGTAAAGGGTTGTCCGTGGACCATAGCGCTCCGGCACATCCCGCCAGGGTGCCCCGGTGCGAAACTGCCACAGAATACCGTTGATCACACGACGATCATCCACCCGCGCAACGCCCCGCACCTTGGTCGGCAGCAACGGCGCGATGATCGCCCATTCCTCGTCGGTCAACTCATGCCGGCGCATTCTCTTCTCCCCAAATCGGGAGCTTGAAACACGCCTTCTGCCCAATCGCAAATTTATGGGGCCACTAGCTTTCAGAAACGGATAGCTACTGCGAAATCCTCGCTTTCTGCTCTACCGCAATGGAATGCCGAGAGGGGAGATCGTGATGCCCTAGAGCATCTTCGATGAACGCGGAGTCGCTTTGAGGATTCACGCGATGGACGTTGTCTGATTCACTGCCTCGGGTGATTTGCCAGGAGGTGATGATGACGAGGAGCCTGAGCGCAGACCTTCGCGGCCGGGTGATTGCGGCGATTGAGGACGGGGTCTCGACAACACGTGAGGCGGCCCGGCGCTTCCGGATCGGGATTTCGACGGCCGCAGCATGGTATCGCCGTTATCGCGCGACCGGCGAGACGGAGGCGCGCAAGCAGGGCCAACCGTCGCGCTCGAAGCTGGACGCACACGAGGCCTTCATTCTCGGCTTGATCGAGGATGCGCCGGATATCACGCTCGCCGAGATCGGGGAGCGCCTTGCCGCCGAGCACGGCGTTCGGGCCGCGCCCTCGACGATCTGGCTGTTCCTCGACCGGCGCGGCATCACGTTCAAAAAAAGACGGCGCACGCCTCAGAGCAGCAGCGCCCCGATGTCCTGCGCCGTCGCATAGCCTGGTTCGATGCCCAGCCAGAGCTCGATCCCGAGAGGTTGATATTTATCGACGAGACCGCAGCCTCCACGAAGATGGCCCGGTTGCGGGGGCGTGCGCCTTGTGGCGAGCGATGCCGGGCGGCTGTACCTCACGGCCATTGGAAGACGACTACCTTCACCGCTGGCCTGCGGCTTTCCGGCATGGCCGCGCCAATGGTGCTCGATGGTCCGATGAACGGATCAGCCTTCCTCGCCTATGCCGAACAGGTTCTCGCGCCCGAGCTGCGCCCCGGCGACGTTGTGGTCATGGACCATCTGCCGGCTCACAAGATCAGTGGCGTGCGCGAGGCCATCGAGAGGGTCGGGGCGAGGCTCCTGTTCCTGCCGCCATACTCGCCAGATTTCAACCCGATCGAGATGGCCTTCTCAAAGCTCAAGGCCCTGCTCAGAAAGGCTGCAGCCAGAACCGTCGACGAACTCTGGTCGATCGTCGCCGATTGCCTGTCGACTTTCACCGCCGAGGAATGTCGGAACTACTTCCAAGCCGCAGGATATGACCCGGATTAAGTCGAATCTGCTCTAACTCAAGGTTTGGCCTACTGACGCGGGGTTGATCTCCCGATTGTCTCTCCGACGAAGCAATGCGTCGAAAATAAACGTGCCACCGGGTACGATACTCGCGAGAATTGCCCATATCACAACTGATGTGGTCCATCTGTTTGGGCGCCGCGCCAGCATTACAGCTATGACATACAAGACAAACAGCGCGCCGTGGACCGGACCCATCAGCCGAACGAGTTCAGGGTGCCCTCCAAAATGTTTAAGAGGAACTGCGATCCCCATTAGCACAAGCAACGATATGCCTTCGGCTCGCGCAAAGAAGCGAAACCGTGTTGTTTCAGAGCTTTCCGGCGCCTGAACGATCCCTGCGACCGATTCAACGCCCCGTAGCTTTCGTGACCAACGGATAAGGAAATAGGTTAAGATCGGGATAGCGCAGATGACCGGAAACAGCATCCGCCAGTCCAATGGCCAGTCGAGGCCGGTGAGGTTGCCGAGTTGAGTGTTGAGGAATGAGGCAACGCCACAAGTCAGAGCCAAACAGCTTGCAAGCATGTGATCAAGCACCCGTTGCCGAAACGTGGTGACGGCGGTGGTCAGCGCCATGAATTGGCGCGCGCATACAATAAGACCGAGTGCCCCGAAAACGATGGAGGCGCGCGCCTGCGGGGACGGTGCAGTATTAAATTGCACAATACCTGCGCCGATCATGGCCATGAAGGCGAACGTTCCCGCAAATGCGACGCTCCAGTCCAGCGAGGGGCGCGGAGCCTTGTTAATATGCAAACTGCGCACCGACATGAGTACGAGATACCCGCTCAGCAGGCCGATCGTGGCCTGAAAAATGTCACGGCTCCAGAAAGCTAAGGGAAAGGCCGTAACTGCGGCAATAGCCATACCCCAGACGAATACGAGGCCCCATCTACGGTGCGAAATCCCACCTTTCCGGGTAAAGAGAGGGACGAAGCCGCCATACATGCCGATGAAGCCAGAAGCAACGTGGAGGAAAAGTACGGGATAGCTGATCCAAGCTGCTCCGTTTGTGATACTGTTCATCGCGAGAACCTCTCTTTGTTTGCTGTTCCACGCATGGTTTTGGGAACGTCATCGTTTAGTGCTGCTAAGCGCATGTTCTCGACGCGCAGGCCTCAGGCTGACATCCGCCGAGGCAGCAGTTCCCCATCGCCGAAGCTGCTACTCCGGACTTCACCGTGGTTTTTGCGGATGTTGCTTTCTGTTGCTGGGTGCTCTGATCTCAGAATGGTTTGATGATCACCAGCAACACGATTGCGCTGATGCAGATAAACATCACCGGAAGCACGAGGCGCATAATGTCGGGCTGTTTCGGTGGCCCACATTGCACCCGCCGTAAACTGCTAGAGACCATGCCGTGGACCCCAGACAGGGCGATGACAATTACGAGCTTGACTGCGAGCCATATGCTCGCAAACCATCCGTGCCAGAATGCCATCGTCAGCCCGGCCGCCCACATCACGACCATGGCAGGCGTTGTTACGCTGCGATCGAACCGCACGAATCGGGCGATGGTCTCAGGCATTGCGTATAGAAGGGCGAGCGCTGGCGTCATGGTCCCACCGAACCAGATCACCATCGCTATGATATGGACAGACTTTATCAGTTCATAGAGCATCAGACCGCCATTCCGCACGATTATGACTGTGACAGGCCCGCTCTGGAGGCTACCAGCAACGGGAAGTCGCGCCGGGGGTGGCAGAGCCTCTTCAGCGTCGGATATCCATGACAACTACCCGTGGTCATTCGACGTCTTTCAGAAGTTTTTCCACCACATTAAGCCGGTTCGTCAGTTGCGCGATCTCCTGTCGCAAGCCTTCGATGGCCGCTACTGTTTCTTTTTCCTTCATTTCCAGCGCGCGGCCTCGGCGAGCGGCAGTCAGATACTTCATGGCAAACACGATGACGATCACCAAGAGCGTCAGAACAGACAGAATGATGAATGCGGGCGCGTTAGTCATTGTTGGCTCCTGAGTTGTGGTAATCGCTCGGCCTTGGGTGCGGTCCTGCCTCGGCAATGCTCTGAGGACTGATTGCCAGTGAAAACGGGCTGATCTCATAAAAATTGGCGAGCTTGCCGCTTTCTGCCGCCTCAAAAGCGCTGCGTACCAATCCTGCCCGTTCAAGCTTCAGGAGATGCATCTTCATCAGCGGGCGACTGATGCCTGCTTCTTTTGCCAACTGGCTGACGAAGGCGCGACGACCGTCCGCGAGGTTGGAAATAATCCAAAGTCGGACTGGATGTGCCAAAGCCTGGAGTCGTGTGAGCAATGTGGTCTCGTTGCCGGTCAAGCCGATCTCCTTTGGGTCAATAAAAACTTACACGAAAGAAAAAATTTACGCAATGGGTGGAATTTCCTCTTGTTGGGCGCATCCTTCGCCACCTCTGAGCAGCGACAATGAGTGCTCAGGCAGGAGGGGTCACGTTATCGCATCGAGGTGAGGTCCAGGCCTGATGATCAGCCCTCAAGGCTGTGTTGCACAAATCAGGTGATGAATTCCTCTCGTGAATCCAGCGTGATAGCTGGGTGGCATGAGCAGAGCGATACCGCCACCTTCAGGGCCAGGAACTTGCGAGCCTATAAGGAAGCACTGAAGCGCCGAGGCTCGCTGACTATCTGGTTCGATCCCGTCATGACCTGGGAAGCCGCACCTACCGGCAAGCGCGGGCCGCCGCGGGACTACGACGGCGCGGCCATTCAGACCTGCCTGACGATGAAAGTGCTGTTCGGGATGGCGCTGCGGTAAACCACAGGGCTCTCCGACCCCGGTAGGACCGATCTTGAAGATGATACCTAAAGGATCATGGGACGGGGTCATTCAGCCCTGAGGCTGATTCAAACAACAACGATCGCCTGGGGCTTGAAATTCGAAACTTATAAAGTTACATGATGGCGACCTGTCGAGAAACGCGATACTCTGTCAAGAGGCGCGATACTTGGAGAATGCTTCTATGAAACTCTACGAGATGGAATTCGGAGTCTATCCACGTCGTGTCAGCATTTACCTTGCCGAGAAAGGCATAACAGATGTCGAACGTTCGCCCTTCGACCTGAGCCAGGGCTGGCCGCCGAAAGACATGCCGAAACTGTCGCCGCTGGGCACTGTTCCGATCCTGCAGGTCGATCAGGACATCATCATCCGATCATCAATTGCGATCCTCGAGTATCTCGAGGAACGCTATCCGACGCCTCCCATGATCGGGAGCACGTTGGCCGAAAAGGCACGCACGCGGGAATTCGTCGCCCTCGCAGACGAGGCGACCACCATGTTCAGCTTCTGGGTTCGCAAGGCCAGCCCGCTCTTCACTGGCCGGGAGGAGCTCAATCGCGATGCGGCTCGGCTTGGCGCAGAATGGTATTATCGCCGGCTCCGCGAAATCGATATGCTGATGTCTGAGAAGGATGGTGAATTCCTCGTTGGAAATTCTCCTACTATCGCAGATTGCATCACCTACTCGACGGTTCAGTTCGCTCACGACCTGTATGATGTACCCTATCCCGAAGATGCGCCGCGTCTCATGGATTGGTTCCATCAGTTCGCAGCCCGTCCGAGCGCGACGAGCGTGCCATTTCCGGCCGATCTTCGGGCCGCGACGCAGGGCTTGCCCGCACTGACTTGGGCAGATTATAATTTGAACGTCGTGTGACCGGGTTCCGGCTCAGTGACCGCGAGTGCTTGCGATGCCCGCTAGTGCTACGATACCATCGTGGATAGTGGTGCGCGCTGTCATTCTGCCCCGCAAGAACGCCAATTGCAGATGGTAGGGACCAAATTTATTACTAACTCGGCCGACGGGGTGGGAATGGTGCCTCGTTTCGTTTGTGGTCCTGCGCCGTCGGCTGTTCCCGCATAAGGTCCGCAGTTGGTGGACCCGTGTTGCATCCTTCGATATGGTTACGGCCAATGACGTTTCCTCGACTGAGATCCAAGGTCGCGCGGATTCGGGAAGATGGCGATGACCTTCATCGCAGCTTTGGAGGAACAGTTGTCGTTTGCTGGCGCTCTTCGGAGCGAGCGAACGTCAGCGCGATTCATTGCTTCTGTATGGGCTCGATAGCCGCGCGTTCGGATAGTGAATAGAGTAGTGCGACAACGGGCAGAGCGAATCCGATCCATGAAGTGAATGTCCAGCCACCTTGGGCATAAGTCCACCCTCCAACTGCCGAGCCAACAGCACCGCCAACAAAGAAAGTCGCCATGTAAAGTCCGTTAAGGCGGCTGCGGAACTCTGCGCCAAGGGCGAAGATGGCCCGTTGGCCCAGTGTCATGTTTGCCGAGATGCCGAAGTCCAGAAGAATCGCCGCTATGATGAACAATCCGAGCGAAAGTATTGAACAAACTGGCGCGATATGGGTAAGCAAGAATGAGCCTGCTACCGACAGCATCGCAAAAACGGTGGCGAGATGTGTCCAGCCACGATCAGCGATCCGACCGGCAATGGGCGCCGCGACCGCGCCCGCAACACCTGCGAGTGCAAAAAGAGCAACCCAACTTTAGGCCATATAGTTCTGTGATCTGAACCGCGCCGGTTTTGCCGAAGACTCCGACTTCCAATTAGGATGGAGCCATGACGAGCAAGACGACGAATAAATTTCCCTCGAGCTGCGAGAACGTTCGGTTCGATTGGTGTTTGACAACGAGGGGGATCATTCTTCCCACTGGACTGCCTGCCACTCGATCTCGGCCAAGATCGGCAGCTCGGCACATACGCTGTTGGATTGGGTAAAGAAGGTCGAGATCGATGCCGGCAAGCGGACAGGTCTGCCAAGCGATATCGCGATGAAGACCAAGATACGCAGGTGTTCAACCTGAACTTCCAAGTCTACGGCGTGCGCATGTTCTGGCGCCAGTTGCAGCGGGAAGGCTTTGATGTCGCCCGGCTCATGAGGGCGATTGGCCTTCAAGGCGTCATTCGAAACAGGTCCGTCAAAACCATGATGTCGGACAAGGTCTCGCCATGCCCGCTCGATCGCGTCAACCGGCAGTTCCGTGCGCCCGCGTCGAACATGCTGTGGTTATCCGATTTCACCTATGTGCGACCTGGCGGGGGCTCGTCTACGTGGCCTTTGTGATCGATGCCTTCGCTCGCCGCATCGTCGGCTGGCGGCCGAGCCGGACCGCCCATGCCGGTCCGGTACCATCTTCAATGTCCTCGATCAGGCACTTCACAACCGGCGCCGGTCCATCGCGGCGGGCTCATTCATCCCTCCGACCGCGGCGTGCAATACGTGTCTATTCGTTCGCTATTCCGAACGGCCGGCAGGGGCAGTCTGATAGCATCGGGTAGCAGTCTCCGTACTGAACACCGCCAGGAGCATATCCCGGCGGCGAGATAATTATTCGGGGGGGGCAACGCCCCATTGCAGAATGCAGGCAGATTACACATTTCGGCGCGTGAGATTTTCACAGAAGTCTCGAATGAGCGCCGCTACTTCCCGGGGCGATTCCAGCATCAAGAGATGCCCAGTGCCGGCCAATACATGCATCTCGGCCCTTGGCATGCGAACCATTAGTTCGGTTCTTAACACGTCCAGTGTATCAACTTTATCCTGTTCACCTGCGATCACAACAGTGGGGACAGCAATCCGCGCGATATGCCCGGAAATATCCTCTTGGCTCATGTGTTGCGGCCAGGCAAATTTTGCGGTCGGTGCTCCTTTTAGGCTATCCTTTATGACTTGCTCGCGAATTTCGGCAGAAAGGGGCTTGGCGGTAAGCACATTGTCGATAGTCGCCTCAACCGCTTCCCGGCTGCTATAAGCGCTGGCCATCGACTCTCGTACCGCCGCGGGAAGATTCATCGGCGTGGGCGGGGATGGTGCCACCAGTACGAGACCCGCCAAGCCGGCGGGTCGGAGTGATGCCATTAACTGGGCGATCTTCCCTCCCATGGAATGGCCGACCAACACGTAGCGGCGCGGATTAAGTGTCTTAATGACTCCCTCGATGTCTGAGGACATATTCGCCAACGTATAGCCCACGTTAGGCGCTTCGGATTGACCCCAGCCACGAAAATCAATTGCGATGGTTTGGTAGCTCGTTGCAAGCTCCCCCGTAACATACTTCCAAGTTCGTGACGAGCCGCCCCAGTAATGCAAGAAGACTAGAGCTAA
The DNA here is from genome assembly GCF_008932435.1 of Brucella pseudintermedia. Classification (GTDB taxonomy): domain Bacteria; phylum Pseudomonadota; class Alphaproteobacteria; order Rhizobiales; family Rhizobiaceae; genus Brucella; species Brucella pseudintermedia. Next base: position 18,775 of record NZ_WBWE01000022.1, on the reverse strand, counting down.
TTCACCTTTTCCTTTCTGATCGACGAACAACGAAATTCCGTTCGAGGTGATGTTCACGTTTAATTCTCCCTTCACCAGAGCATTTGCGGCAGGTGCCGGCAGGTCTATATCTGATCGCATTGATATATAATTTCCATTATTTTATTATCACCTGATACCTGGATTATCGAATGGGGTGACGGTTGGATCGGTTGACCAGTATGGCAGTGTTTGTCGCGGCAGTAGAGGAAGGCAGTCTAGTGGGCGCCGCGCGGCGCTTCGGACTGTCATCGTCAATGGCGGGGAAACACGTTTCGGCTCTCGAGGAAGAGTTGCAGGCGCGGCTGCTCCAGCGAAGCACCCGAATGTTGAAGCTGACCGAGGTGGGAAATACCTACTACACACGCTGCAAGCAGATCCTCGAAGCTGTGGAAGAAGCAAATGCCCAGGTGCGGGAGGCACAGGCGAATGTGCGGGGTCTTTTGCGGATTACCGCTCCAACGACATTCGGCACCATGCATCTCGGTCCCGTCATAGCAGGGTTTCTTGAAGCGTATCCTGAGGTGTCGATCGAGACCTTGCTGAGCGATCACTATATTGATCCCCTGGCAGAGGGCGTTGATATGGCGATCCGCATCGGTCGACTGCAGGATTCCGATCTCGTCGCCAAGCGTCTCGCTCCGTGCCTGATGGTGTATTGTGCGGCGCCTTCGTTCCTGAACCGACAGGGCGAGCCGAAGACGGTGGAGGATCTGCGCCGAGCGCCAAGACTGGCCTTTACGGACGCGGTCTCTCCCGGAGACTGGACTTTGACCGATCCAGACGGACAAACGCATATAGTCGATGGGCCCGTCCGGCTTGCATCCAACAATATGCAGATGTTGCTGTCCGCAGCCTTGGCAGGCACCGGGGTCGCTTACGGCCCGAGCTTCGTGTTCGGACCGTCCATTGCGAGCGGCGCGCTTCTCCCGCTGTTAGAGGATCACAAGACGTCAGATCTGGCAATCAACGCGGTCTATCCTACGAAGCGGCACGCCTCTCTGAAGCTCCGACGCTTTATTGAGCATCTGGGTGTGCAACTCGGTGGCACCCCGCCTTGGGACATTGCGCTGAAACCTTAGGGATAAGCACCACCGAAAATCAAGTTTCCAATTGTGCACACGGCGGCCAACGCGCCAAGCGCATGTTGGAGCGCGGCCACCGCTCGGATCCGCCTATGCCGGGCTGGAAAAGAACCGGTTCATGCCGGGAACGTCGGAGAGGAACGTCTCGACCTCGGCGATGCGGCCTTCGCGGAGCCGGCATACTGTCGCAAGATGCTCGTCCAGCACGATCCCTTTGCGCTCGGCCGTGTTATGGAGGCTAAGCGCCATATTATCGCGGCTCAACAACACGTGCTTGAGCTCAAAGCTCAGGCCATAGCCCGCGATCTGCCGAGCGCGGGCAACCACAGCGTCGACACCGACCGCCACGCCGGAGATTTCGTTGTCTCCCGGCAGCGTCCAAATTGCATCTTCATGGAAAAGCTGACGCATGGCCCCCCAATCACGCGAGACAAGGGCGCGGTGGAATGCGCGTGCGAGCTCTTCGGCTGTCATGGTGTTCATTGTTGGATCCTCTGATGGAGAATGATGCGAGACAATCTACCGCCGCAGATAAAATTCCGATATACGAATGAAGAGGATAGCTGATATCTGGAATTCGAATGATTGATGAAACGCTCCTTCGGCTCTTGCCATCGCTCGTCGCGATTATCGAAGAGAGCAGCGTATCTGGCGCTGCCCGGCGGATGGCGATCAGTCAGCCCCGCATGTCGGCGCGCCTTGCCGAGTTGCGGACGCTCTTCGGTGATCCTCTACTCGTGCCTTCAGGCAAAGGGCGGGGCCTCATCCCCACCGATCATGGAACACGAATTGCTAGCTATGCGTCGGGGTTCCTGGCGGATCTGGAGAGCCGCCTTGCGGACGAAACGTTCGATCCGAAAACGGCCGCGCGCACGTTTCACATCATGGCCAACGACAATGCGACGACGATAATCGGCGTGCCGTTGATCGAGGCTATCCAGCGAGCCGAGGCTGCCTGCATGCGGGTAGCGTTTCATCAGTTTGATCCCCACAAACTGGAGGACCTCGAAACAGGAAAGCTGGACCTGGCGGTCGGCGCCCCGTCCCAGTTTGCAAAGCACGGAACCCTGATGAGCAGAAAGGTGGTACGAGATCGCATGGTAACGATTGGAAAGGCGTCGAGCCAGCAGGGGCCGATGGATCTGAATCGCTTCTGTTCCAGTGCGCATGTGATTGTGTCCGGAGACGGTGGAGGCTTTGAGGGCATTGTCGATAAAGAACTTTCGAAGATCGGACGAACCCGGCGCGTCGCCGTCTCGGCGCAAAGCTACCTCGCTGCCATTGAAACGGTGCGGGAAACCGAGCTTCTGGCGACAATGCCGCATTCCCTGACATTACGCCGAAGTGCGGACCTGGCGATCTTCGATCCGCCGATCACGCTTCCGGAGATATCGCTATCTGTTGCATGGCACCCGCGCGCCAACGATGCCGGCAATCGCTGGCTTCGTGAACTGCTGTGGGCCATTACCAGGCAGGCCTAAACGCAGATCAGCATTGGGTAGGCCCGATGGGACGATAGAATAGCGGCGGTCCTGCGCTTGCGCGGCGGAGACCGCAGCGCGACTGGGCTCCGGAGTTTTTACTCGTTTCATGATCGAGAGCCACCACGGGCGTCCGCTCCCTCCAAGCCGCGAAGGAACGCGGCCACTCCCTCTTTGAATCGCGTCTCAAAGTCGCTTTCGATAATGGTTCCTGCGCACCGCCGCAGCGCAGGAAAGCGGATGTCTATGGCCGCCATGAGCTGCTTCTCGCCGCCATCGTGATCTTCGTCCGACCTCCAACGTTCACGAAACGCCTGTTCTTCGATCGTGGATCCAAGGACGAAATAAACGAGATTGAACATCGCATCCGTCGCCGCTTGCTCGCCGAGTTGCTTTTTCAGTAGCGCATCCAACGCGATGTCGGCGAGCTTGAGCACATTCGCGCCGACGGCATAGGTGCCAGCATAGAGCTTGGCACCGTCCCGGTGGGCGAGCAACGCGTTCCGCATGGCCCGCGCCAGCGACGATAACACCGCGTCAGGATCCTGACTGGTATCCGTTGCAGCGACAGCGGGAGCGATAATCGCGTCTGCAATCTGGTCCAGCAGATCCTGCTTCGACGGAAAGTGCCAATAGAGCGTAGGGGCCTGCACGTTGAGCGCTTTGGCAAGCGCTCGCATCGTCAGGCCTTCGACACCTACTTCGTCCAGCAGTGTCAGTGCGGTCGCAACGACCGTTTCTTTTTGCAGCGCCATGGTTGACTCCCCTAACATCGTTAGGCTAATCTAACATCGTTAGAGATGGGAAGCAATATGGTAGATGTAGTCGTTGTCGGTGCTGGTCCTGTAGGCTTGTGGACAGCGTGTGAGTTGAGGCTCGCCGGGGTGGACGTCGCTCTTCTCGAGCGCCGTACCGCCCGCATGGAGCAGTCCCGCGCCCTTACTATCCACAGTCGAACCATCGAACTGTTCGCGATGCGAGGGGTAGCGGAGCGCTTTCTGACCGAAGGCAAGCCCATCGCGACGGGTCATTTCGCGAGTCTGGACACGCGCTTGGACTTCTCCGGATTCGAGACGCGATTCCCCTTCACCTTGTTTCTTCCACAGAACCGGACGGAGGCGCTTCTCGAAGCACATGCTGCAGATCTCGGCGTGGAGATCCATCGCGGCCATCATGTGGAAAGCATCGCTGGGGACAGCGAGCGCGGCTATACGGTAAAAGGCACGGCCGCCCATGGCGCATTCCGCTTCGACTGCCGCGCCGTTGTCGGCGCTGATGGGCGTCGGAGCGTCGTGCGTGCGGCGGCCAACATCGCGTTTGAAGGCAGTGATACCTCCCACAGCGTAATGATGGGCGACGTCCGCATCGATGCAAGGGAGGGGCCACCCGTGCGTGCCTTCTGCAATGCACGCGGCGGCGGCATGCTCGCGCCCATCGACGCCACCGGGCGGGTAAGGATCATCCTCATCGACCCGGAGCGCTCTCACGTCGACACGCGCGAACCTCTATCGCTGGAGGAACTCTCCGCGTCAGCCCGCCGTGTTCTTGGTGAGGATCTCGGCATGCGCGATCCTTCCTGGCTCACGCGCTTCGGTGATGAAACACGGCTGGCTGCCGCCTACCGCCGCGGCAATCTCTTCGTCGCGGGGGACGCTGCGCATATCCACGCGCCAGCTGGTGGCCAGGGCATGAATGTCGGGCTGCAGGATGCAATGAACCTCGGTTGGAAGCTGGCGGCAGTCATCAAGGGCGAGGCGCCTGACGCGCTGCTCGACAGTTACGAGACGGAAAGACGGCCAGTTGGCGCTCAGCTCGCCCGCAACACGCTGGCGCAGATCGCAATGATGACCAGCTTCGATCCAGCCCACCTCGCGCTGCGCGCATTGATGTCGGATCTGCTCAAGGTCGGCGAGCTTAACCGGCGCCTCGCTGGCGAGTTGTCGGGATTCGACATCACATATGCGCACGATGCACTGCCCGGCAGCGACGATCCCGCAGCGGGCTGCCGGTCGCCCGACAGCCGCCTTGTGCTGGAAGACGGCACTGAGACGACTGTTCACGCCCTTCTCAAGGAGGGCAAATGGCTCTCGTTAAGTTTCGCGGAGGGCAAATCGGCCAGGGCGCCGGCGTGGTTGCCAGAAGCGGCGGTGCGGCGGGTTCGCTGTCAGTCTTCCGACGATCTGGTACGCGATGCGACAAGCATGCTCGTTCGACCGGACGGCTACATTGCCGGCTTTACATGAGCGTGGGTTTATTGGTTCGCATGGTGTGTGCTGCACTCGATCATTCTCCATGCACTAGGGCTGCCGGGCAACGCCTTTTGTCAGTTAGAGACCTGTTGGCAAATGGTCCTCGTCCCATCCGGTATCCGAGCAAGTGCGTTCAAATTCATTTGCGAGGTCGGATAGCCGCACGGAACCGAAGCGCTTAAGCAGGAGGGCTTCCGCGCTCTGAAGGGCATCATCAATCGCGGCGTTGACGACCCTTTCGACCGCACAGTGCGGGTTGTCGCCCATGTTTCCTATGGCGAAGATCTTTGGGCGGCCGATAGCGTTGTGTATGTCGAGCAAGGTGATTTCAGTCAGGTCTCGCGCAAGCGACCAACCGCCACCATGCCCTTTTTCCGAACGCACATAACCCGCACGCCGCAAGCCGCTCATCGTCCGTCGAACCAACACAGAGTTAGTATCGAGCATTTTAGCGATCTGCTCAGAGGTAAGCGGGGCGTCGTGCCGTGCCATGTGCAAGAGCACATGCAGCATTCTTGACAATCGACTGTCTGTTCTCAACGGTGCTCCATCTCCTTTCAGAATCTCCTACTTGACCATACCTGCTGGGGCCTTCTCTGTCGCCCTGCATTGAATTCACTACGGTCGGTCCGAGGGGATGCGAACATCTTTCAGAGTTGACGAACACAGGCAAGTCATGTATCTCTAAAAGATACATAAAGGAGGCGCTTATGGAGTTTGATGTCATCGTAGTCGGCGGCAGCTTCGCAGGGCAGGCAGCTGCGCTGCAACTGGGGCGCGCCAGACTGCGTACCTTGCTCGTTGACGCCGGCAGTCCCCGCAACCGTTTCGCACGCACTTCCCATGGCTTTCTTGGGCAGGATGGCGTGCCGCCATCGGTCATCATCTCGACTGCGCGCCGTCAACTGGCAACCTACGCGACAGTGGAAGTCCGTGAGGGAGAGGTTGTGGACGCAGCCATTACCGAAATGGGCTTTCGTGTGTCGTTGGCTGATGGGAGGGAAGAGAGGGCGAAGCGTCTAATCCTCGCAATCGGTGTCCGCGACATTCTTCCTGATCTGGCGGGTGTCGAAGAGCGTTGGGGCGTCAGTGTTCTCCACTGCCCCTATTGTCACGGCTATGAGTTGAACCAACGGCCTTTGGGGGTGCTGGCCCGGGATCAAATGGCGTTTCATCAGGCAATGCTTGTGCAGGATTGGGGAACAACGACCCTTTTCACTCAGGGTCTGTTTAGCCCGACGTCAGAGCAAGTGGTAGCGCTGTCCAGTCGTGGCGTGAAGGTCGAGCATACCCCGATTGTAGGGCTCGTCGGCAATGCACCAACGCTTGACGGGGTTCGCCTCGCTGACGGCAGAACAATAGAATTGTCCGCACTTTTCACCCTTCCGCGAACAGTCCCGGCCAGCGATCTGGCAGAGAGGCTGGGATGCATCTTTGAAGACGGGCCGACCGGACCGTTCATCAGTACGGACGAGCGCCGTCAGACGTCCGTACCCGGTGTTTTCGCAGCTGGAGACGCGGCCAGCGCCATGCCGCAGGCCGCACTCGCAGCGGCCGCAGGCGTCACAGCAGCTGGGAGCGCTCATCAGTCCATTATTTTTGCTGGTGCTGAGCCAATGCGAAAATGATTCCAAAAGAGGTGGCAGAAAACAGGGAATGCAAGCAAATCTGGGTATTTCTACGCTGAAAATCAGGGGCGCTATCAGTCATTTCTGATCGTTCCCGTATTGATAATGAATGAAACAAGTTATTCCCCACCATTCTCAGCTTACGGCCATGGCATTGCGCTTAATTGCGCTGCATCCAAAAGATTTTATCTCCGTACTTGCGTAGATGGTGGATCTCTATACCAAACACCAGCCTAAGGAGGATAGCAGTATGGCGGAACGAGCCACACCGTTTGTTTTCCTGAAGCCATGCTTGATCTTCTTTCACAGGTTTTGCACGGTCTTATAAGTGCGGGTACAGCCGATGAAGCGGATATCCAATCTGAGGTCTCAGAGTGGCGAAACCAAGTATACTATCAACACCAAAATTCCTCTCGTTTCCCTGCGCCAGGCGCTTGTGGTCGCCGAGTATCTTAGTTTCCGTCACGCCGCCAGTGCGCTCGGCGTAACGCAATCGAGTGTCAGCGCCCGTATCAAGGCGCTTGAGGAAGCCCTCGGTGTTCTCCTGTTCGAGCGGAACACCCGTGGGGTCCGGCTGACGGAGGCCGGTCGTCGCTTTGTGGAGGAGGTTGAGCAGGCTCTGCAGATCCTTGATCGTGCTGTAAAGACGGCCGGGATGCTGGCGCGGGGCGAAGAGGGGGAACTCCGTATTGGTGTACATGCCCTCATATCAGGCGGATTCCTCGACCGACTGCTGGAACTGTTCCATCAGAGGAATTCGGGCGTGTGCCTGCACATAACCGAGGGCACCGCACGCGACACGCAGGTCATGGTACGCGAAGCAGGACTTGACCTGGCCTTCATGGCTGGGGAGTGCCGAGCTCCTGATCTCCATTCCGGTGTGATCTGGCGTGATGCGCTTATGGCGGTCTTCTCGGACACCCATCCCCTGGCTGCAAAGACGCACGTCGAATGGAGCGACCTGTCAGGCGAAACCTTCATCGTCCGCGATGGAGGCACCGGTCCTCAGGTGCGCGACCTGATCTTGGTACGCTTTGCTGGCGAATGGCAAATTCCGATCATTCGCCAGTTCAATGTGGGGCGCGACGCCTTGCTGTCGATGATTGCCCACGGGTTTGGCATTTCTCTCCTGGCCAGAGAGAATGAGTTAGCTGCACCGCCAGGTGTTGTCTTTCGTTCCATTCTGGACGAGCCTGGAACGATAGCCTTCTCTGCGGTCTGGTCTCCGCACAACCGCAATCCGGCGCTTCGGAAACTGCTCGGTCTGGCCAGGAGATTGGGGCGGTCTCACACAGACCACCGATTCGCTGCGTTGCAGCCTGTTGCTTTCTGTGACGACACCGCAACCCGTCCTTTTTGCCGCCCATAGCATCCGGTAGCCACTCGCATAATTATTGGCGGTTGCCTTCCGCAGGGAAGGCAATTCTTTGATTGGCTCCATTTCTCTTGCCGACTGGAGCTTGTATGCGTGGAGGGCGAATCCTTTGGGGTCAGATCGCTGTCGTCTTCACCATCGTTCTGGTGACGACCTGGGCAGCGACGCAATGGGTCGCCTTCCGCCTCGGCTTCCAGCCGCAGCTTGGTAATCCGTGGTTCGAGCTGGTGGGCTGGCCGGTCTATTATCCGCCGGCCTTCTTCTGGTGGTGGTTTTCGTTCGAAGCCTATGCGCCTGCGATCTTCGTCGAGGGCGGCATCATCGCCGTATCGGGCGGTTTCCTCGCCATCGCCGCCGCCATCCTCATGTCGATCATCCGGGCGCGGGAGGCGCGCAACGTCGCGACCTACGGCTCGGCACGATGGGCGGAGGACAGGGAAATCCGCGCAGCCGGCCTACTCGGCCCCGATGGGGTGGTGCTTGGCAAGCACGAACGCGACTATCTGCGCCATGACGGCCCGGAGCACGTCCTTTGCTTCGCCCCGACCCGCAGCGGCAAGGGTGTCGGACTGGTAGTCCCGACGCTGCTGACCTGGCCGGAAAGCTGCATCGTCCATGACATAAAGGGTGAGAACTGGACGCTGACGGCGGGCTTCCGGGCAAGGCACGGCCGCGTGCTGCTGTTCGATCCGACCAATGCCAGATCGTCCGCCTACAACCCGTTGCTGGAGGTCCGTCAAGGGGAATGGGAGGTTCGGGACGTGCAGAATATCGCGGATATTCTGGTCGATCCCGAAGGCAGTCTCGACAAGCGCAATCACTGGGAAAAGACCAGCCACAGCCTGCTGGTCGGCGCGATCCTGCATGTCCTTTATGCGGAGAAGGACAAGACGCTGGCGGGCGTCGCCAACTTCCTGTCCGATCCCCGCCGCCCCGTCGAAGCGACGCTTCGCGCGATGATGGACACGCCGCATCTCGGCGAGGCTGGCGTCCATCCCGTCATCGCGTCGTCGGCCCGCGAGTTGCTGAACAAAAGCGAGAACGAGCGCAGCGGCGTGCTGTCCACAGCCATGTCGTTCCTGGGTCTTTACCGCGATCCGGTTGTGGCGCGTGTCACCTCGCGCTGCGACTGGCGCATTGCCGATCTGGTCGGGAACAGGGAGCCTGTAACGCTCTATCTCGTCGTGCCGCCGTCCGACATCAACCGCACCAAGCCGCTTATCCGTCTGATCCTCAATCAGATCGGCAGGCGGTTGACCGAGGATTTGAACACTTCGGCCAAGCGTCACCGGTTGCTGCTGATGCTGGACGAGTTTCCAGCACTTGGCCGGCTCGACTTTTTTGAATCGGCGCTCGCCTTCATGGCGGGCTACGGCCTCAAATCCTTCCTGATCGCCCAGAGCCTCAACCAGATCGAGCGCGCCTACGGGCCGAACAACGCGATCCTCGACAATTGTCATGTCCGTGTCAGCTTTGCGACCAACGACGAGCGTACCGCCAGGCGGGTGAGCGACGCGCTCGGCACCGCGACCGAACTGCGGGATTCAACCAACTATGCCGGGCACAGACTGGCCCCATGGCTCGGGCATTTGATGGTGTCGCGGCAGGAGACGGCCCGGCCGCTGCTCACGCCGGGCGAGATCATGCAGCTTCCACCCACCGACGAAATCGTCATGGTCGCAGGAACACCGCCGATCCGCGCGAAGAAGGCGCGGTATTTCGAGGATGCGCGGTTCATGGAGCGCATCCTGCCGCCGCCTGATATGGCCATGGCGTCGAGAGACGCACTCTCCACTCCAACAGATGACTGGACGAGCCGCATTGTCGCGCCAGTGCACCAGTCCGCCGCGAAACTCGCGGATAGCGCAGGCGGCGATCCCACCAATGCGGGCATCCGCCGCGAGCCGGAATTGCCGGACCATGAGGAAATACTTCCTCCACAGGCAGCACCCGCACAGGCATTCGAACTGCTCGACGACGAACCGGATATTGATACGGCGAAAGCCCGGGCAATGCGCCAGCGCATGCGGATGGTGGCGCGGCAGGTTGCCATGAACCCAGATGACGGAATTGAACTTTGAGGCAGCGCCATGGCGAAACGCACTCGCATGAATGTCTATTTCGACCCGGAACTGCTCGGGCGGGTCAAGGCGCTGTCTCTGCGCCGCAGGGTGTCGCAATCCGCCGTCATTGAGGCTGCTGTTGCCTCTTTTCTCTCTGGTGATACCGCCGAGCATCTGGAAGCGGCCATGTCCCGCCGCCTGGACAGGATCAGCCGCCAGATCGACGCGCTCGATATCGATGTCGCCATCCTCGGCGAGACCCTGGCGCTCTTTATCCATTACTGGATGACGGTTACACCGCCTTTGCCGGAAAGCGCGCGACAGTCAGCGCGTGCCAAGGGTACCGAGCGGTTCGAGGGCTTCATGCAGACGCTCGGCCGACGGCTGGCGGCGGGCGACAGGTTCCTCAGGGAATTGTCTCGGGATGTCCCCGGCGAAGAACCCAAAGCCCCGGCGTCAGAACCGCAATTGAACCCGGCTAACGTCCAGCCCTCTTGGCAATGAGCTGGATCTCGCGGACTACCGCAGCCGCCAGCTCATCCGTCGGCCTCTCGCCTTTCAGCCTGAGAACCGGAACCGATTGCTGACCGAGCCAGCGTTCATGCTGGGCAAGGTTCCGTCCGGAGAACTGCGGATCATCATAGCCCGATGCCCATTCCCGGAAGGCCAAATGCGCTTCATGCATATCGCCGCCAGGCAGGATGCGATTCCCGTGGCGCGCCGCCTCGCGCTGGTCGAGCCGTTGCAACCTGATGGCTGCAGGAGTGTAAAGGAAGACGATCAGGTCGATGTCATGGATCAGGGCGTCTCCCCATCCCATAAAGGAGCCGGTCAAAATCCATCCGTCAGACGCTTTTTGCCGTTCGGCGATCAGCCGCACGCGCTCCCCGGGTGGGCGCTTGATACTGAACGGCGGATCGGTCGGCATCCAGTAGAAATCGTCGACATCTATATGCAGTGTGCCAGTCCACTCTGACAATACCGCACCGAGTGTCGAGACGCCCGAACAGGACGCCCCCATTATGTATATTTTCGGGCTGATGTTCATTCGGTGCGATCCCGTCATCGTTTCCTGTCCTCATATCTATGCAGTTTGACCCGCTCAATAGTTCCGGGCCGAACCTGTCCTTTTTGCCGTCGATCACCGTATCCCGCCGCACGCGCGTAAATACTTGTTGAGGCAGACAAAAATCAGGTTCTTTTAATCGACCCCGATCCGGGGATCGCCTGTCGCGTCCCCGCCCAGACACCGGGGCCGACATGACCGCCAACCACCACAGACCGGAAGCCATCCAGCGCGGCGCGCGCATGTTGCGCACCGCGCTCGGGCCGTCCATTGCCCGGTTTCTCGAAGACCCTGCAATCATCGAGGTGATGCTGAACCCGGATGGCCGCATCTGGGTGGACCGGCTGTCGGAAGGGCTGGCCGATACCGGGGAACTACTATCGGCTGTCGATGGCGAACGCATCGTGCGTCTGGTCGCCCATCATGTCGGTGCGGAGGTTCATGCCCGCAGCCCGCGTGTCTCGGCCGAGCTTCCCGAGACCGGCGAGCGGTTCGAGGGGCTGTTGCCGCCCGTAGTCGTCGCGCCGGCCTTCGCCATCCGCAAGCCCGCCGTCGCGGTGTTCAGCCTCGACGATTATGTGGCCACCGGCATCATGACCGCCGATCAGGCCGCGACCCTACGGGCAGCCGTTTCTTCCCGCGCCAACATCCTCGTGGCGGGCGGCACCAGCACCGGCAAGACGACGCTGACCAATGCGCTGCTCGCCGAGGTGGCGAAGACGGCCGATCGCGTCGTCATCATCGAGGACACGCGCGAGCTGCAATGCGCTGCGCCCAATCTCGTGGCCATGCGCACCAAGGATGGCGTGGCGACGCTTTCCGATCTGGTCCGATCCTCGCTGCGCCTGCGCCCCGACCGCATCCCCATCGGCGAGGTGCGCGGATCGGAAGCCCTGGACCTGCTCAAGGCGTGGGGCACGGGACACCCCGGCGGCATCGGCACCATCCATGCCGGTTCCGGCATCGGTGCGCTACGCCGCCTTGAGCAGCTCATCCAGGAAGCTGTCGTCACCGTCCCGCGCGCGCTGATCGCCGAGACCATCGACCTTGTTGCCGTCCTTTCCGGGCGCGGTTCCGCGCGCCGGCTGGCCGAACTCGCCCGCGTCGACGGGCTGGGGCCGGATGGCGACTACCGCATCACCCCCGCGACCAGCCCAAAAGGAGACCCCGAATGATCCATCACGCCTCCCGTCTGCACCGCCAGCTCACCACGGCCGCCACCATCGCCGCGCTCGCCATGTTCATGGCTCCGGCGGCCCATGCCTCCGGCTCCTCGATGCCGTGGGAGCAACCACTTCAGCAAATCCTTCAGTCCATCGAGGGGCCGGTCGCCAAGATCATCGCCGTTATCATCATCATCGTGACCGGACTGACGCTGGCCTTCGGCGATACGAGCGGAGGGTTCAGGCGCCTAATTCAGATCGTGTTCGGCCTCAGCATCGCATTCGCGGCGTCGAGCTTCTTCCTGTCGTTCTTCTCTTTCGGCGGCGGGGCGCTCGTTTGATGGCGGGCGGTCTCGAACAGCTCGACGCGGTGCCGGGTTTTTCGATCCCGGTCCACCGTGCACTGACCGAGCATATCCTGCTCGGCGGCGCACCGCGCTCGATCGCCATCATGAACGGGACGCTGGCCGGGGCAGTCGGACTCGGCCTGCGCCTCTGGCTGGTCGGCCTTGCCATCTGGGCCATCGGCCATTTCGCGGCCGTTTGGGCGGCGAAGCGCGATCCGCAGTTCGTCGAGGTTGGGCGCAGGCACCTGCGCATCCCCGGTCATTTGGCGGCGTGAGGACGCGGTCATGATGAACCTTGCCGAATACCGCCGCACCGCCACACGGCTCGCAGATTATCTGCCATGGGCCGCGCTTGTTGCTCCGGGCATTGTGCTCAACAAGGACGGGAGCTTCCAGCGTACCGCGAGATTCCGCGGCCCCGATCTGGATTCAGCCGTTGCGGCCGAACTGGTCGCCGTAGTCGGGCGCATCAACAACGCCCTGCGCCGTCTCGGCTCCGGCTGGGCGATTTTCGTCGAGGCGCAGCGCAATGAAGCTGAGACCTATCCCGACAGCGTCTTTCCCGATCCAGCGTCCGCCCTGGTCGATGCCGAACGGAAGGCAGCGTTCGAGGAAGCCGGGGCGCATTTCGTGTCGGAATATTTCCTGACCTTTCTCTGGCTGCCGCCTGCCGAGGAAGCGGCCCGAACGGAGGCCTGGCTCTATGAGGGCAGGGACAAAGCGGGCGTGGATCCAGGGGAGCTGCTGCGCAGCTTCATCGACCGCACCGACCGCGTGCTGGCCTTGCTCGACGGCTTCATGCCGGAGTGCCGCTGGCTCGATGATGCCGGCACGCTGACCTATCTCCATTCCACCATATCGACCAACCGGCATCGCATCCGCGTGCCGGAAGTGCCGATGTACCTCGACGCGCTTCTGGCCGATCAGCCCCTCACCGGCGGGCTGGAGCCGCGCCTTGGAGACGCACATCTGCGTATCCTGACCATCGTGGGATTCCCAACCGCGACGACGCCGGGGGTTCTGGATGAACTGAACCGGCTTGCCTTTCCCTATCGCTGGTCCACCCGCGCCATCCTCATGGACAAGACGGAGGCAGCCCGGCTGCTGACGAAAATCAGGCGGCAATGGTTCGCCAAGCGGAAGTCCATCGCCGCGATCCTCAAGGAAGTCATGACCAACGAGGCATCGGCTCTCGTTGACACCGACGCCGCCAACAAGGCGCTCGACGCCGACATGGCGTTGCAGGAGCTTGGGGCGGATGTGGCAGGCATGGCCTATGTTACGGCCACCGTCACCGTTTGGGATGCCGACCCGCGCGTGGCGCAAGAGAAGCTGCGCCTGGTCGAGAAGATCGTTCAGGGCCGTGACTTCACCGCCATGGCCGAGACCGTCAACGCGGTTGACGCATGGCTTGGCAGCCTGCCTGGACACGCCTATGCCAATGTCCGCCAGCCGCCGGTCTCGACGCTCAACCTTGCCCACATGATTCCGCTGAACGCCGTATGGGCAGGGCCGGAACGGGACGAGCATTTCGGTGCGCCCCCTTTGCTCTACGCCAAGACCGAAGGCTCGACCCCGTTCCGGTTTTCCCTTTATGTCGGGGATGTGGGCCACACGCTTGTCGTCGGCCCAACCGGCGCGGGCAAGTCCGTGCTGCTCGCCCTCATGGCCCTGCAGTTCCGGCGCTATGCCGGAGCGCAGGTCTTCGCCTTCGACTTCGGCGGCTCGATCCGCGCCGCCACGCTGGCGATGGGCGGCGACTGGCACGACCTCGGCGGACGCCTGACCGAAGGCGCGGACGCTCCGGTCCTGCTCCAGCCGCTCGCCCGTATCGGGCACGCGCAGGATCGCGCCTGGGCCGCCGACTGGATCGCGGCGATCCTCACGCGCGAGGGGCTGACGGTCACGCCCGAGGCCAAGGAGCATGTCTGGACCGCGCTTTCGTCACTGGCGTCTGCGCCGGTCGAGGAACGCACCCTGACCGGCCTGTCCGTCTTGCTCCAGTCCAGTGAACTCAAGCTCACCCTGCAACCCTATTGCGTCGGCGGCCCCTACGGGCGGCTGCTCGACGCGGAGACCGAAAATCTCGGCGATGCTCCGGTTGCCGCCTTCGAGACCGAAGGTTTGCTTGAGACTGGCGCGGCGCCCGCCGTGCTCGCCTACCTGTTCCACAGGATCGCCGACCGCCTCGACGGACGCCCCACGATGATCGTGGTGGACGAGGGCTGGCTGGCGCTCGGCGATCCGGCCTTCTCAAGGCAATTGGGCGAATGGCTGGTTACGCTCAGAAAGAAGAACGCCAGCGTCATCTTCGCCACCCAATCGCTCGCCCAGCTCGAAAAGAGCACCATTGCCCCCGCCATCATCGAGAGCTGCCCAACGCGGATCATGCTGCCCAACGAGCGGGCCATCGAGCCGCAGATCACGGCCATCTACAGGCGGTTCGGCCTCAATGACCGCCAGATCGAGATTCTGGCGCGGGCAATCCCGAAGCGGGACTACTACTGCCAGAGCCGCCGCGGCAACCGGCTGTTCGAGCTGGGCCTGAGCGAAGTCGGCCTCGCGCTCTGCGCCGCGTCCTCCAAATCCGATCAGACCGCCATCGAGCGGATCGTCGCCGAGCATGGCCGCGACGGCTTTCTCGCCGCCTGGCTGCGCCATCGCGGCGTCGACTGGGCGGCCGACCTCATTCCCAGCCTCACCAACCTTGGCGGCCGGCCGGAAACCGCCGCGCCGGCGGCGCCAGAGACCACCGCAGGAAAGGAGCCTCTTCGATGATCCGTGTTCCCGTCCCCCGTATCGCCGGCGTATCCATGGTCGCGCTGGCGCTCGCCATGCCGGTAGCCCTGTCGCCCATGCTGGCAAGTCCAGCGCTGGCGCTCTTTGGCTTCGGCCGCATCGTCTATGACCCGTCCAACTATGCGCAGAACGTTCTCACAGCCGCACGGACTCTGGAGCAGATCAACAATCAGATCCGCAGCCTTCAGAACGAGGCGCAGATGCTCATCAATCAGGCCCGGAACCTGGCGAGCCTGCCCTACAGCGCTCTTCAGCAGATTCAGCAGAACGTCAGCCGTACGCAGCAGCTTCTCAATCAGGCGCAGAACATCGCTTTCGAGGTGCAGAGCATCGACCAGGCGTTCCAGAGCCAATATGGCAGCGTTTCACTGTCGACCACCGACCAGCAACTCGTCGCCGATGCGCGCGCCCGCTGGGAAAACACCGTGGGCGGCTTGCAGGACGCCCTGCGCGTGCAGGCCGGCGTCGTCGGCAACATCGACACCAACCGCGCCGAACTGGCTGCACTCATCGGCCAGAGCCAGAATGCTGCCGGCGCGCTGCAAGCCACGCAGGCCGGCAACCAGCTTCTCGCTCTCCAGTCGCAGCAGCTTTCCGACCTGATCGCGCTGATGTCGGCCAACGGCAGGGCCGAAGCGCTGATCGAGGCCGAGCGCGCCACCGCCGCCGAACAGGGCCGCATCCAGCGCGAGCGCTTCCTGACGCCGGGCAGCGGCTACCAGCCCGGCAACGCGCAGATGTTCAACAACGGCAACAACTGAGCGACGGGAGGAGCGCTCATGGACACCGGGATGCTCGCCCGGCTCGGCGCGGTCATATTCGTCGCCATCGCAATCACCACCACGGTGGTCGAGATGTCGCGCAGGGACGATCCCGCGCCATTCCGGCCGGCTCCGGCGCTCCAGCCCCCGGCTGATCCGCTGCGCCAGAGCCTGCGCCGGTGCCAGCAACTCGGCGAGGCGGCCGTGAGCGATCCCGCGTGCCTTTCAACATGGGCCGAAAGCCGCGACCGCTTCCTGGGCCGCACACCCGAACCAGACGCTTCCCGGCAAGACGAAGGGCCATAGCCCATGGGCGGAACCGGCGTCATAGACTCCTTTCTAGGGGTCTTCACCAGCTACATAGATTCCGGCTTCGGCCTGCTCGGCAGCGAGGTGGCGTTCATCGCCTCGACCCTCATCGTCATCGACGTGACGCTTGCCGCGCTCTTTTGGGCATGGGGCGCGGATGACGACATCATCGCCCGGCTGGTGAAGAAGACCCTGTTCGTCGGCGTCTTCGCCTATCTCATCGGCAACTGGAACAGTCTGGCGCGGATCGTCTTCGAGAGCTTCGCCGGTCTCGGGCTGCAAGCCTCGGGAACCGGCCTCTCGGCCGCAGATCTCATGCGCCCCGGTCGCGTCGCGCAGACCGGCCTCGACGCCGGCAGGCCGCTGCTCGAGTCGATTTCCGACCTCATGGGCTACTGGTCGTTCTTCGAGAACTTCATCCAGATCGCCTGTCTGATGTTCGCCTGGGCGCTGGTGCTGCTTGCCTTCTTCATCCTCGCGGTCCAGCTTTTTGTGACGCTCATCGAGTTCAAGCTGACCACGCTCGCAGGCTTTGTCCTCATCCCCTTCGGCCTGTTCGGTAAGACCGCCTTCATAGCCGAGCGCGTGCTTGGCAATGTCGTCTCGTCCGGCATCAAGGTGATGGTCCTTGCCGTCATCATCGGCATCGGCTCGACGCTGTTTTCGCAATTCACGGCCGGCTTCGGCGGGCAGACCCCAACCATCGACGATGCCATGGCGATCGTGCTCGCCGCCCTCTCGCTGCTCGGCCTCGGCATCTTCGGTCCCGGTATCGCCTCCGGTCTCGTGAGCGGCGGTCCGCAACTCGGCGCGGGATCAGCCGTCGGTACCGGGCTTGCCGTAGGGGGGGCCGCCCTTGCCGCAGGCGGTGCGGCCGGTCTCGCCATCAAGAGTGGCGCTGCCGCCATGTCCGGTGGAGCCGCCGCCGTTCGGGGCGGCGCGACCGCCGCAGGCGCGGCGAGCGCAGCCTACAGCGTCGGCTCGCTCGGCCAGTCCGGCGCGGCAGGCGCCGCCTCCGGCCTCGGCGGCGTTGCGCGCGCCGCAGGATCGGCGGCCATCTCGCCCCTGAAACGCGCCGCCGCGCGCGCCAGCGAAAGCATCAAATCCAGCTTCACCGCTGGCGCACGCGCGGGCTTTGCCGCCGGTGGCGGCACA
The DNA here is from genome assembly GCF_008932435.1 of Brucella pseudintermedia. GTDB lineage: Bacteria > Pseudomonadota > Alphaproteobacteria > Rhizobiales > Rhizobiaceae > Brucella > Brucella pseudintermedia. The sequence goes on along the minus strand of NZ_WBWE01000022.1, from coordinate 1,276 downwards.
TCGTCCATGGGAACGGTGGGCGGCGTAAGCGCCGATCTCCCCGCCGCGCCGTCCGGCCCGGCCGGCGGTCCTCCCGCCTGGGCGCAGCGGATGCAGCGCCGGCAGGCCCTCAACCACGGCGCCACCATGGCCGCCCATGCAGTGCGCTCCGGCGACAGCCATGGCGGCGGTTCCTCCATCAACCTTTCCGAAAGCGACCGCTCATGAACATCTTCAAACGACCAGCAACCCACTACGGCAAATCGCCGGAACCCGAGACGCCCTATCAGAAGGCCGCTCAAGTCTGGGACGAGCGCATCGGCTCGGCCCGCGTGCAGGCGAGGAACTGGAGGCTCATGGCCTTCGGCTCCCTGATTCTTTCGGCGGGTTTCGCCTCGGCGCTGGTGTGGCAGTCCGCACGCGGGACCGTGGTGCCCTGGGTGGTGCAGGTCGATAATCTCGGGCAGGCGCAGACCGTCGCACCGGCCGTCGCCGACTACCGCCCCACCGATCCGCAGATCGCATGGCATCTCGGCCGCTTCATCGAGCAGGTCCGGTCGATTCCGGCCGACGCCATCATCGTCCGCCAGAACTGGCTTCGCGCCTATGAGTTCACCACCGACCGGGGCGCGGCGGCCTTGAACGAATTCATGGCGGCGGCCACACGCCACCAAGGCGTACCGCGCTTCATGGTGCTGGATGATGTGACCTCAAGTTTTGACGCCGGACATCAGTTCAGCCTGATGGACACGATCCGGACCAAGCTGCGCTACGGTGCGCCGAATGGCCTGCCGGGCGGGCTTCAATTCATCATCCTCAGCCATGACACGTGAGCTACTCCCCAACTCTTGGACAGTTTTTCGGTTTTTTTAAGCTACAGCCTGCACCTGCTGATCGGTTTGGGTTGCGGTGAAGTAGACCACGGCGGGCGGTTGACCGCCATGGGCAGAGTGTGGGCGATGATGGTTGTAGAAGGTGATCCAGCGCCCGATGCCAGCCTTGGCCTGCGATCCTGTTTCCCAGGCGTGCAGGTAGACGCATTCATACTTCAGGGACCGCCAGAGGCGCTCGATGAAGATATTGTCCAGACAGCGCCCCTTGCCGTCCATCGAGATCCGGGTGCCGATACGCTTTAGCCGGTCGGTCCAGGCGAAGGATGTGAACTGGCTGCCCTGGACGCCCTTCTGTTTGTCAAGCGACGATCCTGGTTTGATTGATCTGCTTCTGGCGACGCATGATGATGCCGAAGACTTCCCGAGCGATGTAACGTTTCAATGCCCGGATTGCATCGAGCTTG
>NZ_WBWE01000021.1 GCF_008932435.1 Brucella pseudintermedia | reverse complement strand
AGCGCTAAACGCAAAAAATACCCAACCGGTTCTAAAACAAACACCCTGGCGCGGGGTGGAGCAGCTCGGTAGCTCGTCAGGCTCATAACCTGAAGGCCGCAGGTTCAAATCCTGCCCCCGCAACCAAAATCACATACAAAGCCCCGCAACAAAACGCGGGGCTTTTGTGTTTGTAGAGCTAAGATAGCTCCCCTCACCAACAAAAGCCGCACCCCAGACAACGCGCTGGACGCTGAAATCTCACCCTCACACAAGGACTTGAAGGTGGCGAAAAGGAATTGTTCTACTGAACCAGTTCCCCACGAGCGAAATAGATCCCAATTAATATCCTTCGAAACAGGATCACCATCCGCATTGCAACGTGAGCCGAATTGCATCGAACGGATGGCAAACGGGGCCGCTATTTGGCGTCGCGTCATATCACCGGCATCGAGCGTTGGGTCAGAGCGGCTCACTGATTACGTAGACTACGCATAATCCGGATAGAGCGGAAACGGTTGTTCGCCGGAATGGTATAAAACAGATTGCCGTTGTCTTGTGTGCCTTTCGGGTTCAAATATGCGTCACGTCTGTCATGCGGGAAGGGGCATCGGCTTTTCCGCATGATTGATCATTTCATTCATGGAGATGCATCATGCATTATTCTGCAGCGGCCGACCGTTATCAATCGGATATGATCTATCGCCGCACCGGCCGAAGCGGCATTGATCTGCCAGCGATTTCGCTTGGCCTCTGGCATAATTTCGGCGGACGGGATGTCTATGAAAACGGTCGCGCAATCCTGCGCCGGGCGTTCGATCTGGGCGTGACGCATTTCGACCTGGCAAACAATTATGGGCCGCCGCCCGGATCGGCGGAAGAAAACTTCGGCCGTATCATGGCCAGTGATTTTCGGCCCTATCGCGACGAGATGATCATCTCTTCAAAAGCCGGCTGGGAGATGTGGCCAGGACCATATGGCGGGATTGGCGGCAGCCGCAAATATCTGATCGCCAGTCTCGACCAGTCGTTGAAGCGCATGGGGCTCGACTATGTCGACATTTTCTATTCTCACCGTGTCGACGCCACGACCCCGCTTGAAGAGACGATGGGAGCGCTCGCACATTTGCACCGACAGGGCAAGGCGCTTTATGTGGGTATTTCCAGCTATTCGCCGGAACTGACGCTGAAGGCAGCGGCGATCCTGAAGGAAGAGCGCGTGCCGCTTTTCATCCATCAGCCCAATTACAATATGTTCAATCGCTGGATCGAAAATGGCTTGCTCGATACGCTGGAGGGGCTGGGTACCGGGTGCATCGTCTTTTCGCCGCTCGCTCAAGGATTGCTGACATCCCGCTACCTGAACGGAATTCCCGAGGGCGCGCGAGCGAATCAGGGTGGTTCGCTGAAGGCCAGCGCACAGAACGAAGAACTGCTGGGCCGCATCCGGGCGCTGAACGCCATTGCGGAACGTCGCGGCCAGACATTGGCTCAGATGGCCATCGCCTGGACGCTGCGAGACCCGCGCGTCACTTCTTCGCTAATCGGGGCAAGTTCGGTAGCACAGCTTGAAAATTCACTGGGTGCCCTGAAGGGTCTGGAATTCAGCGCCGCGGAACTGGCAGAAATTGACCAATATGCGCATGACGGCGGAACCGACTGGTGGAAGAGTTCGACTTCGCTTTGATGTGTTAACGAAGAGCGTGATAAAGGCCGTGCGCTCAGTGTGCGGCCTTTCGCGTGAATGGATGAATGCAATTCACGTGGGGTGACGGAATTGCTATAGGCCAACGGGGGCAAGGCAGTTGCCGTAGGAGCCTTTTGGGGAAAAAGAATTGGCCATGTCGCTGCGGTCGATAAAGGGCAGTTTGAAATATCCGCTGATCCGTGGGGGACTGGAGGCTATCGCCTTTTCCGGTGCGGCGGCGCTTTTCCCTTCTGCCGCCGGACGCGGTGTGGTCTTCACGATGCACCACGTCAAACCGGAAGAAGCGACAGACAGGCTGGATCCCAACGCAATACTTTCGATTACGCCGCAGACGCTCGAATTGGCGATAGAAGCATCGCTGGAAGCAGGCCTTGTGCCCGTTCACCTGCACGATTTGCCGAACCTGCTTTCCGAACCGGATAACGGACGGAAATATGTCGCCTTCACGCTGGATGACGGCTATCGCAACAATGCCGAATTTGCGGCCCCCGTATTTGCCCGGTACGATATTCCCTACACGATTTTCATCACAACCGGCTTTGTGGAACGCAAGCGATCCATGTGGTGGAGAACCAGTGCCGCATTGGTGATGGAAGCCGACTGTTTCCAGTTCGACTTTGGAAACGGCGCTGTCGATGTCCGTTCGAAAAGCCATAGCCAGAAATCAGCGGCCTTTGCCCGGCTTGTCCGGTTCGTGCAATGTTTCGAAGAAGATGAAGCAGTAGCCCGCCTTGACAAGGCCGCGAAGATGGCGGGGATTGACGCAATTTCTCTTGTCGATGAATCGGTGATGAGCCCCTCGGAACTGCACGACTTGGCGCGCAATCCGCTTGTGCACCTTGGAGTGCACACGGTCACTCATGTCAACCTGCGTCGTGTCGATGACGACAGGCTGGCAAGGGAGATCGCTGATTCGACTGCCTCTGTTGAACGCTATGCCGGCTACAGGTCGCGATCCTTCGCTTATCCGTATGGCTGGAAGACGGCAGTCGGTGAGCGGGAAATCAATGCCGTCGCAAAAGCTGGCTTCGATGCGGGAGTAACCACACAGCCGGGCGTGCTGCAGCGGGCTGGCAGGATGCCGGTCACGGCTATTCCGCGTATTTCCCTCAATGGCTATTTTCAGAAGAAACGCTATATAAAGGCGCTCCTTACCGGGCTGCCGTTTAAGCTGATCTAAAGCGGTTCCAGTTTCAACGGAATCGTTAGAACCGCTCTATCTATTTGTTTTTCTGCAGCATTTCCGAACGCAAAACCGTTTCACACTTTTGCTGGAAATGTTCTGGCTGAAATCAAATGACACGGTGCCCTGAAACACGAAAGGCCGCCTGTCGGCAGCCTTCGTAAAACCTGATTTGAGTGACTGGAGCGGGCGAAGGGATTCGAACCCTCGACCCCAACCTTGGCAAGGTTGTGCTCTACCCCTGAGCTACACCCGCTCGCGCCAGTCATTCCGGAACCGTTCGTTTCCGTCAGACAGGCGCTATATGGACCAACGCTTCGGAGATTGCAACAGGGAAATTTGCTTCTTTGTGCAAGATATTTGCGGTTTTTCCCAAAGCTGTGGATGAAATCAGCGCGCATGGCGGAAGTGCCTGCGCGCTGCTTGCACGGCTGCAGCGGGAACGGAACGTCAAACTGGCCGGATACCGCTATCATGCGCCATTTTCCGCCTGAACCGGCAGTTTCATCACATGCGCATATTTGCGCGGATTGAAGCTCAGATAAAGCGGGCAGATGCTTGCGACCAGAATGAGGTGCATGATCCAGCCCGATGCGAACGAACCGGTCAGGCCATGCAGGAACGCGGTGGCGACCGGACCGAGAGCGGCGATCAGAAAGCCGCCGCCCTGCATCATGGCGGTAAGTGCGCCTGCTTCGTCGGGCCTGGGCAGATGGTCGAGCGATGTAATCATCGCAAGGGCGAAGCTGCCGCCGAGACCTGCGCCGCAGATGGCGGACCAGAAAAACGGGGAAAAGTGCGGCGCAAAGGCAAGGCCAGCGAAGCCGACCGCCTGCATGGCCAATGTCAGCAGCAGGAAGGGGCGGCGGTCGGTGCCGCGGCGGGCGAGCAGAGGCAGTCCGAATGCCGCGAGCGCCTGCGCGACTGCCATTGCCGCGACGAGATCGCCGGTGGTGGAGGCAGCAAGACCGAGCGACTGGTAATAGGGAGCGAGCCACGCAACCATGGATGAATAACCGGCATTGACCAGACCGAAAGCAGCCATGAGCACCCAGGTGCGTGGGCGGCGCAGCAGATGACCGGTTATTCCGGTTTTTTTGCCGGAGGATGATGTTTCGCGGAGAATGGGAATTGCGGTCAGCAGGGCCAGTATTGCGGGGATTGCAAGAACGCCAAGGGCTAGCCGCCAGTTATGCTGGCTTCCCGCAAGCCATGGTGTCAGCCGCGCGCCGAGTGCGCCGCCCGCCATGATCATGGCTGAGTAGAGCCCCGTGACTGGGGCAATGCTCGACGGGAAGCTGGCCTTGATGAGGCCGGGCATCAAGGCCTGAATCATCGCCACGCCTGCGCCGCACAAGACGGCGGTCAGCACCAGCGAAACGCCGTCCGGCACGAAGCCGCGCAGAAGGGAGCCTGCTGCAAGAATGGCAAGCGCTGCGAACATGCTGCGCCGGGTGCCGAACAGCGACTGGATGCGCGGGGTTGCAAAAGCGCCGAGCCCCATCAGCATCATGGGCAGGAAGGTGAGCAGGGACAGCGCACCGAAGCCCATGCCTGTATCGGCTGCGATAGCCGAAAGCACTGGTCCCGGCGCGGTGAGGAACGGACGGAGATTGAGGCCGATCAGGACGACAAGCGCGAGGAGGGCAAAGCTCGGAGCGCGCCCGCTGCCCGCGGCCGCGTGGTTGGTGGTCTGCATGTCTCAGGCGCCTGCCTTGTTCTTGCTTTCCCAGGCTGCGTAGAGTTCAGGATCATTTTGCCGTGGGGAGTGCTCAAAGCTGATGCCGGTTTGTTCGTTGATCGGCTTGGCGAGTTCAGCGGCGATTTTCGCGGTTGAAAGGCCGAACGGTTCGGCCTGCTCGTTGGAATAGGCAAAACGGATTTTCTCGACGCCCGCCATGCGCACCGCGGCGAAGCACATGGGGCAGGGCTGGCCGCTGGCATAGACTTCGCAGCCATCGAGACGCGGTGATTGCAACGCCTTGCCTGCCGCGCGCAATGCCAGCAATTCAGCATGGGCGGTCGGGTCGCAATCGGCCTGCATCCGATTGACGCCGGTTGCGATGATGTTGCCGTCCTTGACGACCACTGCGCCGAACGGGCGTCCACCTTCTTCAACATTATCGAAGGCGAGCTTTATGGCCTGATCGAGAAATGTGTTGTCGCTGCTCATTTCGCGCCTGCCTTTTCCAGTAGTGCCACCATCGGCGCATAGCCGCGGCTGCGGGCGTGTTGAAGCGGCGTTACGCCATCATTATCTGCCAGATTGACGTCGGCACCGGCATCGATGAGCAGCTTGACGATCTCGACATGGCGCTGGCCGCCATCGCCCAGCATGATGGCTTCAAGAAGCGCCGTCCAGCCAAGATTGTTGACGTGATCGACCTTGACGCCAGCCTCGATCAGAGTGCGCACGGTTTCGACATGCCCGCGTTCGCAGGCTGGAATGAGCGCCGTTCCGCCATAGCGGTTGGTGCTTTTGAGGTCCGCGCCATGTGCAAGTGTCATCTTGAGAATTTCAAGGTGCCCGCGTGCGCCCGCATAAAGGTAGGGACTGTCCTTGATGGCATCCTTGGCATTGACGTCGGCACCAGCGTCGATCAGTGCGCGAGCGACATCGACATGGTTGGCGTGAGTTGCGGCAAGAAGCGCCGTCTCTCCGTTTCTGCCACGCGCTTCCAGATCCGCTCCAGCCTTGATGGCTGCGTTGACCGAGGCAAGGTCACCGGCTGCCGCGGCTTGAAGAAGAGAAGTTTCGGCATGGGCGGCGGCATGGTGGCCGGGCAATATCGGTTCGGTCATGACTATGGTCCCTGCAATCAATGCCAAGGCACTCAAGCTGAATATTGTTTGACGCATCGGCTGGTTCTCCTGCTTGTTGCATTCATACAAGCGGAGTGACATATTTGGAAATTAAATGTTGAACTGGCTTCCAGTGGCTCTATGAATACTTCTTTCAATCTCGATCTTTTGCGGGCCTTCGTGGCTGTTGTCGACAGCCGCAGTTTCACGGTAGCGGCCTTGCAACTGCATTCGACACAATCGACCGTGAGTCAGAAGATTATCCGGCTGGAAGAAGCTGCCGGGCAGGCGCTTCTGGAACGTGCCCGGCATGATGTGCGACCGACCGATGCGGGCGAAAAGCTGCTGGGCTATGCCCGCCGCATATTGCACCTGCATGACGAGGCCACAGCCGCAATGACCGGCACGGCGCTCGCCGCCGTGTTCCGCCTCGGCCTGCCGGAAGATTTCGCCTCGCGGCTGGTGACGCCTGCTCTGGCGCGTTTCATGCGCGCCCACCCAAATACGAAACTCGAAGTGACAAGCGGCCTCAGCCGTGATTTGCAGAAAGGGTTCGAGACCGGCGAGTTCGATCTTGTCATGGTGAAGCAGAAGCGTGGCGAAACGGTCGGGACGATGCGCTGGCCGGAACCGCTTTCATGGTTTGATAGTGCCAGTTTTCCCGTATCGCATGTCGATCCGCTGCCGCTTGTCGCGTTCCCGCCGAACGGCCTTTACCGCAGCGACATGATGGAAGCTCTCGACCGGATGGGCAGGCGCTGGCATGTGGTTTTCACCAGCTCCAGCCTGGCAAGTATCCAGAGCGCGGTTGCCGAGGGGCTGGGCGTCAGCCTGCTGCCGACCCGGGTGGCATTGCCCGGTCATCGTGTCGTGCCTGCCGCAGCGGGGTTGCCGTCCGTCGAGCCGATGGAAATCGTCATTCGTCACATGGACAATGGACCCGAACAGATCCGCCAACTCGCTGCAATGCTGGCGGAAATCGTTGGCGAGTGAGGTATCTTCGGATGGGTTGCCCGGCGCTATTTCGAGGCGCTTTGATAGTTTGCATCGTTTCAAGCGCCATTTACGAAATTTCCGGTCTTTTCATTCCAGCTTAATTTCTGAAAAGCAAATTGGTTTTCAGATTGACTGATTTTGTATCCAGGATATTGTGTCCAGAAAAGTTGGGAGGCTTTTCGATTGGCGGCTTTTGAATGGCGCAGTCAGACCCGTTTGCTGGACGAAGTGGCAGAGGCGCTTCGCGAGCGAATTTATGCGGGTGATTACGCGCCGGGCGCGATACTCAGGCAGGAACATATCGCGGCCGAGTTCGGCATCAGCCGCACGCCGTTGCGCGAAGCCTTGCGTGTTCTGGAGCGTGACGGGCTGGTCATTCACCTGCCGGGGCGGGGCGTGCGCGTCGCTTCTGCTGATCTTACCCGCCTGATCGACGCCTATGCGGTGCGTGAAGTGCTGGATGGGGTCGCGGCGCGTTTTGCCGCCGAACGGGCGACGGAAACGGATATCGCAAAGCTGCGCGCGCATGTTGTGGGGCAGGGCGCGGTTGTCGATCCGTGGGACCCGAAGGCCTATACCCAATCCAATGTCGATTTTCATATGGCGGTGATGAACACGGCGGGCAATGCTTCGCTGATTGCCTTCGTGCCGCTGTTGCGCATGACATCGCAGGTTTTTGCGCCGTCCTTTTCGCTGTCGGTTGATCGGGCGCGCGATGCAATCCGCGAGCATGGAGCCATCGTCGAGGCCATCGCTTCGCGTGACGGTGAGGAGGCCGAGCGGCTGGCGCGGGCCCATATCCGCGCAACCACGGCAAGACTGGAGGCGGGAATGCCGCTTCGGGAGAACGAAAATGAAGCATGAGAACAAGACGGGAGGAGCCGGCTTGCTCCGTTATGGCAATTTCATCGCGGGCCAGTGGCAGGATGCCGTTGGCGGCGAGCATATCACGCTCAAAAACCCGTCCGATGGCAGCGATCTGGCGCTGATTGCGCGCGGCGCCAAGGCCGATATCGACCTGGCGGTAGCTGCGGCCCGCAGCGCGCTTTCGGGCGACTGGGGCAGGCTGACGGCGACCGAGCGTGGCCGCGTGCTGCATCGCATTTCGGAAGAGGTCTTGAAGAATATCGACCTCCTGACCGATCTGGAATCGAAGGATGTCGGCAAGCCGGTCACGCAGGCTCGTGCCGATGTGGTGGCGCTGGCGCGTTACCTTGAGTTTTACGGCGCCTCCGCCGACAAGGTGCATGGCGATACGCTGCCCTATCAGAACGGCTTCACGGTCCTGTCGATCTATGAGCCGCATGGTGTCACGGGCCATATCATTCCGTGGAACTATCCGATGCAGATTCTGGGGCGCAGCCTTGGTGCGGCACTGGCAATGGGCAATGCAGCCGTGGTGAAGCCTGCCGAAGAAGCCTGCCTCACGATCCTCGAATTTGCGAAGATCGCCGAAAAGGCGGGCTTGCCGAAGGGCGCGCTGAACGTGGTGACGGGGCTTGGCGCGGAAGCCGGTGCGGCGCTTTCCGAACATCCTGACGTCAATCACATCTCATTTACCGGATCGGTGCGCACGGGCGAGGCGGTGCAGGCGGCGGCGGCGAAGAACACCGTGCCGGTGACGCTGGAACTCGGCGGAAAATCGCCGCAGATCGTCTTCGCTGATGCCGATCTCGACCGTGCCTTGCCGTTTCTGGTCAACGCAGGCATCCAGAATGCCGGTCAGACCTGCTCGGCCTCTTCGCGCATTCTGGTCGAGCGCAGCATTTATGAGGAAGTCGTCGCCCGCATGAGCGAGCGCTACCGCGCATTGAAGGTTGGTCCGGCCAGCGCCGACCTGTCTGTCGGCCCGGTTGTTTCGCAGCGCCAGAAGGCGATTGTCGATGGCTATCTCGATCTGGCGAAGGAAAGCGGCTTGGCCATCGCCGCGCAAGGGGTGCTCGCAGAAGATGCGCCCGAAGGCGGGGCCTATGTCCTGCCGACGCTGATCCGCGACGTGCCTGCCGATCATCGTCTGGCGCAGGAAGAAATATTTGGTCCGGTGCAGGTTATCCTGCCTTTCGACACGGAAGAGGAAGCCATCGCCATTGCCAATGGTACATCCTATGGCCTCGTTTGCGGTATCTGGACGAATGATGGCGGACGCCAATTCCGCCTGGCCCGCGCCATCCATTCCGGTCAGGTCTTCATCAATAATTATGGCGCTGGCGGCGGCATCGAGCTGCCGTTCGGCGGCGTGAAAAAATCCGGCCATGGCCGTGAGAAGGGTTTCGAGGCGCTCTATGGATTCGCCTCGCTGAAGACGATTTCTGTATATCATGGTTAGGGTAAAGCACGATGTCGCTTGAAGGTAAGGTCGCGCTCATCACGGGAGCAGGTTCGGGGTTTGGCGAAGGCATGGCAAAGCGCTTTGCCGATGGCGGCGCAAAGGTCGTCATCGTTGACCGCGACGAGGCGGGCGCGAAACGCGTTGCGGGTGAAATTGGCGATGCGGCGCTGGCCGTTGCTGCCGATATCTCCAAGGAAAGTGATGTGGATGCGGCGGTGGAAGCTGCCCTGTCGAAATTCGGCAAGGTCGATATTCTGATCAACAATGCCGGGATCGGTCACAAGCCGCAAAATGCCGAACTGGTGGAGCCGGAAGAGTTCGACCGCATTCTCGGCGTCAATGTGCGCGGCGTTTATCTGATGACGCGCAAGCTCATTCCGCATTTCAAGAGTAACAGTGAGGGCGTAATTCTCAACGTCGCTTCGACCGGAGCCGGGCGTCCGCGTCCGAATCTTGCCTGGTACAATGCCACAAAGGGCTGGGTCGTGTCGGTCACGAAGGCGCTGGCCATCGAACTTGCGCCCGCGAAAATTCGCGTTGTGGCGCTTAATCCGGTTGCCGGTGAAACGCCGCTGCTCACCACCTTCATGGGTGAGGACACCGAGGAAATCCGCAAAAAATTCCGCGATTCCATCCCGATGGGCCGCCTGTTGAAACCCGACGATCTGGCTGAAGCTGCGGCTTTCCTTTGCTCGCCCGCTGCCTCTATGATTACAGGGGTTGCGCTCGACGTGGATGGCGGGCGCTCGATTTAAATAAAGAAGGAAACAGGGGAACCATGGGTAAGCTGCTGAAAGCCGGGCTGGTCACAGCCGCGATGCTGGCATCGATCAACGGTGCTTTTGCGAAAGATACGCTGGTGGTCGGCGAAGTGCTGGAGCCGCCGGGCCTCGATCCGACCGCCAACGCCGCCGCCGGTATCCGGCAGGTTACCTATGCGAACCTTTATGAAGGTCTGGTTCGGATTGTCGAGGACGGCACGGTGAAGCCGCTTCTGGCTGAAAGCTGGACCGTCTCCGACGACAAGAAAACCTATACGTTCAAGCTGCGTTCCGGCGTGAAGTTCCATGACGGCACGCCGTTCGACTGCTCGGTCGTGAAATTCTCCTATGAGCGCGCGGTGGCGCCCGATTCCACCAATGCGCAAAAGGGCTTGTTCGAGCCGATTGCAAGCACGGAATGTCCTGATCCGGCGACCGCCGTCGTTACGCTGAAGCGCCCGACCTCGAACTTCCTGTTCAATATGGGCTGGGGCGATGCGGTGATGGTCGCGCCGAATTCGGCAGCGGAGAACAAGACCAAGCCGGTGGGTACAGGTCCATTCAAGTTCAAGCGCTGGGTGCAGGGCGACCGCGTGGAGCTGGAGCGTAACCCGGATTACTGGGGCGAGCCTGCGAAGCTTTCCGCCGTCACGTTCCGCTTTGTGAGCGATCCGTCGGCTGCTGCCGCTGCCATCCTTGCCGGTGACATCGATGTCTTCCCGATGTTCCAGGCACCGGAACTGATCAGCCGCTTCAAGAGCGACGACAAGTTGCAGGTTGAAGTGGGCGATACGGCGGGCAAGGTTCTGCTGTCGCTCAACAATGCCAAGGCTCCGTTCGACAATGTGAAGGTGCGTCAGGCGCTGGCCCATGCCATCGACAGCAAGGCGCTGATCGAAGGCGTTTATTCCGGCTTCGGCACGCCGATCGGCTCGCATTATGCGCCAGTCGATCCGGGCTATGTCGATCTCTCGCAGACCTATCCGTATGATCCGGCGAAGGCGAAGCAGTTGCTGGAAGAAGCAGGCGTTCCGGCAGGCACGTCAATCACCATCACGCTTCCGCCACCGGCCTATGCGCGACGCGGCGGCGAGATCATCGCGGCCATGCTGGCGGAAGTTGGCATTCAGGCCAATCTCGTCCCGATCGAGTTCGCCCAGTGGCTGGATCAGGTGTTCAAGCGGTCGGATTTCGACGCGACGATCATCGCGCACACGGAAGCGCGCGATCTCGATATCTACGCCCGCGACAAATATTACTTCAACTATCAGAACCCGGAATACAAGGCGCTCTACAAGGCTTACGCAGAGGCCGGAAGCGACGAGGAACAGCTCGAACTCGTAAAGAAGCTGCAGGAAAAGCTTGCCGCTGACGAACCGAACGTCTTCCTCTATGCGCTGCCGAAAATCGGCGTGTGGAACAAGAACGTAAAGGGCCTGTGGAAGAACATGCCGATCCCGGCTGACGATCTGACGCAAGCCTATTGGGCCGAATAAAACATCCGCCCCGGCGCTTTTGCAAAGGGGCGGACAACACCATGAATGGCTGTACGTCCCATAAAGACAAGGGGAGGGTGTGCGGCGAATTGGAATGTGAAAAGCGGATATCCGTCTTTTCAAGGAGGTCGTTTTGCTGGCTTATATATCCGGGCGACTGGTTTCGCTCCTGCTTACGACGCTTGCGGCTTCCGTCATCGTCTTTCTGCTCATGCAGGTGCTGCCGGGCGATCCGGCAGCGGTGATCCTGGGTATCAATGCGCAGCCTGAAACATTGGCCGCGCTTCACAAACAGCTTGGTCTCGATCAGCCGCTCTGGTGGCGCTATCTCACATGGATTGGCGGCTTTCTGAAAGGTGATTTCGGCACCAGCTACACCTATTCCGTGCCGATCAGTGAATTGCTCGGGCCGCGCATCATGGTCACGCTGCCGTTGGCGCTTCTGTCGATGGTGCTGTCGGTCGCGGTTGCCATTCCGGTCGGCGTCTATGCGGCGTCCAAGCGCGGCAAGACCGGCGATGTGCTCTCCATGGGCGTGGCGCAGGTCGGTGTCGCGATCCCGAATTTCTGGCTCGGCCTGCTTCTGATCCTGCTCTTCGCCTTGCAGCTTGGCTGGTTTCCGGCTTCGGGTTTCGCGGGCTGGGAAGGCGGGTTCTGGAACGGCATCCGTTCGCTGTTCCTCCCCGCATTGGCGCTGGCCCTGCCGCTTGCCGCCATTCTGGCCCGCGTCACCCGATCCGCCGTCATCGAAACCTTGGGTGAGGATTTCGTGCGGACCGCGCGCGCCAAGGGCCTGACGCGCAAGGCCGCGCTCTGGCGTCATGCGGTGCCCAATGCGCTGATCCCTGTTGTCACCATCATCGGCCTGCAATTTTCCTTTCTGCTGGCAGGAACCATCATCATCGAAAACGTCTTCAATCTGCCCGGCCTTGGACGGCTGGTGTTTCAGGCCATTGCGCAGCGCGATCTCGTGACCGTGCAGTCGCTGGTGACGCTGCTGGCGGCTTCCGTGATCGCGGTCAATTTCGTTGTCGATCTGGTCTATGGCTTTATCGACCCGCGCCTTTCGACGGGAGGCAGCCGATGAGCGAGGCGCAGGCTTTCCCCAAACCGGGCATATTCAAAACGATATTGACCAGCCGCAGTCTGGCCGTCGGCTCGCTCATCACGATCATTCTGATCGCGATGGCCGTCATCTCCTATGTCTGGACACCTTATTCGCCGACGGCGATGAACTTCCGCGACAAGTTGCAGGGGCCGAGCTTCAATCATCTGTTCGGTACGGATAATTTTGGACGCGACGTGTTTTCCATGATCATGGTCGGCGCACGCAATTCCATCGCCGTGTCGATCATCGCGGTGCTGGTTGGGGCCGGTATCGGTATTCCACTCGGGTCGCTTGCGGCGGCGCGTGGCGGGCTGATCGATGGTTTCGTCATGCGCATGACCGATCTCGCCTTCGCGTTTCCAGCGCTTCTTACTGCTGTCATCATTACCGCCATTTTCGGGCCCGGCGCTGTCAATGCGATGATCGCCATCGGCATTTTCAACATCCCGGTTTTTGCCCGCGTGACGCGCGGCGCATCGCTCGGCCTTTGGAAGCGCGAATATGTGCAGGCGGCGCGTTGTGCGGGGCGCGGCGATATTTCGATCACGCTTTTGCATGTGCTGCCCAATATCAACCATGTGCTGATCGTGCAGGCGACGATCCAGTTCGCCCTCGCCATCGTTGCGGAAGCGGGCCTGTCCTATGTGGGGCTTGGCACCCAGCCGCCGATGCCGAGCTGGGGCAAGATGCTCAACGATGCACAGACTTTCATCTACGACGCGCCATGGCTCGCCATTTTCCCCGGCCTTGCCATCACGCTCGCCGTGCTTGGCCTCAACATGCTGGGTGACGGATTGCGCGATGTGCTCGATCCGCGCGTCAGGAGGCAGAGATGACAACACCTTTGCTTGAAATGGACGCTATGTCCGTCGAACTGCCGATCGGTCTCAAGGTCGCCGATATCGTGTCCGACATTACCCTGACGCTCAATCGCGGCGAGCGCCTCGGCGTCGTGGGGGAATCCGGCAGCGGCAAGTCGATCACCGCTCTTGCCGCCATGGGCCTGCTGCCCGACCGGATGCGTGTGCGCGGTCGCTTGCGCTTCGACGGCGAGGATCTGGCGAACAAGCCTGAAGCGGAACTCTGCAAGATGCGCGGGCGGCGCATGGCGATGATCTTTCAGGAGCCGATGACGGCGCTCAATCCGGTCAAGTCCATCGGCGCTCAGATCGCCGAAGGCCGCCGCCTGCATCTTGGCGAAAGCCGCGCCGATGCGGAGCGTGAAGCGCGCCGGCTGCTTGATCGTGTCGGCTTGCCTGCGCCGCGCTTCGATCTCGATCTTTATCCGCACCAGCTTTCCGGCGGGCAGCGCCAGCGCGTGATGATCGCCATGGCGATTGCCTGCGAGCCGGACCTGCTGATCGCCGATGAGCCGACAACGGCGCTCGATGTAACCGTGCAGGCGCAGATTCTCGACCTGATGGACGAGCTGATCGATGAAACCGGCACGGCACTGATGCTCATCACCCATGACCTTGGGGTGGTTTCGGAAATGACCGACCGCATCGCCGTGATGTATGCGGGCCGCATCGTCGAGACCGGACGCACGGAAGCGGTGTTCAATCGCATGGCGCATCCGTATGCGCGGGGGCTGTTCCAGGCTTCTCCCCATGGTGCCGCGCTGGTGCGCAGCCACGGCACGGGGCGCCAGCGGCTTGCCGCCATTCCAGGTGTCGTGCCGGACCCGCTGGCGCGTCCGCCTTATTGCACCTTTGCCGACCGCTGCGCATTCGTGCAGGACGATTGCCGCAAGGCGATACCGGGGCTGGATCTGATCGGGGAGAACGAGGGGATTGCGCATCGCGCCGCCTGTATCCACCCGCGCGACGGCGAGGTGCTGGCATGAGCAACATGATCTTGCAGGTGCGCGATGTGGTGCGCGAATACCAGCTTCCGCGTGCGTCGTTTTTTTCCAAGCCCGGCGCATTGCGGGTGTTGCATGGTGTGAATGTCGAGATCGAAGCCGGGCAAAGCCTTGGCATCGTGGGTGAAAGTGGCTCCGGCAAATCCACGCTGGCGCGCGCCGTGATGGGGCTGGAGCGTCCGCAATCCGGACAGGTCCTCATCAATGGGCAGGATATCTATGCGCTTGATCGCGCCGGCTTGCGTGAGGCGCGCAAGGGCTTTCAGGCGATCTTTCAGGACCCTTACGGCTCGCTCGATCCGCGCCATACGGTCAAGCGCATCATTGCCGAGCCGATTGTATCGCTGGAAAGCGGCACGAGCGCCAAAGACCGCGACGACCGCGTGGCTGAAGTGCTGGAAGCTGTTGGCTTGCCGAAATCATCGGCGGAAAAATATCCGCACGAGTTTTCCGGCGGGCAGCGCCAGCGCATTGCCATTGCGCGTGCGCTCATCACCAGACCGGCGCTAATCGTCGCGGACGAACCGGTGTCGGCGCTCGACGTTTCCATTCAGGCGCAGGTCTTGAACCTGATGATGGATTTGCAGGAAAAGTTCGGCCTTTCCTATCTGTTCATCAGCCATGATCTGGGTGTCGTGCGCGCCATCACCGACCGCGTGGCCGTGATCTATCGCGGCAATATTGTCGAGCAGGGGCCGACGAATGAAGTCTTCGACAATCCGCGCCATGACTATACCCGGGCGCTGGTCGATGCCGTGCCGAAGCCGTTTTCGGGTCGCCGCAAGCGCGTACGGCCCTCAAGCTACACACTGAAATTGCCTGAGTGATTTGAGGAATCCCTATGTCGAATCTTGCCGATTTGTCAGCCGTCGAACTCGTGTCCGCCTATAAGGCGAAGTCGCTGTCGCCGGTCGAAGTCACGGAAGCGGTCATCGCCCGTATCGAAGCCTATGAGCCGAAGCTGAATGCGCTTTGGGCCTATGATCCGGATGCGGCGCGGGCGGCAGCGAAAGCCTCCGAAGCACGCTGGTCGAAGGGTGAGCCTGCCGGTCCCATCGATGGTGTGCCGCTGACGATCAAGGAGAATATCGCCACCGAAGGAACGCCAGTGCCGCTCGGCTGCGCTGCGCTGCCGCTAAAGCCTGCCGCCGCCGACGCTCCGCCTGCGGCGCGCAGCCGTGAGGCTGGCGGCGTGTTGCTGGCCAAGACGACCATGCCTGATCTCGGCATGTTGTCTTCGGGCCTGTCGAGCTTTCACAAGCTGGCGCGCAATCCGTGGGACTTGAACACCAATCCGGGCGGATCCAGCGCGGGAGCGGGAAGTGCGGCTGCCGCCGGTTACGGTCCCTTGCATATCGGCACGGATATTGGCGGTTCCATCCGCCTGCCTGCGGGCTGGTGCGGTCTCGTCGGACTGAAGCCCTCCTTCGGGCGCATTCCCATCGATCCGCCGTTTCTTGGTCGCGTGGCCGGGCCGATGACCCGCACTGTCGCCGACAGCGCGCTTTACATGTCGGTGCTGTCGCGGCCCGACCGCCGCGACGCCATGAGCCTGCCTTATCAGGACATCGACTGGATGGACCTCAATATCGACGTCAAGGGCCTGAAGATCGGCCTGTGGCTCGATGCCGGTTTTGGCGAACCGACCGGGGATGAAACCCGCGCCGCCGTTGAAGCAGCCGCGAAAGCATTTGCCGATGCGGGCGCGATCATCGAACCGGTTGCGCCGTTCCTGAACCGCACCATGATTGACGGTCTGGATCGGTTCTGGCGCGCGCGCTCCTGGTCGGACATCAAGAAGATGACGCCGGAAAACCGGGCGAAAATCCTGCCTTACATCTATCAATGGACCGAAACCGCCGAAGGGCTTTCCGGCGAGGAAGTCTATCTCGGTTTTGCCCAGATGGACGCCATGCGCAATGCCGCGCTCGCGGCTTCCAAGGGCTTCGATTTCATCATTTCGCCGACCGCGCCGATGCCGACCTATCCGGCGGAATGGGCCTCTCCAGTCAACGATCCGCAGCGCCCGTTCGAGCACATTGCCTTTACGGTCGCGATGAACATGTCGGAACAGCCCGCGATTTCAATCAATTGCGGCTACACATCGAAGGGCCTGCCCATCGGCTTGCAGATTTTCGGCCAGCGTTTCGACGATCTGGGCGTGTTGCGCCTTGCAAGGGCTTATGAGGAGATGCGGCCGGTGCAACGCCCATGGCCCGTTATCGCGTGATCGCCAAATCCCGCCTCTCATCCTTCGAGACGGTAACCTTCGCTACGCTCAGGTCACCTCCTCAGGATGAGGGCGGCGCTGAATGCAGCCTCTTTACTTCTTCGCCCGCAGCGGCGCCCGTTCCTTGTAACGGTCCGTGGCAGTGAGCTTCTGGATCAGCGGGTCGGCGTCGCGCCAGCCATAAATCTCGGTGCGCAGATAGTCGAGTTCGGCTTCGAGTTCTTCTTCGCCGATTTCCGTCCACCATGATTTCGGGCGGCCGTCACTGCCGTCCGACCAGCGATAGCCGCGCGCCTTGAGGTGATCCTTCATTTCGAAAGGACTGTTTTCGGCATAGATGCGCATCCGCGCGCGCTGGCTTGCCTTCAGCAGTTCGGCAAAAGGCGTGGTCTCGCCTGACTGTTCCCTCAACACAGCGAGCAGAGCCTGGCAATCGTCTTCGGCCCTGTGGCCGTTGTGAAAATAGCCGCTCTGGCCGATCAGGTAGCCAAGCTTGGTGCCCTCAAAGCCGCGCGCGGTCCAGTCGATCTCCTTGACCGAACAGGCCCACGGCTTGCTGGCGAAGGCGATGGAAAAACGTTCCAGAAACGGGCGGTCGAAACCGGCATTATGCGCGATGATCAGGTCGGCTTCGGCGATGAGCGCGTCCAGCTTCTCGCGCGGGATTGTCTGTCCCTTCACCATTTCGTCGGTGATGCCGGTGATGCGGGTAATATCAGCCGGGATCGGCTTCGATGGCTGTTGCAGCGCGCCGAACGTGGCGCAGACATCGCCTATCGATCCGTCGTCCGCATAGCGAAAGGCCACTGCACCGATTTCGATGATTTCTTCCTGCGCCGGATTGAGGCCAGTTGTTTCCGTGTCGACGATAACGCCCAGACGCGGGAAGGCGACGCTGTCGGCATCGGAAACGGTCGGCGGCGGATCGAGCCGTTGCAGGATGCGGTAGCGCCCGCTTTCTTTCAGGCGCTTCACCATCTCCGCTTCATCGATGCTGGTTGCCTTGCCGGACCTGCTGCGTGCAGGGCGGAGTTCTGCCCGTTCCTCCCTTTCCCCGTGGGAAGGAGCAAAAAGGTCGAACTGATGGCGCATGTAACATCTCCGCAAGGGGGAACCGGATTTGGCAAAGAATGCCATTTTGCGGTGCTGCAACCAAGGCTGCAATCGTATAAGTAACAGGTAATCACCCTGCAAGGCGGCAGCAAGGCAGGGCGCGCGTCGGAGAGGGCATGAGGAGGGGACTTCGTGGCAGACTATGATTACTGCGTCATCGGCGGCGGCATTGTCGGGCTCGCGACAGCAAAAGCCATGCAGGAAGCCGAGCCGGGCGCAAGGATCATTCTGCTGGAGAAGGAAAGCGATTTCGCGCGGCATCAGACGGGGCACAATAGCGGCGTCATTCATGCCGGAATCTATTATCAGCCGGGTTCGTTGAAGGCGCAATTGTGCCGGGCGGGTGCGGAAGCCACGAAAGCCTTTTGCAGGCAATATTCCATCCCCTTCGAAACATGCGGCAAACTGCTGGTCGCGACCTCCACGCCAGAATTGGAGCGCATGGAGGCCCTGGCCAGACGTGCGGTCCAGAACGATATCGCGTTCCAGCATGTGGATCAGCAGGCGCTCCGCAAGGTCGAACCCGCGGTTGCAGGAGTGGGGGCGCTTCTCGTGCCTGCGACGGGCATTGTCGATTATGCGAGGGTATCGCGGGCCATGGCGGCCGAAATCGTCGAGCGCGGCGGTATCGTTCGGCTCAATTCGCCGGTGACCGCGATCCGGGAGGATGACACCGGCGTTGCGGTGACGGTGAATGGCGAAACCGTGCGTGCTTTCAAACTGGTTGCTTGTGCCGGATTGCAGTCGGACCGCATTGCGCGTCTTGCCGGGCTGGATATCCGTCACCGCATCGTGCCGTTTCGCGGCGAATACTACACCTTGCCGCAGTCGAAAGCGAATATCGTCAAGCATCTGATCTATCCCATTCCCGATCCCGACCTGCCGTTCCTCGGCATCCATTTGACGCGAACGATTGATGGCGGCGTTACTGTCGGCCCGAATGCGGTTCTGGGCTTTTCGCGCGAAGGTTATGACAAGGGCAGTTTCCGTGCGGGCGATGTTGCAGACATGGCGGCATTCCCCGGCTTCTGGAAGATGGCCGTGAAGAACTGGCGATCGGCACTGTCCGAGTTCGGTAATTCCGCGTCTCGCGCGCGCTATCTAAAGGAATGCCGGAAATATTGCCCGACGCTGGAGCTTTCCGATCTTGGTGCGCCGGGGGCCGGAATACGCGCGCAAGCCGTGCTTGATGACGGGACGCTGGTGCATGATTTTCTCTTCAGGGAAACGGAGAGAATGCTTCATGTTTGCAATGCGCCGTCACCTGCTGCGACATCTTCCATACCCATAGGTCGTATGATCGCGGAAAAGCTTCTGGGGATAAATCTCGGGGTAAAAACTGCGTGAAAGTAGCTTCGTGCTGAATGATGTTGTTTTCAGATGGTTTTTAGCAATCGCTTATACTCGAGATTGCTGCTTTAGGCTTTAGTGTTCATCAATATTACAAGCTATTAACTTGACTTTGCTCCCGGTTTGTAATTGCACATTACGTTCAATCTGAAATAGCGTTTTTTGCAATTTTATTTTCGACCGATCAGGGCCCGTTTGTGAAGTTTGTGCCGCCGCTTATAGTATTGCTGTTTGCAGTGACGATGTTGGGCATCTGGATGCTCGACACGAAGCGCAGGCATCTCTTGTTTTTCGGCCTCAGCTTTGCCTGTTTCGCCGTTGGGCTTCTGATTCCGATATCGCTGATCTCTGACAGCCTTATCCTGACGCTGCCGATAACCACAGCTCTCCATTTTACGGGCGGCTGGCTGCTTTGCGAAGGTGTGATGATGCGGATGGGCAAGCATTATTCGCGGCTTGCGCCACGCCTGATCGGGTTCGGTCTTCTGGCAGCCATGGTCTATTGCTACGCAAACGGCATGGGTTATGCGCGGATTGCGCCCGTGGTGCATCTGGCATTGGGAAGCCTGATGGCGGTGCTTTGCATTCAGGCGCGCGGTCTTGCCTATCGAAGCTTGATCGATCGCGTGCTGTTGGGTGCGTTGCTGCTGTTGACCGCGCATTTCTATGTACAGGCTGGAATGGCGATGGGGCTCCCCAATGAGATTGTCCGCCCCTCCGAACTGATGCGCTCGCGCTATTGGCAGGGCGTCATGATCTTCGGTTCCTTTGCCGGTGTGATCGCTGGCCTTGTCCTTCTGGCGGTGACGACTTCCGATGTGGTGCAGGAATTGCAGGCAGAGCGCGATACAGATCCGCTGACCGGCGTTTTCAACCGCCGCGGCCTGGAACGCCGGGCGCGCTTGCGTCTGGCCGAGCCCCAGCGCGGCGATCACGGGGTCATCATTGCCGATATCGATCACTTCAAGTCGATCAATGATGCACTGGGTCATGCGGCCGGCGACCAGGTTCTGGTCGAGTTTGCCCGTATCCTGCAAACCATCGCTGCCGATACAACGATTGTCGGGCGCATTGGCGGCGAAGAGTTTGTTCTTCTGGTCCGCGGCGATGCCGAAACATGCGAGAGGCTGGCCAACGTGCTTTGCGGACGCGTGGCCCGGCATCAGTTTCCGATGCTGCCTTCAGGCCGCCAGCTGACATGCAGTTTCGGTATCGCCATGGTGCGCGGCGGCGAGACAGTATGGGAAACAGCGGCACGGGCCGATCTCGCCCTGATGCGGGTCAAACATCGCGGTCGCAATCGGGTTGCGGTGGAGGGGCTGGAGTTTCCAAGCGCCAAGCAAGGCGCATTCCTTCTGACAGCCTGAACCCGTTCCCGCCGATCCGGTTTTCTTCATCCCGTAAAGGATTTGGTTACCATAATTGGCGATGCTGGAGATGACCTTCCAGTCACCGCCTTGCCATGTCTTGTTCGTCTTTTGCCGGACCGACATGCAAGGCGGTGCAGGGAAAGTTGTTTTCCACTCGGGTTGTATCATGGCGTGTGTAACAGAAGTGTATGGCTACGCGGCTCCGCGCAGCAGCAGCATCCGGCTTCCATTCGGTTTCAGGGGGCTGATACGCGTTGCGGCATTCGCGGCGACGGGCCTTGTGGCCGGAAGCTGGATGATGACCGCGCTCGGTACGCTGGAAACGGTAGTGCCGGCCTTTGCACCTGTGGCCCCGGTTATGCGCCGTGTCTCCCTGACCGCGCCGCAGGCACTTGCGGTCGTAGATCACAAGCTCGCACCGTCGCAGCGCATCCGGCGAGGCTTCATCGACGCCTATACCGCCGACACTGCCTATTCCAACCTCGACTGGCGCCGGAGCAAGGACGCGGATGATGCGCCAATCATCGCCGATATCGGTCCCGATTCCGTAATCGAGGACAAACCCGTCGATACGGCATCCCTCATTGAACTGCGCGCTGATCGCGTTCGGCGGGAAGAACCCGTCGTGGCAAGTATTCAGCCGCAACAAACGACCGGTGCGGCAGCGCTTGCCTATACGCCAGCGCCTGACGCGGCAGCGGCGCTCAGCAAGATAGAGCCTCTGTCCCAAGCTGAAGAAATGGATGCGGCTGAGACGCAGGCACATCTCCCTGTCGGCAATGCCGTGCCTGTCCCGCAACTCGCTCCAGACCAGAGGGCGGATGTGGCCGTGGAGGACACGCGGGATGCGTATCTGCCCGATGACGTGCCTTTGCCCGGCGCAAAGCCTTCGCTGCGCCGTTCGCGTATGCATGAGAAGACCCAGCTCGCCTATGCGCCGGAAAGCGGCGCAATCGAGGAGCCGCGCACCGGCTTGTTCAGTCCGCTCCTCAATGAGGCTTCGCGCAGCAAGGTTGCCATTTACGATATTTCCGCTGCCACTGTTTACCTGCCTGGCGGCGAGCGTCTGGAAGCCCATTCCGGCCTCGGCCCGATGCGGGACAATCCGCGCTATGTAAACCAGAAGAACCGTGGGCCCACGCCGCCGCACACTTATAATCTGCGTATGCGCGAGGCGCTGTTCCATGGTGTCGAGGCGATCCGCCTGACGCCCGTCGATGGCAACAACCGCTACAATCGCGATGGACTTCTGGCGCATACTTTCATGCTGGGGCGTCGCGGCGATTCCAATGGCTGCGTGGTCTTCAAGGATTATCCTCGCTTCCTGCGCGCCTTCAAGCGCGGCGAGTTCAACAAGCTGGTCGTCGTGACCCGGATGCAATCGTCGAAACCCGCGCGGATAGCATCGCTTTTCTGATGAATAGCCTTCTATAGGAAGATATTTCGAGTTTTGGGTCGGCACAAAGAAATGTGATCCCTCATTTGTTGCGGGCACGGGTAAAATTGATAGACATCTTTCGTTGAACCGATGGAGATGTTCATGAAACTTTATTACAAGGCTGGTGCCTGTTCGCTCGCGCCCCATATCGTCCTGAAGGAAGCGGGCCTTCCTTATGAGCTGGAAGCTGTGGACCTCAAGGCCAAGAAGACGTCGGATGGCGGGGACTATTTCGCGATCAATCCGCGCGGGGCGGTCCCGGCGCTGGAGATAAAGCCCGGCACCGTCATCACGCAGAACGCGGCAATCCTGCAATATATCGGGGACCATTCCGACGTTGCGGCATTCAAGCCCGCCTATGGCACGATGGAACGTGCACGCCTGCAGGAAGCCCTGGGCTTCTGCTCGGATCTCCATTCGGCATTCAGCGGGCTGTTTGCGCCGGATCTGAGCGACGAAGCGAAGGCTGGCGTCATCGCCAATATCAATCGCCGCATGGGGCAGTTCGAAGCCATGCTGTCGGACAGCAAGGCCTACTGGCTTGGCGATGATTTCACGCAGGCCGACGCTTATGCATCCGTGGTCATCGGCTGGGGTGTGGGACTCAAAGTCGATTTGAGCGCCTATCCAAAGGCACTGAAACTGCGCGAGCGCGTGCTCGCACGCCCGAATGCGCAGAAGGCGCTCAAGGAAGAAGGCCTCCATTAAAAATCATAGCCGGAGGCGCAAACCTTCGGCTTTATTCCGGTGCTCACGTACCTTTCTCGGACGCATAGTCCCGAAAAGGCTGCAACTTTTCGCGACTATGCTTGCAAGTACGCCCTGCTCCGGTACTCGAAAATCGCTCCCGAGAAGCGCAGTTATCCAAATGCCCAGACATCTTCGCAATAGATGCCAACATCATAACCGGCGGCTTTCATCTTTACGATGACGTTGCCGACATCAGTCGGGGATAGGGCGCCCACTTCGACTTTGATCAGGCCGGGGCGATAGCGCTCCAAATCGAGCTGGTCGAAGACAATCCAGTCCGCGCCCTCACAGTCGACCAAGAATGCATCGATATACTCGACATTATTGCGATCCAACACAGCTTGCAACGTATCGGAAGCAACCACGATTTCCTTCAGATGTGGAGCGAACTTATGGAAATTGGGATCATCCGGCCCCCATACATTCTTGCCGGACATCAGATTTGTATCTGTGACCGAAGAACAACCTATGAATTCAAGGGGCAAAGTGCCTTCTTCCAGGGCTTTTGCATCGAAAGTCTTGACGGTGATCGAACCTCGTTCCCTGGTGACGGCAATCGGTTCGATCCTGAACCGCTCTGCATCCGGATAGTTCTTGCGTAGTCTGATCAAGTTATACGGTACCGGTTCGACCAGAACTGCTTTGGAGTGGGGTATCCGGTGAAGCCAAGGGGTCACGTCATCGAAAAGGACGCCGTCGCAAGCGCCCACATTTACCATCTGAAAAGGGCGTCGTTTACCGGATTTGGCGGCACGGGCGGCATCGGCCAAAAAGCGCGTCCCGCGCAATGCGGCGCTACGGTTCAAAATGCCATTAGGAACGCTGCGCGCTGCCAGCGTGCGCGCATAATCTCTGAATTTCGAGGTTTCCGGAGCATTCATGCCCTTGCCCTTTCATATGGAGTTCAAATTAGGAGAAGCAGGAAAACCTGAACTCATCTGAGACGGCTGATTTGACGAGTTTCCCGCCGGAAAAAAACGGAAGTGGAAGCACGCGGTGGAACGAGTGCTCTTCAGGCGCTGAGAGCTCGGTCCGTTCGACAGCGTGATAGACGCTCCATCCTTGCGGTACATCGGCAATTTCCGGTTGCGAGTCGAACGCATTGCCCAATTCCTTGCGGGTTGTGTCATTCGATACGAAACTTTCGGTTACCGATGTGTGCTGAATAACCCTCCCATTTTTAAGGGTATGGCTACGATATAGCGAATAAAAATGTCAACCTATACGTTCCTCTCAATGGTATATTTAATATTGCTAATAGATAATATGAAATTTGCATAATATATATTGAAATATTCTGTTCAAAATTCTTCTGCCTCAATGAATTTTATTCAGCTTCAGGTGGGTCATTTCGATGCGATAGGCGGTTCATGGGAGAAGCGAACTTGCGGCTTATTGCTCGGCATCAATGTATCTGCATAAATTTCTTTTGAAGGAATATCTGGAATGCATATGGTGAGGTGGGTTAGTGCGACTGAAGCGTAGTACGCGGAACAGGCGGGAACATACTCAACCGACCGATTCTACGTGACTATTCTAGGGAAGAATCAAATGGCGGAGAGGAAGGGCCTGATATCCAACCTTCTCCAGTCTGAAGAAATTGTGGCGGGCCTCGGATGGCGAAAGAGTGAGAACCCGTTGATGAACTCTCTCGGCCGACCGGTGGCAGCCGGGGTTACAAGCCAAAATCCTCGCGGAACCGATCCATCTGGTGCATGCGCTGGTGGAGGATTGTAACGATGCCGATATCTCCGTTCGAGAGACGGCGCCAATAGACGAAATGCCGTTCGTATCGGAAGAAATATCCCTCTACGTCGAACTCCGCAGGGACGGGCTTCGACATGACACTGTGAGTTTCGATCTTGCCGAAAGCATCGAACAATCCGGTAATGTACCGATCTGCTTGATCGGTACCCCATCTTTCCTGCGTGTAGCGGTAGATCTCGTCGAGACGGTGAGAGGCTGCCTCCTGAACACGGACAGCAGCCATCAGGCCCGGTTCCGCGCGATCACTTCGCGCGCAGTGAGCGGCTTGTAGGACGCCTCGGGTGCGGCGAAAGCAAGTGTCAGTTCACCCTTCAGCCGATCAAATGCTTCCATCTCTACCCGCTCCTTATCGCGGCGGATCAGATCTCGGACATATTCGCTGATGTTTTCATAAGATCCGTTCTCGCTGACATTGGCGGCAACGAAATCGCTGAGCGTGCCACTGATGCGGACCGTCATCGTGGTCGTTCGAGACATTGCAACGCTCCTTTCATGTCGGTGTACTCAATATAACCAAAAATGCACACGATTCAATCCCGTTGCCTTCCTCCTGGAACCGGCTCCGAGAATTTTTTCCGACCAGCATAATGGGCACTGGGATATTTTCCGAACGTGTTGGAGAAAGTCGAAACGCACTTCAAGAACCGGCTGAATAGCCTATCGAAAGACCTGTTCCTTGAGCACGGCTGGCAACTGCCGGACGGCTACAAGGAAAATGGCTGGAAGAATCCGCTCAACTTCACCTTGGCCGAGTGGCAACAGGCCACCCCCGTTGCATCCCCCGAGCCGTGGCGGAACCTCAGCATCGAGCCTCATTCTGCCATCCAACCGTTGCGCCGGTTGACCACGCGCGGGAGACTTCGGCTCTCCCTGCACCCATCGAGCAAAGGGCGTTCCAGCCCTCTGGACACCTGACCAACCGTGCGCCGATTGGATGCCGCCAGCGCATCGGCGCTGAACCCGATCAGAGGGCTATCGCGCCGCCCTGAACCCACTCGCAGGGCCTGGAGATATGCCCTCTCCACCTGCACCGCACCATGCACAAGCGAACTGCCCGCTTGACCGGCAATCATGGGAGCGTTCCGAGCTGCCCGATATGCTAGGCTTCTCGGCCTGGGGTCGTTCGGCGATAGTCATGTCGAGCACATTAACCGGCCCCCTTTTCCGCCCGCTCCAACAGCGCTTCCAGTTCGTTTTTCGGCAGAGCGGGTGCGAAATAGTATCCTTGGACAAGGTCACAGCCCTGAGCCGCCAGGAAATCAAGTTGCTCCTTGGTTTCCACCCCTTCCGCCACCACTTTGAACGACATGCTCTTGGCCAGTCCGATTATGGCGGAGGTCAGGTTGCATTGTTTGGCATCGTGGGGGATGTCGGTAATGAAACTCCGGTCGATCTTGATATAGTCGCACGGCATGTCGCGCAGGTAGGCAAGAGATGAGTATCCCGTACCGAAATCGTCGATGGCGATGCTGACACCCATTTCCCTCAATTTGTGGAGCAAGGGCGTCACTTCTTCCTCACGCTCAATGTAGGAGGATTCGGTTATCTCGATTTCAAGCTGCCGGGCGGGGAAGCCCGTTCTTTCCAGTGTTCTGGGCAAGACGGATGCAAAGCGCCCGAATCTGAGCTGGCTTGCCGAAATGTTGACTGACACGGTGATGGGTGGATGCCCGTCTTGCAGCCATCGCCGCCCATCCTGACAAGCGCGTTCAAGAACATATTCGCCAAGGACTTCAATAAGGCCGGTCGCCTCCGCCACGGGTATGAAATCGCCCGGCGAGATGACGCCAAGTTCCGGATCAGTCCACCGGGCAAGCGCTTCCATGCCGCGCAATTTGCGGCTGACAGTATCGAATTGTGGCTGATAGTGAACGTCCAGCAAATTATCCGCCAACGCATTTTTCAGCTTGAGGCTCAGTTCCATTTTCTTCTGGGTCTCGCCACTCAAGCCGTGATGATAGACCCCGATAGAACCGCGCCGTTTGCGCTTTGCTGCACAGAGGGCGGTGTTCGCCTCTAAAAGGGCATCACCATTCTGCTCGATGTCCTGATAGCTCACGCCGATCGTTACGGTGGTGAATACCGCTAGACTGTCGTCAATGTGGATCGTCTGCTCAATCGCGCGCTGAATATCTTCTGTGATGCGTTCCACGAACTTGCGATCCCGTGACCGGACGACGAAGACAAATGCATCGGCGCCGATGTGGCAGAGCACATCGCCTTCTCCGAGATGCGTCGTTCGGAGTGTGTCAAGACGCTCACCTATGACTTGAAGGAAGCGGTCCCCAGTAGCGTGGCCGTAGCTGTCGTTGATGTCGCGGAAACGATCGAGATCGACCGCAATGAGTATATGCGGCGTTTCTTGAAGGCCGCTCAGGTGTTGGTCCAGAAAACGACGGTTGGGAAGCCCGGTCAGTTGGTCGTGTAGTACGAGGTATTCCAACCTTTCCTGCGTGTGTTTTTGCTTGCTTATGTCAGCGAGGGAAAAGACGTGGGTGTCGCGGGGGCCGCTTTCCCCTTCAACAGGGACGATGGAAAGAATGCCGACACTCTGCTGGTCTCGCCCAAACGTGACCTCGTTGCGCCACCGCGCCCCAAGCGTTTTCGGCAGGTTGAGGGGCTTGTTCGCGTACCAGAACGCATTGCTCACGTCCTTAGCCTCAGGGTCGATCCCAAGCATCTTCCGGAATGCCAAATTTGCCTTGAGCAGCGCACCGGACGCATCAACAATCGCAAGGCCTTCGGACGAGTTCCTGAACACGGCAGCTCCGCGCTGGACCTCCTCATCTTTTCTGGCCATCTCCCTGATGAGGCCGGCGCTACTGGAAGTCAGAAGACGCCAGCGGACTACGTCGCTCTCAAGATAATCGACGAATGCCTCTCGCTGCCAGAACATGAACAGACCGAGCGGTATGCTGAAGGCCGTCGCCATCAACACCTTGCCGGGAATGCCTCCGAAAACAATGTCCACGATTTCCGAACCGACGCCGAAGGCAATGAAGAAAAAGGCAAAGCCATCCAACACGAGGACAAGAATGAACGCGAGGATGTAGATCGCGCCATTGACGAGCGGCGAGCTTATCCTCTTTTTGGCCGCCTCGAAAATGAACAGAAGGATCAGCAATTCAGCGATAATGAGAACGCCGCCTACAACAATCAGGTAGGTGGACGCCTCAAACATGTCCGGCGGAACATTGTGGGTATTGATAACGCCGTCCGCCCTCAAAAGGGCTTGAGTGAGAAAGGCAAAAACGATCTTGAAAATATTGACGAAAATCACAAGCCGGACGAGATGTCGCAAGATGAACGTGTCTCGCTCGACCCAGACAAACATCACAGACGCCATCATGAAGGCGCCGTAGCAGAGGTTGCCGCCCGAGATTACGGCACCATCGGCTATCGGCACCGAATAGACGTTCCCCATAAAGCCGCCGATGAGCAGGACGAGCGCTATATAGACATAGAAATGAACCCGCCGCATTGGCGCAGGTAGCGTGGTAAAATATAGCGGAAACAGCGAAAGCGCGATGAATTGCAATGTCAGCAAAAGAGCCATGTGGTGGATCCGGTTTATCGAACACGCGCTACGCGCGGCTGCTTACCTTAAATCATAATGCCTTCAGACAGGTAATCGTCGGAAGAGAAAATGCGTATCCTCCCAGCCTCCTTGCGAGGTCGGCAAATGATAATGAAACAATTCCCTTAGAATTGCACCAGTTTTGTTATGCCTTTGGCAATGCTGACTGCCTGTTTCGGCTTTGGTTCTGGGAGCAGATCAGCCATCTTGGAATTGTTCTTACAGGAGGTGGAAGGACCAATGCCATCAGTCTATTTGCTCGTGCGCGACAGGGTCGAACAGAGCCGTGCAATGCTCTCAGGCGAGGATTTGTTCGATGCCGAACTCGATCGCAATTTCTCACTGCTGCTTGAGCGCTTGCAGGTGCTGGACGCCATAACCGTGGAAGCCCTCGCCCGAGCGCCGTTCACAGAGAGCGGTAAGAAAATCGTCACCTTGAAACCGTGTAGCTGCATCAGTTCGGGTACGCCGCCCTCCACAGGGGAATAGATGCCGGGAAGCTGCCCTCTGCATGGCGGCAGTTATCCAGATCAACAGTGCTGTTCATGAGCGCTGCAACGACTTGCGCTTACTGGCCATAACCCTCCGTTGGATCGGCCCTGCTGCACGTGACGCGATGGCCAATCCTCCCGCGGATCGGATGCGCGCCATCTTATCGAAGATGGATCACGACAAGGGGCAGGAGCACCGTCTTTCGACAGACGCGCCGCGCAACTACCTTGGTCACGCCGCCCGCCGTGGCACCTTTCTGGTGTAGGCATGGCGCTTCACAGGACTGCCCTCGTCCGTAGTACTCTCCGCACGGAAAGTGGATGTCGGCTTTGCCTCTCTGGCGCGGATGGGGTCCCTGAGCAGCCGCAGGCCGTTCAGCACCACCAGCACCGTTCCGCCTTCGTGGCCGATGACCGCCAATGGCAAGGGCAGCTCGAAAAATAGGCCGCCGATGACGAGTATCGCCATGGCTCCCATGGCGAAGGTCAGGTTCTGCCGGATGATCACTGCCGTCCTGCGAGCGAGCCGGTGCGCGTCGGCAAGCCGCCCCATGTCTTCCGAGAGCAGTGCCACATCGGCGGCCTGAAGCGCGACGTCCGATCCCGCCGCGCCCATGGCGATCCCCACATCGGCGCGGGCGAGTGCCGCCGCGTCATTGACGCCATCCCCCACGAACGCCACCTTGCCCTTTGCCGCAAGTTCGCCAGCCATCCGCACCTTGTCTTCGGGCAGCATGTCGGCGTGGATTTCCTCAGGGCTGAGCCCAAGTTCCGTGCCGATCCGCAGAGCGACAGGGAGCCGGTCTCCGGTCATCATGACGATACTCTCGACCCCGCCTTTGCGTAGTGCCGCAAGTGCAGGCTTGGAGGTTGCGCGCGCGGTATCGGCCACGGTGACCGCGCCCAGAACATGCGAGTCACGACCCGCATAGATGACCGTCTGCGCATCCGCCGCCAATGCCCGCAGCGCCGGATGGCCGATGGAAGCGCCCATCTGCTCGGCAAGGCGCGGGTTGCCCGCCCATAGGAGACCTGCGCCATCACTGCCGACAATGCCCGCGCTCGGTCGCGTGGCGACATCGCTGACCTCGACCGGTGCAACGCCCCGGATGGCGGCTTCCTGCCGAATGGCTGCGGCGCTGTGATGCTCCGACTGGGCTTCGAGACCGGCAAGCAGCGACAGAAAAGCCTGCTCGTCGCCATCGAGCGCGACCACCTGCGTGACGGACGCTTTGCCGGTAGTCAGTGTGCCGGTCTTGTCGAAAGCGAAGGCGTCCACGGCTGCCAGCGTTTCAAGGGCGGCTCCCCCCTTGAACAGCACGCCGCCGCGCGCAGCCGCTGACAGCGCCGACAGAATGGCGGCGGGCACCGAAATGACGATCGCACAGGGGCTTGCCGCCACCAGCAGGGTTGCGGATCGATAAAGCGCTTCCTCCCAATCGCGCCCCAGCCAATAGAAGGCGAAGAAGGCAAGGACTGCGCCCGCCATCACCGCAATCGTGTAGCGCTGACCGAACCATGCGCTGAACCGCTCCGAAGGAGCCTTGGCTGCCTGCGCTTCGGTGACCAGCGCGATCATGCGCGCCACAGTGCTTTCCGCGACCGTCTTCGTCACAGCGGCTTCCAGCACGCCGTCGATATTGACCGTGGCCTCGAAGATTTGCGCTCCGGGCTCCTTGGCGACCGGCATGGATTCGCCGGTGATGTTCGCCTCATCGAGAGAGCCGCGACCGCTGACGATCACCGCATCGGCAGGAACGCGCGCGCCGGGACGCAGGATCACGATGTCGTCCACGCGCAGATCGGCGGCGGGGATTTCCGACACCGACCCGTCCGCCTCCTTGCGCAGCGCCGTTTCCGGGCGCAGCGCCATCAACGCCTCGATAGCCCGGCGGGCGCGACCGAGCGCGCGCTCTTCCAGTGTGGTCGAAATGCTGAACAGCGTCAGCAGAACCGCGCCTTCGAACGGAGCGCCGACCGCTGCCGCAGCGACGGCGGCAACGACCATGAGAAGGTCGATGTCGAGGATGCGTTCTTCCCACAAGGTGACGGCAGCCCGCCAGCCTGCGGGCAGACCGCCTGCAAGATAGACAAGGGCAAGACCCACCGCCGAAACGAGGCCGGCGACATCCCCTCGCAGCGGCCAGAACGCGAGAATGGCCAGCAGCATCCCGATAACGGTCAGCGTGGTTAGGGCGATCGAACGATCGAGATTAATCAGGGCCTTCACGTTATCTCCTGGTTAGATACTGCTTCGTTGTTCTCCCGCTTCGACTAACAGGCGACTGCCCTGGAAATGGCGAACTACCCTTCGCTTGTCTTTCCATCGAAGTGCTCATGGTCAGTATCGGCATCGCTCTTGGTTGGGTGAACCACGCCATCAACATGCTCCGGGGGGCTATAGATCGTATAAAGCTTCAACGGCTTGTCGCCTGTGTTCTTCACATTGTGCCGCGCGCCAGCGGGTACGATCATGGCCATATCGGACTTGATCTTGCTTACCACCCCATCAATCAAGGGCCATCACCACGAGCTGCATGTTTTTCGCTGTGTAGAGCACACGGCGGAAATCCGTATTCCCCTCGGTCAGTTCTTCGATATCATCAACAAATCCACGCATGAGAGTTCTCCTTTCCCGATACTACACAAGATGTAAGTCTGCTCTTTGATGGCGCTCAAGCGCGGGACTGCTTCGTCCCGCCGTGGCGTCTCACATGGCCGCCAGTTTAACACGCTCTTCGACCTTCGCCGCTGTCTCCCTGCGCTCACTATAGCGGTCGGACAGGGTTCCCTGAGATAGCAAACGCTAGCTGATTTTGATGAAGATGAGTAGATTGACGAGGCGTGCCGCATCATATGGGCCAGAAGGGGCAATCCGGACGATAACGCCAAGCCGTGAGCCTCATAAAACGCTCGATGTCGAGGCCGTCTATCCAATGGCTACCAGACGTTCAGCGCCACCGCCGCCGAACTGCCGCGTTGTGGCCCGAGCGTAGTGGCATTGCGGATGACTTCTTCTGCGCCTTCCACCATCGGCTTCACAAAGGCTATCGGCGCGCCCGGGAATACATAGTCGTCGGGCGCACCAGCATCAGAACGCTGGCCTTCTTTTCTACTGCCCATTCCGCCAATCAGATTGAAATCTCTTTCCATTCGCTCACAGGGCGCCACGGACATTTGCAATTTAACGGAAAATTTCGTTTATACGGCCGCACTTTGTGCGATTTCTGACAAAATGACAGCAGACCAATAGTATGGATCCCGCCATCGTCCGAATTACCCTATCCTTAATCGGTCCTGGAATACTCGTCGTATTCGGGATTGCGTTCGCCTCTGCATGGTTGATCGACCGAAAGCGGAACTATCTCCTGCTGCTAGCCGGCGCGTGTATGCTCTTCGCAATGGGCGCTGCTAGCCAGATTCTCCACTGTCCTGTGGATATTGGCCTCAACGCGATGGTTTCGGGAGCGCTGTACACGACGGCGGTTTTGATGGCCGTCGAAGGTGTTCTTTTGCGCTCCGAAAGAAGCCTTGGCCTCGGCGCAAACATCGCGATTTTTGTCGTATTCTGGGGGCTGCTCTGGTATTTCTTCTACGTTGACCGAAACCTGATAGCTCGGATTTACATCCAGAATTTCGGCTATGGCATTATTCTTCTCGTGGCAGCGTATCGCTTGTCAGGTCTCGCAGGAGGGCGCTTGGGAGACCGTATCCTTTTCTGGAGTCTGCTTGCTTTCGGCCTGCATTTTTTTCCCCGCACTATTTTAACAATCGGCTTCTCGGAGCCGATTGACCCAGCGGTCTTTGAAAATTCAGTATTCTGGCAAGCGCTTCAACTCTCACTTGCAGTGCTGGGCTCAGGGTTTGCCTTGGCGATCCTCGCTGCATCCGTCGCAGATGTTATAGATGACCTTCGCCATGAGCGGGATATTGACCATCTGACCGGGATCCTAAATCGCCGTGGCTTCGAAGACGCTATAGCAACTGCTGTTCGGCGGTCTGGTAGCGTAACCGCCTCGCTAATTCTATGCGATATCGATCACTTCAAATCGATCAATGATGCCCCTGGTCATGAGGTCGGAGACAGGGTGCTGCAGGAGATCGCAAAGGTCCTGGTGCGAACCAAGCGCAAACGCGATGTAGTCGGGCGCGTTGGGGGCGAAGAATTCGCCATCTTTCTGTCAGACACAGACGGCACAGAAGCTTACGAATGCGCGGAGCGATTTCGCACCGCTATTTCGGAGGCAAATTTTTCGCATGTTGTTGATCGAGCCCGCATAACAGCCAGCTTCGGCATAGCGACCGCGACGGGCGGTCGATGGAAGCATCTTTATAAGTCGGCCGATAATCGCCTTTACGAAGCTAAAAGGAGCGGTCGCAATCGAACGGTGGCAAGTTCTGTGAGCAATTTCGTGAGTGCGTGAAATTTGTTTATTGAGCGCTGCTTATGCCTAATACCATTGTCTCAATTTGTACGGTCACCCCTCGATAATTCTTCTCACGTCTCTGACGGCACACACAATCTGACGCCGTAACAGCAGCGCGATGATGAGCCCGCCCAGCGCAAGCGCGCCGATTGCCATAACAGACTGCCAGTCCATGCCAGCAAGTGCGGCAAGTCCGGCACTGCCCGAGCCGAAGATGGTGGTGATCCAGCTCCACTGATCGGTACGCTTGCGGATTTCTGTTTCAACGCTGACCGGAACCACAGGCTTGTCGATTTCCTTCTCAACCACAATCTCGCGTGCTGGCTGGGTTGCGCCATGGCGTTTCCGAACCTCGACAAGAACCTGACGTACGCGATCCGGACCGACAGCTGCGTTCTGGCCGGCATAAGCACCCTTGCCCATCGCAGTGGGGAGCGAAGCCCATTCATGGGCAAGATTGTTGATCAGCGTATCTTCCGAGAGCCGCCCCGCCAGATACTTGTCGATGCCACGCAGGCCGAGGAGGTAGCAGGCGCATCGGTCCTGCATCTCGGCATCAAACAGTGCCGACGGCGGAAGCTTGAGCGTCTTGGCGATCGTCCGCAGCGTGGTGCGGACGATCTGGTAGCGGCCGAGCGCTGATGAGTTAAAGCGGTTGTCCGGATGCTTCAGCATCCGGGTCTGCAGCGCATCAACCTCCTGCAATGTCATGGCAACCAGATCGACGTCGCCGCCGGTAAAGGCGCCATAGGCGAGCGTTTCATTATAGCCGCGCTTTCGGTCGGTACCCTCGGCAAAACCGATCAAGTCGAGCATGGGCCGGTAAACATGATATTTGTCGGACGCAGGCAGGGTCGCCGCGCCGGTGGGCACGTTGGCGTTCATGATGATGTCCTTTCGCGGGCATGCCAGTGTAAAGGCAGGACGCATAGCTCTTGCGCCAGGCGGGGTGCGATCAGGGTTTCGTTCTTATCGTTGGCCCGCCACGGCCCACGCCAGGGTTACGGTCACGTTGGCGCGCCGGCCTCGCAAAGCATGGTGATGAAGCGGCCGCGCCGCTCCATGTCGGCGGATGTGCGGATGTTGTAGGTGGTGCCGGAACGGGTCTCGATCAGCCGCCAGGCAGCGGTAATGGTTGCGGTCTCGGCATCGTAGCGCACGATTATCAGCGCCGGCTGAACGCTTTGCAGGCGTGCGGCAATGACGGTCTCGCCGCCCTTGGAGAGTAGAATGCAGGCGTCGCGCTCGAACTGTGGCACCCACTGGCCATAGGTGTTGCCATAGCCATCATCGATCTCCTCGCGCTTTTCGAAGCTGACACGATCACGCAGATCGTTGGCGGTGATCCTGGCCATCAGATCGGACTTTTCCGGTAGGGTGCAATCAGGGCATGAACGGTGCCCTCGATGGCGATATCGATTTCGGTGTCAGCGCCATCGAACAGCCGCTGGACGATGAGCAGGATGGCCTGGCGGATGGGCTCAGGCACGTCGGCCGCCGCGCCAAAGCCGGCGATGAAGGTGATGGAGACGGCGTCAGCGCGACGGAAGGTGGCCGGCCAGGATTGCCCCGGCCGCAGGGTGAGATAGGCGCCACGCGTGTCGGTAAACAGGTCATAGACGCCGGCGTCCAATGTCTGCACCACATTGCCGACGTCGCAGTAGCTGACGCTGACGATGGCGATCACCGGCGATACTGGCAGAGGCAGGCGATCGGCAAAGCCGGCAAGATCCTGCCGCCAGGTCTGAGTGATCAGCGCCCGGCCGAGAATGCCGGCATAGCCGTCGAGATATGCCGTCGCCGCCTTGATCTGGGCGGTGATCAGATCGTCCTGGTCATCATGATCAACACGCAGATGGGCTTTGGCCTCGGCCAGCGTCACCGGCATGGTCGCGGGCGCAACCGTGCGGACGGGAGCGAGCATGGCTGTCTTCCAACAGGTTGATGAACGGGGGGTGGCCAGAATCTCGGCGCTGCCGACTGTCTGGCCGCTCTGACCGATCAGGCGACCGGCGCGTCGTGGGGATGGCCGAGCGCAAAGATCGCACCCGCGGCGATCGACGTGCCGGAGGTTTTGGTGATGACGGCACGAATGTAGCGCTTGTTGCCCTTGTAGCCCTGCTTGCAGACCGTGTCGGCTTCGAGCGCTGCCGGTAGAGTGCCCTGGAGGTCGGCTGCGGCAACGTCGCTGAAGTCGCCGTCGTCCGTGGTGTCGGCATGCTGCAGCTTCACGTCGAACACGCCGTCGCCGGCAATCGCCCCGGTGGTGATGATCAGCGTTGCCGCGTTGTAGCCCTGCAGATCGGCATGGCTGCCCTTGGTGGTGGCCGTGACCACGGCCGGAACCAGAGACGCAACCAGGCTGAGGCCGGAGATACCGTCCTTCATGACAGGAGTCCTTTCGATGAATGGGAATTGTGAAGAGACGGGCAGCCGGAGCCGCCCGTCATGTGGATCAGGTGCTGACCTTCAGCAGCTTGAGCGCCTCGAAGTTGACCACGCCGCCGCCGACGCGCTTGGTCGTGTAGAACAGGACGTTCGGCTTGGAGGTGAACGGATCACGCAGCACCCGGATGCCGATGCGGTCGACGATCAGGTAGGAGCGACCGAAGTCCCCGAAGGCGATGGGGAACTTGCTGGCCTCTGCCGCCGGCATGTTGTCGTCGGTGTAGACCGGCTTGCCGAGGATAGTGGCGACTTCGGCTGCACCCGATGGCGGCGCCCAGATATAGGCGCCTTCCGCATCCTTGAACTTGCGCACCGTGTTCATGGTCGCATCCGACATCAGCCACGATGCCCCGTTCCGGTAGCCGGACTTGAGCGCATAGTAGAGATCGATCAGGCAATCGGCCGGGCTGACCGAAGCGGTCGCAGCCAGGAAGCCATCCGCTTTGCCCGAGGCAATAAAGCCGAGCTTGCCCCATGCATGGGAAGCATTCGCCACCGTGTCGTAGGCAAGAATGCCGCGTGGCTTGTTGACGCCATCGCCATTGGCGAAGGCAGCTCCTTCCTGCTCAGCGAACTCGATCGACACTTCATCGGCCAGCCACGCCGCCAGATCGATGCCGGCATCGTCGAGCGATGTCTGCGTGGCGCCGGGCATGGCGTAGATCTCGCCGGTATTGATGGCGATCTCGCGCAAGGTCGGGGTGGCGGTACCAGGACGATCCTGTTCCTCGCCGACCCATCCGGACGTTGCGCCACCCATATTGACCAGCTTCTTGTAGGTATTGGTCGAGATCGAGATGGTGCGGGCCAGCGAACGGATCGTCGACACCGTGCCGAGAACACGGTCGATGCCGGCTTCGGTTTCTTCCGGCACCAGATAGCCACCGTCGGGGTCGGACTGCGTGGTCAGCTTGGCCTTGACCTCCAGATCACGCAGGCCGGCATCGACGCCGCGACGGAAGAAGCGGTCGAAGGCTTGCGCGTGTTCGGCCTTGTCCGGATCGGTCGTCCCGCCAACAGCACCGACCTTGACCGCTGCCAGCGCGGCATTGGTCTCGTCGAGGGCCTTTTGCAGGGCGGTGATCTCGGCATTGATACGGTCGACCTTTTCGGTCTGGACCACATCGGCCATGCCGGCCCGGATGTCGGCGAGTTCCTTGTCGCGCTCGACCTTGAAGTCCTCGAAGGTCTTCTGCAGTTCGGCCAGGATTTTG
The DNA here is from genome assembly GCF_008932435.1 of Brucella pseudintermedia. GTDB lineage: Bacteria > Pseudomonadota > Alphaproteobacteria > Rhizobiales > Rhizobiaceae > Brucella > Brucella pseudintermedia. The sequence continues at coordinate 5,993 of NZ_WBWE01000021.1, read as the reverse complement.
GTGGCGTTACCGGTTTCGGCGCGCACGCCGAGGATACCCCGGACTGGCCCGCGGCCACCGGGGTTCAGTTCGATACCCATCTCGGGTCTCCTATGATCTAATGGTGTCGATCAGCCGCTGAATGGCGGCTGCATGGGAGCCAGCGTCGTGCATGGCGGTTTCGGCAGCGTCGTGCATGCCGGCAATCTGGTTGAACATCTTGCGCCGCTCCGTCCGCGAGATGCCCTGTTGTGCCAACGCCGCATCGATGCGGCGCTTGGCGTGGATTTCAGGACGGACCTGCGCGGGCGCATTGGTCTCTGGGTGGATTTCGGCATCGTCGACGACATCGGCAAAACCATATTCGACAGCCTGTGCCGCCGTCATGAAGGTTTCCGCATCCATCAGCTGTTCGATGTCGGCGCGCTTCATGCGGGTGCGTGCTGCGTAAATATCAGCAATGGCAGCATCGAACTGGTCGAACAGGGTGGCGGCGTCACGCATGTCGTGGCGATTGCCGATCACCAGCCCCCAAGCATTGTGCACCATCATGAAGGAGCCGAGCCCCATGCGAATGTCATCCCCGGCCATGGCGATGATCGAGGCGGCAGACGCCGCCCAGCCCAGCACCTCGACCGTAACCTTGGCCGGATGGGCACGCAGCAGATTGTAGATCGCAATCCCCTCGAACATATCGCCGCCCGGCGAGTTGATACGGACAGTAATGTCCTTGTTTCCGATCGAACGGAGCGCCGCCGAGATGCGCTTTGCCGTGACGCCGCCGCCTGTCCAGCCATCGTCGCCGATGACGTCGAAGATGGAGATGGTGGCGTCGGCATCGGGCGCAGCGGCAAAAGGGTGCTCTGCCCATTTCGCCAGCACGTCGCTCGGCGTATCCCACTGGTAGTTCTGCGGCCGAGGGAACGTCCGTGCCTCGGGCAGTTTGCGAAGGCTCATGTGTCAGTGTCCTTTTCGATGAGCGGCCGATCATTGTCGCCATTGTCGCCATCGTTGGTGATCGGCATCCCCGCCGTGTTAGGCGGTGGATAGAAGACATCCCCACCATCGCGCGGGTTCTGGTCTTCGAGTGCTCGGATTTCGTTCGGGCTGTAGACGCCCCATTGCAGGCCTTTGACGTAAGCTTCCCAGCGCGCCTTGATGTCGCCCTTGACGAGCGCCGCCCGATTAAAGCGGGCATAGAGATTGTCGTTGTGCTTTCCCTCTGGGTCGATCAGGTCGCGGTTGATCGCCTCTTCCCACATGGTCAGATGGTCTTCGAGCGTATAGGCGACGAAGCCGATCGACTGCTGCTCGATGCCGGTGCCCCAGCTGGTGGATTTTTCGGTGTCGCCGATCATGTGCGGCGGCACCCCAAAGAACATGGCAATGTCGGTGCGGCTGAACTTTCTGGCCTCCAGCCATTGCGCATCCTCGGCCGTCATGGCGATGCGGGCATAGTCCATGCCCTCTTCGAGGATCAGGTTCTTTCCCTCCTGCTCGCCGCCGGAGCGGAACTCCTCGAGCCCGGCCTTGAGATGGGCGACAGCCTCTGGCCCGAGCTTGTTGGGGTGCTTCAGCACCCCACTGACACGCGCACCATTGCGGAAGGTCGAAGCGCCATGATCTTCCATGGCCAGCGACAGGCCGATGGTCTCGCGAGCGTAAGAGATTGCCGACACACCATGGACGCCGTCGAGCGTCAGGCCGACCAGATGGAACACTTCCGTCTGAGCAAGCTGGATGCGCCGTCCGTCCTGTCTTTTGTATGTGTATTCGAGCGTCAGATCGTCGGTCTGCTTCACCTCGACCCGATCGGGATGCAGCGGGATCAGTTCCTGCACATTCCCGCGCGAGCGCACGATCATGGCATAGGCATTGCCGCGCAAAAGCAGATGCGCCTGCAGCATGCGGCGAAACTGCGACGGCGTCTGCCAGCGGTTCGGCCGTCGTCGCAGCACCGTCCAGATCGGCGTGTCGGACGCATCCTGCCGGGTGCGCTCATCGACGCGGCGCTTGATGTGCAAGGGCAGTGTCGCCACCGCACCCGAGATGATGCGCACGCAGGCATAGACAGCCGCCACCCGCATGGCGCTGTTGGGTGTCACCGTCGTGCCCGATGCCGTCACCGCTCCGGACCGCAGCGCCTCTTCCAGCTGCTGCGCCGTGGTGATGACGATCCCGCCACCCGCATCCTGGAACGACGCGCGCGGAGATGCGGCCGGCGGTTTTGCGCCGCCGAACCAGTTCGACCAGAATGCCATTTTTTCCCGTTTCTTTCGCGCCTGCGCCTACAGCATCAGGATGCCGCGACTCTCATAAACCGAGCGGCCGGCATTGACGTCACGCGCCAGCGCCCGACCAAGCGCGTTGCAGATCGCGACAATGCCGTCGATGCGTTCGCTCGAGCGCTCCTTGTCGGGCTTGATGTTGCCGGCCGGATCATGGCGCACGGCAACGTTCGATGCGTTCCAGCGCAACACCGGATGCCCGCCATGCCAGAGGGCGCGAGAGACCGACAACCGCTCCAGTTCCGCCGTCGGCGCCGCCATGGACAAGAACCCCTGGCCGAACTGGACGAGGTTCAGGCCTTCATCCTGCAGATGCTGGACAATCTCGCCGGCAAAGGTGCGGTCGTAGGAGAGTTCACGCAGATCGTAGCGGGATGCCAGTTCGAGGATTTCCTTCTCGACGAAGGCGAAGTCGGTGGCGTTGCCGGGGGTGGCGGTCAGGAATCCCTGATCACGCCAGACGTCATAGGGCACGCGGTCGCGCCGCACACGGCGGACTATGTCGTCCTCGGGAATCCAGAACCGGCAGGTGACGATCCATTTGTCGGCAAGCTTTCCAAGCGTTTCATCCAGTGTCGGCGGGAAGACCAACACGAAGGCCGACAGATCGTTGACGCGGGCCAGGTCGAGCCCGCCATAGCATTCACGCCCCAGCAGCTTGCCTTCCAGTTCCTCCAGTTCGTGTTTGACGATGCGCCAGTCGGTGGCAGCTGGCAGTCCGCCTTCCTCCCACACGCTCATGTCGAGCCAGCGCGTGACCTGCTCGGTCCATTCGTTGAGGCGCAGCCGGCGGATCGCATTCTGCTGCGCCGGCATTTCTTTCGCCTCGTCGATCTGGCGCTTGAGGTCATCGCGTTTGACGGTGACGCCGAGGCTCGGATTGGCCTTCACCCAGACTTCTGGGTCAGTCCAGTCGTCGCCGTCGTCGATGGTGGCGATATAGCCGAACCAGCTGTCGGACGAGTCTGTCGGCACCGTGCCCTCCAGCGCCTTGACCGAGAACTCATGATGCTGGCGACAAACGGAATGGCGATCATAACCCGCCGTGGTGATCTCGAAGATCAGTGGCTGCCGCCGAGCACCCGTCGCGGTGTTGAGCTTCTGGATGATCTCGGGTCCAGGATGTTCATGCACCTCGTCGACAGCCGCAAAATGAATGTTCAAACCGTCCATCTTGGTGGCATCCGCTGACAACGGCCGGAACCAGGACGAGGTTGGCAGCACCGCCAGATTGTTCACCGTCCTGGTGATCCTTGCCTGCAGGGCGCTGCTTGCCGCCACCATGCGCTCGGCCTCGCCAAAGACGATCCTCGCCTGATCCCGTGTCGTTGCCGCCGAATAGACATGCGCGCCGGGCTCGCCATCGGCAATCAAGGCATAAAGCGCCGTGCCGGCCAGCAGCACCGACTTGCCGTTCTTCCTCGCCACCTCGACGTAAGCTGTACGGAAACGGCGCAGCCCATTCTTTCGCTTCCAGCCATAGAGCGAACCGACGACGAACTGCTGCCAGGGCTGCAGCGCGAACGGCTCGCCGGCCCATTCGCCGGTCGAATGGCGGAGATGACCGAAGAAGTCGATCGCATGGCGTGCCGCAGCGCCATCCCAGACCAGGCCGCGCTTGGCGCCCATCTTTAGATCGGCGAGATGACGCTCGCAGGCAAGCCGCACCAGGCGCCCGGCAACAATCTTGCCGCTGGCGACAGCGCGCGCGTACGCCTCGACCGGACAGGACGGCGCTTTCCTCGCCGATCCGGATTTACGCTTTTCTGCCACGGGTCAAAAAATCCTCGAACGGGTCTTTGGTCTCAGCCGGCTCCGCCATGCGAATCCGCGAGCGGCTCGACGGCGTCAGCCCGAACTCACTTTCAATCTGCGCCATCTGTGCCAGGCACTTGTTGGCGACGGCCAGGAACGGGTTCTGGATGATGTTGTCGTTTGACGTCTTCACCACCGGCCCACGGCGCTTCACTTCCTGTTCTGCGTCGAGCCAGCGCCGCCAGATGACGACGTAACGGGCGAGCGCACCGGTATCGAGCTTGGTCATCACGCCATGGCGCGCCAGCATCTCGGCCATCTCGGCGAACTTCGCCTGCGCTTCCTCGTCGAGATGATCCGGCGGCGCGGGAACTGCCACCACCGGCTTTGGCTCGGCCTTGTTCATGCGGTGCGGACGGGCCGTGCCCTTGACCAGCTTCAGATGTGTTGGCAGCGGCTTGCGGCCGGCCATGTCAGAACTCCTTGTGTGAGCACCAGATAATTTCGGTTCGCGTAACGATTGGCAAAAGTAAAAGTTGACACCAAGTCCAATCGCCCCTATTGAAGGCCATCGATATTTTCTTGTTGAGCTTTTTTATTGCGCGATTGGCACCGCGCCTTGAACGAACCCTCCCTTTAAAACATCGCTATCATCATCCGTAACGCCTCGGCGCTGCAGTCCTCTATGTTGCTATGAAAGGGTTCGTTATGACCACTGGCACAGTTAAATGGTTCAATTCCACAAAAGGCTTCGGCTTCATTCAGCCTGACAACGGCGGCGCTGACGCCTTCGTTCACATCTCTGCCGTCGAGCGCGCCGGAATGCGCGAAATCGTCGAAGGCCAGAAGATTGCCTATGACATGGAGCGCGACATGAAGTCGGGCAAAATGTCGGCTTGCAACCTGCAAGCTGCCTAAAACGGTATCCGCTTTCCCTTGACCACGGATGTACTGGCACTGCGAAAGCATAATACCAATCAAGGTCAGGCAATTTGCCTGGCCTTTTTTTATGGCTGCTCACCGAAGCTGGCCTCTGGAAGACAACACCAACAATGACACCAACACACAGCATATCTCGCCAAACAGCTGAGATAGCTTTCGCTAAAATTCAAACACCCTTTCTTCTCCGGAAGCCCGCCGACCAAAAATGCGACCCGATCGCTCAGGCTCGCCAGGAAAAGACACTGCGGTTACGCAGCGCTCGTCTGGCCAAAGAAGCCGAGGATCTCAGGGGCAAATCTGCCGCATTGTTTTTCCCAAGCGCCAGGAAAGCTTGACCAGAAAAGCTCGACACCGAAGCTTCATGCGCTGGGTTTTCTGCTCAGCCACAAGCTTTCAAACGCCCTGCGCAGACAGTAGCTACGGGCGATGCTGACGACGGTGAAGATGGCGCCCATCGCCATGTTCTCGGCGAGTGTGGTCGTCAGTCCGAACAGTGGGAACACCACAATCTGGGTGATGACCGCGATGCCATAACCAACTGCGACATTGGCGAAGGCTTCTACCAGCGACATGGTGCGCGATTGCTTCATGCCGCATCAGCCTGTTCCGGCACACGCTCTGCCGTGATCGCGTCAAAGCTGCGGCCATCACCATCCAGCGTCGCCGGCTTGCCGGTATATTCCTGCCAGCGTTTGACGACGACATCGCAGAAGGCTTCTGACAGTTCGAGGCCATAAACCTTGCGGCCGGTCTTCTCACCAGCGATCAGCTGCGATCCGGAGCCTGAAAACGGCTCGTAACAGATATCACCGGTTCTTGTGTGCAACAGCATTGGCAGCGTGAACACGCGCACCGGTTTTGATGTCGGGTGCTCGCGGGTTTCAATCTCGGACGACGGAATATTCCACACCGTGGTCGGCCAGCTTTCAAAACCCTCGCGATTGATCCTTGGCTTCTTGCCGCGAACCCAGCCAAACAGGCAGGGCTCATGCGCCCACAGCATCACCGAACGCGTCAGCACCGGGCGCG
>NZ_WBWE01000020.1 GCF_008932435.1 Brucella pseudintermedia | reverse complement strand
TCGTGACCCAGTATCTCCATCCGCATCGTCTACCTCAATCTCAAGACACGTCATTAACGTCGTCGCTAAAGACGTGTCTTACGTCACGAGGCTTTGCTTCAACAGGCGGTAGCAATCGGGCCGTTACGGTATATCTCCGATTCTCTCAATTCTCCCGAAACGGCCTGCTCGCCGCTCAGCCCGGCCATGCTCGCCGGCATTTGTCCCCTCCCATCCCCAGGGCTCGCGCCCCCCCGGGAGGCATGTCGGGGACATGCCTCCGGCATTAACGGAAGAAGGATTGGAACAATGGCAAGGACTGCGAAGAAGACGAAGGCCGTCGCTGTTGCGGCGGCGGAAAATGTGGCGACGGATGCGGAAATCCGCAGCATCGGAGACGTAGCGGTGGAGGTGGTGGCGGCATTGCCCGCACCGAAACCTTTTCCGGACCCCGATATAACGGCGGAAGCCGAAACCGTTGCGGATGCGGCAATTGTTGCTAAGGAACCCGCAACCGGCACGGAAATCTTCATTCCTCTCAGCAAGCTCAAAAAGTCGCCCCGCAATGCGCGCAAGACCCCGCACAGCCAAGAGCATATCGAAGCGCTTGCGGCCAGCATCGCCGCCAAGGGGCTTTACCAGAACCTTGTGGTGGAACCGGAACTGAACGAGGCTAGCGAAGCAACCGGCTTCTATTTCGTGACCATCGGAGAAGGCCGCAGGCAGGCGCAGCTTTTGCGTGTCAAGCGCAAGGAAATCAGAAAGACGGAAGCCATCCGTTGCGTTCTGGATACTGCGAACGACCCGCAGGAAATCAGCCTTGACGAGAACGTGACGCGGGCCAACATGCACCCCGCCGACGAGTTCGAGGCGTTCCGCGAGCTTGCGGACAATCGCGGATGGAGCGCGGCGGATATTGCCGCCCGCTTCGGCGTGAGCGAGCATGTCGTGAGGCAGCGCCTCAAGCTCGGCGCGGTCAGCCCGAAGCTGATGCAGGTGTACCGCGAAGGCGGCTTGAACCTTGAGCAGTTGCAGGCATTCGCCATCACCGACAACCACGTGCGGCAGGAGCAGGTGTTCGAGAACCTGCACTATAACAGGGAAGCACGGATCATCCGCCGCGACCTGACCGCGAGCAACGTTCCTGCCACGGAGCGGCGCGCTATCTTCATCGGAGCGGAAGCCTACACGGAAGCGGGCGGCACGATCATCCGTGACCTGTTTACCGAAGATCGCGGCGGCTACTACGACGATCCCGCGCTTCTCGACCGCCTTGTTCTCGAAAAGCTGGAAGCCATCGCCGCCGACATTCGGGCGGAAGGTTGGAAGTGGGTGGAAGCCTATATGGACTTCCCTTACGCCCACGGCTTGCGCCGTGTTTACCCGGAGCCGGTCGGGCTTTCGGATGAAGATGAAGCGGCCTATGCCGCCGCGCAGGAGGAACATGAACGGTTGGCGGAAGAATTGGGGAGCGTGGACGAATACGCCCCGGAAGACGAAGTCCGTTTCATGGAGCTTGAAGCGGAAATGGTGCGGCTGGATGGCAAGCGGGAAGCCTACGACCCCGACGAGCTTGCGCGTGGCGGTGTCTTCATATGCCTCAACCATGATGGAACCGCCCGCATCGAGCGCGGCTTTATCCGCCCCGAAGACGAGGCACCGGCGCCGGAACCGGAGGATGCCGAAGGCGGCGAAACCATCATCGACGGTATTCGCGTCAATGCGGATGGCGAAGTTCTCGAGGACGGTTTCAGCCCGGACCCCGATAACGCCGACGACGAGGAACCGGAAGGAGACGCGGGCCAGCCTATTTCCGATCTTCTCACCCGCGACCTGACCGCGCACCGGACGCTTGGCCTTCGCCTTGCGCTTGGCGAGCAGCCGGAAATAGCCTTGATCGCCGTCACCCATGCGCTGGCGGCGCAGACATTCTATCGCGGCGTGGACGCCCACGCCCTCGAAATCCGCCCCGTCAGTGTTCAGCTTGGCGGGCACGCGGACGGCATCGAGGACACGGCGGCGGCGAAGATGCTGGCGGATCGCCACGCCGGATGGGCTTGCGACATGCCGCAGAACGTGGCGGACCTTTGGGATTTCATCGCTGGTCTCGACCCCGTAAGCGTCATAGCGCTGTTCGCTCATTGCGCATCGCTGACCGTCAATGCCCTGAAACTGCCTTGGGAGCAGAACAAGCGCCGTGCTCATGCGACCGCCGACAAACTGGCGACCGCGCTTGCGCTGGACATGAGCCAGTATTGGACGCCGACCGTCAGTTCCTATCTTGGCCGCGTCACCAAGGCCCATATCCTTGAGGCTGTCGTAGATGGGACAAGCTACGGAGCCGCCGAACGCATCAAGGATAAGAAAAAGCAGGAAATGGCGGAAAACGCCGAGCAGCTTCTGGCCGGAAGCAGATGGCTCCCGCCGCTTCTGCGCACCGAGCCGCCCGCATGGCAGGACGAGCCGCAGCAGGCAGAGGCGGAAGCCGAAACCGTTGCGGATGCACTCGAAACCATAGAGCCGGAAGACCCGGAAGACATTGCGGCGGAAGCAACGGAACCCGCCATGCCGGAACCGGAAGCATCGGAGCTTGTCGGACCCGACGCGGAGGAAATCGCGGCAATCGACGCGGCAGGGTTTGCCGAGCCGGAGGACGCACCCACCTTGGAGGAGGTGCCGGACCCTGATGCGCCGGAGTCGGAGGAAATCGCTCCGGACTTGGCTGATGCCGAAGTCGATGCGGCCTTCTACGAAGCCGCCGAGTGAACCACATGGCCGGAGCCGCTCACGCGGTTCCGGCCTCGTTCCCTTTGCACCGAGGACAGTTTCCGCCGCGCCGCAATCGGCGCGGCAGGAAACCTCGACGGATCGCAGGAAACACGACAATGAACACCTATGCCGAACAGCAAGCAATGCTGGCCCACACGGTCAGAGCGCGGGACGAAACCCGCCGCCATATCGAAATCATCAGGCGGCAGATCGAGAAGCGCGCCGAGCGTATGACCATCACCGCCCGCCTAAAGACCCGCCAGTATGACCGCATGAAATCCACATGGACCCGCGCCGACGAGCGTGACTATCGGGAGAATGCCGCGCAACTCCGCTTCCAGCCGCGTGGCGAAATCGACGCGCTCACCCGGAAGCTGGAACGGCAGGATGCGGCTATCGCCGCCTTTCGTGACCGTTACCGGCTTAACGAGGATGCAGCGCTTTGGTCCGCACCGGAGGGAATGGCGTCATGACACGGCGATTTCCCCGAACCGAACTCCTGATCCCTGACGATCTGCGCGCCGCGCTGATCGCCAATGGCCGCGCCAGCGAGCAACAGGAGGATTTCAATCCGCGCCCTGTCGTGAAGCTGTTCACTCCGGACGGTTCGGCCACATGGCTGATTACCGAAGCATACGAGGAACCGGACGGTGATTTGCGGCTATTCGGCTTGATGGACCTTGGCTTTGGCAGTCCTGAACTTGGCTACGCCATGTTGTCCGAGATTGAGGACGTTCGCGGCGGGCTTGGCCTGCCGGTCGAGCGTGACCTGTATTTCAGGCCCGAATATCGCCTCAGCCGATATGCCGAAATCGCAAACCACGCCGGAAGGATTGTCACCTGAAACACTGTTCCTGCGCGTCGGACCCTGATGCGCCGGAGCGCCTAACCGAAAGAAATGCAAGGAGACCGGGAATGATTGTGTTCGCTACATTGTCCGTCGTGATGGTCATCGCCATGTGTTCGCTGGCCTATATGCTGGCGACCTATGCCGTGCCGTTTTTCTTCGCCGTCATGGCAACCCGCTTCGCTTTCGCTACCGGAGCCGGTTATCTCGGCGCTGGCATCGTTGGTCTGTTTGCGGGCGTGGCTTCCTACGGTTTCCTTACCTATCTTTACGCCACGCTGCGCTCACCGGGATTGCGTCTTGCCATCGCACTGTTATTCGCGCTTCCTGCTGCCATTGCAGGTTTCGCCCTGGTGCATGGCATCGCCCGCGAGGCGGTTCCGTCCGAAGTCTGGCGGAAAATCTTTTCTCTCATCGGTGGCGGGTTCGTTGGAGCGTCAGCGTTGGCGAGGCTGGACGACCCGTCCATGTTCCATGAAGACCGCTAACTCCACATTTGTTGGGCTTTTGACGAACGGCATGATGCAGGCCGCGAGGAAGATATGGGCGTTGCCCTGCGGGCCGGGCTGTCGGCTTCGCTGAAGCCCGCTAAAGCAGTCTTCACCCTTCGGGCTTCCATCCCTAACGCAAGGGATGGCGGCGGCGGCATTCGCCCGAAAAAGCCAGCGCTTCCACAAGACCGAACCGATAGCCTGTTCAGTCGATGACACAGCAACACAACCAGATCAGGGCCATATCCTCGCTGTCCGTCCCGGCCATGCCCGCATGGAGGCGACCGAAGAGCAAAACAAGGAATCGTCCAGCTTCACCGAGAGGTAGGAATTGCCCGGCGCTGGACAGGCAGGCTCTTTCCATGCCGCTCCAAACCCACTGTCTCCAGCAAACAGCATGGGCGGAAGTCCGGCCCGTTTTCGGTTTCGACTCATGACGACCGTGAGGGAACTTCACCGACTTGACGTTGAGATTGAGGGGCTTGCCTGCGAGGGAGGCAGCGAAACCGTTGTCGGCGCAGAAGAAAGTGCTGACCGATAGCAGCCATGACGTGATTTCCTTTTTCCGCCGACCGGACCACGCCCACCGCGATCTCGATTGATTTGGTCTGACCGAAGACCGGCGACGCAAGCGCCGCCTCGATCTCAATCCTGCAACGTCCGGCGACAACTTTTTTCCGCCGCCCAACCACCCCATGCGGCGAGCCGCATGGGGACCCCGGCTTGGCTTTGCATCGCGATCCAAAAAAGCTGCCACCGGCCGCCCTCCATTTCATTCCGGCCCTAAGGACCACCCCCTTACGCAAGCGCAACGGGGACCCCGGTGGGTGCAGGCCGATCGTCCCCGGTCCATCGACCATCATCGAGACCGCGATGGGCGCGGCCCGATCAGCAGAAGGAAAACATGGTATGGCTACTATCGGCACTTTCTCCCGCACCGACAACGGCTTCGCTGGCTCGATCAAGACCCTCAACCTCAACGTCAAGTCGGTGAAGTTCATCCCGGCCGAGGACGAAACCGAAAACGGGCCGGACTTCCGCGTGTTCGCCGGAGCCACCGAGTTCGGAGCAGCATGGAAGAAGCAGTCCGTGCAGGGCAACCCCTACCTCTCGGTGAAGCTGGACGATCCCTCGTTCCCCGCTCCGATCTATGCGAGCCTGGTCGCGACGGACAGCGAGGATATGGCCCTGATCTGGTCGCGCCGCCGCGCCACCAACTAAACAGGCCACCGGCCCGGCCCCGCGAAAGCGGGGCTTCGCCATGCTCATGCCCGCCGCCGCCATCAATCCATACGGAGCGCTGCGCGCCCATTGTCCTGATCGGCTACGGCTGAAGCCTAGCCGATCATGAGGGGAAACCAAGGGGAACTTTTCCCCTTTCTCCCCTCAAGCGCCGCCTGCGCATGGCAGGGTCGCCCGCTTCTCAGGACGGCTCACTGTTTTCATGGTCTTCGCTTTCCAATCCGTCCCGCTTGCGCGCAACCCGGCCATGCTCGCCGGCACTTGTCCCCTTCCATCCCCGCGCACTCTCGCGCCCCCGGAAGGCATGTCGAGGGACATGCCTTCGGCAATTAAGGGAAAAAGAGGAGCAAGGACCATGAATGTCATCACCAGCAGCCACAACAGCCAGCCAATCAATAAGGGTTTTCGCGTGGACATTTCGCGCGGCGTGAACATCGACCGCGTTTCGTCGGAATGGTTTTCGCGCCCGGACGATGAGCGGTTTCTTTCGCTCACCGAGCTTTACGACGCCGTGAAGGCGCGGGCGGATCGCGCCACGGCCCGCACCGTCGAAAGCCGCGCCGTGCGCGTGGACGCCAGCCGCGACAATGCGGAACGGCTTTCGATTATCGTCCCCGGACAGGATGAACCGATTGCGCCGACGCATTGGAGTTTCGGCCAGCTTTGCAGCCTTGTCGGAGCGCCTGCAACCTATATGCGCCAGCTTCCCGCGCCGCTGGCAGGCATCAACCTACAGCATGGCTTGCTTTCGCATCGCGCCGAACTGGTGAAGACGCTGGAAACGGAGGACGGCCGCATTGAATTGCGCGCCGTAACCGGCCCGGACTACGGGCGCATCTGGGATCACGAGCTTGTCGCAGCCGTGATGAAGATCGCGGGCAACGGCGTGGGCGATACCATGTGGAAGGTTCCCGGCGTACTGGATTGGGCGACCATGACGCACAATCCTTTCGTGGACGTGACCAAGGACACGACCACGCTTTACGCTTCGGATCGTGACGTCTTCCTGTTTCTGGTGGACGATACGCACCCCATTGAAGCCGGACGCCTGCCGAACGGCGAGCCGGATTTGTATTTTCGCGGCTTTTATGCGTGGAACAGCGAAGTCGGCAGCAAGACCCTTGGAATTGCAAGCTTTTACCTGCGAGCAGTTTGCATGAATCGCAATTTGTGGGGCGTCGAAAATTTCGAGGAAATAACCATCCGCCACAGCAAGTTTGCGGCGCAGCGTTTCGCCCATGAAGCCGCGCCCGCGCTTCGCAGCTTCGCCAATTCCAACCCCGCGCCCTTCATTGCCGGGATCAAGGCGGCGCGGGAAAGGATCGTCGCCCACAACGACGAGGACCGGGAGACCTTCTTTCGCCGTCGCGGTTTCAGCAAGGCCGAAACCGGCAAGATCATTGAAACCGTCTTGCAGGAGGAAGGACGGCCCCCGGAGACGATTTTTGACTTTGTGCAGGGCATGACCGCCCATGCCCGCACCAAGACCAATCAGGATACCCGCCTTGAACTGGAGGGAAAGGCGAAGACCTTGCTTGAACGGGCGTCGTAGCAGCCAAGGTCCGCGCCGCCAGCAATGGCGGTGCGGTTCCGCCGCAGATTGCGCCGATCCTTCCAGCGAAATCCGGTTTACGCCACAGGCAAATCGGATCGGCGGTGTCCGCGCCTGGACGGCACGGCCGCCGCTCGCCGGTCTGTGACCGGCTCGCAAGACCACGCACAGGTTTTTTGACGAGCCACTTTCCCTTTTCAGGAATCACTAGTATATTGGGTGGAAGTATATTAGGTAGTCGGTGACTGCTTTCCCATGAGCTTACGGGAGAGAGTCGCCAAGAACCTGCGTCGGTTGAGACATGATCGGTCCATGTCACAAGAAGAGCTTGCCCATCGCGCCAAGGTCAATCGCAACTATGTCGGTATGCTTGAGCGCGCGGAGTATTCAGCTTCCGTCGATACGCTTGAAAAACTCGGCGTAGCGCTCGATGTCGATCCGATCGAATTTTTTCGCAACGATCTCTAACAGATGTCCAACCGCAGCCCTGCTAAGACGTTTCAGGTATAAGGCTATTCCGCAATTGCGGATATTACCGTCATGAAACTGTCACCCCGCAGACGGATAAAATACTGGTCCGTTTTGAGCGTGGCTTTCTGCGAAGAGGCCCCATGAAGAAGCCCTTGCGGGACAATGGCCCACCCTTGACCGACAGGGTGAACGCCTATGATGAAGCCCATCTGGCAACCTACCTTCGTCTTCTGGACGCCGACGAGGAGGGAGCTGACTGGCGCGACGCCGTGCGCATCATCTTCGGTATCGACGTCGATGCCGACCCGGAACGCGCCCGGCGTATCCATGAAACGCACCTTGCCCGCGCCCGCTGGATGACCGAAATCGGCTACCGCCATCTTCTCGAACCGCCCATGCAATAGAGTGCTTGGCCCCTTCGGTCGGACGCAAGATCATATTCCAATTTTGTGTATTCCGGCCCCAGAAACTTCGCCAATACTCCCACCATCCCAAGGTTGAGTTTCCCAAGGGGAGTGGCATGGAAGCATTGCAGGACTGGACCTCGCCACGGTTCGAAGAAGAACTGCGGCGTCTTGGACGCGGTGGCATGACCTTCGAGTTCCTTCGCCGCAATAAACGTTACCGCGACGATTACAAGCAAATTTTCGAAGGCCCTGCTTCCGGCTCCGCGGAACAGGATGAAGCCGAGAAACGATTGTCTCAACGTTGGGGCGTCACCTTTCCCGGCTGATCCATCTCAGCCGGCTCCGGTGGCGCGACCGCTCTGGCATCCGCGAATGTTTCCCGCAACCATCATCATTGAACCCGCGCCAGCGGGCTTCAACGGCTTCCCGTTGCTCAATCCGTTCGATCCAGCCTTTGCCGGGCATATGACGGCGGACGGGTTCCATGCGGTCGTCAGGGACAAACACGGCGATCATTATGTCTGGCTTCCATGCGGACGCCGGATCATTAGTGCCGCCATCAAGATGCCGCCTGACGAATATTACACCGAACGCGAGCAATGCGTCCGCCGTTTGGTCTCCTGGATGAGCGGCAAGCCATCCGGACCGTTGCCATACTGGTTGCGCCTTTCCCGCTACCAACTCCACAGGTTCAGCCTGATGCTGCGCGTATGGGACGGCGTGGAGGCAGGCGCATCGCGTCAGGAAATCGCCAGCGTCCTTCTCAACACGGAACTTGGCAGACTGCGTTCTATCGACTGGAAAAACACGTCCGAACGAAGGCGCATTGCCCGTCTTTATGGCGCTGCGCAGGAAATGATCAACGGCGGCTATCCGCGCCTGCTTTGCCCGTTCCAGAAATTTCCCGACCATCCGCGCCGTTGACCGTGCTGCTCGCCTCTATCGTTCGTCGGCTTTGGTGCGACTGGCATGGGGGACATTTACGCAGGCGATTATTTTGTCACTCCGCCAGGCCGCATAAATTTCGCCATCCTCGCAACAGAACCGCCGTTCCGGTGGCGACTGCGATGGAGGCCCACATGCAACAGAAGATCGAAGAGAATTGGCCGCGTTTCGTGCGCACGGTGGAAGCTGCCCACCTTCTTGGCCTCTCTCCCCGGACGCTGGAAAAGCACCGTTGTGACGGAACCGGTCCGATCTATCGCAAGCTCGGCGGTCGTGTCGTTTACACTGTCGCCGATCTTCAGGCATGGATTGATGCCGCCGCCCGTCTATCGACGTCCGAAGCCGCACCACCCCGACTGTTGCAGGTGCTGGACACCGACGCAGACACTGACCTTGCCGCTGACGCCGCGTGCTGAGCGGACGCCGCCATGTCCTCGCACCGGATATATCAGGGCCAGCAGCTTGAACTCTTCCGTCCATGCAGCGGCGACATCGCCACCCGCGATGCGCAGGATCTCATGTCGTGGCCGTTTTTTTCGTTGGCCAAGTCTCGCCGCGTGAGGCCAATCGACTTTCGCATGGGCGATGTGTCGATCCGGGTCGAAGCGACGGCCGAACACGGCATGGCGACGATCTGGGACGCCGATATTCTCATATGGGCCGCTTCGCAGATCGTTCAGGCCCGCGACAATGGCTTGCAGACTTCGCGTTTCATGTTCGCCACGCCTTACGAAATCCTCTCCTTCATCGGCCGCACGGATTCCGGCCTGAACTATGACCGGCTGAAAGCAGCGCTGGACCGGCTTCAATCCACAACAGTCGTTACATCGATCCGCCAGCCGTCAGAGCGTCGGCGGCACCGCTTCTCGTGGATCGCCGAATGGAAAGAGCAACTGGATGCGACCGGCCGGCCGCTCGGCATAGAACTCATCCTGGCGGATTGGTTCTATGCCGGCGTCATAGATGACGCCCTGATCCTCACCATTGACCGGGCTTATTTCGATCTGATGGGCGGGCTTGAGCGCTGGCTTTACCGTCTCGTGCGTAAGCATGGCGGTCGCCAGCAATGGGGCTGGAGCTTCGATCTTGAACACCTCTATCTCAAATCCGGCAGTCTTTCACCTTTCCGGCGTTTCCGTTTCGAGCTGCACGCCATTGTCGAGCGTCAGCCACTTCCGGGCTACCGCCTCGCGCTGGCCGACGATCCGGATGGCAGGCAACGTCTCACATTCCGCCCGGGACCACCGAAGAAAATCATTGTGCCGCGCGGGCGGGAAGGGGGTGGACGATGATCGGTTCAGCTTGCCGCGTCGGTCGGTGGATAAGGTGGGGACAGAGCCGTACTATCGGGAACGCTGGAACCCGTGCTATCCGGAACGCGATTCCCGTACTATCGGGAACGCTGATGGCCCATATCCTTATGAATCCAAAAGCGGATTCCGGCCCCTCTAACTTACCTAACATAGAATCCTTCGGATTCTTCCTAACGCAACCCACCAGAAATCGCGTTGTGGAAGGGCTGCTGATTTTCCCCAAATCGTGGACTCGCTTTCCTTTAATCGTGGAACGACCTTCCCTCTGGTTCTCGATTGAAAGGAAAGCGCAGAGGACGCTTGCTATACCCTTCAGTCGGAGGGCGGGTCGATGAAGGCAGACACTTCCTCTCCCCGCACCTTGGTTCATCTGACATGGCGGGAGAACCGCATCGAGCAGCGTATTCATTTCGGCCGGATCGCCGAAGAACAGCGCATCGACCGTCATCGCCGTGTCGTCGGCTTCGATCCCGGCGCGATTTTCGCGTTCGTCAGATGGGCCGCGAATGATTACGGCACCGTCATTTCCCGCATCGACATTCTGCGCGCCGTTGCACCCGGCGAGGGCTATCAGACCGTGCCTCTGGTTGATCCCGGCGGCGAAATCCTTCTGCGTATCCACGGCTGGCCGAAGGTTCAGAAGGTGCTCGACACTATAGACGCCATCGAGCGGCTTGGCATCGAACCGGAAGACGTTGCGCCGGATCACTGGCGGCACATCCACAATCGCCTTGTCGTCAATGAACCGTTCCGCGCCTACAGTCGTGAACAGCATCGCGCCTGGCTGCGCCGCCGCGAGGTGCAGTCATGACAATGCGCCGTATGACGTTCCTCGCGATGCTGGCCGGCACAGTGCTGATTGCTCTGCCAGTCTGGAACCCGCCCGCTATTCGCATGATCTGGAACGCGTCGGCCAGCGTGCCGGTCGGCCTCTACCGGATCGTTCCGCTGGATGTGTCAGAGGGCGACCAGCTCGACGTCACCGATCTTGCCGTGGTCATGCCGCCCGACGATCTGGCCGGATTCCTCGATGAGCGCCGCTATCTGCCGAAGGGCCTGCCGCTTCTCAAGCGCGTGCTGGCACTTTCCGGAACAACCGTCTGCCGCAACGGCGCGCAGATCACCGCCTACGGCATGACCTACGGGCAGGCCCGCGAGCGCGACGGCCAGGGCCGTCCGCTGCCCGTCTGGCAAGGCTGCCGGACGCTTCGCGCCGGCGAAGCCTTCTTCATGAACTGGGACAGTCCCGACAGCTTCGACAGCCGCTATTTCGGGCCGCTTCCGCTCTCAACCGTCGTCGGCAGGGCAATCCCGCTCTGGACCACTGACGATCCCGATCCGGTCGTGGAAACCTTCCGCGAGCCAGTTTCCGACGAGCCGTGAACGGCTCGCTTCTTCAACCGCAGGAGTTTTTCGCAATGGCCCAGATAGGCACCTTCACCCGCAACAATGATGGCTTCTTCGGCCGCATCCGCACGCTCACCCTCGACGCCGAAGTGACCATCCTTCCCATCGATGAGACGGACGCCGAGAACGCACCGAACCATCGCATCTTCGCCGATGGCCTCGAAGTCGGCGCGGCATGGGACCGAACCGGCGAGCGTGCAGGCGCGTATCTCTCCGTCACCATCGACGATCCTTCCTTCGTCGAACCGATCCGCGCCCGCATGTTCGAGTCCGACACCAGGAAGGACGTGTGGAATCTTCACTGGACGCGCAAGACACGGCGCGACGAACAGGCGTGACCCTCATGCGCTGCCATCCTTCCCGCGAACTTTCAGGCTCACTCCCTTTGATCGATCGAGCGCCGATCACTCCCCTCGACCCGATCGCCAACGGGGCGGCCGTCGCGCGCAGCGGCGGTCAGGGGCGACGGCCTGTTTTCCGTATAACGGACACGTCTTGCGACGATGCCCGTCCGGAAAATGTTGGCCGTCGGCGAAGCCTTGCCCCTGACCATAGCGAGCACGATGGCAGGCTGATGGGCAATCGGGACGGCGGACAATGCGCCGCCGTTCCTGCGATCATCGCGCTGCTGATCGCAGGCACCATGATCGTCACGCTGCCATGCGCTGCAATGGCAGATCCGCTGGCAAACGAAACGCAGACGACGCGCACGGCCATCGCCGTCGCATCGTCCGATTCTTGGTCCTTTCATATCACGGAAGCGGCCAAGCGCTTCGCCATTCCCGAACGCTGGATACGCGCCGTCATGCAGGCCGAGAGCGATCATAATCCGCACGCCATCTCGCCAAAAGGCGCGATGGGCCTGATGCAGATCATGCCCGCGACATGGGCGGAATTGCGCGCCCGACATGGCCTTGGCGACGATCCCTATGATCCCCGCGATAACATTCTGGCGGGCAGCGCCTATCTCGCCGAGCTGCATGAACTCTACGGTTCGCCGGGTTTTCTCGCCGCCTACAATGCCGGTCCCGGCCGCTACGAAAAGCATCTTGTCGCTGGCGATCCATTGCCCGCCGAGACGGTCGCCTACATGGCGAAGATTGTTCCGCAGATCGACGCGGACGCCGCCGTTGCCTATCGCACGGCGGATCGTCCGGCGCGCTCCGAATGGTCCATCGCACAGCTCTTCGTTACTCGTGCGACTGTCGAGATCGCCGACGATCTTCCGTCCGTCCGATCGTTCAATTCCGGCACGATTACAGATCTTTCGGCGCTAGCGCCGCCTTCCAACGGCCTGTTCATACGCGGATCAGCAGATAAAGAAGCTCGGAGATGATTTTCGTGGAAATTCGTGCTATTTCGTGTATTGTCGTAGACTATACTGTTGGCGGTATGTCAGCGGAAGCAACCGTAGAGTTATGGCAAGATAAAAGGCCGCACATCGCGGCTTGGACGGTCGGTTGTTTTGATTGGCTTTTTTCCGGCTTTCCGCACATCGCGGACTATGCGTGCGATGTGCGCACCCTGAATTTATCGAATGTTTTCAATGAAACCTGCACCTCGCAGCGAGTGACCCCATGAGCCGGGACGACGATTTCCGCGTCCGTCCTGGGCGCATCCGTTCCAGCAAGGCCCAGCGGGCGAGGCCGTTCGTCGCCCAGGCGCTCGCCGCCGCGCAGAAGGCCGGCGGGCATGTTTCCCGCTCCGGCAAGGGCCGTGGGCCGAGCTTCGCCCGCGGCCGCGTGGCGAGCGTGCGCGCCAATCGCCTCATTACAAATCGCACCCGCTTCTGCACGGTGAAGGCGCGCATCGTCCGCAACAAGGGCGACCGTGGCCCGCTTGCCCGTCACCTCAATTATCTTCGTCGTGATGGCGTCACCCGCGACGGCGAAAAAGCCCGCATGTTCGGTCCCGAAACCGACAATGCCGACGCGAAGGAATTTGCCGATCGCTGCAAGGATGATCGGCATCATTTCCGGTTCATTGTCTCGCCAGAAGATGCCGCCGACATGGAAGACCTGAAGCGGTTCACGCGCGAGCTGATGGCGCAGGCCGAAAAGGATCTCGGCACGAAACTCGAATGGGTCGGCGTCGATCACTGGAATACGGACAATCCGCATGTGCATGTCATCGTGCGCGGTCGCACTGAGGACGGGCAAGACCTCGTGATAGACCGGGACTATATCAAGAGCGGGCTGCGTGACCGGGCGCAGGATCTCGTGACGCTGGAATTGGGGCCGCGTACCGATCTCGACATTTGCCGCTCGCTGGAGCGTCAGATAGAAGCCGACCGCTGGACGCAGCTTGATCGCCAGCTTGTCCGCGACGCCAACGAGCAAGGCGTTATCGACGTTGCTCCGTCTCCGGATAAGCAGCCCGACGATTATTCGATCCAGAAGGTCGGCCGGCTTCGTCACCTCGAACATCTCGGCCTGGCTGAAACCATCGGTCCCGGCCAGTGGATCATATCCGGCGACGCCGAAGCCACTTTGCGCGAGCTTGGGCTACGCGGCGACATCATCAAGCGGATGCACCGGGCTTTGACGGAACAGGGTATCGAGCGCGGCGCTGCCGACTACGTGCTGTCCGGCGAAGCGCACGGCGAGCCGGTCATCGGCCGGCTGGTCGAACGCGGCCTTGACGATGAGTTGCGCGGCACGGCCTTCGCCGTGGTCGATGGCGTGGACGGCCACACCCATCATATCCGTCTTCCCGACATTGAAGCGGCTGGCGACAGCGCGCCGGGTTCGATTGTCGAACTGCGCTCTTTCGAGGATGCGAGAGGGGAGCGCCGTGTTGCGCTGGCGGTTCGTTCCGATTTCTCCCTTGAGGCCCAGACTACGGCCGACGGCGCCACATGGCTCGACCGCCAGCTTGTCGCCCGCGATCCGGTCGATCTCGGCGGCGGCTTTGGGCTGGAGGTGCAACAGGCGATGAAAGCGCGGGCCGAACATCTGATCGAAGAAGGTCTGGCGCGGCGAGAGGGCGAGCGGGTTATCTTCGCCCGCAATCTTCTCGGCACGCTCCGCGAACGTGAACTGGACGCGCTCGGCGAAAAGCTCTCCCATGAAATGAACATACCGTTTCGCGAAGCGGCCGCAGGCGAATATGTCGCCGGCACCTACAGCCGGCGTTTCACCCTGGCATCCGGCCGCTTCGCGATGGTCGATGATGGCCTCGGCTTCAGCCTCGTGCCGTGGACGCCTTCCGTGGAGAAGCACATTGGTCAGCACATATCCGGCGTAGCTCGCGCCGATGGCGGCGTTGACTGGAGCTTTGGTCGCAAGCGCGGCTTGGGCTTGTGATGGGCATTCGGCCGCCGGATCGCGTGTGCGGTTTGCTGCTCCCTCTGGAAATGGTGTATGCTGGGCAAGCCGTCAGACGGAGGTAGCCGATGAAAATCACAACGCTTTCCAGCGCCGATGACGAGTTCGAAAAATTGGCAGGAGAACGCCGCAGTGTTACGGCGGCTCTGGCCATGCCCGGATCGCCGGACATTGAATTTGATCCACCGCGTTTTGCCGATCTTCTTTTGGCCTTTCCCGGCGAACGGGGAGATATTCCCGAACGGCTGCGTAAGCATGCCCGTGCGCTGGATGAAAACAGCCTTTGAATTATCGTGACCGTTTTGGTCTTGCGCGCCGTTCGCCCGCTTCACGTCCCAAATCGGCGATGAAGCCTTCCAGCTTATCGGCCGGCACATCGACAAACCGGCCTTCGACCAGATCGGTAAATCCGATGCGGGATGCTTTTCGCAAAGCGTTCAGTTGCGCCATTTGGTGATGTTCATCGGGAACAACGTTGCGGGTCGGCATGGGAGTGTCCCTGAATCACTGTCTCAAACCATATGATGCAGATGGGACGCCGCAACCTGCAAGTATTTTTTCGACCGTCTTCGCCAGACTACTATGCCGACGTTCAATCATGTTGAAATCATTTCGGAAATTCCTTTTCCCTGAACATGAAACCATGTTTGGAAGGGAGTTTCCGCCTTGTCGGCTACGCGCGTGCTCTGGGGGCAGATAGCCGTCGTCTTCCTGATCGTGCTCATCGCGGTCTGGAGCGCGACGCAATGGGTCGCGTGGCGTCTTGGTTTCCAGCCGCAGCTTGGCTCGCCCTGGTTCGAGCTTGCCGGTCAGCCCTTCTATCCGCCGCCGGCCCTGTTCTGGTGGTGGTATTTCTATGATGCCTATGCGCCGAACGTCTTTCTCGAAGGTGGCGCGATTGCCGCATCCGGTGGCCTGATCGCAATCGCGGTCGCCATCTTCATGTCGATCTGGCGCGCACGCGAGGCGAAGGACGTCAAGACGTTCGGCTCCGCCCGCTGGGCCGAGCGCGACGAGATCGAAAAGGCCGGCCTGCTTGGCGACGACGGCGTGGTGCTTGGCCGCTATGAACACGAATATCTCCGCCATGACGGTGCGGAGCATGTGCTTTGCTTTGCCCCGACGCGATCCGGCAAGGGCGTTGGCCTTGTCGTGCCGACGCTTCTGACCTGGGCGGGATCGGCCATCGTTCACGACATAAAGGGCGAGAACTGGGAACTGACGTCCGGTTTCCGGGCAAGGCATGGCCGCGTTCTGCTGTTCGATCCGACCAATTCGGCGTCTTCCGCCTACAATCCGTTGCTGGAGGTCCGCAAGGGTGAATGGGAGGTTCGGGACGTGCAAAACGTCGCCGATGTGCTGGTCGATCCGGAAGGGTCGTTGGAAAAGCGGAATCATTGGGAGAAAACATCCCATTCGCTTCTGGTCGGCGCGATCCTGCATGTTCTCTATGCGGAGAAGGACAAGACGCTGGCGGGCGTCGCCGCCTTTCTCTCCGATCCTCGCCGTCCTATCGAAACAACCTTGTCCGCCATGATGACCACGCCGCATCTCGGCGAGAAGGGGTCGCATCCGGTGATTGCCAGCGCCGCCCGTGAACTGCTCAACAAATCCGACAACGAGCGGTCCGGCGTCTTGAGCACCGCCATGTCTTTCCTTGGCCTCTATCGCGATCCGGTCGTGGCGGCCGTTACCAGCCGTTGCGACTGGCGCATTGCCGATCTGGTCAGCGAGGAGCGACCGGCAACGCTCTATCTGGTCGTGCCGCCGTCCGACATTTCCCGTACCAAACCGCTCGTGCGCCTTGTCCTCAACCAGATTGGCCGGCGCTTGACGGAAGACCTGCATGCGAAGGATCGTCGCCACCGGCTGCTGATGATGCTCGACGAGTTTCCGGCGCTCGGCAGGCTCGACTTCTTCGAGAGCGCGCTTGCCTTCATGGCCGGGTATTCGATCAAGGCTTTTCTGATCGCGCAGAGCCTCAACCAGATCGAGAAGGCTTACGGTGCGAACAACAGCGTGCTCGACAACTGCCATGTGAGGGTCAGCTTCGCGACCAATGACGAAAGGACCGCAAAAAGAGTGTCGGACTCGCTTGGCACCGCGACCGAGATGCGTGCCATGCAGAACTACGCCGGACACCGCCTTGCACCGTGGCTGTCGCACCTGATGGTTTCTCGTTCCGAGACGGCGCGGCCGTTGCTCACCCCCGGCGAAATCATGCAGCTCCCGCCCGACGATGAAATTATCATGGTTGCCGGTATTCCGCCGATCCGCGCGAAGAAGGCGCGGTATTTCGAGGATGGTCGCTTCAAGGAGCGGGTGCTTTCTACCCCTGCCGATCCGAAGGCCGGGTTTGCGCCGAAGGCGGATGATTGGTCTGAATTGAACCCGATCCCGGCTCCGCTTGCTGGCAAAGGCGGATCTGCAATAAACGACGACGCCAAACCGGACGACGATCCGGCCAATGCCGGCCTGCGCCGCGAACCCGGTCTTGAACCGCACAAGGACGTAGCGCCGGAACCGGAAAGAAAACCCATCAACGAGTTCGATCCCGACATGGATGAGCCGGAACGCGATGCCGTCACCAGTCGGGCGCTTGCCCGCAACATGCGTCAGGTCGCACGGCAGATTTCGATGGACCCTAGCGACGGTATGGAGTTGTGATCCATGCCCCCACGTCCCGACAAGAAACAGCGCCTTTCCGTCTACCTGGATCCCGATCTGAAGCGTCGCCTCGCGGATTTCGCGGAGAGGCGCGGGCAATCGGATTCCCTGATCGCGGAAGCTGCCATCGCGTCGTTTCTTTCGCCCGATGCCGATGAACGGAAGGAAGCAGCGATCGGCAAGCGCCTCGACCGGATCGACCGTAACATCCAGCGGCTCGAACGGGACGTCGGCATTGCCAATGAAGCGTTTGCCCTGTTCATCCGCTTATGGCTGAACTCAACCGCTTCCTTGCCGGAGACCGTGCAGGCCGCTGCCCGTGCCAAGGGTGGAGAGCGTTATGACAAATTCCTCGAAGCTCTTGGCCGGAGACTCGCCAACGGGCCGCGGCTCAGGCAGGAGGTGCCGGAGGATGAGGAACGATCCCACTGAGTTTCCCCTCGTCATATAACTGGATTTTTTACTGAAAGTTTTGCTAAAGGATAATTCGAGGCATGTACGATGCTCCACTATCGTACCGCATGATGGAGATCACTCGACCGTATTGGGCGCATATTCTAATATGCATGTCGAGAATTCTCGAATGGTTCTAAAGAAATGGCCGGAGACAAGAAGAAAAATATACTTGAGAGCTTCGCGGCCAGTTACGGAGAACTGTTAAGGCATCTCTCCCGTCGCCTTGGTCGTGATGCGGATGCGGACGATGTGTTGCAGGATACGTTTCTGCGGCTTCAAAGCATTCCCGTTGAATCCGACATAAAGAACCCGCGCTCCTATCTGTTTCGCATGGCCGATAATCTGGCGACAGACCATATTCGCGGCAAACGTTCGCTTGAGCGTTATTTATCTTCGGGCGAGTTCCCTGATTCCGTTGACGATAAACCGTCGCCGGAAAGGATTGTCGATTACCGCCAGCGTCTGGGTCGTCTTCAACAGGCGATTTCGGAATTGCCTCAGCGACAACGGCAGGTCTTCCTGATGCACAAGTTCGACGGATTGAGCCACGCCGAAATCGCCAGCGAATTGAAGATCACGAAAAGCGCGGTAGAAAAACTAACTATGAAGGCGCTTGCACACCTGCGGGACCGGCTGGGCGACCTCATTGACTAAAGAATTTGAAAAAATATTTGCGACAAGGGTGAGGTGGTGCCCGTTCGTATACGTCTATATGTCGGATACTCGGACCGGGGAGCGTCGCCCTGTCTTGCGCAAGGAAATAGCCGGTGGCCACGATGGCAGCAACGAGTAACGATAAACAACGAAAATCGCGCGATGAGGCGCTGGCTTGGTTCGTGCGTATCAATTCGGGCGATGCGACCGAAAGCGAACGGGTCGATCACGCCGCATGGATGGCGTCCGATCCTTTGAACCGCGCTGAATACGCCAAGCTCGGCGACATATGGTCCGATCTGGACCGGATTCCTGATCCGCGCACGGTCGCTTCCCGACAAACAGCCTGTCGCCCGTTCCCGTCTCGCCGTGCTTTTCTTGCCGGAGGCACCGCCGCCCTGGCCGTAGCCGCCGTTGCAATGGTGGCTGGCCCACCGGATTTCCTGACAAGCGATCATTTTACCGGAACGGGCGAATTACGCAGCGTAACCCTCGCCGATGGAACGAAGGTTGATCTGGATGCCGACACAGCAATAGCGCTGGACTTTACCGATGCGATCCGCACTGTTCGCTTGCTTCGCGGTCGAGCCTTTTTTAACGTCGCCAAGGATGCCAGCCGTCCGTTCACCGTTGTCGCAGCCACGGGCGGCACCACGGCTTTGGGAACACGTTTCGTTGTTCACGAATGGTCCGGCACTGTTACCGTATCCGTTGAGGAGAGTGCTGTTTCTGTTGTTGGACCTGACGGCTCCAATGCCGTCGTCAACGCCGGAGAATATGTCATCTATGATGACAAGCGGCTTGGCAGGGTTCAGCCCGTCGATATGGAAGCTGAAGTTGCATGGCGGCGCGGCAAACTGATTTTCGAGGATCGTCCACTTCGGCAGGTTCTTGCTGACGTGAACCGTTATCGTTCTGGCACCATCCGCGTCACAGATAGCCGTTTGCTGAACATGCGCGTGAGCGGCATTTTTGACATCAACAATCCCGATGGCGTGCTCGATGCGATCCGGACGACGTTGCCGGTTCGAACCTTCCAATTGTCGCCCTGGCTGGTTGTTCTCCATCCTGCATAAACGAGAGAGAAAAACGGGTTGGTTTGCCGCCTCGTTTGAGCCGAATTTCAAAAAAATCAAATCCTGACGATTATTGTCCACTTTGGGGGTGAGGTGGTATGCCTCGAAATCCGTCTTTGCATAAGACGAGTGCGTGCGTGCTCGTAAAATACGCAAAACAGGAGTTCGACAGGGGCTATGGTCAAGCAGTTTGGGGACAGGTCATCCGCTAGGGTAAGAGGACACATCGGAGGATTTGGTTTGGCGCTTCTGGCGTCAACGGCAATTTCTTTGACGGCTGCCGCCACCGTGCGGCCCGCGGCAGCGCAGCAGACATCCGCCACGATCAACTATTCGGTTCCAGCTGGCTCGCTTGGGACGGCGATTTCCCGCTTCGGGGACCTCTCCAACCTTCAGGTTCTGTATCCGGCCAATCTGGTGCGTGGTAAGACTTCGGCCGGTGTTTCCGGAAATCTCACGCGGGAAGACGCCTTAGGCAAGTTGCTTGCAGGGACGGGACTTTCCTACCGCTTCACCGCTGCGAACACCGTAACCATTGTCGACCCCACAGCGGCGGCGAATGCTGCTGGTATATCGGGTGATGGCTCGACGGTGCTCGATACGATCACCGTGCAAGGTCAAGGTGCGACGACGGAGGGCTCTGGTTCCTACACAACTGGTCAGATGAGCACGGCGACCAAACTGCCCCTATCTATTCGGGAAACACCGCAAAGTGTTTCTGTGGTGACGCAACAGCAGATTAAAGACAAAAATTACGACACGCTCGACAAGGCACTTCAGGATGCGCCTGGGATAACCGCAACACAGGGTTTCGGAGATACCCGTTGGGAATATTTCGCGCGTGGGGATGCAATTAACAATATTCAGTTCGATGGCGTAGCCAGCCCGATCAACAATTTCACGCGCGACGTTCTGGTTCAAGACAATCTGGCGATTTATGACCGAGTAGAAATCATCCGTGGCGCAACTGGCTTGACTGAAGGCTCTGGAAATCCTTCAGCTTCGATCAATCTGGTTCGAAAGCGCCCCACGGCAACGCCACAATATTCGTTTGAGACTTCTGCCTCATCATATGGCAAGGCGCGCGGAACATTCGATGCCTCTGGACCGCTCAATGAGGCCGGAACTCTGCGTGGTCGGTTCGTAGCCTCGGGGGGGGCGGGTGACGGCTACAGAGATTATTTCGAGCAGAAAAACCTCACACTTTACGGCGTGATCGATGCGGATATAACCGAAGATACGACAGTCAGTCTGGGTTTCAGTTATCAAAAAGAAGATACCGACGGCTACACTTGGGGTGGTCTGCCCACTCGGGCAGACGGATCATTCTACAATTTCTCTCCGAAGACCTATCTCGGAAGCGATTGGGAATATTTGAAGAAGACGCAGAACACTGCTTACCTCGATATTGAACATCGCTTCGATAATGGCTGGAAGCTTAATGCGTCGGCTCGTGGTATATGGGCGAACGCCGATATGCTCACCTCCTTCACATGGCGTGTGGGTGACGATGTTCGTAAGAACGATCGCCTTTACGATTATGACGATGATCAGCTTTCGGGAGATATTCATGCCTCCGGCCCTGTGGAGTTGTTTGGACGGGAGCATGATGTTGTCTTCGGCGTGAGCGCTATGCGCGAAAAACATGCCTATGTCGGCGGGAGCAGCCCGTTCTATGTCATCGATCCGGAGACTTGGGATCCAACATCTGTTGCGAAGCCGAATATAACCATCGGTTCGTTCAGTGGGGATTTGGATCAACGCGAGGCAGGTATATATGCCTCGACGCGTCTCAACATTGCAGACCCGTTGAAAGTTATTCTTGGTGGTCGTCTAAGCTGGTACAAGAATAATGATATGTACAGCGATGATGAGTATAGCGAAAACGGAAAATTTATTCCCTATATCGGCGTCGTCTATGATCTGAATGACACTTTTTCTGTTTATGGAAGCTATACCGGCATTTTCAAACCGCAAATGGCCTACGGTGTTGACGGTGCGCTACTTGAGCCGGTTGATGGCGATAATAAGGAAATCGGCATCAAGGGTGAATTTCTCGGCGGACGCCTGAATGCATCGGTGGCTCTCTTTGAAACCACGCAAGAGGGCTTGGCTGTCGAGTTGGAAGAATTCACCTATTGCAATCCGGTTGCTTATACTTGCTATGAAGCGGCCGATAAGATTCGGACACGCGGGGTCGAGCTGGAAGTCAGCGGGGAGGTTTGGGACAATCTGAACCTCGGATTTGGCTACACCTACAGCCAGTCCAAATATGTTGAGGGCGAGAATTCAGGCGACAAGTACAACACGAACAAAATGCCGTCGCATCTCTTCAAGCTCAGTGCAGCCTATCAGCTACCCGGAGAACTGGAAAACTGGACGATTGGGGGCAGCGTCCGCGCTCAAAGCAAGACCTACTATCAAGGGTCGAATTTCAAGATCGAGCAGCCCGCCTACGCCGTCGTCGATCTCATGGCGCGATATAAGTTTAGTGAACAGACAGAGATGCAAGTCAACGTCAATAACCTGTTTGACAAGGAATATTATTCCTCGATTTCAGGGCTAACGTCTTACGGCAATTTCATAGGCGCTTCTCGCGAGCTTACTCTTTCCTTGCGACATAAGTTTTGATTGGCTGCGGCAGGTGTATCATTTGGTGCATCTGCCGCTTTGCTTTTAGCTAGGCAAAAATGATGCTTTTTCCCCAATTATTCCGATTGTCTCGTAGATTGATGTTTCTCTGGCTTCTGGCGTGGATGATTTTCATGCTTGAGCAACCTGCCACGGCCACCGATCTTGATGCCTTTCCGGTTACAATTGAACATGCGTTGGGAAAAACGACGATAACGTCTGAACCACAACGCATCGTTACCTTCGGATGGAATGCGGAGGATGCCGTTCTGGCGCTGGGAAAATATCCGATTGCCATGCCACGCTATAGTTTTTTTCCAAGCGGGATTTTTCCTTGGAACGAGGAAAAGCTTCAAGGGCGCACCCCCGTATTAATGGCGGGCCGAACGGTCGATTTCGAACAAATCGCTTCCTTGCATCCGGATCTGATTCTGGCGATATCTTCTAATATTGATGCTGTGACATGGAAAAGGCTTTCCACCATCGCACCAACGATCGCATATCGCACGGGTCCGTTTGCGGCAGATTGGCGGGAACAGACAGAGCTTGTCGGACTGGCTTTGGGAGATTCTTCGACGGCAAAACTCCAGATTAAGAAAACGGAGAGTTTTCTTCAGAGTCTTTCCACACAATACAAGCAACTACGGGGGAAGACCTTCACTTTCGGGACACATTTTCCTGGTTCTAGCGGGATCGTTGTTTATTTGCCCGCCGATCCTCGTGTCTCCACTCTGATGGAATTAGGGCTGAAGCCATCTGCCGGTGTGGAGAGGCTTGCTTCGAACAATCCTCATAAGACCTCTACGACAGTCAGCCTTGAACACATCGATACGATCAACGCAGATATTCTGATCATGTGGTTCGGAGCCGACGCCAGAGCAGCATTAGAAAATCAGCCATTATTCCAGTCTTTGGAAGTAGTTCGCCGTGGTGGCTACGTCGCTTTAGATGATCCGGTATCGGTGTGGTCCACCTCAGCGTTGAGCGTTCTTTCTATCCCGTACGGATTTCCCAAATTTGTCCCGCGTTTAGCGGAGGCCGCTCGCAAGGTGGAGCATTAGTACCATGACACATAGTAAACACGAGCATCATGACGACCATCATCATGATCCATATGTGGAGGACTACTTTTTTGGCGAGACGATCACAGTTGAGCACTTGTCGCCATCGCTGACCCGGTTGGTTATAAAAATTAAGGACGGCGAGCGCTTGGTACCAAGTGGGCATCCCGACGAATGGGTGCGCCTTGCACTGAAGCCGGACGCTCAGACACCGGTGACGTTGCCGGTGAAAATGGAAAATGGCAAATGGGGCAGACCCGATGGCTCGCAAGATTGCCCGAATCGTCCTTATACAATCCGTCGCTGGGATGCTGAACGCTGCGAGATGACGATTGATATCGTCGGGCATGAGGGTGGTGTTGCTGCTTCATGGGTCATGAATGCGAAAGTCGGCGATGTGGTCGGCATCTGCAATCCGGAAGGCCGCTTCTGGATACCCAGATGCAGTGAATGGCTGTTGATGCTGACGGACATTACCGGGCTTCCGGCTGTTGGTCGTGTTCTGGAAGAGCTTCCGGCTGGGTTTCGGGCCATTGTGCATGTGGAAGTGCCTTCCGAGGCCGACCGTCAGAAGATCGCTACGGAAGCCGACGCTTCAATCGTCTGGCACTATTCGCATGGTTTGAAGTCAGATCGGCCCGGCTACACGGAATTGCCGCGTATAGCGGAATCGATCGCGGAACTGCCAGAAGGTCCCGGCTATATTTACATCGCCGGTGAAGCGCGCGCTGCTTCTGATTGCCGCAAGCATTTCCGCGACGTCCTCGGCTTCGACAAGAACCGCATCGACGCCATCGGCTACTGGATCGAAGGGCAGGCGCGGGTTTGAGTGTTGTTGCTTCGCCTCACGACGATAAGGAAGGAACGGGATTTGCGATCGGCAACACCAAGCGGCTAGCCGGGCTGTTGCTTGGCCTTGTAGTGCTCGCGGCGGTTTCATTGGCAAGTCTTCTGGTGGGAACAAGGTCAATTGCCATTTCGACTGCACAAAACGCGTTGTTTGCCTACGACACCAACTCTGCCGAACATATCATAATCTGGGATTACCGCCTGCCGCGAACCTTGCTTGGGTTGCTTTGCGGGGCCTCCTTCGGCGTATCTGGCGCGCTGATACTGGCGGCGACACGCAATCCGCTCGCCGATCCCGGCATTCTCGGCGTCAATGCCGGTGCAGCCTTCTTCGTGACGCTGGCGGTCGGCCTGTTAGGCTTTCATTCGATTGATACCTATCTGTGGTTCGCCTTTCTTGGAGCGGTTCTTGTCACGCTTGCTGTTTACGCGCTCGGGGCGGCGGGCCGTGACGGTGCGACGCCCGTCCGCCTTGTGCTGGTGGGTGTCGCATTGTCGGCCGTGCTCGGTGGCATCGGCTCGGCGATCACGCTGCTCGATCCGCAGGCTTTCGACTCCATGCGTTTCTGGTCCATCGGCTCCGTGGCTGGCAGGAACATGGAGATCGTGGCGGCGGTCGCTCCGTTCATTGGCCTCGGCCTGCTGATCGCGCTGGTTGCCGCCCGTTCTCTCAACGCCGTTGCGCTCGGCGACGATTTGGCCCGTTCACTCGGTGCGAACATCCCGCGTGCACGCATCCTGACACTCATCGCCGTGACACTGCTTGCCGGTGCAGGCACCGCCGCTTGCGGCCCGATCGGCTTCGTCGGGCTGATGGTGCCGCATGTGGTGCGCTGGTTCAGCGGGCCGGATCAACGCTGGATCATCCCAATGACCATGATCTATGCGCCGGTGCTGCTGCTGTCCGCCGATATTGCCGGACGCCTGATCCTGTTTCCGGATGAACTGGAAGCG
Source organism: Brucella pseudintermedia (assembly GCF_008932435.1). Taxonomy (GTDB): domain Bacteria; phylum Pseudomonadota; class Alphaproteobacteria; order Rhizobiales; family Rhizobiaceae; genus Brucella; species Brucella pseudintermedia. Next base: position 19,239 of record NZ_WBWE01000020.1, on the reverse strand, counting down.
GGCATCGTTACCGCCTTCATCGGCGCTCCGGTGCTGATCCTGCTGGCACGTCGGAAGAAAGCGAGTGGACTATGAGAGCCGCCGTATCATCCCAGATCGATTTGGGCCGTTCCGTGCATGTCGTGCGAGGGTTCCGCGGTCGCCTGTCAGCTCGGTTCGACAGGCTTTCGATATTCATTGGTCTTGCGCTTGCCGTTCTCGCAGTCGGCATCGCCGGTCTCTCGCTGGCAAGCGGCAAGTATCCGATCGCGCTGGCTGACGTGTTGGGTGCGCTCGCCCGTCATGGCGACGACATGGTGCGAATGATCGTCGTGGAATGGCGTTTGCCGCGCGTGGCGCTGGCCTTCCTGCTTGGCGCAGCACTTGCCATGAGCGGGGCGATCTTCCAGAGCCTCACCCGCAATCCGCTCGGCTCCCCCGACATTATCGGTTTCTTAGCTGGCTCCTATACTGGCGCACTGGTGGTCATGCTGCTTCTGTCCGGTGGCTATTACGAGACCGCGGCTGGCGCGTTGATCGGCGGCATCCTCACGGCCATGGCTGTCTATCTCCTTGCCTACCGGCGAGGCGTGCAAGGTTTCCGCCTGATCGTGGTCGGGATCGGTGTCGCAGCCATGCTGTCGGCCTTCAATGCCTGGATGATCCGTGAGGCTGACCTTCAGGTGGCGATGAGCGCCGCGATATGGGGCGCTGGTTCGCTCAACGGTCTCGGTTTCGAGCAGCTTGTGCCGGTCGCCATCGTGCTTTGTGTCGTCGTTCCTCTGACTTTGTTCCTCGCTCGCCCGATGCGCCAGCTTGAGATGGGTGACGATGCGGCAAGGGCGTCCGGTGTCAATGCAAACAGGACACGGCTTGCCTTGATGGTTCTCGGTGTGGCGTTGACCGCAATCGTCACGGCGGCAGCCGGTCCGATTTCCTTCATCGCGCTTGCCGCACCGCAGATTGCAAGGCGGCTGACCCGCTCGGCCGGTGTGGTGCTGATTCCCTCCGCGCTTATGGGTGGTCTTCTGTTGCTTGCCGCCGATTGGGCCGCGCAGCATGCCTTTGGTGTCCAGCTTCCCGTTGGTGTCATGACGGTGAGCATCGGCGGTCTCTACTTCGTCTGGCTGCTCTACAGGGAGGGCCACAAATGACAGACCGCCTTCATGCGGACAATGTGACCCTGCGCTATGACGAGCGGACGATTTCGCGGAATCTTTCGGTCGCCGTGCCTGATGGCTCCTTCACCGTGATCGTCGGCCCGAACGCTTGCGGCAAGTCCACGCTGTTGCGCGCCTTGTCGCGTCTGCTTGTCCCTGCCGCCGGACAGGTGATCCTCGACGGACACAGCATTTCCGATCTTGCCGCCAAGGAGGTCGCCCGCCGTCTCGGTTTGCTTCCGCAATCGTCCATCGCGCCAGAGGGCATCACCGTTGCCGATCTGGTGGCGCGCGGTCGCTATCCGCACCAGTCCTTCTTCCGGCAATGGTCCAAGGCCGACGAGGAAGCCGTCATTACGGCGATGGAAGCAACCCGCGTCACGGACCTGTCGGCCCGCTTGGTGGACGAGCTTTCCGGCGGCCAGCGGCAGCGCGTCTGGGTGGCGATGGTTCTGGCGCAGGAAACGCCGATCCTGCTGCTGGATGAGCCAACCACTTTCCTCGACATCGCCCACCAGATCGAACTCATGGACCTGCTGGCCGATCTCAACCGTCAGAGCCGCACCGTCGTCGCCGTGCTGCACGACCTCAATCATGCCTGCCGCTACGCCTCGCACCTCATCGCCATGAAGGACGGCGCAATTGTCGCCGAAGGCAGACCCTCAGCTATCGTCACCGAGCAACTGGTCGAAGACGTATTTGGCCTGCCGTCCGTCATCATCCCCGATCCAGTGTCTGGTACACCGCTGATCGTTCCAAAAGGCCGGCAGGTTGCTCCCGTTGTGCATCTGGACACGTCTCGTCGTTCGGGAAAGGAGCGGCATGGTGACTGATCTTCTGAAGCGTTTCGCCGCCTATTACCGTCCGCATCATGGCCTGTTCGCGCTCGATTTCTCCAGTGCTGTGGTTGCGGGCCTGCTGGAACTGGCCTTTCCCGTCGCCGTGACGCTGTTCATCGACCGCCTGCTTCCGACCAACCAGATCGGCATGATCGCGCTGGCCTCTCTTGGTTTGTTCGTCATCTACCTCGTCAACGCCGGTCTCCAGATCATCGTCACCTATTGGGGCCATATGCTCGGCCTGAAGATCGAGACGGAGATGCGAAGGAAAGCCTTCGACCATCTGCAAAAGCTCTCCTTCGGTTTCTTCGACAATCAGAAGACCGGCCATCTGGTCGCAAGGCTGACCAAGGATTTGGAGGAAATCGGCGAGGTCGCCCATCACGGCCCGGAAGACCTGTTCATCGCTCTCATGACCCTGATCGGGGCATTCTTCCTGATGATGTGGGTGCATGTACCGCTGGCACTGATCACCGCGACCATCGTTCCGGTCACGGCGGTCGTCACCACGCTTTACGGCAAGCGCATGACTGCCAATTCTCATGCGCTCTATGGCAGGATCGGCGAGTTCAACGCCCGCATCGAGGAGAATGTCGGCGGCATCCGCGTGGTGCAAGCCTTCACCAATGAGGATCACGAGCGAAAACTGTTCGCCGAGAACAACCGCAACTATCTCACCACCAAGCTCGAAGCCTACAAGGTCATGGCGGCGTCCATGTCGCTCTCATACCTGTCGATGCGCTTCGTGCAGGTGGTGGTCATGCTGGCCGGCGCATGGTTCGTTGTGCGCGGCGAGCTGACCGCTGGCGGCTTCGTCGGCTTCCTGCTGCTGGTTGGTGTGTTCTTCCGGCCAATCGACAAGATCAATTCGATCATTGAGAGCTACCCGAAGGGCATCGCCGGCTTCCAGCGATATACGCAGTTCCTCGACACAAGGCCGGATATTGCTGATCGACCGGAAGCCCGTTCCGTCGAGCGGCTGAACGGCGACATCGACTATCGTGATGTTCGTTTCGGCTATAGCCCGGACAAGCCGGTGTTCGAGGAGCTGAACCTGTCAATCCGTGCCGGAGAGACCGTCGCCTTCGTCGGCCCGTCCGGCGCGGGCAAGACGACGATATGCTCGTTGCTGCCGCGCTTCTACGAGGTGACGGGCGGCGCGATCACGATTGACGACATCGATATCCGTGACATGACCTTGAAGTCGCTGCGCTCGAATATCGGCATCGTGCAGCAGGACGTGTTCCTGTTCGCCGGCACCATCCGCGAGAACATCGCCTATGGCCGTCTCAATGCCACCGAAGCGGAGATCGTCGACGCGGCCCGACGCGCCCGTCTGGATGGCGTGATCTCCTCGCTTTCCGCTGGTCTCGACACGATCATTGGCGAACGCGGCGTAAAACTGTCGGGCGGGCAGAAGCAGCGCCTCTCCATCGCCCGCATCTTTCTCAAAAACCCGCCGATCCTGATCCTCGATGAGGCGACCTCGGCGCTCGACACCGAGACGGAGCGGGCCATCCAGCAATCTCTGGCAGAGCTTTCCGAGGGGCGCACGACGCTGGTCATCGCCCATCGGCTCGCGACCATCGCCAATGCCGACCGCATCGTCGTGGTCGAGGATGGCAGGATCGTTGAACACGGAAGCCATACGGAATTGCTGGCCCGCAAGGATGGCCGTTACCGCCAGCTTCATGCCGCGCAGGGCAGCGACCGTTTCGCTGTCGCCAACGACCGAAAATCGTCCGTCACGCCGCTTGCCGGCGAATAGCAAGGGAGGAATGCCGATGCGTCTCAACCGCCAGTCCGAAATCGCCATCGGTGTTCTTGTCGCCTGCGCCCGCTCACAGATGAGGAAGATCACGACCTTGCAGGCGGCGGAGGCATCGGCCACGTCGAAGGATTATGCCGCCCAGGTGGTCAATCTGCTGGTACATGAAGGCTTTCTGCGCACGGAGCGCGGCCGTCAGGGTGGTATCGCCCTTGCTGTCCCGGCAACGGAAATCCTTCTCGGCGACGTGCTGCGCCGCGTCCAGCCTGATCTCGTGCGTCATGCAGGCAGGGACGATCTTTCCGGGCATAACGCCACCATTCCGGCCTTCGCCGCAATCGTCGGAGCGGCCGAAGCTACGTTCCTCACCTTCATGGACCGATACAGCATTGCCGATCTCATATCCGGCCCGCTGCAACACGCTTCCACCGGCAAGCAGGTTTCTCATCTTCCTTGTTTTGATTGCGGGCTGGTGAAGTCGGTTCGCGAGACGGAAGCCGGCCACTGGCCCTTTGTCATCGAGCAGGCGCGCAGATCGTCATTGCCGGTTCAGCGGTGAGCGCTGGCAATGGCTGATTCGCCTATATCAACGACTGTAGGAGGCAGAGAAGGGCTTTCCCGGCTGGAGATGGTCTTATGGGGTGCGGCCGGTCTCGTGTCACTGGCCGTCCATGTCGGCGGTGCCGCATGGGTCACGCGGGAAATGCCGGTCGAGATGGCCGACAACGCCCCGCCGCCTGCAATCATGATCGAGCTTGCCGCCGAGCCGGAAGCGATCAACACAGATGCGAACGAAATCTCCGAGCAGATGGAAAATTCGCTGGAGATGAAGAGCGATACGGTTGAGCCGGTAGAACAGCCGGAGGAGCTCGTCGAGCAGCCGACCCCGGCGGAAATCCAGCCGGAACAGCCGGTCGAGGAAATCGCGGAAGCCGAGCCGGAGTCGGTGGAAACACTGGAACCGGAGCCAGAACCCGAACCCGAACCGGAGATCAATCCCGTCGAGGAGCAGATACTGACCGATCTTGAGAATGTCGAGGTTCCGATTCCGGTCATCCGTCCGACGCCGGAGGAAAAGAAGCCGGTCGAGAAACCGAAGCCGAAAAAGCAGGAAGTGGCGAAGAAGCCAGAGCGCAAGAAACCGGCCCCGTCATCGAAGGCATCCACGGAAGCGGCGGCGCAGGTCCGACAATCGAACCGCAACGCGGCGAACCAGAGAACGGCGGGCATGGGTTTTGGCTCCGCCTCGCCTGCTAAATGGCAATCGCGCCTCATGGCGCATCTGGAACGGCGCAAGCGCTATCCGTCCGGGGCACGGTCGAGGGGAGAGCAAGGCACGGCCTATGTGCGCTTCCGCATAGACGATGCCGGCAACGTGCTCTCCGCCAGCCTTGCCCGTTCGTCCGGTTTCCCCGATCTCGACAACGAAGTGGTCGAGATGGTCCGGCGCGCATCTCCGGTTCCGGCCCCGCCGGCCGGTGTCAACAAGACCATTACAGCCCCGGTGCGCTTCACCGTCAGGTGAGCGGGCCAAGTTGAAAATATCGCATCCAGTACGAAACGAAAGACATGCACATGCCGCACACGATTCCGACCTCTTCCATGATCGCCACTGTTCTCACGGCCATCGTGCTTGCCGCTGCGCCGACCTGTGCGCAAGAAGCGCAACCCAGTAGCAAGGGTGATCGCGCACTTGCCGCAGCGCCGGTGCAGGATGACAAGAAGCCCGCCATCTCGCTGCCGAATGGCGCGGCTTCCATCAGCGAAGTCTATGGCGACTGGACGGTCAATTGCGCCATTGCCGATAACAGCAAGCGTTGCGGGTTCAGCCAGGAACAGGGCAACAGCCAGACCGGCCAGCGCCTGTTCGCCATAGACCTTCAGCCACCGGCGAACGGGCAGACCAACGGCGTCCTTCTGCTGCCGTTCGGCCTGCATCTGGACGACGGCGTGAAGCTGAAGCTGGACGAGCAGAACCTTGGACAAGGTGCGCGGTTCTCGACCTGCGTTCCTGCCGGTTGCCTCGTGCCTGTCAGCTTCCCGACGGTTGCCACCGACGCGATGAAGAAGGGTGAGAAGCTGGTTGTCACCGCCACGCGCAATGGCGGCGGCGAGGCTCCGACCTTCACCGTGTCGCTCAACGGTTTCACCACGGCCATGAGCAGGGTCGCGGAACTGGCCAAATAAGCCGGTTCTTCAACCGGACCGAAGACCCATTTCAGGAGCGAGCATAGACGTAATTCAAACAATACATAGCCCGGATCGGGAAGGGAGGACAGGATTGGAACTGCGCCATCTTCATTACATCGTGGTGAGCGCCAGAAATGGCAGTTTCAGCGCCGCCGCGAATGAACTCAATGTCAGGCAACCGATCGTCAGCAAACGGATCAAGGAAGTCGAGGACGAACTCGGCATTCCCCTGTTCGACCGTGCTTCGACCGGAGCACGTCTCACCCCGAGCGGCGAGGAATTCATTATTGGCGCGAGGCGCATTGTCGAGGATGTTCAACGCCTCAAGGAACGGGCCAAAGCGAGCAAAGCCGGGAAACTTGGCCATATTGTTATTGGTTTCTATAAATCGCTTTCGACCGGACGCTTGCGCATGGCCCTTCACGAATTCCGCCAGGGCAATCCGGCTATAGAGGTGGAGCCGATAGAGTTGTCCTATATGGAACTCAGGGCAGGGGTGAGCACTGGCGCAATCGATGTGGCAGTCATTCTTGGTGACGTGGGGAGATTGAACCTGCTGGACTCCATGGCCCTATGGTCGGAGCAATTGGTTGTGGCGCTTCCGGAGAACCATCCGCTTACGGCAAAGCAGATCATCTACTGGCCGGAACTGAAAGGGGAGCGGTTCCTTGTCAGCCATCACGATCCGGGGCCGGATATTCGCAACATCCTTCTTCGCCATCTTGCCGCGCCGTCGGATCACCCGGAGATCGTCACGAGACGATTGAGCCGTGAGAGTATCTTGAGCGAAGTTGGCAGCGGGCAAGGGATCAGCCTGCAATGCGAGGCCGTTTCGGGCATAACAGGGCTTGGTGTTACCTATAGGCCGGTTCACGATGGAAGTGGTGCCACTCGCCTCGGTTACATCGCCTGCTGGAAGCCAGATAACGCCAATCCAGTTCTCAAAGCGTTTCTGGATACCCTGAAACCGAAATGCTGATTCGGTTGCGGCGTCGGGCCTACGCCGCACCATGCGCCTTTGACGCGCCGAGAGCCGCAAGTATTTTTTCGACCCTCTACGACCGCCTACGAAATCTGAAATAATCTTGTTGCGAAGGCGCGAATTGTGCCTTTCTTGATTGTCCCCGTCGCCATCCGACCGTGTTGCGGATGGCCGGAAACGGGGACCATCGTGGCACATCACCATCATGACCGGGACGTGATCTCTCGCAGCGTGCGGATGCTTCGCACGGCGCTTGGCGCGTCGATCGTCCGCCATCTCGAAGACCCTGGCGTTGTCGAGGTGATGCTGAACCCTGACGGTCGCTTGTGGGTGGACCGGCTGAAGGACGGTCTTGCCGATACCGGCGAGGTTCTGTCGCCCGAAGACGGCGAGCGCATCGTCCGGCTGGTCGCCCACCATGTCGGCGCGGAAGTCCATGCGGGCAATCCCCGCGTTTCGGCCGAACTGCCGGAGACCGGCGAGCGGTTCGAGGGGCTGTTGCCGCCCGTCGTCACGGCCGCCGCCTTCGCGATCCGCAAGCCGGCGGTCGCCGTCTTCACCCTGTCGGATTATGTGGCGGGCGGGATCATGACGCAGCAACAGGCCGACGTGCTGCGCATCGCCGTCGAAAAGCGGAAGAACATCCTTGTCGCCGGCGGCACCAGCACCGGAAAGACCACGTTGACGAATGCGCTTCTGGCCGAAGTCGCCAAGACCGCCGACCGCGTGGTGCTGATCGAGGATACCCGCGAACTGCAATGCGCGGCTCCCAATCTGGTCGCCATGCGGACGAAAGACGGCGTGGCGTCGCTCTCCGATCTGGTGAAGTCGTCGCTTCGTCTGCGTCCTGACCGCATTCCTGTCGGCGAGGTGCGCGGCGGTGAAGCGCTCGATCTCCTGAAAGCATGGGGAACGGGGCATCCGGGTGGGATCGGCACGATCCACGCCAATACGGCGATCGGCGCGCTGCGCCGGCTCGAACAGCTCGTGCAGGAAGTGGTGATCACGGTCCCGCGGGCTCTGATCGCCGACACGATCGACGTCATTGCCGTTCTTTCCGGCCGAGGCTCCGCCCGCCGCCTTTCGGAAATCGCCCTCGTCGACGGGATCGATCCCGCCACCGGCGATTATCGGACCCTTTCCGCTCAACTTTCCCCTGCCAACCCTCAGCAAGAAACCCAATCGCTCCCGAAAGGAGAATCGCTATGATCACGCCTGTCCTTCGCCGTTTCCACGCCCGTCTTGCGCAGGCGACGGCGCTTGCGTCCGTCACGCTGCTGATGGCCGCACCCGCCCACGCTTCCGGCTCTTCGATGCCGTGGGAAGAACCGCTGGAACAGATTCTCGAAAGCATCGAAGGTCCGGTCGCCAAGATCGTTGCCGTCATCATCATTATCGCCACTGGCCTTGCGCTCGCCTTCGGCGATACCGGCGGCGGCTTCCGGAAGCTGATCCAGATCGTCTTCGGCCTGTCGATCGCCTTCGCCGCATCGAGCTTCTTCCTGTCCTTCTTCTCCTTCGGCGGCGGAGCGCTCGTCTGATGACGGTGCTGCTTTCCGAACAGGAAGAGGTGCGCGGCTTCCTTGCGCCGGTTCACCGGGCGCTGACCGAGCAGATATTGCTCGGCGGCGCTCCCCGCGCCATCGCCATCGTCAACGGCACGCTCGCCGGAGCCGTGGGCCTCGGCCTTCGCCTCTGGATCGCCGGTCTGGTCATCTGGGCCATCGGGCATTTTGCCGCCGTCTGGGCGGCACGGCGCGACGCGCAATTCGTGGACGTCGGCCGCCGCCACCTGCGCTATCCCGCGCATCTCAGCGTGTGAGGAGACGGCCGATGCTCAATCTCTCCGAATATCGCAAGCGTTCCTCACACCTTGCCGACTTCCTGCCCTGGGCCGCCCTGATCGCACCGGGCGTCGTCTTGAACAAGGACGGCAGCTTCCAGCGCACGGCCCGTTTCCGTGGTCCCGATCTCGACAGTGCCACGCCGTCCGAACTGGTCGGCACCACCGCACGGCTCAACGGCGCGCTTCGCCGTCTCGGCTCCGGCTGGGCGATCTTCGTCGAAGCGCAGCGCAACCCGGCCACCGAATATCCGACAAGCCTGTTTGCCGATTCAGCATCGGCGCTTCTCGATATTGAGCGCCGGGAGCAATTCGAGGAAAGCGGCCTTCTTTACGAAAGCAGCTATTATCTCACCTTCGTCTGGTTGCCGCCCGCCGAAGAAGCCTCGCGCATGGAGGGCTGGCTTTACGAGGGCCGCGAACGCTCCGGAGTCGATCCGTGGGAATTGCTGAAAGGTTTTATCGACAGGACGGATCGTGTCCTTCATCTGGTCGAAGGGTTCGTGCCGGAAGCGGACTGGCTCGATGATGCCGAGACACTGACCTACCTGCATTCCACCATTTCCACGAAGCGCCATCGTGTCCGCGTTCCCGAAACTCCGATGCACCTCGATGCGCTCCTGGTCGATCAGCCGCTTGCCGGTGGGCTGGAGCCAAGATTGGGCGATTTTCATCTTCGCACCCTGACCGTGATCGGTTTCCCGACCGTGACCTTTCCGGGCATACTGGACGATCTCAACAGGATCGCCTTTCCGTATCGCTGGTCGACGCGGGCGATCATGCTCGACAAGCTAGAGGCAACCCGGCTGGTCACGAAAATCCGCCGCCAATGGTTCGCCAAGCGGAAGAGCATCGCCGCCATCCTCAAGGAAGTCCTGACCAACGAGCAATCCGTTCTTCTGGATTCGGATGCCGCCAACAAGGCGGCCGACGCCGATGCGGCCTTGCAGGATCTCGGTTCCGATCAGGTCGGCGAAGCCTATGTGACCGCCACCGTCACGGTCTGGGACGCCGATCCGCGCATTGCTGATGAGAAGCTTCGCCTTGCGGAAAAGGTCATCCAGAGCCATGACTTCACGGCCATCGTGGAAACGGTGAACGCGATCGAGGCATGGATGGGCAGCATTCCCGGCCATGTCTATGCCAATGTCCGGCAACCGCCGATCAGCACGCTCAATCTGGCCCACATGATGCCTCTCTCGGCGGTCTGGGCCGGGCCGGAGAAAGACGACCATCTCGACGCGCCGCCGCTGTTCTATGCGAAGACGGAGGGCGCGACGCCGTTCCGTTTTTCATTGCACGTCGGCGACGTCGGGCACACGATGGTCGTCGGCCCGACCGGCGCGGGCAAGAGCGTCTTGCTTTCTCTCATGGCGCTCCAGTTCCGCCGTTACGAACGATCGCAGGTGTTCGCCTTCGACTTCGGCGGCTCGATCCGCGCCGCCGCGCTGGCGATGCGCGGCGACTGGCAGGATTTGGGCAGCTCGCTCTCCGACGACACATCGCTCCTCAATACCGTTTCGCTCCAGCCGCTTGGCCGTATCCACGACACGCCGGAACGGGCATGGGCGGCTGACTGGCTGGTGGATATTCTGATCCGTGAAGGCGTCGAGATTACCCCGGACGTGAAGGAACATCTCTGGACGGCGCTGACCTCTCTGGCGTCCGCGCCGGTCGTGGAACGGACCATCACCGGCCTGACCGTGCTGCTGCAATCGTCGGTATTGAAACAGGCGCTTCGCCCCTACTGCATCGGCGGTCCCTATGGCCGTCTCCTCGACGCGGAAATGGAATGGCTTGGCGAAGCGTCGGTGCAGGCGTTCGAGACCGAAGGGCTGATCGGAACCGGGGCAGCTCCTGCCGTACTGTCCTACCTGTTCCACCGCATCGAATCCCGCTTCGACGGCCGCCCTTCGCTCCTGATCATCGATGAAGGCTGGCGGGCGCTGGACGATGGCGGCTTCGCGCAGAAAATCAAGGAATGGCTGAAGACGCTGCGCAAGAAGAACGTCTCCGTTGTCTTTTCCTCGCAATCGCTCGCCGACATCGAGGCTTCTCCGATTGCGCCGGTCATTGTCGAAAGCTGCCCGACGCGCATCTTCCTCGCCAATGAACGGGCCATCGAACCGCAGATCGCGTCCATCTATCGGCAATTTGGCCTCAATGGCCGGCAGATCGAAATCGTCGCCCGCGCCACGCCGAAGCGAGATTATTACTGCCAGTCCCGGCGTGGCAACCGGCTGTTCGAGCTTGGCCTTGGCCATATCGCGCTCACCCTTTGCGCCGCGTCCGATAAAGCCGCCCATGCGCTGATCGACGAGCTCATGAAGGACGGCGCGAAGCCGTATTTCCTCGAAGCATGGCTTGAAGCCAATGAGCTTCGCTGGGCGGCTGATCTCATTCCCGATCTCACCAACGTTCTTGACCCGTCCGCAGCAGCGAACAGCGGGCCGGTCGCTGTTTCCCCGTCACCTGAAGAGGAATCTCCGCTATGAGGCATATCGCCCGTTCCCCGCGTGTCCGCGCTCTGGCCTGCGCCGTCAGCGCATCCGCCATCCTGTTTCCCGTCACCCTGCCTCTGGTCGTGATCCCGTTCACACCGTCGCCGGCGCTGGCGTGGAAGATCGTCTATGATCCCACGAATTATTCGCAGAACCTGCTTTCGGCCGCCCGCGCGCTGGAGCAGATCAACAATCAGGTGACGTCTCTCGCCAACGAGGCGCAGATGCTCATCAACCAGGCGAAGAACCTCACCAGCTTGCCCACGTCCTTGCTCTCGAAGATCGAGGGCAACTTTTCCCAGATGAAGTCGCTTCTCAACGAAGCCGACCAGCTCGCTTACAACGTCCAGAATATCGAAACGCAGTTCAACGCGACCTATCGGGATTTTGCATCGGGCGACCGCACCGCATCGCAACTGGTGTCCTCGGCGCAGCAGCGCTGGCAGCAATCGGTATCGGCTTTCGAGCATTCGCTGAAGGCGGGGGCCGTCGCGGTTGGCAATATTGAAGGCACGCAGGAACAGACCAGCGAGCTTGTCAGCGCCAGCCAGTCGTCCGTTGGCGTGCTTCAGGCGACGCAGGCCGGCAACCAGCTTCTCGCCGTGCAGGCGAAACAGATTTCCGATCTCACCGCCATGCTGGCCGCACAGGGCCGCGCCAGCGCGCTCGAACAGGCACGGCAGGCCGCCGCACAGGAGCAGGCCCGCGAGCAGTTTTCCCGCTTCATGACGGGGACCGCCTACACATCGTCCAGCGTCCGCATGTTCCACGATTGAAAGGAATGGACGTCATGGACATGAAGATCGCCGCCCGGATGATCGCCGTCTTCGCCATCGGCGCAGGGCTGACCGCCGCCATCGCCGCCCTGCAAAACGATGAAGACCGGCCCGATGCCGACGCCCCCCGCATCGAGCATCCGGGCGGCGACCCTTCCTCTCTATCGGCCGCGAAAAGCGAACTTACCCGTTGCCGCGACCTTGGCACGGCGGCGCTCGAAGACGTCGCCTGCCGCAAGGCATGGGCGGAGAACCGCCGCCGCTTTTTCCGCATGGACAAGCCGGATCGGCCGACGCCGCCCAAGGGTAAACGGGGAGGCCGGGCATGAATAATGTCGGCGTCATCGACCGTTTCCTTGAGACCTTCACCAGCTATATCGACAGCGGATTCGGCCTGTTGTCCGGCGAAGTTGCCTTCCTTACCTCAACGCTGATCGTCATCGACATTGTGCTCGCCGGCCTGTTCGGGGCATGGGGCGCCGACGAGGACATTATCCAGCGGCTCGTGAAGAAGACGCTCTATATCGGCTTCTTCTCCTTCATCATCGGTAATTTCAACAACCTGGCGAAGATCGTGTTCGAGTCCTTCAGCGGGCTTGGCCTCAAGGCTGGCGGGTCGTCGCTTTCCGGTTCCGAGCTTCTCCAGCCCGGTCGCGTGGCGCAGGTCGGCCTTGACGCCGGCGAACCGCTCCTGACCGCCGTGGGTGAACTGACCGGCTATATTTCCTTTTTCGAGAACTTCATCCAGATCTTTGTGCTGCTGGTGGCGTGGGTGGTCGTGCTGATCGCCTTCTTCATCCTGGCGATCCAGATTTTCGTCACGCTGATCGAATTCAAGCTCACCACATTGGCCGGGTTCGTGCTGATCCCGTTCGCGCTGTTCAACAAGACCGCCTTCCTCGCCGAAAAGGTGCTCGGCAATATCGTCGCCTCCGGCGTGAAAACATTGGTTCTGGCCGTCATCGTCGGGATCGGCTCCGGTCTGTTCAGCGAATTCACCGCCGGTTTTTCCGATACGCCGACGATCAGCGAAGCGTTGTCACTGGTTCTCGGGGCGCTGGCGCTGATGGGCCTGTCGATCTTCGGCACGGGCATCGCCACCGGCCTTGTTTCCGGTGCGCCGCAGCTTGGTGCAGGGGCCGCGGTTGGAACCGGCCTTGCCGCCGCCGGTATTGCTGCCGGTGGTTTCATGGCGGCGAAAGCCGGGGCCGGTATGGCTATCAGTGCGGCAGGCGGCGCGGCACGCGGTGGTGCTGCCTTGGCCGGTGGTGCCAAAATCGCCTACGGTCTGGGCGACGCTTCCGTGGGATCGACCGGGACAGGTGGCGGCGCGGCGGGCATGATGGGGGTCGCCAAGGCTGGTGCCGGCATGATCGCCAATCGCGGCAAAGAGGCGGCCTCTCGCGCCGGTGAATCCTTGCGCTCCAGCTATCGTTCCGGTCAGGCCGCCGCATGGAAGGCGACGGGCGGCAAGAACGACGTCAATCCCGGCGGCGCTGCTGGCGGCGGCAAGGCCGCCAACGATCCGGTTTATGCCGCCTCACAGCCCGCCAAGGCCGTTTCCGGTTCGGACATTTCTCCGCAATCGGCATCCGCGCCCGACTGGGCGCAGCGGATGAAGCGCAACTGCACCATTCACCATGGGGTCAGCACCGCAGCCCACTCGATCCGCTCCGGCGATCATGGTGGCGGTTCCATGTCCGTTTCTCTCAACCAGGATGACAAATGATGACACTCTTCAAGCGTCCTTCCGTACGCTATGCCCGCACGCCCGAATCCGAAACGCCATACCAGCGCGCCGGACAGGCATGGGACGAGCGTATCGGGTCAGCCCGCGTGCAGGCGCGCAACTGGCGGCTGATGGCCTTCGGCTCCCTGATCCTGTCGGCCGGATTCGCATCTGCCCTTGTCTGGCAATCGACACGCGGCACGGTGGTTCCGTGGGTGGTACAGATCGACCGCTTCGGCGAGGCGCAAGCAACCGCGCCCGCCGTGGCCGATTACCGGCCGACCGACCCGCAGATCGCATGGCACCTGGCCCGCTTCATCGAGCAGGTCCGCTCCATTCCCGTCGATGCGGTCATTGTCCGGCAGAACTGGCTTCGCGCCTACGAGTTCACCACGGATCGCGGCGCGATCGCGCTCAACGACTACGCGCGGGCGAACGATCCCTTCACCAAGGTCGGCAAGACGCAGGTTTCCGTGGAGATTTCCAGCGTCATTCGCGCCTCTCCAGATTCGTTCCGCATCGCATGGGTGGAGCGCTCCTATGAGAACGGCCAGCTTTCCGGCACGGAACGCTGGACGGCGATCCTGACGGTCGTGCTCCAGCAGGCGCGCACCGCCGAAAAACTCCGGGCCAATCCGCTCGGCGTCTATGTCAACGCAATCAACTGGTCGAAGGAAATGGGGCAATGAAGACGAATGAATCACGCATGAAGTCGCGCTACGCATCCGGAATGGTTCTGGCTCTGGTATCGGCAACCGTGCTGGCCGGTTGCGCGAAGAAGTACATTCCACCGGAAATCGACTATGACGATGCGGTTCCGGCTGTCAGGACGACTGATCCCATCCCGCCAGTCAAGGTGGTCGCGGTGCCGAAGACCTTGCCGTTACCCGGACAGTTGAAGCCGGTCGAGGGATCGAAAGCCAAAGCGGAATCAACTGATCCGAAGCAGCGTATCAGCGCGGCCAACGAGGCTGCCAGAATGCAGCCGGTCCGTGACGGCTTCATCAACGCCGTGCAGGTCTATCCCTTCGCGTTAGGCGCGCTCTATCAGGTCTATGCCGCGCCGGGACAGGTGACGGATATTGCCCTTCAGCCGGGAGAAACCCTTGTCGGTTCCGGCCCGGTTGCGGCCGGTGACACGGTACGCTGGATCATTGGCGACACCGAGAGCGGTACAGGCGCATTGAGGCAGGTCCATATCCTCGTGAAGCCGACACGGCCGGATCTTCAGACCAACCTTGTCATCAACACCAACCTGCGCACCTATCACCTGGAACTGCGCTCGACGGAAAAGACCTACATGGCCTCCGTCTCGTGGCAATATCCCGCCGACCAGCTCATTGCCTTGCGCCGCCAGAATGCCAAGGCGGCGGAAACACAGGCCGTCGCATCCGGCGTCGACATATCCAAGATCAACTTCCGCTACCGCATCGAAGGCGATGCAGCGCCCTGGCGGCCGCTGCGCGCTTTCGACGATGGAAGCAAGGTCT
Organism: Brucella pseudintermedia; assembly: GCF_008932435.1. Taxonomy (GTDB): domain Bacteria; phylum Pseudomonadota; class Alphaproteobacteria; order Rhizobiales; family Rhizobiaceae; genus Brucella; species Brucella pseudintermedia. The sequence goes on along the minus strand of NZ_WBWE01000020.1, from coordinate 3,982 downwards.
ATATCGAGTTTCCGTCCGGCATCGGACAGGGAGAAATGCCGCCGCTCTTCGTCATCGGCGGATCGGGCAATTCCGAACTGGTCAACTATCGTGCCCGCCAGAACTATTATGTCGTGGATCGCCTGTTCGCGGCCGCGGAACTGCGGCTTGGCGACAAGGACACGCAGAAGCGCGTTCGCATCGTCCGCACCGATGGCCGGCCGGCAACGGCGAAGCGGACGGCGCTGTTTTCGTCGGAGAACAGCCGATGACGAATGCTTCCGATCTCACGGCGCAATTGCGCCTGCGACCAGAACCGCCGCGCGTCACGCGCCTTTCGCGGAAAATGCTGATCGGAGCCGGCGGCGTGGCGGGCATCGCCATTGCCGCTGCCCTGTTCTGGGCGCTCGACACAAGCCGGCGCGGCAGCCAGTCCGCGACCGAACTCTATAATGTCGACAACAAGACGCCTGCCGATGGGCTGGCCGGTCTGCCGAAAGATTACACCAATATCCCGAAACTTGGTCCCGCGCTTCCCGGCGACCTTGGCCGTCCGATCCTGCGGGCGCAGGAACAGGGCAAGCCGGTTGCCGCGCCCAATATCCAGACGCCGCGCGTCGATCCTGAAGAGCAGCGGCGGCTTGCCGAGATCGAGGCAGCGCGGCTTGCGAAGCTCTTCACCGACAGTCGGGGAGAGACGACAACAGGCAATCAGCAGGTCGCATCCGCTGCATCACCGTCAGGCCCCAGCGTCGATCCGGCAACCGGCCTTGCTCTTCCGGCCGAGACTCCGCAGCTCGATTCCGGCTCCGCGCAGAACATGCAGGATCGCAAGCTCGCCTTTGTCGGCGCCGAAGCCGACCGCCGTACCGTCAGCGCCGACCGGGTGCAGGAAAAGGCGTCGCCCTATATCGTGCAGGCGGGCACCGTGATCGCCGCGGCGCTGATAACCGGCATCAAGTCCGATCTTCCCGGCCAAATCACCGCGCAGGTCACGGAGCACGTCTATGACAGCCCGACCGGATCGCATCTTCTGATCCCGCAAGGGTCCCGCCTGATCGGCCAGTACGACAGCCAGGTTGCGTTCGGTCAGAGCCGTGTGCTTCTGGTCTGGAACCGGCTTATCATGCCGGACGGCACATCGATCGTGCTCGAACGCCTTCAGGGTGCCGACAGCCAAGGCTATTCCGGCCTTGAGGATGGCGTCGATTACCATTGGGGCCAACTGTTCAAGGCCGCTGCCCTGTCCACGCTGCTTGGCATCGGCACGGAAATCGGCTCCAGCAATGACGAGAACGAAATCGCTAGGGCAATCCGCGAAAGCGCGCAGGACATCGCTTCCGACGTCGGCCAGCAGATCGTCCGCCGCCAGCTCAACATCCAACCGACGCTCACGATCCGGCCGGGGTTCCCGATCCGCGTGATCGTCCAGCGGGATTTACTGATGCAGCCGTGGGGCGGCGCTGCGAAGGAGCCGACATGACCAAGCTGAAGCTCTCCGCCATTCCTGACGACAAGCCGGTGAAAATCACCGTCGAGCTTCCGGCAGAGGTGTTTCGGGATTTGCAGGCGTATGCTGCAATTCTTGCCAAAGCTGCCGGGGAAACAACGCCGCCCGATCTGGCGAAGCTCGTTTCGCCGGCGCTACAACGGTTTATGGCGACGGACGGTGGGTTCTGGAAGGGAAATAGAGCTATGCGTAGGTGTAAAACTGCGCATTATAAATAAAATTGACTGACACCTTGCATCATTAATTTTGGATGCTTTTCTCCAGTTTTGCTTGGTTCGTCAAATATTCCTGTTCAGGAACAAGACCCTCCCAAGCATCATGTACCCATCTGTTTACAGCTGTGACCTTGCGAGCTAACAATTGATCGGCATTTGAGCATTCAGTAAAGTCCCCGTCTCTAAAGTCATAGTTTGCTTTATGTTCTTCAAGTTCTCTTTGGGCACGACGATAAATCATCCAGAGGCGCTGCGGCTTACGTAACTGGAGCCAGCTCGTCAACCCACCTGCCAAAATAGACAGGACCGATGGGATTGCTTTTGAACACAAAATTCCAGTGCCGAGTGTGACAAACAGTGGCGCGATTAGCGTGCAAGCGATAATTACCGAAAAGCAGAATTGCGCCTCAAACTTATTATGATCTGCTTTCTCACGGAATCCTTGTCGAATTGACGAGTAATATTCTGATGCAGATGTGAAATTATCTTCTGGTACAGTCCTGTCTTTACGAAACATTCGTTATACGTGCTCGTTTTTGTTGAAAATATTTCAATTGGCTCCGTCGAAAAAAAGATAATCGGGAGCGCTAGCCTCCACCGAGGCCGACATTGTAATAAGATCAGGCAGACGTCTGATTCTCGGATATATTGTACCACATGAGCAAGCGTGCGTTCGACATTCTCTTACGACGTAGACTCATAAACTAATGCACCAGATGCGGATAGCGATGAGTTTGACAGCTGCCAGGAAATTGGCGGGGTTCTTGTCGTAACGCGTTGCGATACCGCGATAGTGTTTGATGCGGTTGAAGAACCGCTCGACCAGATTTCTCTGACGATAAACCCACGGTGAGAACGACAAGACGCCCGTGCGGTTGGATTTGGGTGGAATATTGGCCCATATTTTTTGGTCTGCTGCCGTCTTGCGGATGGCATCGGTATCATAGGCCTTGTCTGCAAGCAGCGTGCCGCCTTCTTTAACACACGCCATGAGGCCCTCAGCCTGAGAGCAGTCAGCAACCTGGCCACCCGTCAGGCAAAAATTGATCGGACGGCCTTGCGCATCAACAATTGCGTGGATTTTGCTTGTGAGGCCGCCACGGGAACGTCCCATGCAACCATCGTCGGCATCCCTTTTTTTCCTGTGGCTCCGTGCTGGTGAACACGGACACAGGTGCTGTCGATCATCACGATGTCACCGTCATAGGCCTCCGAGACGGCCTCCAGTAACCGATCCCAGACACCGGCACGTCGCCAGCGAACGAACCGGTTGTAACAGGTCGTTGCAACACCATAGCGTTCAGGGATTTCCGACCACGATGAGCCAGTGCGGAACCGCCATAGTATGCCATTGAGAACCATGCGATCGTCAACCCGAGGCACACCACGAGGTTTGCTGGGCAACAGCGGCTCAATAATCGACCATTCCCGGTCTGTCAGCTCATAGCGGCGACGTGACATCAAACACCTCCAATTTTGAGGCCATTTGAATCACTAATCCTTTCAAATAACTAGTCTCTTTATGAGTGTACGACCTAGTGATTCCCTTGGAAGAGGAGCTTTTGGAAGTTCAAAGGTTCTTCAAGTCAATTGAGGATCTTTCAACCGATACCATCTATCGTCATTGCGTAGATGTCGGGGATCCAGATATCTCAATGCTGGTTGTCCAACAAGAGGAGATGGGGCGGAATTCAGCGCGAGACGCGGTTGAGGCCGCATTTGATGAATTTGATTTCTCATTTGTTGTTTGTTTAGGCATTGCTGGTTCCCTCACTGCTAACTTGAGACTCTGTGATGTCTGCTACAGCTATGGAATATATGACGTTTATGACAACACAAAAGCGCACGAGTCCAAGGACGGCGTATTCGACATTGCATTCTCCCCTCACTATGAGAAATGTTATGCCCCAATTGTTGCAGCGATAAACTTCATTCGAACTGATCCTAATTTGCAGGATTTATACGCAGCTTGGCAACTTGAGCGCGAAGAAGCAGCGAAGGCAAAATTTACGGGACGGGTAATTGGTCGTGCTGGTGCCTTTGAAGCGATCCAGCAGCCTAAATCGAAAGATTGTAAGGTTGTTTGTGCGGCGGTAAGTGATAGTGAAAAGTATAATAACAAAATTAGAACCGTTGATCGTAAAATATTTGTGATCGGCCCCCACGGACGGGTCCAATTTGATTGTTAGTGCAATGATGGTCGTGGCGCCAGCGCGGGCGGCATCGCTGGTTGGGGTTGCAGGGCCGCCCGCGCGAATGCCGGAATGAAGACCTCAGG
>NZ_WBWE01000001.1 GCF_008932435.1 Brucella pseudintermedia | reverse complement strand
GACGGCGACGTCGTGCTCGTCGACCTTGCCCGCTGCATGCCGACCCCGCCGGGCATCTTCGTGCTGTTCGACGGCATGGGGCTCGTCGCCAAACGCCTCGAGCACATCCCGAATTCGGAGCCGCCGCAGGTGCGGATCATTTCCGACAACACCTTCTACAGCCCCTATGAGCGCACCGCCGAAGAAATCAGGATCATCGGGCGAATCCGCTGGTTTGGTCGGGAGATCTGAGTCGGCCATGGTCTTGCCCATTGGTCGACGCTTTTCCACCGGTGCGCACTTCGATCCAATGCGCATGATTTCGCGACAACCAGACAAGCGATTGAAATCGCTTGTATTTATAGGTTTTGCATCTACCGTTCTCTGATCAGGATTGATTGCGAACGGTTTCATGCACAACATTTCCTCCGCCCCGAACCCCTTGTCACCCGACCGCATGACGGCCGATGAGCGGCTTGGTGAAGTCGGAGCGATCCTCGCCGCCGGGCTGAGGCGCATCCTGGCCGAACAGTCCAATCATTTATCTGCCGCCGGCCGAGACAGTTCATTGGACATTCTCGCCCTCAAACGCCGTGTTGGTCGTCGCAAACCGAGCAACCGAGTTGGAGGGCAATAATGCCAGGAATAAAGAGAAAGACTGACGCTGCGCCATGGCAACCGGGCAACGGCGATGCGGCGGACGCGAGCGTGGTCACGCAGCTTGCAGCGCTGAAGCGAATGACGGTGGTCGAGCTGAAGGCGAAGTGGGAAAGCCTCTTCGGACCCCCGCTCCGAACAACAGCCGCAGTTACCTCGAGCTGAGGCTCAGCTACCGGGTCCAGGAACTGACCCTCGGCGGCCTGTCCCGCGAGACGCGGCGGACGCTGGAGCTGCTCGCCGACGAGATCGACGGCAAGTCCGGCAGTAAGGCGATCATCGCCGATCCTCGCAATCCGGTTGTTGGCACGAGGTTGGTCCGAGAATGGGACGGCGTCGAACACACCGTCACCGTGCTGCGCGATGGCTTCGAGTGGCAGGGACGACGGTTCAAATCGCTATCTGCTGCTGCGCGCGCGATCACCGGCAGCAACTGGAATGGCTATCGCTTCTTTGGCCTTGGCGATGCGCGCAGGAGTGAACGATGAATATTCGACAGCCCCAGCGCCGTTTGCGCTGCGCCATCTATACGCGCAAATCGAGCGAGGAAGGGCTCGAGATGGAGTTCAATTCGCTCGATGCCCAGCGTGAGTCCTGCGAGGCCTATATCGCCAGCCAGCGCTCGGAAGGGTTCGCTGCCATTCGTGAACGCTATGACGATGGCGGCCACTCCGGCGGCACGCTGGAGCGACCCGCATTGCAGCGACTGCTGGCCGATGTCGAAGCAGGACTGATCGATGTCATCGTCGTCTACAAGATCGACCGCCTGTCGCGATCGCTGATGGACTTTTCCAAGCTGGTCGAGATTTTTGAACGCAATCAGGTGACGTTCGTCTCCGTCACCCAGTCCTTCAACACCACGACGTCCATGGGACGGCTGACGCTGAACATCCTGCTGTCGTTCGCGCAATTCGAGCGCGAGGTAATTGGCGAGCGTATCCGCGACAAATTCGCAGCTTCTCGCAGGAAGGGCATGTGGATGGGTGGCTATGTCCCGCTTGGCTATGATGTCCGCGACCGGAAACTGGTGATCAATGAAGAAGAGGCCAAAACGGTCAGGATGATCTTCGAGCGCTTTGTGGCCACCGGATCGGCCACCAGGCTGGCGAAGGCGCTGGCTGCCGAGGGTGTCGTCAACAAGCGTGGCAAGCTGATCGACAAGGGCTTTCTCTACAAGCTGATCAACAATCGCGTCTATATCGGCGAGGCCGTTCACAAGGGGACCAGTTATCCGGGCGAGCATGAGGCCATCATCGATCGCGAGCTGTGGGACGCGGTCCAATCTGTGCTTAAGACCGGTCCTCGGCTGCGTGCTGCCGCATCAAGAGATCAGACACCGGCGATGCTGAGGGGGCTGATCTTTACCGACACTGGCGCTGCCATGACGCCGACAGCCACGAAGAAGGGCAGCAAGCTCTATCGTTACTACACCTCGATGGACCTGATCCGAAACCGACCCACCGATGCGGAAGGACCGCAGCGGCTTCCTGCTGCCATGGTCGAGGATGCGGTTGTCGGGGAAATCCGTCGCATGATCGCCACGCCTGAAGTGAGGGCGCGGGCACTTGCCGCCCTGAAATCTGACATGCCGGACATCGACGACAAGGCGGTGATTGCCGCGCTTCACGATTTCGACAAGCTCTGGGCTTCGCTGTTTCCGGCCGAACAGGCGCGCATCGTCCAGCTTCTGGTGGCCCGCGTCACCGTGGGTGCATCAGGTCTTGCCATCGATCTGCGTCATGACGGCATCAGCACGCTGGCGCGGCAGATGATGGCGCCGCCGATGGAAAAGGATGCGGCATGACGGAGAATACTATCCGCGTGGTCATTCCGCTGACCATTCGCAAGAAGAACGGTCGTCCGAAAATCCTGCCGCCAGCAGAGCACACGCCCACCGAGGCTCGGATGCAGGACGCGCATGTGTTGCGCGCCATCGCCCGCGCCTGGAACTGGCGGCGCAGGATCGAACGCGGCGAGGCCTCAACCATTGCCGATATTGCCAAGGCCGAAAACCTCTCCGATCGTTACGTCAGCCGCATGGTTCGGCTGGCCTATCTCGCACCGGACGTGCTCGAGAAACTGCTCCTCCACCGCATTCCGCCGGCGTTGTCGCTCAATGATCTGATGGTTGTCGTAGAGCGGCCGTGGTCACAGCAGATGGCAGCGGTGTTCGGTATTTCGCAACCGTTTGCCCCGAGGGATTGACTACTTTCCGTCTTGCCTTCACTGAAACAGAATAATTGACTGTAGTGCATAGGCGCGGCGGTCAGAATATTGGTGAGGTCATGGATGGCACAAAAGCCGAAGCCGCCAGCAGCGGACGAAAAGCATATCCAGCGACTGCTCGAGAAATATTCCTGCCCGGTGCCATATCATGAGATCCGCACTCGGTTTCTTGGCAGCATCGCGACGCCCGTGTCTGTACAGCCATTGCAGATTGTCAAGGACCTGTGGGGTGGTGAGCTGCCAGAGTTGGAGAGCATGGATGCGGTCAATGAGTTGATCGGCGCCTTGATCAACGAATTGTGGAACTCCCTGACCCGTCATCAAAAGCGCGTTGACCCGTTTCGTCTGACACGTGTCCCGGCCGGTTCGACGCTGCTGGAGCTCGGCAGCCTTGCTCTTTTACGCCGTCAGGAGTTGGACGGCTTCGTCGAGGGGCTGTTCAACAATCTGGACGCGATCGATCTTCCCGAGAAGGCTAATGCCGCACTTGGTGTACTCGGTGATGTCCGAGCGATGATGGCTGGGATTTGTGAATTGGCCTTAGACGATACCAAGCCAGTCGAAGCTGACGATCTCGGCAAGACGTTCAACCATGTTCGCGAGCTGACTCTGATTATGGAAAAGGAAATCAACGTCGTTGTGCTTGATTGCACCCGTGCACGTCGACAGATGATGAAAGGCGGTGGCGGATTTCTGCCTGCGACATTGCATTGACGCGGGAATTACCTGTGATCAATTTCGAGCGCGGCGCCAGCCAGCCGCCTGCGCTTCCTTCTCCGTACAGAACCAGCGCTCGCCCTGGCTCTCTGTGATCTTGGTCTTGTCGTAGTCCTTCTGACCTGGCACATGATAGATGCGTTTGCCGTTTCGGCTGATGTTGCCCTTGATCCGGCAACCAGTTGTCGGAATTGCTGATGCTACTGGTTTCGGCAGCAGGTGCTGCTGCGCATTAATCGGTACCGACGAGGCACCAAGAATCTTGGTTTGTGGGCTACGACCACGCCAATCCCATGGTGCGATGAATGCCCCAGACCACATACCAGCTTGGCTCGCTCGCGCAGCTTTCTCCAGGCCAACATAGATGTCCGAGTAGCGCCTGAATGCCAGCGCCCAGCCGCCAGCTACCATTGCGGCGTTGAGGTCTTTCTTGCCTACAAAGCAGGTCATGATGTGCCGGCCATAGCGGTCAACCTCGCTACCCGTGCAGGAAACGGTGCGGTCATGAACCAGCCGGACCAATTCGTCACGTGCGGCGATCCCGCAAGGGTATGTCTTTTCGGCGGTGTCGATGCAGATCTGGTCGGTCTCCGGCGCATCAATGCCGTTCAACCGGACCTTCGTGCCCTTCACCGTTATGGTGTCGCCATCGGAAATTTTCGCCGTTCCTGCTATCGTCGTGGCGCTTCCCTCCGTCGTCGGGAATGCAAGCAGTATGGGAGCAATCAGGGGAATCAGGGCGGGGCGAGTGATCATGGGCTTATTGTCGACCGTCACGGTAGGAATTGAAAGGCGGCGGCAATTGAGGCGTCCTTTCCCCAAGATGATGCATTCTAAATTTCGTTGCATAGAATAAGAAAGGCAGACTGATATTTTCGTCCGATCGAGGCGTGTCGAAATGGCAGGTTATAATCATTACCCTGATTGTTCATGCGGATGGTGCGTAAACTACGGTCGTTCTAGGATCAATAGGCTCCAGCTTACCGAAAGCTTTCGGTACCGAGATGCAAGAGTTTTATTGAAGCAAAATAACGCGAATTCTGTCTCCGGATGCTTCGTTAATTCAAATGCCCGGTGCCCAGAGTGCGGGGCTCCTGTGTTTTTCTATGCGAACGCGTCCGGCAGTAAAGTTTACTTTGATGACCTGGGGCCGCCATGGCCGAAGCATCCTTGTACTGATCGCCCACGCTACAAGTCACGCCCGTCGATTGCGGCTTTCGGCGCTCCCACCAGACGCTCACGAGGGCAGGTTATCGAGTTGCTCAGCGCCGCGTACACCGCAGGTCTCTCCCGCTACAAGGTTTTCGGGCGCAGACGGCCTGAAGAATGGACCCTTATAGTCGTGCAATCCGTTGAAAGGCGAGGCGACGAGAACAGGGTTGAGGGCGAGTTTCTCGACTCTGATACAACTGAGCAGTTTCGCTTCACGTGCAGATCGGCAATGCCTCTTTTCGAGGCCGGAGACTTTGTTAGTGTTCGCGGCAGTGAGATTTCATTTGTAGATCGCGACACTTTGCAGCCAGTGGTTTTCGTTTCCGGGGCGTGGGTCGAACGAGCCGCGGAGCCGATTCAGCAAGCTGTTACTTCGCCTCCCGTCGCCACGCCTAAGGCTCCCGCTATATTGGCTAGCAGAAAGATCCAAGGGCAATTGATCCGAAAAATGAAGCCCGCAAGCAAAACCGGCGCTCCAAAATACGACATGACAAAAGCGGAGATGGTTCATTTTGACAGCAAAAAAGTGCCGTTTGCCGAGCTCTTTGGAAGACTCGAACCTATAGTGAAATCCTATGCGCGGACGGGTACCCGAAAGCCGAGGGATGTTGCAGCGCGACTTAACATTGATGGTCATCGGACCGCCCTCGGTGAAAAATGGACTCCCCGACTCGTCTATTTCCTGTTGGCATTAATGTTCAACGACACTCCTACTTCCTGGAGTGGAGATGGCGATCGGAAGGACGAGGAGCGACGGAAATCGGCTAGTCCGAAGCCTCAACACGCAGCTAGCTCCTCCGAGCCGTTTAACACAGAAATTATAGCCGAACGGCTTTCCCGATTGGGCAGAGTAGTCCGGACAGGAAAAGCAGGATGACAGGCTCTTCATAACTTCAAGCTAGAGCCGCCTGGCAAAGCCTCTTTGACGGCTTGGAGCATTTGGGGTTTGAGCCGCCGGTTTCTCCGTCGTTTCCTATCGCAGCACATCTAGGCGATTCATTGAGCCCGTGCGCTGCGCTCTGCCTCGCATGAAACCGCCCCAAAACGCCTACCTCGGGTGTCTCTGTTCAAGCTGTTTGGCGGAGAAGCCCGTTACAATTCGGATGTACTGCTGAAACGATAACGCATTGAAATATCTTTATCTTTCACGACCGAACCAAATCGGCAGAGGTTCGCATGGTTTGAGACGAAAGCCATTCAGAGACAAGAAATCGGCGTTGTGACAGTCTCAGAGGTTCGGTCGAAACCGCTAACCCCCTTTGAAATCAAAAGGAATTTCGGCGCTCAAAACGAGATGTAGGGAGTTTGCAATCTGATAGTGGCGGAGAGAGAGGGATTCGAACCCTCGATACGGTTTCCCGTATACACGCGTTCCAGGCGTGCGCCTTCAACCACTCGGCCACCTCTCCGTCTGCCTTGCTGTCGGGAAACCGTGTCTCACGGTGAAATCTGACTGCAAACGTGACACCGCTCTTCGAAACAGGCGCTGGTTTATCGCCAACGAGCGGGTGCGGCGCGAATATAGCCAGAAAATGCATATGTTCAACAGCTATTTGCAAGTTTTTGCGTCTAAATCGCAGAACCTGTGCAAAGAATGCCTCCTATGATCTAACACACTGAAATTTATTGGTTTATTTTGATCATAGAATTGTCATCCAGCTTGCCTTTGAGCCTGATGGGTTCGGTGTGCTATGCTTTAGCAACGTCAAAAAGATAAATCTTCGGCAGATCGGGTTCAAAACCGGTGCCGTGAGCAGGGTAGGAATCCGGGGCAAAGAATCGTGATCCGATTTGTATTGCGTAGTTTTGCGGTTGTTTTTCTGGCGTTCGCGGTGATTTTCGCCGTCCTTGATGGCGCGCGCTCTGTTGGCGCGTCGCAGTTTATCGCCAAGCCCCTTTTGTCCATGTGGTCACGCAACGCGCCTGAAACATTGGCCGATGCAGAAAGCTTCGTGGCGCACTATATAGGGGCAGGAGCCTGGGATGCGGTTTGCATTCCGCTGCTTGAGCAGCCCGGCTGGCTGCTTTTCGGCATTCTCGCCCTGTTATTCTATGTAGTCGGTCATCGTCGTGAACGCCCACTGGGACGCTTCACCGCCCGCTAATCAGGAGATGGAGACCATGAGTTTCTTGGACAGCTATCGCAAGAAGATGCAGATGCCTTCGGCGGATGAGGCTTTGCCCGGACGTACGGCACCGATTCCCACATCCGCAACCCATTTCGTGAACGGTCGCCCGCTGAAAGGACCGTGGCCTGATGGCTACAAGCAGGTTCTGTTCGGGATGGGCTGCTTCTGGGGAGCCGAGCGCCTGTTCTGGCAGGTGCCGGGCGTATATGTGACGGCGGTCGGTTATGCAGGCGGCGTTACGCCCAACCCGACCTATGAGGAAACTTGCACGGGCCTCACCGGTCATGCGGAGGTTGTGCTTGTAGTCTATGATCCGAAGGTCGTGAGCCTTGACGAGCTGCTGACGCTTTTCTGGGAGGAGCACGATCCGACCCAAGGCATGCGGCAGGGCAACGATATCGGCACGACCTACCGTTCGGTCATTTATACTTTCGACAAGGCTGATCGTGACATGGCGGAAAAGAGCCGCGAAGCCTATGCGCAGGCGCTCGCCGCTCGCGGTATCGGACCGATCACGACCGAGATCGAGGATGCGCCGGACTTCTATTATGCCGAGGACTATCACCAGCAATATCTGGCGAAGAACCCGAACGGTTATTGCGGTTTGCGCGGCACCGGTGTGAGCTGCCCGATCCCGCTGGCACAATAAGCGGGCTGTAATAAAGAGATCGCGCGGTTCTTACTGCGCGATTTTCTTTTGCATGATCAGCATTCCGGCATAGTCGCCATTGAGCAACTCGAAATCGCTCCAGCCGATCTGCCGGTAGAGGTCGGGCTTGTTGGTATAGAGATAGGCTTCTTCATAGCCATGTTGCCGGGCAGCATCCTCAACGGCGCCGACAAGACTCTTGGCAATACCCTTGCCGCGATGGTCGGGCGCGACGAACACGCTCGCCACCCAAGGCTTCAGATGCGGATGCGTTTCCAGGTCGCTATGGATCAGGAGCGCAAGCCCGGCAGGTTCCCCGTTCCAGAGCGCGACCCGCGCAGCCTGTCCATCGTTTTCACGGGAGATGTCGCGAAAAGCCGTGGCGGTCTGTTCGACGGTGGAGCCGGTAAACTCGCCCCATTCCGCATGGTTCCATGCAGCACAGACGGATACGAGATCGGGGCGGTCGGCAAGAGGGATGATCCGGAGCATAGCGTTCTACCAGTGCGGCGGTTTGGTGACAGGTACTTCCGGCGCGGTTTGCTCTTCCAGTTCCAGAAAGCGGTCGGTCAATGCGCCGAGCTTTTTGGAAAGCTGGTCGATGGTTTTCCATTGTGCGGCCAGAACGGATGACAATTCATCGATTGTCTTTTCCTGTTCGGCTACGCGAATTTCGAGCTCGGTCAGGCGTTGGTCCGGTGTCATGGCTGGCTTCCATCGATAATGGGCTTTGTGGTCATTGGATGTAACCGCTTTTGACCTCTGTCGGAAGTACGCTATCACATCATTGCGTCAACATGAGCGTGCCATTCGATACTTCATAGTGACGCAGGCGCTTCAGAAAGCTCATGCCGAGAAGTGTGCCCGAAAGCGCGTCGTCCCGCAGGACCATGGCTTCCACATTTTCCATCCGGACGCGTCCGATTTCGATGCCGGGCAGGATGGCAATTGCGGCGAGTGTTTCGCCGTTGGCGGTAGAAATGCGATATTTGAAATCATCGGATTTGAGCGACAGGCCGATGCGCCGCGCGGCGCTGGAATTGATCGCGACGACACTTGCACCCGTGTCCACCATGGCGCGAAAGGTTTGACCGGCGATCCTGACGTCCGTGATGAAATGGCCGCGACTGTCCGGCGCGATCTGCGCGCGACGACCGCTATAGGCGGCAGCGGGCGAGGGGGGAGTAGTCGAAGCTGTCGCGGCGGTGCTTGAGCCGGCTTTCGGCTGCTGGCCGAATTTTTCAAACAGGAGCGGGAAGGCGATTGCCAGTCCCGCGAATACCAGAAGGATTGTAAAAGCCCGCGCCATGCTGCCCCCGTTTGGAGGCACGATAGCAGGCGCGGGCCGCTCTGCGTTGTTTATTTTAGCGCGCATCCCGAAACCGCTTCACACTTTTCGGGATGCGCGCTGGTGCTTACTTGGTGCCGTACATGCGGTCGCCAGCATCGCCGAGGCCGGGAACGATATAACCCTTTTCATCGAGGCGCTCATCGATGGAAGCAGTAAACACGTCGACATCCGGATGGGCCTCGGTAAAGCGCTTAATGCCCTCTGGCGCCGCCAGCAGGCAGAGGAAGCGGATATTGGTTGCGCCGCGTTCCTTCAGCTTGTCGATGGCTGCGATTGCCGAATGTCCAGTGGCCAGCATCGGGTCCACCACGATGATGAGGCGGTTTACGATGTCTTCGGGCGCCTTGAAGTAATATTCGACCGGCTGCAGCGTGTCATGGTCGCGATAAAGGCCGATATGGGCGACGCGTGCGGCGGGCACCAGATCGAGCATGCCTTCCAGAAGGCCGTTACCGGCGCGCAGGATCGACGCGAAGACGAGCTTCTTGCCTTCCAGCACCGGCGCTTCCATCGGCATCAATGGCGTTTCGATCGGCATGGTGGTCAGTTCGAGATCGCGCGTCACTTCGTAGCAGAGCAACAGCGAGATTTCCTTTAGCAACCGCCGGAAGCTGGCCGTGGACGTTTCCTTCTTGCGCATGATGGTGAGCTTGTGCTGGACAAGCGGATGGCTGACGACTGTAACGCCCATGATCTTTCCACTTTTCTTGTTATCTTTTTGACTTTAGCGGCAGTTTGCGCCGGAGAAAACGCCGGGCCAAGCGCGCACGCACAGTTTTATGTCTCTTTGGCCATTTTTAAACGCTAACGCAAGACGGTTCGCAAGGTCCCTTCACAAAAGGGGTAGTGGAGGGCGGTCTCTGCTTGTATCGTCCGGCACAAGCTTTATATGCATTACGGAAATCGTTTTCGTCTTAATAATCAGAAGCAGGATGAGCTATGAGCCAGCAAAACGGCAATGCGGACCGCGTGGGCGCACAGGGCGGCATGGAGCGTTCATTCGGCTTCAAGGCGGTTGACGAAAACGAAAAGCAGGGTCTGGTCAACGACGTTTTCCATAAGGTCGCCAGCAAGTACGACGTGATGAACGATCTCATGTCGGCAGGCATGCACCGCGTCTGGAAAGATGCGATGATCGCATGGCTGGCGCCGTCGAAGCGCCCGGGCTGGACTTCGCTCGACGTTGCTGGCGGCACCGGCGATATCGCCTTCCGCATTGTTGAGGCTTCGGGCCGTCAGGCGCATGTCACCATTCTGGATATCAACGGCTCGATGCTGGGTGTCGGTCGTGAGCGGGCAATCAAGAAGGGCCTTGCCGACAATCTCGAATTCGTGGAGGCCAATGCCGAGGAACTGCCGTTTGAGGACAACAGCTTCGACGCCTATACGATTGCCTTCGGTATTCGCAATGTGCCGCATATCGACAAGGCGCTGTCTGAAGCCTATCGCGTTCTGAAGCCAGGCGGGCGGTTCCTGTGTCTCGAGTTTTCCGAGGTCGAACTGCCGGTTCTCGACAAGGTTTATGACCAGTGGTCGTTCCATGCCATTCCGCGTATCGGCAAGTTGATTACCGGCGATGCGGATTCCTACAGCTATCTGGTCGAGTCGATCCGCAAATTCCCCAAGCAGCAGGATTTTGCCACTATGATTGAGAAGGCCGGATTCGAGCGCGTCAGCTATCGCAATTTCACCGGCGGCATCGCCGCGCTTCATTCCGGCTGGAAGCTTTGATCGTGCATCGGTCGGTTTTGGGCGTGAGGGCATGAGCAATTTTTCCGCTGCTTTCCGGCTGATGCGGGCCGGATGGATATTGACACGCGAAGGCGTGATCAGTGCGCTGCCTGTTGAGGGGCTTTCCGGTCTTCCCGCTTTTGGGCACAAGATTGCGGGCATTCTGGCGCGTCCGCGCGCACGCCACATGCAGCGTTCCGAGCGCATGTCGCGAGCCATGAACAAGCTCGGCCCGTCCTATGTCAAGCTCGGCCAGTTTCTGGCGACGCGGCCCGATATTGTCGGACGCGATGTCGCTGCCGATCTGGAACTTTTACAGGACAGGCTCGACTTCTTCCCGCAGGTCGATGCTGTTGCCGCCGTCGAAGGTTCGCTTGGCCGCAAGATCGATGATCTTTACCTGCAATTCGATGCGCCGATAGCCGCCGCTTCGATGGCGCAGGTGCATCCGGCGGAAGTCATGAAGGACGGTGCGCGCCAAAAGGTTGCCGTCAAGGTCATTCGTCCGGGCGTTCGCCAGCGTTTTGCCCGCGACCTTGAAGGCTTCTACATGGTCGCGCGCATGCAGGAACGCCACGTGCCCTTTACGCGCCGCCTGCGCCCCGTGCAGGTTGTGGAGACGTTGCAGCAGACCACCCGCATTGAGATGGATCTGCGTCTTGAAGCGGCGGCGCTTTCCGAGATCGCGGAAAACATCAAGGACGATGCGGGTTTCCGCGTTCCCAAGGTGGACTGGGAACGCACCGGTCGTGACGTGCTGACGCTCGAATGGATCGACGGTATCAAGATGTCGGATATTTCCGCGCTTGAGGCGGCGGGTTTCGATCTTAAAAAACTTGCCGAAACGCTCATCCAGTCCTTCCTGCGCCATACGCTGCGCGACGGCTTTTTCCATGCCGACATGCATCCCGGCAATCTGTTTGTGGATCATCAGGGGCTGATCGTTGCGGTCGATTTCGGCATTACCGGGCGGCTCAACAAGCAGCAGCGGCGGTTCCTTGCCGAAATCCTCTATGGTTTCATCACGCGGGACTATATGCGCGTGGCGGAAGTGCATTTTGAAGCAGGCTACGTGCCGCATACGCATGACGTGGCAAGTTTTGCGCAGGCCATTCGCGCCATTGGCGAGCCGATCCACGGCCAGCCTGCCGAAACCATTTCCATGGCGAAGCTTCTGACCTTGCTGTTTGAAGTAACCGAGCTTTTCGATATGGAAACCCGCCCCGAGCTTCTGATGCTTCAGAAGACTATGGTGGTTGTGGAAGGCGTGTCGCGCACGCTCGATCCGCATTTTAACATGTGGAAGGCGGCGGAACCGGTCGTCGGCGACTGGATACGCAAAAATCTCGGGCCGCAAGGCATGCTTCTCGATGCGAAGGACAGCGCTTATTCACTGCTACATTTCACGCGCAAGACGCCGGAACTGGTCGCGCGCGTGGAGCGTGTTTCCGTTGCGCTGGACGATATGGCTGCGAACGGATTGCGTTTTGATGCAGCAACGGCGGAAGCCATCGGTCGGGCGGAAGCGCGCCACTCGCGCTGGGGTCGCATTGCGCAGGTCGTGATTGCAATTTCTCTCGCAGCAATAGCCATCAAGCTTTATATTTGGCTGTAGTGACAAGTTTTGCGTGACATGCCAACTTGAAAGTGATTTCAATGATTGCACTTGTAACAAGCAGGTGCAATCAAATGGCCAGTATTACCATCCGTAATCTCGATGACGCCGCCAAGGAACGGCTGCGCATCAGGGCGGCGCAGAACGGGCGCTCCATGGAGGAGGAAGCCCGCATCCTGTTGGCCGGGCTGAATGAAGCTGTGCCGGTTATGGCAGCATCCTCAGGGGCGGCGGCTTCACTGACGGGAAAACGCGTTCTTCTGATAATCGGCGGCGGCATAGCAGCCTATAAGACGCCAGACCTCATTCGCCGCCTGCGTGAGCGCGGCGCGCATGTGCGGCCGTTGATGACGGAGGCAGCGCAGCAATTCGTGACGCCGCTGACCATTGGCGCGGTTTCCGCCGATCATGTCTTTACCGATCTTTTCTCACGAGAAGATGAGCAGGATGTAGGGCATATACGGCTGGCCCGCGATGCGGACCTGATCGTCGTTGCGCCCGCGACCGCCGATCTGATGGCCAAGATGGCCAACGGGCTTGCCGACGATCTGGCGAGTGCAGTGTTGCTGGCGCGCAAGGTTCCCGTGCTGATCGCGCCTGCCATGAACCCGGCCATGTGGGACAATCCCGCCACGAAACGCAATCGCGCGACGCTTGAAAAGGACGGCGTGCGTTTCATAGGTCCCGAGAAGGGTGAGATGGCGGAAAGTGGCGAGGCCGGAACGGGCCGCATGAGCGAACCGCTGGCAATCGTCGCGGCCATTGAAAACCTGCTTGCGCCGCAGGTGAAGCCGCTTGCGGGCAAATCCATCGTCATGACGTCGGGGCCGACGCATGAGCCGATCGATCCGGTCCGCTATATCGCCAACCGCTCGTCGGGCAAGCAGGGCCATGCGATAGCGGCGGCACTGGCGCGGCTCGGTGCAACGGTGCATCTTGTGTCCGGGCCGGTCAACGTTCCCGATCCCGAAGGCGTCGATGTCACCCATGTCGAGACGGCACGCGAAATGCAGGCGGCTGTGGAGCGGTATCTGCCCGCTGACGCGGCGGTGATGGTCGCGGCGGTTGCCGACTGGCGCACGGCCAATGAAGCCGGACAGAAGATCAAGAAGAAGCCCGGAGAAAGCGCGCCGACACTCGCCATGGTCGAGAACCCCGACATTCTGGCGGGGGTCGGCCATAGCGACAAGCGGCCGGGCCTTGTTGTCGGCTTTGCCGCCGAAACGCAGGACGTGGCCGGGAATGCGAGAGCCAAGCTTGAGAAGAAGGGCGCGGACTGGATCGTTGCCAATGATGTTTCGCATGGGCCTGACGGCAGCAGCGTCATGGGCGGCGACCGCAATCATGTTCGTATTCTCAGCCGGTCGGGTATCGAGGAATGGCCGGAAATGAGCAAGGAACAGGTCGCCGAAAGACTGGCGGCAAAGATTGCCGAACGGCTTCTGGAAACAGGGAAGTAATTTTTCTGCAAGGCATGTCACATCTGCGGCGCCCGTTTCGTCTTGATGGTGAGCGACATCAAATCGTAGGCCCCAAGGAGACGTATCATGGAAGCGAGACTCGTTCCGTATAAGCTGGCGCCCAAGATCATGCAGGTCATGGTCGAGGCGGAAAAGGCCGTGTCGGAGGCCGGGCTGGAATATAGTCTTTATGAACTCGTGCGTATTCGCGCATCGCAGATCAACGGATGCGCTTATTGCATTCACATGCACACGCGCGATGCCCGCAAGGCGGGAGAGACTGAAGAACGCCTCTACCTCGTGGCAGCGTGGCGGGAATCGCCGTTATTCACGCCGCGCGAGCGTGCCGCGCTTGCATGGACCGAGGCATTGACGCTTATCGCGCAGACCCGCGCGCCGGATGAGGATTTCAATGCCCTGAAGGAGCATTTCACCGATGAGGAAATCGTGAAACTCAGCATGGCCATCAATATGATCAACCTCTGGAACCGCGTCGCGGTCGGATTTCGCACCGTGCATCCGGTCATGGCCGATGCGTCAGCAGCCTGAAACGGATAAAATTTTCGATGCGGACGCGTTCGAGGCTCTGCGGCCCCGGCTCGTTCGCATCGCTTACCGCATGATAGGCTCTCATGCGGAGGCCGAGGATATTGTGCAGGAAGCCTGGTTGCGCTGGAACAGGGCAGCGCAGGATGCCGTTCGCGAACCGGAGGGCTGGCTGGTGCGCGTGGTGAGCCGGCTCGCATTGGATCATCTGAAGTCCGCACGGGTGCGCCGTGAGACCTACCCCGGCCTGTGGCTCCCCGAACCTCTCGTCGAGGAAGAGGAAGACCGGAGCGACGAGATCACGCTGACGCTCATGCTGGCGCTTGACCGGCTGTCACCGCTGGAGCGGGCGGCTTTTCTGTTACATGATGTTTTCGGCATGGATTTTCGGGAAGTCGCGCAAGTGCTCGACCGCGATGCGGCGGCCTGCCGACAGCTTGCTAGCCGGGCACGGATGCATGTGCGTCAGGAAAAGCCGCGGTTCAGCCTGCCGGAAGACCGCGGACGCACCATCGCGGACGCCTTCTTTCAAGCTTCGCGCAGTGGCGATCTCACTGCATTGCAGAGCCTTCTGGCGGAAGATGCGATAATGTATTCAGATGGCGGCGGTGTTCGCAATGCGGCGCTCAATCCCATCTACGGGCGGGCGAAGATCATGCGCTTTTACGAGGGCATTTCCCGCAAGGCCAATGGCGTGCCTCCCGCAATCCGGCAGTTTGCAGTATTCGACGGCCTGCCGGGGCATATCAGCATGGAGGCGGATGGGCTGCCGCAGGTTGCGGCACTGGAGATCGTCGACGGACAGGTCCATGCGATTTATCTCGTGCGCAATCCCGAAAAACTCCGCCATGTGCGGATCGGTAAAGGGGCGGCGAGCTGATCCAATCAGATCGCGCCTATCTATTTGTTTTTTTTAAAAGAACTCGTCCAGCAGACGATAATAAGTGATCTTTGCTTCATCGATGGCAGGCCCGCCATAGATGTCAAGGAAAGGCTGTACCCATTCCTCGCCCAGATTGTAGCGGATGCTCCAGCAGGCAAGCGCCAGATCCTGATGACGGTCGGCGAGGCCGAGCCTGCCGCAATCGATGAAACCAGAAAAAGCGTCGTTGTCAGCCATGAAATTCGGCAGGCAGGCATCGCCATGAGTGACGACAATGTCTTCGCTTTCAGGTTTGAGGTGAAGCAGTTCTTCGAATACGCCCTGAGCGGTCCGTCCTTCGCGTTCCTCGTCGAAATCCTCTTCGTCCACCGCACCGGCTGCAACACGCTTGCGCGCGTCTTCGATGCGAAACTCCAGCCGGTGATCGAACGGACAGGATGCCGGGTCGATGGCATGCATCGATTTCAGGGCGGTCGCCAGAATATCGACAATCCGCTCCGGCGTCAGCGTGCCGACTGCCGAAGCCAGATCTTGGCCCGGCAGACGCGTCATCAGCAGAAAGCTGCGCGCCGGGGCGATTTCGAAAGCGAGAACTTCCGGGCAGGCGAGATTTTGCTGCCTGAGCCAGCGAAGCCGGGCCGCTTCGTCGGCAAGTTCGCCGACCGGGCTTTGCGGCTCCACTTTCAGAACCAGAGGTTCGCGTTCGGGATGGTCGAGCAGATGCACATTGGCCGTTGAGCGGCCAAGCTCGTCCTTTCGACTGCGATATTCCCGCAATTGCTGCCGCAGCGCCTCGGGCAGATCGAGCGCAGCCAGAACCGGATCGTTCATTTTCTCTCCAAAGGATCAGGCTTTGCCGCGGACCTGGTAATCCTTGACGGTGGCAAAGCGGATGGCTTTCCAGCGCTCAGCCTCGTAATTGAGCGAGAAGCCGTTCTGGGCCAGAAATACCGGGTCACGGTCAAGATCGTGTGCGATATCGGCGCGATGCGCGGCAATGAAGCGGTCGACTTCCGCCGGATCGTCGGCGGAAATCCACCGGCAGACAGAGAAGCGCGACATTTCAAAGCCGACCGGCAGCGAATATTCGACCTTGAGCCGTTCGGTCAGGACGTCGATCTGCAGCGCGCCGACGACGCCGACAATGGCTGGAGAACCGTCATCGGGCAGGAAGAGCTGCACGACGCCTTCCTCGGCCATCTGCTGCAGCGCTTCGCGCAGCTTCTTGGCTTTCATCGCATCGTCGAGGCGCACGCGGCGCAGGATTTCCGGCGCGAAGTTCGGCACCCCACGGAACAGGATGTCCTCGCCCTCGGTCAGCGTGTCACCGATGCGCAAGGTGCCGTGGTTCGGAATGCCGACCACATCGCCCGCGAAGGCTTCGTCGGCAATCTGGCGCGAGCGCGCGAAGAAGAATTGCGGTGCCGACAGGCTCATTGGTTTTCCGGTGCGCACCAGCTTCGCCTTCATGCCGCGCGACAGCTTGCCCGAGCAGACGCGCAGGAAGGCGATGCGGTCGCGGTGGTTCGGGTCCATATTGGCCTGAATCTTGAACACGAAACCGGTCATCTTGTCTTCGGTTGCCGCCACCATGCGAGTATCGGCCTGCTGGTCGCGCGGGGAGGGGCCGAAATCGCAGAAGGCTTCGATGAGGTCGCGCACACCATAATTCTTCAGCGCCGAGCCGAAATAAACCGGGGTCATGTGGCCTTCGCGGAAGGCGGCGAGGTCGAACGGGCGGCAGACGCCGCGCGCCAGTTCCACGCCTTCCAGCCATGCTTCACGCTCATTTTCCGGCAAAAGCTTTGCCGCTTCTTCCGGCCCGCTCACCTTGGTTGGCTGTTCTTCGTTGTCCTGGCGGCGCAGCGTGTCGTTATGCAGGTCGAAGGTGCCCGCAAAGCTCTTGCCCGAGCCGATCGGCCAGGTGATGGGGGCCGTGTCGAGCGCCAGCTTCTCTTCGATCTCATCAAGGATTTCCAGCGGGTCGCGCGCCTCGCGGTCCATCTTGTTGACGAAGGTGACGATGGGAATATCGCGCATGCGGCAGACTTCAAAGAGTTTCAGCGTGCGTGGCTCGATACCCTTGGCGGCGTCGATGACCATGACGGCGCTATCAACGGCGGTCAGCGTGCGATAGGTGTCGTCGGCAAAATCTTCGTGGCCCGGCGTGTCGAGCAGGTTGAAGATGCAATCCTTGTACTCGAAGGTCATCACCGAGGTGACGACGGAAATGCCGCGGTCGCGCTCGATATTCATCCAGTCGGAGCGGGTCTGGATGCGGTCTTTCTTGGCCTTCACCTCACCGGCAAGCTGGATGGCGCCGCCGAACAGCAGCAGCTTTTCGGTCAGCGTGGTCTTACCGGCGTCCGGGTGCGCGATGATCGCGAATGTGCGGCGCTTGGAAACGGGATGGTCAGCGGGCATGAAGAAACTCGTGATAGCAAAGGAACGGGCAGCATGAACCGCCGCAAAGATTGGCGGTTCATCTAGCAGTCCTTTGCCAAAAGGTCGAGTTTAAATGCTTTGCATATATTATCGGCTTTTGATGCCGAGACCGAAGGCGATGAAAGACCAGCCCTGGAAAATCAGGTCTATCGCCAGAAACAGGCCAAGGATGAACAGGCTGTTGACCGGCCATTGCATGGCGATGATAAGGCCGAGGAGCAACGTGACGACGCCGCCTGCGACGATCCAGCCCCAGCCAGCCGAGGGTTTCGACTTGAAGCCGAGCCAGATGCGGAAAGCACCGGAACCCAGAAGCGCCGCCGCCAGCAGGAAGGTCAGCACACCGGCCGCCAGCACGGGATTGATGAAGGCGACGATGCCCGCCGCCGTATAAAGCAGGCCGCTCAGGAGCCAGAAGAAGAAGCTGCCCCAGGTTTTGACGCCGAATGCATGAACGATTTCCATGGCGCCGCCGATGAGCATCATCAGGCCGACATAGTAGACCGAGACCACGGTGGCCAGCACCAGATTGCCGAAGGCGATGCCTCCGAGGATCAGAAGCGCCACCCCAAGGGCGACGAACCAGCCCCACTTGCCGGAGAGTTCCTTTGGAAGAGCCGGACGGTCGAAATCATTGTGAGCTGTTGCCATGAGACGTCCCTCAAATTGTCATGCCTCCAGAACAATATAAGGCATGTCCCGGATTTGGCCAGCTTTGCGATGAACGGGTGAGAACGCCAATGCCCCCCACTGTTCGTCTCGACGATCTCCCATTATATCTCTTTGCTATTAAAATCGTATTCCGTTTAAAGTTCATGTGATGTTCGATCTCGTTTCCCACTACTGGCCGCATATCCTGTTTGTCCTGTCGGTCGTTCTCGGAGCGATCGCCGCCATTCACGCGACCATGACGAAAGAGGAAGTCCGAACAGCCATCGGCTGGGTCGGCGTGATTGTGCTTTCGCCCATCGTGGGAGCGGTGGTCTATGCGATTGCTGGCGTAAACCGCATCCGGCGTTCGACGCTCAGCCACCAGCGCGCCAACCGGGGCAAGATTGCGCTCTATCACCTGTCGCACTTCGATACGACGAACGATCTGGTGCGGGCCGCCTTCGGACGCCAGTTCGGGGCCATGAAGATTCTTGGCGATGCGGTCAGCCTTTACGATTTCACCAGCGGCAACAATATCGACATGCTGGAGACGGGCGACGAAGCTTATGCCGCAATGCTCGACGCCATAGGCCGCGCTGAACGCAGCATCATGCTGGAAACCTATATTTTCGACCGGGACGGGATTGGCGAAGTGTTTGCCGATGCGCTGGGCGATGCGGTCCGGCGCGGCGTGGAAGTGCGCGTGCTGGTGGATGCCGTCGGTGCACGCTATTCCTTTCCAAGCATCGTCAAGCTCCTGAAGGACAAGGGCGTTGCCGTGGATGTGTTCAACGGCAACATCATCATCGGGCTGCGCCTGCCTTACGCGAACCTTCGCACCCACCGCAAAATCCTCATCGTCGACGGCAAGATCGCCTTTACCGGCGGCATGAATATCCGCGCGGGGTTTGTGCGAAGGATTGCGGGCGATGCCGTTGCCTTCGATACGCACTTCAAGCTGGAAGGACCGGCTATCGCCGATCTCTTTCATATCGCATCGGAAGACTGGCGCTTTGCCACCGGCGAGCTTCTGACCG
Organism: Brucella pseudintermedia; assembly: GCF_008932435.1. Classification (GTDB taxonomy): domain Bacteria; phylum Pseudomonadota; class Alphaproteobacteria; order Rhizobiales; family Rhizobiaceae; genus Brucella; species Brucella pseudintermedia. The sequence continues at coordinate 511,948 of NZ_WBWE01000001.1, read as the reverse complement.
GGGAAGCATGGAAGATCGCGCCGCCGGAAAACCCGCCGGGAACGGGAACGCTGGTGCGTGTCGTCGGGTCGGGGCCGGACAAGAACGTGGAAACCAACCAGCGCATGATGATGGGCGCCTTCTCGATTGCCGAGCAGCATATTCTCATCATGACGCCTTATCTTCTGCCGGACCGCGAATTGATCAGCGCGCTGGTGACGGCGGCGCGGCGCGGCGTGTCGGTGGATATCGTCGTGCCGGGCGTCAACAACCTGAAGCTGGTGGACCGCGCCATGCGCGCGCAGTTCGATCAACTCTTGAAGGATGGCTGCCGTATCTGGCGGGCTGGGGGTGCCTTCAATCACTCCAAGCTGATGACCATCGACGGCGCATGGTCCTATGTCGGGTCATCCAATATCGATCCGCGCTCGCTGCGGCTGAATTTCGAGGTCGATCTGGAAATTCTCGACCGTGACGTGGCGCGTCAGGTGGAAGAGCGTATCGGCAAGGTGATAGAGGGAAGCCGCGAGGTCAATCTTGCGCGGCTCAAGAATCGGCCTTTCCTGGAGCGTCTTCTGGACCGGATTATCTGGCTGGGTTCGCCTTACCTGTGAATATCATCCCGTTCGGCTGTTGAATATTTCCGGGCTGAGTTCTTCAAGCAGGCTCGTTGCCGATTTGAGGTCGAGATGCGCCTTGATCGGCAGGTGATCGGACGCCAGACGCGCCAGCGGCGTGTTGTGCACTTCAACCGATGTGACCAGATTGTGGGGCGCGCCCAGTACGCGATCCAGTGCAAAAACCGGGAACCGCGAAGGAAAGCTCGGTACTGCCGTTGCGACATGGTTGAATGTCGGCATGAGGGCGGCCAGCGACGAGCGCTTGCCGATGCGCCATTCGTTGAGGTCGCCGATCAGCAGCGTCGGCAGTGTGTCAGCCTCCTGCAAGACGGTAAGGATGCTCTCGGCCTGTTGCTCGCGGGAGCGTTTCAGAAGGCCGAGATGCGCGGCGATGACGCGCAAAGGGCCTGCCGGAAATTGCAGGTCCGCGACCAGCGCGCCGCGCGGCTCGACGCCGGGCAGCTTGAGCTGCTGCACATTGCGCACCACACCTTCGCGGAACAGGAGCACGTTGCCGTGCCAGCCGTGGCCCTTGGGCATTGTTGCTGTGATGGGAACGGGGATAAGTCCATGACGGCGCTCAAGCAGCCCCAGATCGAGCAGGCCGGATCGCTCGCCGAAACGCCTGTCGGCTTCCTGCAAGGCGATCACGTCCGCGTCGATCTCACTGATGACCTCGGCGGTTCGCTGCGGATTGAACTGCTTGTCGATGCCGATGCATTTATGGACATTGTAAGATGCAATAACGACGTCACCGCCAGCAATATTGGCGTTGAGCGGCCTGTAACCCGGCCTGTTCCGGATTGCAGTCAGGATGGACTTCGATATCCGGTTTGGTTCTTTCTTTTTCAGCACCCGTTCTCACCTGTGAGGTATTCGGTCCGAAAGCCTATGATAAACCCGCATCCGTTTCTATATAGTCGGATTGTTCATCTGTTTGAATAGCAGTTGCCTACACAATTCGGCGACTTCCGGAACTAAACGCAAAGTTGGTTCGGCAGGTTCCGAGCCTCATCTTGCAATGAAACGGATAAGCCTGTCGGTGAGGCCGGTATAAGGCGGCCTGATGAGATCGCTCGGCGCCGGGGCAAATTTGGTCAGGACCGGCATTGCCTTGGAAAAGGTCAGGAAACCGTCTTGGCCATGATACTGGCCCATGCCGCTTGCGCCCACGCCGCCGAATGGCAGGTCGCTACAGGCGAAATGGTAGAGCGTATCATTGACGCAGACCCCGCCAGCAACAATGCGGCCTAGCATCATTTCGATCTCTGCGGTGTTGTCGCTGAAACAGTAAAGCGCCAGCGGACGGTCGAGCCGCAGAACGAAACCGATGGCATCGTCGAGCAGGCGATAGCTGAGGATCGGCAGAAGCGGGCCGAAAATCTCCTCCTGCATGATTGCGCTGTCAGCGGCGGGTTCGAGCACGAGGACGGGCGACATCAGTCGCGGCCGATCGAAACCGGCCAGAAGTTCAATGACAGCTTCGCTCTTGTTCGCGGCATCGGTCAGCAGCTTCGCGAGCCGTGCTTCCTGCGCTTCATTGATGATCGTGGTGCGGTCCTTTGCCGCTGATGAGCCGCCATAGCGCGCCTGCATTTCAGCGCGCAGAAGGTCTATGAATTCGTCGCGCCGGCTCTGGTGGATCAGCACATAATCAGGAGCGATGCAGGTCTGTCCGGCATTGAAGAATTTTCCCGTCGCGATTGAGCGGGCGGCGCGTTTGAGATTGGCATTCTCGCTGACGATGGCGGGTGACTTGCCGCCAAGTTCCAGCGTCACCGGCGTCAGGTTCGGTGCTGCCGCCGCCATGATCTTGCGCCCCACAGATGTTGAGCCGGTGAAAAAGAGATGGTCGAAGGGCAGCGATGCGAATTGCGCGGAAAGCGATGCATCACCAAGCGCCACGGCAACGCGATCCTCCGGGAAAACTTCGGCAAGCAGGCTTTGTAGGAATTGCGCCGTGCGCGGCGTATGTTCGGACGGCTTTAGGAAAACATGATTTCCGGCTGCGATTGCTGCGACGAGCGGTGCCAGCGCCAGATTGACGGGATAGTTCCACGGCGCGATGACCCCAACCACACCGAGCGGCACATAGCGGATTTCCGCTTTGGCGGGCCACATTTTCCATCCGGCCTTGCGGCGTTTCGGTTTCATCCAGCGCTTGAGGTTGTGCAGCGCATCGTCGATTTCGGCAAAGACGACGCTGGCCTCACCGAGCAGGGTTTCGTGCAGCGAGCGGTTGCCGAAATCCGCGCTGATGGCTTTCGCCATTTCATCAAGCCGCTTTTCGAGCGCCTGACGCAGCCGCTTCAGATCGTCCAGACGCTGTTCATAGGCCGGACGGTTCTCAAGCCAGGCGTTGCGCAGGCGCTCAAACGACAGTTGCAGTCTCTGTTCTTCAACTGCCATAGGCAAAGTCCTCCGTCGAGCGGGCAAAGAGGAATTGGGCGGCATAATAGGTTGCAAGCACCCAAAGGCCACTTAGCGGAATGTCGAGGCTGAACCGTCCGAAGGCCAGCAGCGTGTCGCTTGCCATGAAAAAAAGACCGCCAGCGGCCGCAAGCCAGGCGGCGTAGCGTTGCGGCGTTTCCGGTTCGGTGCCGAGCGCGCGGCTCATCGCCTGTGCTGCCATGATGCCGAGGGCTGCGGCATAGACAATGACCGGGATTTTCATGGGCGTCGGCAGTGACGACCAGAGGCCAGCTATGATGGCAAGGGCGGCGATGGCGAAAAGGACGAAAACGCCCTTATGCGCGGCAAAGCGCGTCTGGCGGCAAAGCGCATAGATATAGGCGCAATGGGTAATGAGAAAGCAGATCAGGCCCGCCATGAAATAGTCGCCGGACAGCATCAGGAAGAAATCGCCAAGTGCGGCGAAAACCAGCCCGAAGGCGATGGCGAATCCGTAAGTTTTCGATTTGGGCCGTCCGGCGCATAGGACGGCTGCGAGCAGCAGTAGAGTTGCGGTTGGCTTGGTCAGATAATGCAGCCAGCGCCAGCCTGAAACCTCGCCATTGTAGCTCATCACACTGCCCGCAATGGCGCAGATCGCGCAAAGCAGGAACAGGCCATAGAGCGTTCTGTTTCTGCCGAATTCCAGCAAGCCTCTGCGGCGCATGTTTGCCCCCCATTTTTATATTTTGAGCATAGCAGGCGGAATTGTGCCGCCAATTGCGAGAACAGCGCAATAGGCAGAATTTGTAGCGCTGTTGACAATGCGCTGTGAAGGCAGTTCAGGCGCGCTGCCAGACGGTCGGCTTGTTTTTCTGCCAGCTGTCTTTGTGCAGCAGGGGGGTGTCGTCATCGGCCAATGGCCAGCCGATGCACAGATAGAGGCTGAAGTGCCAGCTGGACTGGGCCTCGAAAAGCTTTTCCATCGCGTCGGGGTCGAGAATGGAAACCATGCCGACGCCGAGCCCGAACGATCTTGCCGCCAGATTGAGGTTCTGGACCGCCATGGCGGTGCTGTGTTCAAGGGTAACGGCCATCGACTGCCGACCGAGACCATGCCCTTCGACCGGCGCGGTTTCGGTGAAAATGGCAAGCTGCACCGGAGCAACGCTGATGCCTTCCAATTTCAGGTTCCGGTAATGCTCTGCGCGCGCGCTGTCATAGATCTCGGCGGCTGATCGGTTGGCTGCCAGAAAGATGTCGTGAACCGCTGCACGTTTTGCAGCAGTTTCGACTGAAATCACCCGCCAGGGGCGGGCATTGCCGACGGAGGGGGCGTAATCCATCGCTTTCTGCAAAGCCTCAATGATTCCATCGTCCACGGCCCTGTTGCTGAAGTGGCGGACGTCGCGCCGCCATTTCAGCAATTCAAAGAAAGCGGCGCGTTCGGAAGGAGAAAACTGCATTGTCTATCAGAATACTGGGTGAATCGGGGGCATAAAGCCTGCGGCCAGTGAACATCAATCCCAAACAAAAAAGCCCGCTTGCGCGGGCTTTTTGGGGCGCTTCAGAACCTTGGTAGTGGTCCGAAGACTTGGAAATGGTGCCCAGAAGAGGACTCGAACCTCCACGCCCTTGCGAGCGCCAGCACCTGAAGCTGGTGCGTCTACCAATTCCGCCATCTGGGCGACGAGGACCCATCTAAGGGGTCGACCTGCCTCTGTCAATCGCGTTTTCGACATTCAGCCAGCTTTTTTTCAGCCGATGCTTTTTTCGCGTTGGAAAGAGGGATGGGCGCGCGGACGCGCCCGATGAATTCACAGCCAAACGGCTATCAGGCTTCGAGAATTTCCTTCGAGGCAACGGTCGAATCAGCATTGAGCCGGTAGATGACCGGAACGCCGGTATTGAGTTCCTGCTTGAGAATCTGCTCCGGCGTCAGGCCGTCCAGCGCCATGATGAGCGCACGCAGCGAATTGCCGTGTGCGGCGACCAGAACCGTTTCGCCGCGCAGCACATGCGGCTGCACGGTATGCAGATAATAGGGCCATACGCGCGCGCCGGTATCCTTCAGGCTTTCGCCGCCCGGAGGCGGAACGTCATAGGAACGGCGCCAGATATGCACCTGTTCCTCGCCCCATTTGGCGCGGGCATCGTCCTTGTTGAGGCCGGACAGATCGCCATAGTCGCGCTCGTTCAGGGCCTGATCGCGAATCGTCTCGAGATCGGACTGGCCGAGCTCATCGAGGATGTGCTGGCAGGTCACCTGGGCGCGCGACAGCGCGGACGTGTATGCGATGTCGAACTTGAGACCGGCGGCCTTCAGGCGCTGGCCAGCGGCCTTGGCTTCGGCGTGGCCCTGTTCGGTCAGGCCCGGATCGCGCCATCCGGTGAAAAGGTTCTTGAGGTTCCATTCGCTTTGACCGTGGCGGACCAGGACGAGAGTACGAGACATATGCAACGCTCCGTTTATGAAGAAAATCAGTCGTTCAGCCCGAGAACATCGAGCATTGAATAGAGGCCGGGCTTTTTGCCATAGGCCCAAAGTGCGGCCTTGATCGCACCGCGCGCGAAGATCGAACGGTCTTCGGCATGGTGAGAGAGAACAATGCGTTCGCCGGGACCGGCCAGAATCACCGAATGGTCGCCAATGACCGAACCGCCGCGCAATGTGGCGAAGCCGATGGAGCCGGGTTCGCGCGGGCCCGTATAGCCGTCACGCACACGGACGCTGTTTTCCGCCAAGGCAATGTCGCGCCCCTTGGCTGCCGCTTCGCCGAGAAGCAGGGCGGTGCCGGATGGCGCATCGACCTTGTGCTTGTGGTGCATCTCAAGGATTTCGATGTCGAAATCGGCCGGATCAAGTGCTTGCGCCGCCTTCTGCACCAGAACGGACAGAAGATTGACGCCGAGGCTCATATTGCCGGATTTGACGATGGTTGCGTGGCGGGCAGCGGCGCGGATTTTCTCTTCGTCTTCCGCCGAGCAGCCTGTGGTGCCGACGACGTGCACGATGCGCGCCTGCGCGGCGAGGCCTGCAAATTCGACGCTTGCCGCGGGACTTGTGAAATCGAGGACGCCCTGTGCCCTGGCGAACACCGGCAGCGGATCGTCGGTGATGGTCACGCCGAGCGGGCCTACGCCGGCGACCTCGCCGGCATCCCGGCCCAGAAGCGGGGAGCTTGAGCGTTCGATGGCGCCCACCAGTTTCGCGCCTTCGATGGTCTGGATGGTGCGGATCAACGTCTGGCCCATGCGCCCGCCCGCGCCGACGACGACAAGGCCCATTTCGCTGCTTTCGGTTTCTCCGCTCATCGTGGTTCTCCTGTCCGCAATTCTTCTGCCGTCTTTTCAGTGATGAAATCGCCGTTGCCGCTCTGCAACTGATAGAAACGGGCATAGACACCGTTCGGGATGGCGATCAGATCGTCGTGACGGCCTTCCTCCACCACGCGGCCCGCTTCCATCACCACGATGCGATCGGCATTGACCACGGTGGAAAGGCGATGCGCAATCACGATCGTAGTGCGGTTCTGCATGATGCCTTCCAGCGCCTGCTGGACCCGCTTTTCCGATTCATTGTCAAGGGCGGAAGTCGCCTCGTCGAGCAGGAGAACCGGCGCATTGCGCACGATGGCGCGGGCAATCGAAACGCGCTGGCGCTGGCCGCCGGAAAGCGTCACACCGTTTTCGCCGACCGGCGTATCGTAGCCCTGCGGCTGTTGCAGGATGAAATCATGCGCATGGGCAAGCTTGGCCGCCTCGATGATTTCCTCATCCGTCGCGTCCGGGCGGCCATAGCGGATATTGTCGGCAATTGTGCCTTCAAAGAGATAGGGCTGCTGCGAGACATAGGCGATGGCATGGCGCAGCGACCGCTTTCTGACCTGGGCGATATCCTGCCCGTCGAACAGGATCTTGCCTTTGTCGAGATCGTAAAAGCGCTGGACGAGATTGATGAGGGTGGATTTGCCTGCGCCTGAAGCGCCGACCACCGCAGTGGTTTCGCCTGCCTTGGCGACAAAGCTCACGCCATGCAGCACCGGCGCGGTTTCGTTATAGGTGAAATAGATATCCTCGAAGCGGATTTCGCCGGGGCCAGCTTTCAGCTCCATTGCGTGCGGAACATCGCGCTGGCGCGGCTCTATATCCAGCACTTCGTAGATCATGCGGGCATTGACGAGCGCCTTTTCCAGTCCGACCTGAAGGCGGGCGAGGCGGCGCGCCGGATCATAGGCAAGCAGCATCGCGGTGATGAAGGCGAAGGTTGCGCCCGGCGGCTGGTGGTCGAGAATGGCGCGATAGCCGCTATAGGCCAGCACGCCAGCCACGGCAAAACCGGCCAGCATTTCGGAAATGGGCGTCGTGCGCTCGGACACTTTGGCGATCTTGTTGCTGCGGCCTTCCGACTGATCGATAAGCTTGCCGATCTTGGCGCGCAGCTGATCCTCCATCGTAAAGGCCTTGACGATGGCAATGCCCTGAATCGATTCCTGCATCGCGCCCAGCAGATGGGAATTGAGATGCACGAGATCGCGGGTGACGGAGCGGATGCGGCGCGAAATATAGGCGACGGCCAGAATGAGCGGCGGCCCGATCAGGAAAATCGCGACGGACAGGACAGGGTCCATATAGAACATGGTGCCGACGAGACCGATCAGCGAAATGAGGTCACGCGCGATCGACGAAATCGTCATGTTGAGAAGATCGCGGATGCCGGAAACATTCTGGTTGATCTGCGCCGCCAGATGGCCGGAACGTGTATCGTTGTAGAAATCGAGGCCGAGCTTCATTAGATGGTCGAAAATGCGCTTCTGATAGCGCGCGACCAGATTGTTGCCGATCTTGGCAAGCTCCACGGCCTGTATGTAGCCGGAAATGCCGCGCAGGATGAAAATGGCCAGCAATGTGCCGCAAATGACCCAGACCAGACCGAGATTCTGCTCGTAGAAAATCTTGTCGATCATCGGCTTCATCAGATAGGCCAGCGCGCCATTCGATGCGCCGACGATGAGCGAAGCCAGTATGGCGATGACGTAGTTCTTCTTATATTCGCGGATATTTTCCGACATCATGCGCCGGATTACGCGGGTGGCTTCGCCCGTATCGATCTTCTTGTTCTTCTTCTTGAATAGGCTCACGTGCAAAAGCGCTTTTTGTCTCTTTGCCCTCCGGCTGGACCGGCGGCTAACGTTGAAAAATACGACTTCCCATACGGAAACGCTGCACTGAAAAAGCCAGCGACAATTTCAGTGCAGCGTTTCTATAACGTTATCCGTGCGGCTTGACCATCCTCAAGCTTTGCCGATCAGTCGATGCGCCAGCGGCGTCCTTCGGTCGCGACTTCAAAACGGGCAGGGGCCTGCGCAAAGGCGGAAAGCCCGGTAAGGGCGGCAAGCTGGTGCGTGATCACGCGGACAGGAATGTCGCGCATGATGGCCTTATGCGGGGCCTTGTCCTCAAAAGCCTCGCGAAAGGCACCGGCTTTCAGCGCGGAAAGGATGCGCTGCGGAATGCCGCCGGAAAGATAGACGCCGCCATGCGCCATGAAGATCAGCGCCAGATCGCCTGCCACCCGTCCTAGGTAGGTGACGAACAGATGCAGGGTTTCCTCGGCTTGCGCATTGCTGCCGTCGAGCCCGGCTGATGTAATATCGGCGGGGGTTTCCAGCGTCGGCGTCACCTTGTCGGCGGCGCATATGGCCAGATAGAGATTGCGCAGTCCGCGCCCGCAAAGAATCTGTTCGCCAGCAACGCGGCCCTCTATGCGCTCGATATGCGGGAAGACCTCATAGTCACGTGTCGTGCGCGGGCCGATGTCGATATGGCCGCCTTCGCCCGGCACCGGCACCCAGGCATGGCGCGTGCGGACAAGCCCGGCAACGCCAAGCCCCGTTCCCGGTCCAAGTACGACGCGGGTAGCGATCACCTCGTCGGGCTTGCCGCCGATCTGTTCCAGATGATCGCTGCCGAGAGACACGACGGCGAGCGCCTGCGCCTCGAAATCGTTCAGCACGGTTACGTCCTCGAAGCCGAGATCGGCGATCATCTTTTTCGGGCGCACCACCCAGTCGCAATTGGTGAGGTCGATCTCATCCCCGTCGACGGGACCGGCTACAGCCAGAATGGCGGAACGCGGACGGATCGAGGTGTGGTCGAGAATGGCGCTCTGTATCGCCTCATCGATTGTGGCGTAATTCGCCGTCTGGAGAACGGGAAACTCCTTCGGTTCCGCATTGGAATCCACGAGAATGGCAAAACGGGCATTGGTTCCACCGATATCGCCGACGAGCACTGGAAACCGGAACCCCTGTTCGGCGTCGATAGTCGCTAGCATGTCCTCTCCCTGGTCATCTTTTCGCCTGCTGGTTGGTCGCGCCTGATCAATCAAGCGCCTTGATCAGCCTTTCGGCAGTCGCACGATTGAGCGCCATCGGAATGTCATAGACGCTGCCGAGGCGCGTCAGCGCCTTCACGTCGACATCGTGCGGAAGCGGCGACAGCGGGTCGATGAAGAAAATGAGCACTTCCACCGTGCCCTCCGCGATCATCGCGCCAATCTGCTGGTCGCCGCCGAGCGGCCCGCTTTTCACGCGCTGGATGCGCAGTGAAGGGCAGGCATCCAGAATGAGGCCGCCGGTCGTTCCCGTCGCCACAATGTCATAGCGCGACAGCGCCTGCTCATGCGCTTTTGCGAAGGCGACCATGTCGTCCTTCTTCTGGTCGTGGGCGATCAATGCGATGCGCAGGCGTTCCGTCATGAATGAGCAACCTTGTGAGCTGATAACCTTGTCATTAGAGCATTTCCAGCAGAAGTGTGAAACGGTTTTGCGTGGGACAATGCGATGAAACCTAGAGCATTTCCAGCAAAAGTGTGAAACGGTTTTGCGTAGGGAAAATGCGATGGAGTACAGAGCCGGGGCGGTTCAACGGTTCTGTTCCAACGGAACCGCTCCGGCTTTCTAAATCGTTTTAAGTCTATAGCGAAGCGCCAAAGACCTGAAAAGTGGCAAAAGCCTCACTGCGCGCCGTAGGTGACGTCCGCGATCGAATTCGGCGCAGGGCCGTTCAGTACGGCGGCGCAAGACTTCGGCAGATCGGAGACCATCACCGGACGCGGCTTTTTCGGCGGTTCCTTCGATGGCTTGGCGGGCTTCCACGGTTCATCGGTGAACCACCAGGCGAGAGACTTGTCGCAGCCGTCACCGGCAGGCACCTTCGGCTGTGCCTTGCACTCGGGCGATCCGGGCTGACAGGTCAGGCGCACATGGAAATGGTAGAAATGACCCCAATAGGGGCGAACCTTTCCGAGCCAGCTTCTGTCGCCGGTCACCGTGTCGCAAAGCTGCTTCTTGATGCCGGGATGCACGAAGATGCGCTCCACTTCCGGATAGCTTGCGGCGTGTTTCAGCAGGGCCGTGCGGGCAGGGGTCCATTTCTTCGGATCGACATAGAGCGAATCTTTTTGCAGCATCGATACGGCTGACACGCTCTCGCGCTCGGCGTCGGTAAAACGTTTTTTCGGCATCGGCGTCAGCCAGATATCAGCATCGAGGCCGACCTGATGCGAGGCATGGCCGGTCAGCATCGGGCCGCCGCGCGGCTGCGAAATGTCGCCGACGAGCAGGCCGGGCCAGCCGTCCTTTGCCGCATCGCGGGACAGTTTTTCCAGAAGGCCGATCATGCGCGGATGGCCCCAGCGGCGATTGCGCGAAAGGCGCATCACCTGCCAGTTTGGTCCGTCGGTCGGCAGGGCCACGGCACCGGTGAGGCATCCCTTCGCATAAAAGCCGATGGATTGCGGCTCTTGCGTAAGCACCGGCAGCACTTGCGCGCCAAATGCCTGTTTGGCGGGCATGTCTTCCGCCGCGGCCATGGGCACGAAGTCGGGCGCGATCATTGCGGCCAGCGAAGCTGCGAGAACGAACTTCTTCAATCTGTTTGCGATCTTGGGGCTGTTTGCGATCATGGGGCAATTCCAGTTTTGCCAAAGGGCGCTGCGGCTGCGAATCAAGGCAGCCGGATTGCGGGCATTATGCTGTGTCAACGGCGGGGCTTCAATGGCGGTCGACAGTTTGTGCTGCCGACCGCCATTTCGTTCAGCGCTGCCGCAGCCTTGCCAGCAAGGTCAAAACCAGCAATGGCATCGCCGTGCAGAAGGCGATCAGGGGCCATGCGGTATCACCGGGCAGGAAGATGACAAGTGCTGTTCCAGCAAGGCTGACGATCAGGCTCTGGATGCAGAAATAGACCGCGACCGCCATGCCCGCACTGTCATCAAAGGCGGCAAGCGCACCGTTGGCAGTCATCGATGCGGTGAGAACGATGCCGACAGCGGCAAGCCACATCGGGACGATAAGGCTCAGGAACGAGGGCTTGAGCAATGTCTCGCCGAGGCCCAGAAGCAGGGCGCTTGCAAGCAGCGTCGCCATGCCCAGCGCCACGCTGATGCGCGCGCCCCATTTCTGCGTATGGCGGGGCAGGATACGCGTGGCGGCGATCATGACGACGGCAACGCTGGCAAAGGCGAAGCTGAAGCCGGTTTCACCAAAGCCGCCGCGTTCGATCAGAATGCGCGGTGCGGTGGAAAAGAAAACGAAGAACGTGCCCATGGCTGTCGCGAATCCGAGCGTATAGGTCCAGAACGAAAAGTCCTTCACGATCCGGCCAAGACTTCCGGCTGCTGGCGCAGTGCTGCTCGGTCGTGTCTCGTGCCAGTGGCGCAAGGCGCGCCACGTTGCGGCGAGGCCGAACAGTCCGAGCGTGGCGAAGATTGCCCGCCATCCGAAACCCTTTGCAATCAGTGCGCCGGCAATCGGCCCAAGCGCCGGGACGAAGGAAAGCATGGCGCTGAACAGGCCATAGATCGTCGCCCCTTCGGGACGCGTCGCATAAACGTCGCGGACAGTTGCGAAAGTGGCGACCAGCGCCGCCGACGCCCCCGTTGCCTGCACGAAGCGAAGCGCCACAAATAGCGTGGCATTGTCGGTGATCGCCAGGGCGAAAGACGCAAGGGCGAAAACCAGCCCGCCGCCAATGAGGACCGGCCTGCGTCCGAAACGGTCCGACAATGGGCCGAACAGCAATTGCCCGACGCCCAGCATCACCATGTAGAGACTGAGGGTGAGCTGCACCATGGCGGGTGTTGTTTGCAGGATTGAGGGCATGGACGGCACCACCGGCAGGTAGATGTCCATGGCCAGCGAGGCGAGAATGTCGAAAGGAGCCATCAGCGCCAGCGCGAACGGCAGGGAATAGCTCCACTGAGGAGTTTGTTTGTTATCAAAAGGCATGACTAAGCATCCGCTCGAGGAAAATCGGGCGGCTGTCTGCCTTTTATAAACGCGCATCGTCGGGATGCGTTTTAAGGGAAGTTGGTCCGGGGCAGACGCCGCAACAGGTCGGAAAGGCTGTTGCGGCTTATCTGGTTGCGAGTTCGGTACTGCTCATTCTGTGTTGTCCCGGTTCGGTTGCAGGCTTGCTTTTAGCAGCAGCACGGCTTCAGCGCCAGCTATCCTCGCGCCACATGGCCGAAAAGGCTGTCCGGTAGTCGGGATAGGCAAATTCGTAACCGAGATCCTTGATGCGGCGGTTGGAGACGCGTTTGTTCTCGCCATAGAAGGAACGCGCCATCGGCGTCAGATCGGCCTCCTCGAAGGGGACTTCCGGCGGCGGCGTCGCGCCCATCAATTCCGCCGCATAGGTGACGACATCCTGCGGCGGGCTTGGTTCATTGTCGGTGATGTTGAAGATGCCGCCTGTGTCGGTGCCTGCCAGAAAGCGCAAGGAACCGGCAATGTCACCGACATGGATGCGGTTGAAGACCTGGTCCTTTTTCACGATGCGCCGTGCGTTGCCGCGTTCCAGATTGATGAAGGCGTTGCGGCCCGGCCCGAAAATGCCAGAGAGACGTAAGATCGCCAGCGGTGTTCCATGCCGTTCGCTCAATTGCCCCCATGCCTTTTCGGCTTCGACGCGCTCAAGGCTGCGGCGGGAGGCAGGCTTGCAGGCTGTGGTTTCGTCCACCCACGCGCCCTGATGGTCGCCATAGACGCCGACCGTCGACAGATAGCCGATCCAGCGGATGGTGTTGTCGGGACGGCGAAGCGCTTCCTCAACCACGGCGACGGCGGGATCGCCGCTTTCGCCGGGAGAGATTGAAACGACCACATGGGTCGATTGGGCAAGCCGGTCCAGAAGGTTCGGCGAGGGCGTCTCACCATCGAAAAGCAGCGGCTTTATGCCTGCCTGTTCAAGGAGGGGAAATTTCTGCTCGTGCCGTGTGGTTCCGTCGATGCGTTCAGCTTCACCGGCCATCCTTTGAGCAAAGGCTTGGGCGGAATAACCGGCTCCGAACAGAAAAATGCGCATCAGACTTCCTCCATATTCCACTCGGCCTGTACCGTAGCATCCTCTTCGGATGAGGCCAGACGTTTCCGCTTGGCGGCAACATGATCGGGGCTTGCCAGTTGCTTCAAGGCCCATATCGCCGCGCCGCGCACGACCGGCGCTGCGTCCTCCAGCAGGTGTTCGACACTCGGCAGAAGCGCGGCATCACCGGAATTTCCAGCGGCGATCAGCACATTGCGGATGAAGCGGTCGCGCCCGATCCGCTTTACCGGCGAGCCGGAAAAAAGCGTGCGGAAAGCCGGGTCATCCAGCGCCAGAAGATCGGCCAGATGCGGCTCTTTCAAGTCGTCACGGGCTTTCAGCTTCATTTCGCTGGTCGCCTGCGCGAACTTGTTCCACGGGCAGACGGAAAGGCAGTCGTCGCAGCCATAAATGCGGTTGCCGATGGCTTTTCGGAACTCTTGCGGGATCGGCCCCTTGTTCTCGATGGTGAGATAAGAAATGCAGCGCCGCGCATCGATGCGATAGGGCGAGGGAAAAGCCTTGGTCGGGCAGGCGTCGAGACAGGCGCGGCACGAGCCGCAATGGTCGCGATCAGGCTCGTCGGGCGGGATTTCCGCCGTGGTGAAAATCGAGCCGAGAAACAGCCATGAGCCAAGCTCGCGGCTTACCAGATTGGTGTGCTTGCCCTGCCAGCCGAGACCGGCGGCTTGCGCGAGCGGCTTTTCCATGACGGGCGCGGTGTCGACAAACACCTTGACGTCCTGCCCGGCGCGCGCGGCGAAGCGGCTCGCGATGTGTTTCAGCTTGCCCTTGATAATGCCATGATAGTCGCGGTTCTGCGCATAGACCGAGATGGCTGCGCGATCTCGTTTGTCCAGAATGGCGAGCGGATTGGCGTCCGGCCCGTAATTCATGGCCAGCATCATGATGGAGCGGACTTCCGGCCACAGCACGCTCGGATCGGCGCGGCGGGCTTCGGTTTCCTCCATCCATTCCATGTCGGCATGATGGCCGTCGGCAATATATTGCCGCAGCCGTTCGGGGGCTTGCGGAATTGCATCGGGCGTGGTGAAGGCAACGGCGTCGAAACCCACCGCCTTCGCCTCTTCGATCAGGAAGCGCTTGAGTTTCTGTTCGCGGCTATCAGAAATCGAGGTCGCCATAATGGGCCACCGGGGCAAGCCCGCGCACGCGGTCGGAGAGTAACGGGCGGAAAGCCGGGCGCGACTTCATGCGGGCATACCAGTCACGCGCCGCTTTGGTTTCGCCCCATTCGATTTCGCCCAGATAGTCGAGCACGGAAATGGAGGCCGCCGCCGCCATGTCGGCGTAGCTTGGATGCGCGCCGCCAAGCCAGTCGCGGGTCGCCGCCAGCCAGTCGATATATTTCATGTGCTGGCGGATATTGGTGCGGGCGGCGCGGATGGCGGTCGAATCCGGCGCGCTGCCGCCCATCTCTGCCGCCATTTGCAGCTTGAACACACGTTCGCGGGCAATGTGGCGCGTCACTTCATTCTCGAATTTCAGCAGGAACCAGTCGACCAGACGACGCACTTCGGCGCGCTCCATCGGGCTTTCCGGCAGGAGGCGGCGGCTGCGCTTCAATGCGCCGCGCGTCTCGTCCAGATATTCGGCGATCACCGTCGCGCCGACGACCGGCAGGTCGTTTTCGGCCAGGAGCACTGGCAGGGTTCCCGCCGGGTTCAGCGCCAGAAATTCCTTGCGGCGCGACCACGGCCGTTCCTCGATAAGTTCCGCTTCAACGCCATATTCGCCGAGGATGAGCCGCACATAGCGCGAACCCGAAGACATGGGATGATGAAAAAGCGTAAGCATGATCGACGCGAGACTCTCGACTGAAGCTTGAATTGAACGTCCGGAGTTTGCACGGCGGCTGGCGTTTGCGCATGCAGCAGGCTATTTCCTGCTATCAAGCGATTCGAAGCCGCCTCAACGGAATATAAAGTCTATAAGGGCTATGTTTGCGTGAGACAAGCAATCGCTGGAAATGCGTGTTTTCAGCCGATGGCCCGCTATCCCGATCCGCCTTTTTAACCCGTCGCCGTGCCCACTATCCCAAGGTACTGACTTCATGGATATTTTCAATCTTCTGGAAGCTGCATTTCTCGGTCTTATCGAAGGTCTGACCGAATTTATTCCGGTTTCCTCCACCGGACATTTGCTGCTGGTCGGGCATTTTCTGGGTTTTGAATCCACAGGAAAGACCTTCGAGGTGCTGATCCAGCTCGGCGCCATTCTGGCCATTCTGACGGTCTATTCGGCGAAACTTCTGAAAATCCTCGCTGATTTCCCCCGCGATGCCCGCACGCGGCGCTTCGTTTTCGGCATTCTGGTCGCTTTCCTGCCTGCGGCCGTCATCGGCGCGCTGGCGCATGGCTTCATCAAGAGCGTGCTGTTTGAAACGCCGATGCTGGTCTGCGTCATGCTGATCATCGGCGGGTTCATCCTGCTCTGGGTGGACCAGCTCAATCTGCGCCCGCGCTATCACGATGTGATGGATTATCCGCTGCCCATGTGCCTTGCCATCGGCTTCATCCAGTGCCTTGCCATGATACCGGGCGTGTCGCGTTCCGGCTCCACCATCGTCGGCTCGCTGCTGCTGGGGGCGGACAAGCGTTCGGCGGCGGAGTTTTCCTTCTTCCTCGCCATGCCCACCATGGCAGGCGCTTTTGCCTATGACCTCTATAAGAGCCGCGATATACTGTCGTTCAACGACGGGGCGCTGATCGGGGTCGGCTTCGTGATGGCCTTCATCTCCGGCGTTTTCGTCGTGCGCTATCTGCTCGACTATGTGTCTCGCCACGGCTTCAAGCTGTTTGCCTGGTGGCGTCTGATCGTCGGTGCGCTTGGAATGGCGGCGCTGTTGATCTGGGGATGAGGTGCGGTCCGCGTAGCGGACAAAAAGCCTGTGAGCCGGACAGCAAAAAGGGGCCGCGAGGCCCCTTGTTCGTTTCCGCTGCGGCTATGGATCACGCAAAGCCGGTCTTGGTGTATTGTCCGGCGACGCGGTAGCGCCACAGATAGGATGGCAGCACGGCGTCGACGCTTTCCGGCGTGATGCCGATGCCCTGCAATGTGCGGCCTTCCTTGATGGCCTTTTCGGAAACCACATTGTCGAATTTCAGCAGCGTCACCTGATCGTTGGTGAGCATCGGGTTCGGCAGCAGGCCGAGGACCGACGCCTGCAAACGGGCAACCCACCATGGCATGGAGAGGATCGCGCGCTTGCGCCCGATGACGCCAAGCATGTCCTTCATCCAGTTCTTGAACGGCTGCACATCCGGGCCGCCCAGCTCATAGATGCCGCCTGCCGCCAGCTTGCCATCGACAGCAAGCGCCACGGCTTCCGCCACGTCGCCGACATAGACCGGCTGGAGTTTTGTCTCGCCGCCGCCTATTGCCGGCAGGAAAGGCGAGAAGCGCGCCATATTGGCGAAGCGGTTGAAGAAGCGGTCTTCGGGGCCGAAAATGATCGACGGACGGAGGATCACGCTATCCGGCAGGACGGAAAGGATGGCCTTTTCGCCTTCCGCCTTGGTGCGCGCATAATCCGACGGCGAATTGGCGTCGGCTGCAAGCGAGGACACATGCGTCATGCGGATGCCTGCGGCCTTGGCGGCTTCGGCAATGTTTTTCGCGCCCAGCACCTGAACGGCGTTGAAGCGCTGGCGGCCGCTTTCGGACAGAATGCCGACGAGGTTGATCACATGATCGGCCCCCTTGATCACGTGCTCCACCGAGCCGCGATGGCGTACATTGGCCTGCACCATCTGGATCTGGCCGACATTGCCGAGCGGGGCCATGTAATAGGCGATTTCCGGCTTGCGCACGGCGACACGCACGCGATAGCCGCGCTTGGTGAGAGCCGCGACGACCGCACGCCCTACAAAGCCGGAGCCGCCGAAAACGGTGACCAGTTTCGGCCTGTTGTGGACTTCGTTCGGTTCGGTCTTCATCCTAAACTCCTGCATGAAAGCACGCTATTCGAGCGGTGATTTATCGCCTTTTTGCCACAAGGCAAAGGGGACTTGTTGTCACGATTGCGAAAGCTGCCGGTTTTCCCGCCTTTTGGCGCGAATACTCCTTTGAAATTTGGCATCTTGCTGTTAAATCGCGCGCATGAGCACACCACTAGACCATATTCGCAATTTTTCGATCGTCGCCCATATCGACCACGGCAAATCGACGCTGGCCGACCGCCTCATTCAGTTGACCGGCGGGCTGGATACGCGTGAGATGAAGGATCAGGTCCTCGACTCGATGGATATCGAGCGCGAGCGCGGCATCACCATCAAGGCGCAGACCGTCCGTCTTTCCTACAAGGCGAAGAACGGCGAAGATTATGTGCTGAACCTGATCGACACGCCCGGCCACGTCGACTTTGCCTATGAAGTCTCGCGCTCGCTGGCGGCGTGCGAAGGTTCGCTTCTGGTGGTGGATGCCTCACAGGGCGTGGAAGCGCAGACGCTGGCGAACGTTTATCAGGCCATCGACAACAACCACGAAATCGTGGTCGTGCTGAACAAGATCGACCTGCCCGCCGCCGAGCCTGAGCGCGTGAAGCAGCAGATCGAGGAAGTCATCGGCATCGATGCGGCGCAGGCCGTGCATATTTCCGCCAAGACCGGCCTCGGGATTGAAGATGTGCTGGAAGCCATCGTCACGCAGTTGCCCGCGCCGAAGGAAGGCGACCGCAACGCGCCGCTGAAGGCCATGCTGGTCGATAGCTGGTATGATAGCTATCTTGGCGTCATCGTTCTGGTGCGTATCATCGATGGCGTGCTCAAGAAGGGCCAGACCATCCGCATGATGGGCACGGGCGCGAAATATCCGGTGGAACGCACCGGCGTATTCACGCCCAAAATGGTTCAGGTGGACGAACTCGGCCCCGGCGAGCTTGGCTTCATCACCGCGTCCATCAAGGAAGTGGCCGACACCCGCGTTGGCGATACGATCACCGAAGATCGCCGCCCGACCGAAAAGATGCTGCCCGGCTTCAAGCCCGCGCAGCCGGTTGTGTTCTGCGGCCTGTTCCCGGTCGATGCGGCGGATTTCGAGGACCTGCGCGCTGCCATGGGCAAGCTGCGCCTCAACGATGCGTCGTTCTCGTTCGAAATGGAAACCTCTGCGGCCCTTGGCTTCGGCTTCCGTTGCGGCTTCCTCGGCCTTTTGCATCTGGAAATCATTCAGGAGCGTCTGGAGCGCGAGTTCAATCTCGACCTCATCACGACCGCGCCTTCGGTTGTCTATCGCCTGAAAATGACGGACGGCACCGAGAAGGAACTCCACAATCCGGCCGATATGCCGGATGTGGTGAAGATCAGCGCGATCGAGGAGCCCTGGATCAAGGCAACCATCATGACGCCGGATGATTATCTCGGCGCGATCATGAAGCTTTGCCAGGAGCGCCGCGGCATCCAGATCGACCTGACCTATGTCGGGCCGCGCGCCATGATCACCTATGATCTGCCGCTCAACGAAGTGGTGTTCGATTTCTACGACCGCCTCAAGTCGATCTCGAAGGGCTATGCCTCGTTCGATTACAATCTTTCGGATTACCGCGAGGGTGATCTGGTCAAGATGTCGATCCTCGTTAACGAAGAGCCGGTGGACGCGCTTTCGATGCTGGTGCACCGTTCGGCTGCGGAAAAGCGCGGTCGCGCGCTCTGCGAAAAGCTGAAAGAGCTGATCCCGCAGCACATGTTCAAGATTCCGATCCAGGCGGCGATTGGCGGCCGCATCGTGGCGCGCGAGACGATCTCGGCGCTGCGCAAGGACGTGACGGCCAAGTGCTACGGCGGCGACGTGACGCGCAAGCGCAAGCTTCTGGAAAAGCAGAAGGAAGGCAAGAAGCGCATGCGCCAGTTCGGCAAGGTCGAAATCCCGCAGGAGGCCTTTATTCAGGCGCTCAAGATGGGCGATGATTGAGTGCCTGCCCATTTCGGGCAGGCACATTATGTTTAATGGAATCGGGGGGGCGTTGGATGTTCTCCAATGTCCCGAGGTTTTCGGTCGCCGCCCTCGTTTATCTCAGAAATAATTCGTTCAATTTTATTGATCAGAATGTTTCCGAGCGCTTGCAGCTTTGCGTCTGGTTGGCCAAGCCGGATTAATCGCTGCGATCGCAAGCAGAGGACAGCAAGGTCATCGGGTTTATTTTCTGTATACAGTTCTGGAAATATGGATAGTGTTGCTCGGACAAAATGATCGTCAAGTTTTGGTTTAGCGGTATTCCAGATATGCACTGCAGTGACGCCGTTACTGTCGATCATACTGAAATTCGGCTTGAATGTTACTTTGAATAAATCTTTAGGGCTTTGATAAGTAACATTTGTTGCGGTAGATACTTCTGAAAGATTATGTTTTCTCCATTCAAGAAAAGCTTGAAGGCCTAAACGAGCCGAATTGCGCTCGGCTGCTTTCTTAATATCCTTTATATGGCCAATCACTAATGCTGGGTCGCCGTCGTTTAGAGCGATTTCAGTACAGAGTCTTCTAACGCTTCCATGGAAATCGTAGCCGCCGCCAGTCTTTGGTTCAAGGCGGCCTCGAATTTCTGTCTTTTGAGGCTTTTCGTTTAGGTGTAATATTTTGAGAAAAGAGGAAATTCCGAAATTGGGCATGAGGGCTCCGTTCGAATATAACTAGAATAATATAGGGTATTTTTTTTGAGCTTAAAGAGCAGTTCTTTAAATTATATCATTCTAATATTTGCATATGCTAATATAATTGAAGTTCTCTATCAATATTGGACGAGGTACTAGTTCACATGTCCGAACATCCCCGCATATCCATCACCTATTGCACTCAATGCAACTGGCTGTTGCGGGCGGCGTGGATGGCGCAGGAACTGTTGCAAACTTTCGGGCAGGATCTGGCGGAAGTGGCTCTACGTCCGGGCACGGGCGGGGTTTTTGAAATCCGCGTTCAAATGCCTGATGGCAGTGAAGAACTCATCTGGGAACGCAAGCGCGATGGCGGTTTTCCGGAAGCCAAGGTGTTGAAGCAGCGCGTGCGTGATCTGGTCTGGCCGGAGCGTGATCTCGGTCATTCGGACAATAAGCCGAAGTCCGAATAGCGGGTCTGCAAATTCGCTGACCCGCTTGGAATGCGGTTAGTCTTCATCCACGACACGCAAACGTAGCTGACCCGGTTCGGTCGGTCTGGCCTGTGGGCGTGAAGGTTCCTCCGTGGGCGCAGGGCCGAACTCCAGCGCCTCGATCTTCGCGCCGCGTTTCGTTACCTTGCTGGAAGAGACCAGAATATCGTCAATATCCTTGTTGGCTTGCGCGAAATGCGTCTGCAGCTTGCGCACGCGCTCGTCGAGGCGGCCCACATCTTCCATCAGCCGGATCACTTCGCCCTGAATGACATGCGCCTGCTCGCGCATCCGGGCGTCTTTCAGAATAGCCTGAATGACCTGAATGGAGAGCATCAGCAGCGACGGCGAGACGATCACCACCCGCGCCCGGTGCGCGCGCTGGATGAGCGCCTCAAAATGCTCGTGAATATCCGCAAAGATCGATTCCGACGGCACGAACAGGAAGGCAGTGTCCTGCGTTTCGCCGGGGATCAGATATTTGTCGGACACATCCTTGATATGGATTTCCATATCGCGGCGGAACTGGGCGACTGCCACCTTGCGCGCCTCCGCCTGTTCGGTCTCGCGCATGGCATTCCAGGCTTCAAGCGGGAATTTCGCGTCGATCACCAGTGAGGGCGCGTTG
This sequence comes from Brucella pseudintermedia, assembly GCF_008932435.1. GTDB lineage: Bacteria > Pseudomonadota > Alphaproteobacteria > Rhizobiales > Rhizobiaceae > Brucella > Brucella pseudintermedia. The sequence goes on along the minus strand of NZ_WBWE01000001.1, from coordinate 490,857 downwards.
TTGGGCATACGCACAAGGCAATCGGGCCGGGTGCTGTTGGAAAGCGTTGCCTGAAATTCGTAGGCGCCCTGCGGCAGGCCGTCGGCAATGATCGCCTCCATCCGCGACTGGCCGAAAGCGCCGCGCGTCTGCTTGTTGGCGAGGATCGCCTGCAATTGTACCACCTGACCGGCGAGCGACTGGATATTGTTCTGCGCCGTGTCGATGACGGCGAGGCGCTCCTGCAATTTGGCAAGGTTCTCGTGGGTCGAGCGCGTCTGCTCGGTCATGGTCTGGCCGATGCGGTGCGTCATGCCGTCGAGCCGTTCGCGGATCGACTGATTCAATTCCGCCTGCCGTGAGCCGAATACTTCCGCCATGGTCTGCATGCGACCCTGCATTTCTGCTTGGGCTTTCAGGATTTCCGCCATGCGATATTCCGCGTCGCGGGCGCGGTCCTCGGCCTGCGCTTCCGCAACTGCGCGAAGCCGGGCGGAACGCGCCGCCGCGATCAGAAAAAGGCAGAGGCACAGCACCAGCACGACAATGCCCGCCAGCAGGATATTGCCGAGCGTGAAGGATGTGGCGCCGAGCTGCAGAAGCGGCTCATTCAAGAGATTTTGGTTTTCCATGGGAAGAGCTTAGCTGATTCGTATCGCCTTGATGAGATCAAAACGGGAACATTTTGCAAAGTGTAATTGACGATTCCCATGCGAGCGATTACGTGAAGCGCATGTCTGTAAAACCGCTTGTCATCCTTCCCGATCCCGTCCTGCGTCAGGTTTCCGCGCCTGTGGAACGCTTTGACGACCAGCTGCGCAAATTTGCCGGCGACATGTTCGACACCATGTATGATGCGCCGGGCATTGGCCTTGCCGCCATTCAGGTGGGCGAACCGATCCGCATGCTCGTCATCGATCTCGCCAAGGAAGGCGAGCCGAAGGCGCCGCATGTCTTCGTCAATCCGACGATCGTGCAGTCTTCCGACGAGCGCGGCACCTATGAAGAGGGCTGTCTTTCAATCCCGGATTATTATGCCGAGGTGGAGCGCCCCGCGACGGTCAAGGTCGAGTATTTCGATGCCGACGGCAAGCCGCAGTCCATGGAAGCCGACGGGCTGATGGCCACCTGCCTGCAGCATGAGATCGACCATCTGAACGGCGTGCTCTTCATCGACCATATTTCCAAGCTCAAGCGCGATATGGTCATCAAGAAGTTCAAGAAGCTAGCCAGCCAGCGCGCATCCGGGAAAGTGCTTTAATGCGTGTCGTTTTCATGGGGACGCCGGAATTTTCCGTGCCGATCCTCACCGCCATTATCGGTCACGGTTATGAGGTTGTTGCGGTCTATACGCAGCCGCCGCGTCCGGCGGGCCGCAGAGGTCTGGAGCTGACCAAGTCGCCGGTGCATGAAAAGGCCGAGCAGTTCGGCATTCCGGTGTTCACGCCGAAGAGCCTCAAGAGCCCGGAAGAGCAGGCGGTTTTCGCAAGTCTCGAAGCTGATGTCGCGATTGTGGTGGCCTATGGCCTGCTGCTGCCGCAGGCCATTCTCGATGCGCCGCGTCTTGGTTGCTATAATGGCCATGCCTCGCTTTTGCCCCGCTGGCGCGGTGCCGCTCCCATCCAGCGCGCCATCATGGCGGGCGATGCGGAAACCGGCATGATGATCATGAAGATGGATGCGGGGCTCGATACCGGGCCGGTTGCCATGGCGGAAAAGATTGCCATCACGCCGGACATGACGGCGGGCGAGCTGCATGATCGCCTGAGCATGATCGGGGCCGACCTGATGATCCGCGCGCTGGGCGCGCTGGAGCGGGAAAGCCTTGCCTTGCAGCCGCAGGCGGAAGAAGGCGTCACCTATGCCGCCAAGATCGACAAGGCCGAGGCGCGCATAGACTGGTCGAAGCCTGCAAAGGACGTGCACAACACCATTCGCGGCCTGTCGCCTTTTCCGGGCGCGTGGTGCGAGATGGAAATCAACGGCGCTGTCGAGCGCGTGAAACTGCAGCGCTCCACCTTGGGCGAGGGCAGGGGCGAACCGGGCGCGGTGCTGGATGATCGGCTGACGGTTGCCTGCGGCGAGGGCGCCGTCCGGCTCGTCACGCTGCAGCGTTCCGGCGGCAAGCCATTGCCTGCGCAGGAATTTCTGCGTGGCGCACAGGTCACGAAGGTTCTGTAAGCGGTGCCGCGCTACAAGCTCACTGTCGAATATGACGGCACGCCCTATGTCGGCTGGCAGCGGCAGGAAAACGGCCATGCGGTGCAGAATGCCATCGAGCTGGCATTCAAGAAGTTCTGTGGCGAGGACCTGACATTGAGCGCCGCCGGGCGCACCGATGCGGGCGTTCATGCGACAGCACAGGTTGCCCATGTCGACCTTGCCAAGGACTGGGACGCGGGCAAGGTGCGCGATGCGGTCAATGCGCATCTGGTCATGGCGGATGAGCGCGTCAGCATTCTGAATGTCGAGAAGACGACCGACACATTCGACGCCCGTTTTTCGGCACGCGCCCGGCATTATCTCTATCGCATCCACAATCGCCGTGCGCCCCTGGCCATCGATTATCAGCGCGCGTGGTGGGTGCAGAAACGCCTTGACGCCGATGCAATGCATGAAGCGGCGAAGCGGCTGTTGGGCGAGCACGATTTCACGACGTTTCGCGCCACGCAATGCCAGGCCAAGAGCCCGGTCAAGACGCTCGACCGGCTGGATGTCACCCGCAATGGCGATTATGTTGAGATGCGCGTTTCAGCGCGGTCCTTCCTGCACAATCAGGTCAGGTCATTTGCGGGCAGCCTGATGGAAGTGGGCGTAGGGCGCTGGACAGCGGATGATTTGCAGGCTGCCTTGGAAGCCAGAGACCGCAAGGCTTGCGGGCAGGTTGCCCCGCCCTATGGGCTTTATCTTGTCGGCGTCGATTACGCCTTCCCGTTTTAGGAAGTATGGTCTCTCAAGAGTCCATGCTTCCTAATACGACTGCGGATCAAAGCCGATCCCGAGCAATTGCTGCAGCAGGACAGTCAGGAACAGCGAGCCGAAGAAGATGCAGGCGAAGAACGGCGCGGCATAGGCATGAGGCCGCTGCAGCGCGACGAATGTGAGCCGGTAGCTCAGAACGATGGATATGCCGAACATGATGAAGGCGAACAATGTCGACACATCGGTCCGTCCGGGAAAGAACAGTTGCAGCAATGTGATGGGCGCGAAGATCCATGCAATGAGCGCGCTGCCCCAATTGGTGGCAATCACGAAGGCCGCATAGCGCTTGGCGATGCCGATTTGCCTGGCGACAAGGCCGACGATGACGAGCGGGATGACCCAGGCCGCGATGTCCACGAAGGCGGCGCGGGTGACGATGGCAAAGCGCAGGCCCGCTTCCTCGCGACCCGCCGCCAGGTTCGCCGCATAGGCCACCCAGCTTGCGAACATTGGCGGCAGCGCAACGGCTATCGCATAGAATGACGACCAGAAGCTCTCGGCAGAAACGTCGAGATGATCCAGTCCTTCCTTGCGCCCGAGCATCATTTTCCAGACGCCCCAGAAATATCTGAAAATATCGTCCAGGCTTGGCATGAGATTCCCAAACTTTCGCATAATCCGGGCGGACAGGTCGTGCGACTGTCCGGGGCTATGCTCTATCCAAAGAAACTGGCTCAAAGAAATCGGCGATGAAGCGCTCATAAATCTGTGTCAGGCCTTCAAGGTCGGCAAGGGCCACGCGCTCGTCAACCATGTGCATGGTCTGCCCGACAAGGCCAAACTCAACCACCGGGCAGTAATCCTTGATGAAGCGGGCGTCGGAGGTGCCGCCAGAGGTCGACAGTTCCGGGCGCTTGCCGGTCACTGCCTCCACCGATGCGGTCAGCGTGCCGATCAGCTTCTCGTCGCGGGTCAGGAACACATGGCTCGGATGCTCGCGCCAGGTCAGTTCATAATTGATCGGCGTTTCGCGCCCCGGGCGCAGGCGATCGTCGCGGGCGGCCTTTTCGAGGCGCGCCACGATTTCGGCCTGCAAGGTTTCTGCCGTCCATGTGTCGTTGAAGCGGATATTGAACGAGGCGGTTGCCTTGTTCGCGATGACATTGGTGGCCTTGTTGCCCACATCGATGGTCGTGACTTCCAGATTGCTGGCCTGAAAATCTGCCGTGCCTTCATCGAAAGCCGGGTAAAGCAGGCTGTCGACCAGTGTTGTGATTCCGCGCACCGGATTTTCGGCCAGATGCGGATAGGCGGCATGGCCCTGCACGCCGTGGACGGTGATGGTGCCTGACAGCGAGCCGCGCCGTCCGATCTTGATCATGTCGCCGAGCGCGTTCGGATTGGTCGGCTCGCCGACGATGGACGCATCCCAGCTTTCGCCGCGCTGTTTTGCCCAGTCGAGAAGCTTGACCGTGCCATTGATGGCCGGGCCTTCCTCGTCGCCGGTGATCAGGAAGGAAACGCTGCCCTTGATGCTGCCATGCTTTTCGATGTGGCGGGCAACGGCTGCGACGAAACAGGCGACGCCGCCTTTCATGTCCACCGCGCCGCGACCGTACATCACGCCGTCCTCGATGGCGGCGGAGAAGGGCGGGTGCTTCCAGTCGCCTTCATTGCCGGGCGGCACGACATCGGTATGGCCTGCGAACATCAGATGCGGGCCATTGCCTGACTTGCGGGCATAGAGATTTTCGATATCGGGCGTGCCTTCATCGCGGAAGACGGGCCGCTCCACCGAAAATCCCATCGGCTTCAGCATGGCTTCCAGCGCCGTCAGGGCGCCGCCCTCGGCGGGCGTGACAGACGGGCAGCGGATCAGGGCGGCAAGATTATCGGCGGGATTAATGGCTAAACTCATGGGATCGGGACTTTGTGAAAAGGGAATCGTCTGGTGGCGAGATTATCGCGCATCCCGAAAAGTGCGAAGCGGTTTTCGGAACAAGATGCGCGTGGAGGCAACCGGCATCCCGAAAAGTGCGAAGCGGTTTTCGGAACATGGTGTCGTAGACGGCGGCGGTTGTGCGTGGGAGGCGATGTTTCGCCTTTCACTTGTTTTTCTCGCCCGGTTTCAATTTGGGAACGAAATTTCCTTGACCGAAGGGGCACTGTCATCGTTAGTTAAAAAAGAGTTGATAACGAGACCCGCAAAGGGCCGGTCAACGGGAACTCTTTTAAAAATGGGAAATTGCGCATGCGTTTTGTCACTTCTGCGATAGCAGGCATGATGGTGTTCTTCGGCGGGGCGGCGATGCCGGCCAAAGCCGCGCAATGGAGTGAGGCAGGCGGGCTTACAAGCATTCCTTACGGACACAAGGATTATTGCGATCGCAACAAGCGCGATTGCGGCGCGCATCGCGTCCTGCCGCCGATGAAGCTCACCCCGCAGCGCATGAAGCTGCTGCAATCGGTCAGCAGCTCCGTCAATCACCGCATCAAGCCGGTCTCCGATCAGGACAATTACGGCAAGCGCGATTACTGGACGCTTCCGGTCAACGGCAAGGGCGATTGCGAGGACTATGTGCTGATGAAGAGGGCGCAGCTCATGGCGCGCGGCATCAGCCCGTCATTGCTGCTTATCACCATGGTGCAGGGCAGCGAGCCGCATGTCATCCTGACCGCCCGCACGGATCACGGTGATTATATTCTCGACAATCTGCGCGACGAAGTGCTGCCGGTCGAGAAGACATCGTACCGCTATATAAAGATGCAGTCGCCGGCCAATTCGGGCCAATGGGTTTCCATCGTCGGACGGTCTGTCGCCGTCGCCAGGAACTGACCGATAGCGCTCCGCCCAACGCCGGTTCACTCCTCATCAAGCCGCATTTCGATGCGGCTTTTTGTTTTCAGTTGCTCGGCCGCCAAAAAGCGAGAGTTGCGAAAATCCTCTCATTGTTCACTCCCATTGGACAATATATTCGGACAGACTGTTCGCGCTTTTTGAACAAAAACTCTTTCACAACGGTTTTGTGAAGACCTATGCTCATTATAAATCTTTGATTCCTTTTATTTATTTTTGAATCTGAATTTATGACCCGTAAAATTGGCTGCACGAAGGTGTGATCAAGAAAACGTTTTCGTGACTGGAACTTTTGCTCATTGTCACCCATTTCAACTGCATCGGAACGACGAACAAAACGCCGCTCCACTTCCAAGGAGATAGGAAAATGAAGAAGATTGTTCTTGCTGCCGCTGCCCTTGCTCTTACCGCCGGCGCCGCCTTTGCTGAAAACCCGCGTGTTGGCGAGCCCGCCGATCTTTACGCGAACGACCGCACCCCGGTTGCGTCCGAGAAGGTTGACTACACGGCTCCTGCATCGATCCAGAAGGCTCCGGTCTATCAGAACGGCTCTGCTCATCGCTTCGGTGACGCATCGCCTTCCTCATACGAGAACTAAGAGTTCCTTCGGACTTTTGGTCCTCCGGCCCTGGTGGGTCACGCATGAACAGTCCCGAAGTGTCGGTGCATTTCCTCCCAGATGTGCCTGACATTGCGGGGCAGGGCCACGAAGGCCCAGCTAACCAATGTCCCCTATGAGCTCGAAATGGTGCGATCGGTCAAAACCGATGTCGGGGACGCTATAAAGAAAAGGAATATACACATGAAAAAATTTGCTCTCGCAGCCCTTGCTGTCGCTCTTAGCGCCGGTGCTGCCTATGCCGAAAACCCTTACGTTGGCGAGCCTGCAAATATGGCAGCCCAGGACAAGGCTTTCATGGAGCCTGGCCAGGCTCCCGTTGCGCTTGGCAATATCGATTACACCGCTCCGGCTTCCATTCGCCAGTCTGCGCCGGTCTATCAGAACGGTTCGGCTCATCGCTTCGGCGACGCTTCCCCGGCCAGCTATCAGAACTAATTCTTTCTGACAGCTGGAAATCCCCAGGCCATCCCTTGCGTTTCCCCCCTCACGCACGGGATGGCCGAGGGAATGCCGAAAGGCGGTCAAGGCCGCAATCAGGAATCTCCCCGGAGGATGGCTTCAATGTCTCCCCGGACTGCCCGGATCAGAGGCATTGTGCCATCCGAAGGGGCGACCAGGTTCAAATGAAAAAGGCGGAGCCCGCAAGCTTCGCCTTTTTCTTTTCGGATGACGTATTGTTAGAGCGGTTCCTATTTTGACGGAATCGTTGGAACCGCTCTATCCATTTGTTTTTCCGCATTTCCGAACGCAAAACCGTTTCACACTTTTGCTGGAAATGCTCTAGTCAGTCGCGCAGCAATTCGTTGATCGACGTCTTGGAGCGGGTTTTTTCATCGACGCGCTTGACGATGACGGCGCAATAGAGGCTTGGGCCCCAGTTTTCGCCCGGAACGTTCTTGCCCGGCATGGTGCCTGCAACGACGACGGAATAGGGCGGCACTTCGCCGTAGAAGACCTCGCCAGTGGCGCGGTCCACGATCTTGGTGGACTTGCCGATGAAGACGCCCATGCCGAGGACCGAGCCTTCGCGCACGATGCAGCCTTCAACGACTTCCGAACGCGCGCCGATGAAGCAATTGTCCTCGATGATGGTCGGGCCAGCCTGCATCGGCTCCAGCACGCCGCCAATGCCCACGCCGCCGGAAAGATGGACATTCTTGCCGATCTGCGCGCAGGAGCCGACCGTCGCCCAGGTGTCGACCATCGTGCCTTCGCCGACATAGGCGCCGAGATTGACGAAGGAAGGCATGAGGATCGCGTTCGGCGCGATATAGGCCGAGTGACGCACGACGCAGTTCGGCACGGCGCGGAAACCAGCCTTTTCAAACTCGTTGGCCGTCCATCCGTCGAACTTTGAAGGAACCTTGTCCCACCAGGACGACTGGCCGGGGCCACCCTTGATGACTTCCATCGGGTTGAGGCGGAAGGAGAGCAGAACCGCTTTCTTCAGCCATTGGTTGACATGCCAGTTGCCGTCCGCCTGTTTTTCTGCGACACGGGCTTCACCGCGGTCGAGCAGAATGAGCGATTGTTCGACGGCATCGCGCACTTCACCGCGCGTTGCCGTATTGATGCCGTCGCGCTCGTCGAAAGCCTTGTCGATTGTCTTCTCAAGGGAGGCGAGGTCTGGCTTGGTCATAAGGTGCGGTCTCCATGATGGGGCGGCGGAAGGCAGGCGGGAGAGGTCCAGCCCGTTTGCTGGGAAATTGATTAAGCGATGGCGCCATGAGGGTCAATCTCGTTCGTGATCCGATTGCGGCGCCACGTTTGAGACAGATTAAGCATTTAGCGCCAGAATGAATGTTCAATTCTTTGCATGGCGGAATGAAAGAGCAGGTGAGTAGCATGAACCCGATGGAGAAGTCCGGCTGGACGCCGTTCCCCAATTCCGAGGATGCGGTCAAGCAGGCGCGCACCGTACCGCAGACGCCGCAGACCGAAGCGCCTGCCTATCGGCTTGCATTCACCGACGACGACTTCATGACCCGGCGTGACTTGCGCCCGGTGCGTCTGCAATTGGAGCTTCTGAAGCCGGAAATGATTCTGGCCGACCGCGGCATCAAGTCCACCGTGGTCATGTTCGGCGGGGCGCGCATTCCAGAGCCCGGCGGCAAGGCCTGGGCAGCCAAGAACGAGGTGCAGAAAAAGAACCTTGAAGCCAACGCGCAATATTACGAGGAAGCGCGCAAATTCGCGCGGCTTTGCTCCGAATATTCCGCCACGACCTATTATCGCGAATTCATCGTGGTGACGGGCGGCGGTCCCGGCGTGATGGAAGCGGGCAATCGCGGCGCCGCCGATGTCGGCGCGCCGACCATCGGCCTCAATATCGTGCTGCCGCACGAACAGGCGCCAAACACCTATGTCACGCCCGATCTCTGCTTTAACTTCCATTATTTCGCGATCCGCAAGATGCATTTCCTGATGCGGGCCAAGGCGATCTGCGTGTTCCCCGGCGGCTTTGGCACCATGGATGAACTTTTCGAGGCGATGACGCTGATCCAGACCAATCGCATGGAGCGTATGCCGCTGATCCTGTTCGGCAAGGCGTTCTGGACCAAGGCGATCAATATCGAGTTTCTGGCCGAGCAGGGCACGATTTCGCCCGCCGATATCGAGCTCTTGAACTTTGTCGAAACCGCCGACGAAGCATGGGACCTCATCAAGGATTTCTACAAGCTCTGATTGGAGGCCCTATATTAGGAGGCACATGGCCTCCTAATACTCACCGATTTACGTATTCATTTTTCTGTTATCTAATGCTATCAGTTAATGTTTCTAAAACGGAGAGAAAACTATGAGCAATACTCAGTATTGGGATAGCCTTTCGAACTTCTGTTATTCATTTAGGAAATTTATTGATGCCATGTGGAAGGTATGGGGATGGTTTGGCATTGCCATTGTGTCAGGCGTCGTACACAATAACCCACAGTCTTCTTCTGCTTTGGCTTTCTTAGCTTTCGTTACGGGAGTTCTCTATTTGGTTGCTTGGTTCCTTGAGAGACAGATCGAAGGATTGACCGAAAAAGGGCGCAACTCAAATTGGTTACTGAGCCTAAGTGTTACCGGCGTCTTTCTATATCTCGCAGTATATTTTGCAGTATCGATCGGGGACTTGATTTCCAGCGTTGCACTTCGGGTATTTAGTTAGCTTCTAGCTGATGAATCAGTAGCTGACTTCGTGATGTAGGGCCGTGGGCGGTGAACGAGGGTCACCAGCACGACGGAGATAATCATCAGGAGATACCACGAGCCGAGCTTGCTCATCGATACCAGTTCAAAGCCGTTGCGCTGGTTGGGATAAAGCCATGCTTTCGACCATGTGCCGATGTTTTCGGCGATCCAGATGAAAAGCGAGGTCAGCAGGAAGGCCACCAGCAGCGGCATTTTGTGCCGGAAGCGGAAGACGCGGTAATGCATGGTGGTGCGCCAGAAAAGGGCAAAGGTTGCGGCGAACAGCAGCCAGCGCATGTCCCAGATGAAGTGGTGCGCGAAGAAATTGATATAGATCGCGGCAGCCAGAACCACGGTCATCCAAAGCGGCGGATAGTGGTTCAGCCTTATATCGAAGATGCGATTGATGCGCGCCATATAGGAGCCGACAGCCGCATACATGAAGCCAGAGAAAAGCGGCACGCCGCCAATGCGGAAGAAGTTTTCTTCCGGATAGACCCATGAACCGGCATGGGTCTTGAACACTTCCATCGCCGTGCCGACGACATGGAAGATGAGGATGACCTTGGCTTCCTCCCACGCTTCCAGCTTGAAAACCAGCATGGCAAGCTGGATCGCGAGCGCGAAGAGAAACAGGAAATCATAGCGTGTTATGAACCCCGCGCCGCCATCCGGCCAGAACCAGCGGGTGACGATGATGAGCGCCAGCATCGCGCCGCCGAAAAGGCAGGCCCATGCCTGTTTCAATCCGAAAACCAGAAATTCGATCAGCGCATCGCTGATCCGGTGACGGGGCAGATTATCGAGCAGGCGATGGGCTGCCTCGTCGATATGCTTTTCCAGACCGGTGAAATGCCTATCGTCGCGCAATAATTTCTTCCAGAAACAGGGTCAGGTTGTCGGTCACATAGTCCACCTGATCGGTGAACTCGGGATCGCTTTCCCATATTTCGGAAAATGTGGGCTCAAAATTGTTCGGCACCACCAGAACCGTCTTCATGCCGAGGGTCTTGGGCACGACGAGATTGCGGGCAAGGTCCTCGAACATCACGGCCTTGCCCGCATCGACACCGAAAGCGCCGAGGAAACGGTCATAGGTGGCCCGTTCCGGCTTCGGCATCAGGCCGGCCGCGACAATATCGAAAATATCGTCGAAATCGTCGAGGATTCCGAGCTGGCGCGCCGCGCGTTCGGCATGGCCGCGATCACCGTTGGTGAAGATGAAGCGACGGCCCGGCAGCGCTTTGATTGCCTCCCCGAGCGCCGGATTTGGGGTGAGCCAGGAATAGTCGATATCATGGACCTTTTGCAGAAAGTCGTCCGGGTCGATCTGATGGCACTCCATCAAGCCTTTCAGCGTGGTGCCATATTCCAGATAGAACTGCTTTTGAATCTTGCGCGCTTCGTCGCGCGGCAGGTTCAACAGGGCCTCGACATAGCTCGTCATCTTCACGTCGATCTGCGCAAACAGATTGGCGGCGTGCGGGTAGAGCGTGTTGTCGAGGTCGAACACCCAGTCCGTGACGTGGGCGAAGGCAGCTCTGTCCGGAATATCGGTCATAGTTTTTTCCTTACGGCACGATCAACGTGCCGGCGCCATGCTCGGTGAAAAGCTCCAGCAGCACCGAATGCGGGGTCTTGCCGTTGAGGATGACAACGCCTTCCACGCCGCGGCGGATGGCGTCGATGCAGGTTTCCACCTTGGGGATCATGCCGCCGGAAATCGTGCCGTCCTTGATGAGCGCCTGCGCATCGGCAACCGACAATTCCTTGATGAGGTTCTTGTCCTTGTCGAGAACGCCCGGAACATCGGTCAGGAACAGGAGGCGCGTTGCGGCGAGCGCACCGGCAATCGCGCCTGCAAAAGTGTCGGCATTGATGTTGTAGGTGTGGCCGTCGCGGCCCGGCGCGACCGGCGCAATGACCGGGATCATTTCGGAGCGAGCCAGCAAATCGAGCAGGGTGCGGTCCACTTCCGCCGGTTCGCCGACGAAGCCGAGGTCCAGCACTTTCTCGATGTTGGAATCCGGGTCGAGGACAGTCTTGTGCGCCTTCTGCGCGAAGACCATGTTGCCATCCTTGCCGCAAAGCCCGATCGCCCATTCGCCTTCCGCATTGATGAGGGCGACGATTTCCTTGTTGATGGAACCGGCCAGAACCATTTCCACCACTTCGACGGTCTTTTCGTCGGTGACGCGCAAGCCGCCTTCAAAGCGGGATTCGATGCCGAGCTTGGTCAGCATGGCCTGAATCTGCGGGCCGCCGCCATGCACGACGATCGGGTTTACGCCCGACTGCTTCAAAAGCGCGATGTCCCGTGCGAAAGCCCTGCCCAGTTCCGGATTGCCCATGGCGTGACCGCCATATTTCACGACGACATGCTTGTTCTCGTAGCGCTGCATATAGGGCAGGGCTGCGGACAGAAGTTGCGCTTGCATTTCGGGATTTTCAAGTGTCGTCATCGCGGGCTCCATGGCAGGCGACAGGGCAGGAAGAAACAGGTTTTTCTAGACTGGTTTTGCGGCAATTGGAATCCGTGAAAAATGGAAAACTGCCCGGCTGATTATCAGGATTCCTTGATTAGCAGCGCGATTGCCGCGCGCAACTCGTCGAGACCTACACCCTTTTCCGATGATGTGGCGATGATGCCGGGGAAGCAGGCCGCGCGCTTGTAGGTGAGCTTGTGCGTTTCTTCCAGCAGGCGCGGCACACCGGCTGGCTTGATCTTGTCGATCTTGGTCAGCACGATCTGGTAGGACACCGCCGCCTTGTCGAGAAGATCGAGCACTTCCGCATCGTTCTTCTTGATGCCATGGCGGGCGTCGATCAGCACATAGACGCGCTTCAGCGTGGTGCGTCCGCGCAAGTAATCGAACACAAGGCGCGTCCAGGCATCGACCTGCGCTTTCGGTGCTTCGGCAAAACCGTAGCCCGGCATGTCCACCAGCGCCAGCGGCGGCAGGTCGCCGTTCTCGCCCGAATAGCCGTCCGGCACGAAATAGTTCAGTTCCTGCGTGCGGCCCGGCGTATTGGAGGTGCGCGCAAGGCCCTTCTTGTTGACGAGCGCGTTGATCAGCGACGACTTGCCGACATTGGAGCGGCCCGCAAAGGCGATTTCCACCGGACCTTCCGGCGGCAGGAACTTCATCGACGGCACGCCGCGAATGAAAATCCATGATTTCTTGAAAAGCAGGCGTCCTTCCTCGACAAGTGCCGCCTGGGCTTCCCGGACCGCATCCGCCGCTGCCTGAGCGGCCCTGATCGCCGCCTGCTTCTTATCCTGCTCGCTCAATGGTTCTGTCCCAGTGGTGTATTCTATTGAGTACACGCATCAATGTTATGGGCCGCATTGTCAACACGACGGCACAAAAAACCACAGCCAGCGCCCAATTCTGAAATTCGATACGGTGCCCATAGCGAGCTGGTGCGAATTTCAGAATTGGAAGGCGCTGGCCCTAGGTTGCTTTCCAGTGTCGTTTTGATCCCAAAGTTCGCTGGTGAGCGGATATAGAGCTTTGGCGAACTTTGGGATCACGACACTGAAGCGGGGTTTTTCAGATTTTACTTTTTCGCCTCTTTCGGCTTTCGCTTGAAGAGGCCCTTGAGGTTGTCCCAAAGCTCGATCTTCACGCCCTGGCGCTTCATGATGATGCCCTGCTGGGTGATGGAGAGCAGGTTGTTCCATGCCCAATAGATCACCAGACCAGCCGGGAACGAAGCCAGCATGAAGGTGAAGATCACCGGCATCCAGGTGAAGATGGCGGCCTGCGTCGGATCCGGAGGCGTCGGGTTCATGCGCATTTGCAGGAACATGGTGATGCCCATCAGGAGCGGCCAGACGCCGATCATCAGGAAGGCCGGAACGCCGAACGGCAGGAGGCCGAACAGGTTGAAGATCGAGGTCGGATCGGGCGCAGCAAGATCCTGAATCCAGCCGAAGAACGGCGCGTGGCGCATTTCGATGGTGACGTAGAGCACCTTGTAGAGTGCGAAGAACACCGGAATCTGCACCAGCACCGGCCAGCAACCGGCGAGAGGATTGATCTTCTCTTCCTTGTAAAGCCGCATCATTTCCTGCTGCTGCTTCATCTTGTCATCCGCATATTTTTCGCGGATTTCAGTCAGCTTCGGCTGCACCAGCTTCATGCGTGCCATCGACTTGTACGACTTGTTGGCAAGCGGGAAGAACAGGCCCTTGAGCAGAACGGTGACGACGAGAATGGCGACGCCGAAATTGCCCGAGAACTTGTAGATCCAGTCGATGAGATAGAACATCGGCTTGGTGATGAAGTAGAACCAGCCCCAGTCGATCAGCAGTTCGAACTGCTTGATGCCGAGCTTTTCCTCGTAGTTCTTGATGTCGGAAACCACTTTCGCACCGGCGAAGACGTGGTTCTTCAGCGTCTGTGCCTGGCCGGGCGCAATGGTCATCGGCGCGCTGAGGAAGTCGGTCTGGTAGCGCGGGCGATCATTGGTGAAGTGCGAGAACCGACCGGTGAACTTTTCGTCCTGCGGCGGGACGAGCGTTGCCGCCCAGTACTTGTCGGTGATGCCGAGCCAGCCGCCGCTGACGTCCTTGAACGAGATGTCCTTGTCGTCTTCGACCTTGGAATACTTGATTTCCTGCAAGCCGTCCTGACCCATGACGCCGATCAGGCCCTCATGCAGCACATAGGTCGCGCTGGCATGTTCCGGCTGGTTGAAGCGGGTCACGCGGCCATAGGAGGCCAGCGAAATCGGCGCACCGGTATTGTTGGTGATCGTATCGTCGACGGAGAACATATAGGCATCGTCAACCGAGATGACGCGCTTGAAAGTGATGTTCTTCTCGTTGGTATAGGTCAGCGTGACCGGCGTGGACGGCGTCAGCTTGTTGTTGCCTTCGACGGTCCAGACGGTGTTCGGACCCGGAACCGGGCCGGTCGTGTCGTTGCCGGTAAAGCCGAGCTCGACGAAATAGCCCTGCTTCAGCGCGGACGGCGCCAAGAGTTCGATATTCGGAGAATTGTCGTCGACGGTCTCGTGATACTTCTTCAGGAAGAGATCATCGAGACGCGCGCCGGTCAGGTTGATCGAACCGCGCAGCGAAGGCGTATCGATTTCGACGCGCTCAGTCTGGGCAATGGCTGCCTCGCGGGTCAGCGTGCCGCCAGCGGCTGCAACGTCGCCTTGGCCGGGAATGTTACCGGACGTGGCCGGCATCTGCGGCGTGTCGCCGCCCTGGGCCTGCTGTTGCGTCGCCTGTTGTTTCTGCTGCTGCTCCTCAATGCGTGCCTGCTCCCGCTGGGCTTCCGTCTTCGGACCCAGATAAAACACTTGCCACAGCGTCAGCACGAGGATGGACAGGGCAATGGTGATGAAGAAATTGCGGTTATTTTCCATTGACGGGTCCTGATTCCGGTCTTTCCGTTCGGCGTTTCCCATCGCTCCGCCGTTCACCCTTCGCCTTGATGCGGCGGGAGAGTTCTTCGGTCAGTCGCGAAAAGGGCGCAGTGAGGGCTTGCTCGCGCGCTACGATCACATAGTCGGTCGAAGGCGCCATGTCACGCCCTGCGTGACAACGAACCGCTTCCCTGAGCCTGCGGCGGATGCGGTTTCGTATCACGGCGTTGCCGTTCTTCTTTGTTACGGTGAAACCTGCACGGGGTTTGTCGCCGATCTTGGCGGCTTGCGATTCCTCTTCGGTCCGTTCCCGGACTTCGAGAAGAAACAGTGGACCACGTCGCTTTTCACCATTCCTCAAAGCCAAAAACTCCGCTCTCTTGCGAAGGCGGAGTATTTGTTTCGGCTTTTTCATTCTTTTCGTCACCGCGCGGCAGCGCGGGAAAAGATTAAGCGGAAAGCCGCTTGCGGCCGCGGGCGCGGCGAGCGGCGAGAACCTTGCGGCCGCCGGTGGTTGCCATGCGTGCACGGAAACCGTGACGACGCTTGCGGACGATCTTGGATGGCTGGTAAGTGCGCTTCATTTATTTAATACCGCGGTGTGCGGCCCTTCTTGATTCTGTTTTTCCGTTGAACACGATCTGGCCCGAAACCGTTATTCGCCTTTCGGGATCATGCTCTATTGAACAGGAGCTGGTTCTGTCCTTTGCGACGGACAGCACAAAACCATCCGTAAACCCGCGCGGGCGAACGTGACGCGGCTTATAGGGTGAGGGGGGCAAAGAGTCAATGGCGGCGGGCGGCATATCACAGCTGCGCTTCAATCGCCGCCTTGTCGATGACGGACCAGACTTTCCTTATCACCGTATTTTTGAATTCATAGAAAACATTTTCCGCGAACCGGACCCGCCTGCCGTTGACCGGCAGCCCGAAAAGCATCGCCCTTGGCGTGCAGTCGAACTGGAGGCGGCTGGCAATATGCGGCGGTTCGCTGACAAGAAGCTCAATGTTGAAGCGCAGGTCCGGGATCGCCTCGAAATCCTGTTCCAGCATCCTGCGATAGCCGACAAGCCCCATGGCTCTGCCATTGTGAATGACCTCTTCATGGACGTAGAGCCCGAGGTTGTCCCAATCCTGCCGGTTCAGGCACGCGATATAGTCACGATAAATCTCGGCGAGCGGTTGCGACATGATGGTCCTCCTCCTTGAGAGCGGTCCCAGACAAACGAAGTCGCCGGAACCGTATAATCCATTTTTCGCATTCCCAACGTGAAACCGCTTTTCGCTGCCGGAAGTGCTCTTTTCACTGAAATAGCATCGATCGGGCCGGCATTGGCATTGCCAAAGCAGGCCAGCGCTTTAATAAGGATGCGCAACATTTTCACATGCGGGACCATTCCCGCAAAGAGCAGTATCGAGAGGAGTCCACCATGAGCATCCGTCGCATCGGAGTCGGCCCGCGCATGAGCCAGGCCGTCATTCACGGCAACACTGTTTATCTCGCCGGTCAGGTGGGGAATCCCGGCGCCAGCGTCACGGAACAGACCAAGGCCGTTCTGGCCGAGGTTGACCGCCTTCTCAAGGAAGCGGGCTCCGACAAGACCAAGGTCTTGCAGGCGATCATCTGGCTTGCCGACATGAAGGACTTCGCCGAAATGAACGCCGTCTGGGATGCATGGGTCGATCCGGCCCACACGCCTGCACGCGCCACCGGCGAGGCAGCGCTGGCGACGCCCGACTACAAGGTCGAGATCATCATCACCGCTGCGGTGTGATTTTTCATATCGATTCCAACCCCGTCAAGGTTTCGGTTTCGGCGGGGTTTTCTAGAGCGGTTCCATAGAGCCGCTCTTATGTTTTTACGCATTATCCTGCTCAAAACCGCTTCGCTCTTTTGCCGGAAATGCTCTATTCGCGTATGCGTTCCGAAAAGCCGTCGCGTCCGCCTGCGAGCGCCCTTGCATCGATCGATGCGCGCCGGCGCAGTTCTTCCAGCGTGCCGCCATTCTCAAGCCAGCCGTGATCGTAGAGATAGCCCGGCAGGAAGCCTGACAGGAGAATGCGGTAATCGAAAGGGAAGTTCGGGTCCAGCACCCGCGCCATGTGGAAGATGATCGTGGTGCAGTTTGCGGTCAGCGTATTATAGAATTTCGGCTGTACGGCCAGTTCATTGCCCATTTTGACATAGGAGAGAAAGAGTTCGCGCGCGCCCGCGGGCGGCAGGTTCACGCGATAGCGATAGACGTTTTCCTTGCGGATATTGGTGCGCAGATAAATGATGTCGCGTTCTTCGGCGGCGATCATCGCGAGTTCGAATTCGCGGAAGAATCCGGCAATAGAGGAAAACACCTCGTGATGCTCGCGGCGGATTTCGCCGGAAAACACCACATGACGACCATCCTCGAAACCAAACGACAGCAGCGTGTGGGCGATGGCCGGGCTCGACCAGTAGGAAAGAAAAACATCGACCGATGTGATCTTGCTGAGGTCGTAGGTTTCTTCCTTCCAGTTGGGTGTGAAATCCTCCGTCGTCCGCCAGATGAAGTCGCGCACATTGGAAAGGGTGACGAGATCGCCATTGACCTGCCCGGTCACCGTGCGGGCGACGTCGGGCGCCCAGATGCGGTTGAGGGAGGGGCGCACCGTGGACCATGCGGCCAGCATCGCCAGCGCCAGCAGGCAGAAGAAAAGACGCCTGCGCCAGCAACTGTAATGTCTTTCGCCAATGATCACTGCCAGCACGATTACAAGCCAGGCGGCGATGATCGATCCGCGCACCGCATCGCCGAAGGGCAACTGGAACCACATGGCGAAGCTGGCCCAGATCGCAAAGACAAGGGTGAATAAAATGAAGACGAATTTGCCTGCGATGCGGACGGGAGCCGATTTCAGGAGAGAAGACATATGCATTCCGTATTCGTCAGTTGCCGCCGCCGGGAACTATTCCGTTTGCGGAAATCGCGGCGATACTGACATGATTTGCATCGTCATGTCATGGGGATAAGCGTCGGAACGGAAAATTTAGGTTCTATATTAGAAGTTTTTAAAAAAGGCTCCCGATGGAAGCTTATTTCTTTGCCGCGATTGCTTGGCCGCGCGGACGGGAAACAGGCTTGCGATTGCGGGCGTGCGGGCGCACCAGACGCCACAGCAGAAGCGCGCCGACGATCCCGGCATAGATGACCGGCTCGGCGGGCCAGCTTTTCACCGACATGATGAAATGGATCGCGCCGCCGGCGATGGCCACATAGACCAGCTTGTGCAGGCTGTTCCAGCGACGCCCGAGCTTGCGGATCGACCAGTTGTTGGAGGTGAGCGCCAGCGGCACCAGCAGCAGGAGGCTCACCATGCCGATGGTGATGAAGGGCCGCCGCACAATATCGGTGACGATGGCGGACATGTTCAGGCCCTGATCCAGCAGCATATAGGTGGCGAAGTGCATCAGCGCATAATAGAAGGCGAGCAGGCCGAGCGCCCGCCGGTAGCGCAGCAGCGCAATGCCGGTCAGGTCGCGGATCGGCGTGACCATGAGGGTGAGGATCAGAAAGCGCAGTGCCCACAGGCCAAGCGTGTGTTCAAAGGTCTTGACCGGATCGGCGCCAAGGCTGTCCGTGAGGCCCAGATAGAATGTCCAGACCGCCGGGACGAAACCGGCTGCATAGAGCAGCCAGATTTTCCATTCGCCGGGCCGGGACTTTTTCTTCCGCCCTGTCTGGGTCGCGGCTTCCATGTCAGTAATTCACCTTGAGGTCCATGCCCGCATAAAGCGATGCGACTTCCTCGCCATAACCGTTGAAGGGCAATGTCGGGCGACGGCCCGAGCCCAGAAAACCGCCTTCGCCGATGCGCCGCTCGGTCGCCTGGCTCCAGCGCGGATGATCGACCTCCGGGTTCACATTGGCGTAGAAACCGTATTCATTGGCGGCCTGCTGCTGCCATGAGGTCGGCGGCTGTTTTTCGACAAAGCTGACCTTCGTGATCGCCTTGATCCCCTTGAAGCCATATTTCCACGGCACCACGAGCCGGATCGGCGCGCCGTTGGCATTGGGCAATGTCTCGCCGTAAAGGCCGACCGAAAGGATGGTCAGCGGATGCATGGCCTCATCGAGGCGCAGGCCCTCGATATAGGGCCAGTCGAGAACCTGAAAGAGACCGGTCTGGCCCGGCATTTCTTCCGGCCGCACGACGCCGGTAAAGGCGATATATTTGGCCGAGCCAAGCGGCTCCACCTGCGACAGAAGGCTTGAAAGCGGAAAGCCGATCCACGGAATGACCATCGACCATGCCTCGACGCAGCGCATCCGATAGACGCGTTCTTCAAGCGGCATTTTCGCGATCAGCTCCTGAATGTCGAATTCCTTCGGCTGCTTGATGAGACCGTCGACTGTCAGCTTCCACGGCAGCGGCTTGTAATTGCCGGAATTGGCGGACGGGTCGCTCTTGTCCGTGCCGAACTCGTAGAAATTGTTGTAGGTGGTGACCGCTTCCTGCGGCGTCAGCTTCTCGTCCACCTTATAGGCCGAGGCCTTCGCCTTGAGCGGGTCGGCAAAGGCCGGTGACGCGACCCCGGCAGCAGCAAGCGCACCCGCACCGACCATGAAAGAGCGGCGGTTCAGGTAAAGGCTTTTGGGCGTCACCGCATCGTAAGTGAGGCGCGCGGATGAAAATCGCCCCGGTTTGAAGCTGCTCATGGTCACTCCCATTAAAACAATTGGCCCACTTCCAAAATTATTGACCCTCAAGTTGCAGATACGATCCCACGTAAACGCGTCAAAAGCATGGATAATTTGCTGACACGGCGTTGGTCACGCATTGTTGAAACCGCGTGAGTGCGTAACAGAATTGTAACACGATGTAACTTTTCGTGCATTCTGCCATAATCTCGCTAAAACTCTGCTGTTAACCGCATTACATTAGCGCAACCGAATGAGCGACTTCGGACATGGAAATTCGCTATCGCCGGCAGGGGTGGGGACGCACCCGGGAAGAGCTGCCTTCAAACCTTCGTTAACGTCTCATTGGCTATGTTGAGATCATGGTAAAGAAGATGTTTATGGCCGCTCTGGCGGCAGCAGCATTCGCGGTGGCGGCTGGCTCGGCTCTGGCCGAGGGACAGCCCGTTTCGACGAACGGCCAGGGCAAAGCCCTGAGCGCCATCGCCGCATCGATGAAAGAAGAGCAGGGCGCCCCCAAGCTGGGCGAAGGCGTGACAATGCGCGAGAAGAAGATGGATACGGACACGACGCCTGAACAGAATTTTTCGCGCAGCAAGCAGTTCATCCACCGCTTCTACAAGCCGGAAAACGCCTCGAACGAGCTGGTGATCCTGCTGCATGGTTCGGGCGGGAATGAAACCAGCCTCGTGCCGCTGGCGACCAAGATCTGGCCGCGCGCCACGCTGCTCGGCATTCGCGGCCGCGTGATGCAGGATGGCGGCACGCGCTGGTACAAGCGCATCACGCCGGTCAAGTTCGACCAGAAGGACATCAAGCTCGAAGCCAATGCCTTCGTGACTTTCCTGACACGCCTTGCCGACGACAAGGACCTCGACCTCACCCATGCGACCTTCGTGGGCTATTCGAACGGCGCCAATCTTCTGGCGGCGACGATGATGCTGCATCCCGATCTGGTGAAGCGCGCTGTCCTGATGCGCTCGATGCCGGTTCTGGACAATGCGCCCGCCGCCAATTTGAGCAAGGCGCGGGTTCTGACCATCACGGGCGAGGACGACAAGCTCTATTCGCCGTTCGCGCCAGCGCTTTCAGCACTTCTGCGCTCCGGCGGCGCGAAGGTCGATGCCCGCACCATCGATGCGGACCATATGCTCGGTGAAAAGGACATTGCCGCCATCAGCCAGTGGGTCGCGTCGCTCGGGCCGGATGGCGCGCCGGCGGTTTCTATGAAAAGACAGTAAGGCAATAGGGCAGTAAGGCAGTAAGGCAGTATGTTAAGGGAGTAGGGGAGTATGTTTTGGTTGCGGATAACCGCAACGGACATATCTTTCACTGCCCTACTGCCCTACTGCCCTACTGCCCTACTGCCCTAATCCCTTATCGAAACCACTCCACAATCCCCGGCCTCCGAGCCGAAGACGAGGCGGTGGCCTTCATTGTCCCAGCCCATGCTGGTGATGGCGCCCTTGCCGGGGCGGCGCAGCAGCACTTCCTTGCTGTCGGCAAAACGTGCGATCAGGATCATGCCGTCGCTATAGCCGATGGCCGCAATGTCCTCGACCGGATGGCAGGCAACCGATGTCACCATGCTGTCGCCGCGAAGCCCAAGCTCCAGCGGGGCCTTGCCCATCGGACCGTCCTTGCCCGCGAAGGGCCAGACGATTGCCGCAGGCGCGCCGGAGGTGGCGAGCCACTTGGCCTTGGCGCTCCACGACCAGTCCTTGACCTTCGCCGGATAGCCGGTCATGCGCATGTGCTTGGCATCTTCGAGACGCCAGCCATGCAGAGCATTTTCCTGCATCGAGGTGATGAGGAAGCGTCCGTCGGGCGAGAAGGTCACCCCGATATGCGCGCCTTTCCATTCCAGCTCCACAGGCTTTGCCGCCGTGCCGGTCCAGATCAGCGTTGCGCCATTATAGCGGGCAATCGCCAGCCGCTGGCCCTTCGGCGCGAAGGCAATGCCCTCGACGCTGCGTTCCTGCGCAAACTCCTGCACCTTGCCGTCAGACGTGCGCACCCACACGGTGCGACCGGACGCAAAGCCGACCGTGCCGCCCGGACCTGCGGCAACCGCGGTCATCCATTTGCGCGGAACCTTTGCCAGTTCGGTCACCGTTCCATCGATATCCGTGCGGCAGACGCGCCCGTCCTCGCCGCCGGTGATGAGCGACTTTCCATCAACGGAAACAGCCGCGCTCAACAGCCCGTCATGGGCTGTCGCGGTGCTGTTTGCATTGTTGAGCTGATGGATCGCGCCATCGGCCATGGCGAAGAAGGGAATGCCGCCGACAAAGCGCGCATAAAGACAATGACCTTCAAGGTCGAGCGGAGCTACTGTAGGCATTGGCTTCCGGTATTGTTTATTGATGAGGGCATTTCCAGCAAAGCTTTGGAGCGGTTACTGGAAATGCGTAAGATGAAAGAGGGCGCTATTTCGCCTGGCTGTTCTCGAAACCGGCCTTCAGGGCGGCGGGGTCGAGTTCGCGTCCGATGAAGACGAGGCGGCTTTCGCGCTTTTCGTCTGCCTTCCAGGCGCGCTGGTGATCGCCTTCGATGATCATGTGCACACCCTGCACCACATAGCGGTCCGGGTCGTCCTTGAAGGCGATGATGCCCTTGAGTCGCAGGATGTTCGGACCCTGCGTCTGGGTGATGTTCTGGATCCACGGGAAGAATTTGGCCGGATCGATTTCACCCGCCCTGAGCGATACCGACTTCACCGTCACGTCATGGATTGGCGAGGCATGATCGTGGTGATGATGATGGTCATGATCGCAATCAGGGCCGCATTCATGGTCATGATGATGATGATCGTGATCATGCGCATGGTGATGGTGTCCATGATGGTCATGATCGTGGTGATCGTGATCGCAGTCGGGGCCGCATACGTGATCGGGATGATCATGGTCGAGGAAGTGCGGATCGTTGTCCAGAACGCGCTTCAGGTCGAAGGCGCCGCGATCCAGCACGCGGTCGAGCGGGATGGAGGCGCGCTCGGTGCGGTGGATGATGGCGTGCGGGTTGATGGCGCGCACGGTCGCCTCGATGGCGGCCAGTTCCTGCGGCGTGACGAGATCGGTCTTGTTGATGAGCACCACGTCGGCAAAGGCGATCTGGTCTTCTGCCTCGCGGCTGTCTTTCAGGCGCAGCGGCAGGTGCTTGGCATCGACAAGGGCAACAACGGCGTCGAGGCTGGTCTTTGCGCGCACGTCGTCATCCATGAAGAAGGTCTGCGCGACCGGAACCGGGTCGGCAAGGCCGGTCGTTTCGACGATGATGGCGTCAAAACGGCCCGGACGGCGCATCAGCCCTTCCACCACGCGGATCAGGTCGCCGCGCACGGTGCAGCAGATGCAGCCATTGTTCATTTCGTAGATTTCTTCGTCCGACTCGACGATCAGGTCGTTGTCGATGCCGATCTCGCCGAATTCATTGACGATGACCGCATAACGCTTGCCGTGATTTTCGGTCAGGATGCGGTTGAGAAGGGTGGTCTTGCCCGAACCCAGATAGCCCGTCAGAACGGTCACGGGGATGCGGCCAGCTTCAGTGGTCGTCTTGGTTTCAGACGGAGCTTCGGTTTGGGCTTCAGCCTGGCTCATGGTCATGCCTCTTGAAGTTGTGGCCTTTGAAGTCGGGGGTCAGAACGGCCAGCGCGAAACGGCCAGACCGAAACCCCGGATAGGACAATTCATATAAGGGAAGGGCAGCGTGAATGCCATATGCAATGCTATAATATTACATTGTTGCCGTTCACGATGACGACAGGAGCGCAGGGGCTTGAAGCGCGACCGTATCCGGCATATGTTTCTGGTATATGTCAAGGAGGTGAGGAAATGTCCCAGAAACCTCGGCCCAAATCGCGGGAAGTCCGGCTGTTCCGCAACAATCGCAATCAGGCAATCCGGATTCCGGTCGAATTCGAGCTGCCGGGCGATCGGGCATTGATTACGCGCGACGGCGACCGGCTGATCGTCGAACCGCTTCGCCGGGGCGGACTGCTGGCCCTGCTCGACAGCTGGAAACCCCTGGATGAAGCCCTGCCTGATGTTGCGGACCGCCCGGTCGAGCCGAAAGACATCTTCTGATGCGCTATATGTTAGACACCAACATCATCAGCGATCTGGTAAAAAATCCGGCGGGTTCGGTTGCCGGACATATCAGGCGGGTTGGGGCAGATGCCGTTTGCACCAGCATCATCGTTGCTGCCGAACTTCGTTATGGTGTTCTGAAAAAAGGTTCGCCTGCCCTGGCCGAGCGTGTCGAGGCCATTCTTCGGGAGATACCTGTTCTGCCGTTCGATGTTCCCGCCGATGCAAAATATGGAGCGCTTCGGGCTGCGCTTGAAGCAAAAGGGCAGCCGATTGGCGGCAATAACCTTCTGATTGCAGCCCATGCCGCCACGCTTGGAAAAACCATGGTGACGGCCAATGTGTCCGAGTTCGGACGGGTCAGCGAATTATCGGTCGAAAACTGGCTCGAATAGGCTGATTTGTCAGTTCGCCTGACTGGCGAGGCGTTGCGATTTGAACCGGGCGAGCTCGAACCTGTCGACATCGCGCAGCAGGTCGATAAAGCCCGTCACCGCGTTGGCGAGCAGCTTTTCGCCCGCTTCCGCCGTTGCAGCCGCCGCGTTGCCTGCCACGCCTTCCGGGTTGAGGTCGTGCATCTTCCAGCCGAAAGCGTGCGGGCCATAGGCGCGCAGGAACTTGAATTCCTCGGCGTAGCGTGATTGGGCGTTGGAGAAGTTGCGCGCCTTCGACATATCCACCAGATCGGGGCGCAGCGCCAGCATCACCGATGTCTCGATGAAGCCGCCGTGAATGTCGAGCGCCTTCTCCTCCGGCGTAATCAGCCCTTCCGGCAGGCCGAAGCGGGTCCAGCTCGTGGCGACGGCGAGCATGTCGAGCCTTGTGCGCAGTTCCGTCGCGACGATGGTCATCAGCGGCGAGTTGCCGCCATGCGCGTTCAGCATGACCAGCTTGCGGATGCCGCCTGCGTGAAGGTTTTCACCGATGCCGATCCACTGGTTCACGGCCTCGGCAAAGGCGAGGCTCTGAGTTCCTTCCGTGTCCATATGCTCGATGGAATAGCCGACCGGCTGCGCAGGCAGAAAATTGACATTCAGCTCAGGCGGCAGCGCATCGCTGACGCGGGCGACAATACCTTCGGCGATGATCGTATCCGTTTCAAACGGCAGGTGAGGCCCATGCTGTTCGTGAGCGCCAAGAGGCAGAACGACAATCATGTCGCTGTTTTGATCACGCAGATCGGTCATGTTTTCCTCACTTCATTCATTTCATCGGAGCCCGGAAGCGTAACGTCCATTAGCCATGACAGCAACAGGCGCTTGTTGTTTCATAAGTCGGACAATATTTTAGGATATGAGAACAGGCGGGACTATCGATCGGACGACAGCGAAACGTCGTAAAAAGGGTGAGGTGGCGATGAGCAAGGACAATAAGGCGGTTGTACTTTACCGGCTCCAATCCGTGGCGAGACTGTCGCGCACGGTGCTGGCCACCAGGCTTCTCGAACAGGGGCTTTATGCGGGGCAGGATGCGGTCATGCTGCAACTGGCGGCCGAGGACGGGCTGACGCCGGGCGTTCTTGCGCAGCGCCTGGGTGTGCGTCCGCCGACCATCACCAAAACCATCGCGCGCCTGCAAAGCCAGGGTTTTGTCGCCAAACGCGCCTCGGAAACCGATCAGCGCCAATCGCATATCTATCTCACGCAAGCCGGCCTTGAGACCATCAAGGCGATTGAGAAATCCATTCGCAAGACCGAAAAGGACATGCTGAAAAGCCTCGACAAGAAGGACCGCAAGGCTTTCCTCAAGATGCTGAGCCGGATGGAGAGCAATCTTGCGCTGCGTGGCGTCGTGCGCCTTGCCGAAGAGTCGGAAACGGAAGTGCCGGAAGAGGAAGAGGTGGAATAAGTCCATCCTTCGGCGAGCTCTAACTATTTGTTTTGACGCGCATCTTGGCGCGAAACCGTGAAACACTTTTCAGGTTGCGCGCTATCGAAAATGCTTCCAATTCAAGGATGGCAATGGCATAACCGTTCGCAGGACGAACGGTCGCGTCCCGCCTTGTCAGGTTGCGGCCGCGTCTCCAACTGCGGCACGGACCAATTTGGGGAGGCGACTTGGCCCAGAAAATAAAGCTATCGACCATCGCTGACGCGCTTGGTGTTTCGACAGCCACCGTTTCGCTCGCCTTGCGCGACAGTCCCCTCGTTGCCGACCAGACCCGCGAGAAGATCAAGGAACATGCCCGCGCCATCGGTTATATCTATAACCGTCGCGCTGCGAGCCTGCGCACCTCACGCTCCGGCATTGTCGGCGTCGTGGTGCATGACATCATGAACCCGTTCTTCGCGGAAATTCTCAAATCCATCGAAACGGAACTGGACCGCTCGCGCCAGACCTTCATCCTGTCCAACCATTATGACCAGCTCGAAAAGCAGCGCACCTTCATGGATACGCTTTTGCAACTGGGCGCGGACGGGGTCATCATGTCGCCTGCCATCGGCACGCCGCCGGAAGACATCCAGCTTGCCGAGGACAACGGCCTGCCGGTTGTGCTCATCGCGCGTAGCGTCGAAGGCGTTCACGCGCCGGTTTTCCGGGGTGACGACGCCTACGGCATCGGCCTTGCCACCAACCACCTGATTTCGCTCGGCCATACGCGCATCGCCATGATCGGCGGCACCGACCAGACGTCGACGGGCCGCGACCGCTATCGCGGCTATGTGCAGGCGATGGAAAAGGCCGGGCTTGAGGTTCGCCCGGACTGGCGCATCGCCGGGCCGCGCACCAAGCAGGGCGGCTTTGAGGTCGCGCCGCAATTTCTGGCGCTGAAGGACAAGCCGACGGCGGCGGTCTGCTGGAATGACCTCACCGCCATCGGCCTGATGAACGGCATCGCCCGCGCCGGGCTGGTGCCGGGCGAGGATATTTCCGTGACCGGCTATGACGATCTTGAGGAAGCGGCCATCGCGACGCCGGCGCTGACGACCGTCTGGAACGGACAGCGCGAGGTGGGACGCCGCGCGGCGCGCGCGCTGCTCGATCAGCTCAACGGCGTCGAGGTTTCCTCAATGCAGGAACTCATCAAGCCGGAACTGCATATCCGGCAATCGACCTCCAAGCCGAAACACGGCTGATTTCCCCCGCTTCGGATCCGGTTCAGCCTTTGGCTGGCCGGTCGCCGATCTTCAACGAACTGCCCCCATGCTGCCCAGAGGAATATTGTCATGACCAAGCGCGATGCCACCATTCTTGTGCTCGGAAACTTCAACGACTATGCCGTCGAGCGCCTGTCGGGTGAGTTTGCGGTGCGCCGCATTCCGCGCGGCGATGCAGCGCTGGTCAATGCTGCCTGGGCCGGGGAGGTGAAAGGCATTGCCAGCATGTCCACCGTCGATGCGGCGCTGATCGACGCCCTGCCCAATCTGCAAATCATCGGCAATTTCGGCGTCGGCTATGACGCGGTGGATG
This sequence comes from Brucella pseudintermedia, assembly GCF_008932435.1. Taxonomy (GTDB): domain Bacteria; phylum Pseudomonadota; class Alphaproteobacteria; order Rhizobiales; family Rhizobiaceae; genus Brucella; species Brucella pseudintermedia. The sequence goes on along the minus strand of NZ_WBWE01000001.1, from coordinate 463,746 downwards.
CAAAACATGCCGCCACCCGCAACGTGATGGTCACGAACACGCCGGACGTGCTGACCGATGAAGTGGCGGATACGACTATCGGCCTCCTGATCGACACGGTGCGCGAACTGTCGAAGTCGCAGGCATTCCTGCGCGCTGGCAATTGGGTGAAGGAGGGTCGCTACCCGCTGTCAAAGCTTTCGCTGCGCGGCCGCAAGGTCGGCATTTTCGGCCTTGGCCGCATCGGCAAGGCGGTCGCTCGCCGGATCGAGGCATTCGGCCTGCCGATTGCCTATCACAATCGCCGTCAGGCGAGCGACGTGCACTACGATTATTATCCCAGCCTGAAGGAGCTTGCCAAGGCCGTCGACACGCTCATTCTGGTCGCGCCGGGCGGGGCGGAAACGGCGAAGGCGGTCGATGCGGACGTGCTGGAGGCGCTTGGGGCCGATGGCGTGCTGATCAATGTCGGACGCGGTTCGCTGGTCGATGAGGATGCGCTGGTCGCGGCGCTGAACAACGGCACGATTGCCGCCGCCGGTCTCGACGTCTTCGCGAACGAACCGCATGTTTCGCAGGGGCTGCTCGATGCGCCCAACACGGTTCTGCTGCCGCATATCGCATCCGCATCGCAAAAAACCCGCCAGGCAATGGCGGATCTGGTGATCGACAATCTCATTGCTTGGTTCGACACCGGTTCGGCGCTGACGCCCGTGCCGGAGACGGGCCACGTTAAGGCGGTAAGTTAAGGCAATAAGGCAATAGGGCAGTAAGGCAGTATGTTAAGGGAATAGGGGAATAAGGGAGTAGGGGAGTATGTTTTGATTGCGCGTGACCGCAACCACCATATTCTTCTCTGCCCTACTGCCCTACTGCCCTACTGCCCTACTGCCCTACTGCCCTACTGCCCTACTGCCCTACTGCCCTACTGCCCTACTGCCCTACTGCCCTACTGCCCTACTGCCCTATGTTGGCGTACTGCATCGCCAAACGCCTCGAAAATCCTGCGGGAAGGGGCGTCGGAATGCACCCAATATTCCGGGTGCCACTGGACGCCGACGACAAATCCCTTCGCATTCTTGACCGAGACGGCCTCAATCGTGCCGTCTTCGGCCACGGCTTCGACTTCAAGCTGTGGGGCAAGCTTGTCGATGGCCTGCCGGTGCACGGAATTCACGCGAATGCTCTCTTCCTTCAGGATTTCCGCAAGGCATGAGTTCGGGTTGAGCTTGATCGGGTGCTGGATGGCGAAGCGTTCCGCCTGGCTTTCCGATTCCGGCGCACGGTGGTCCATCCGGCCTTCCAGTTCCTGGATTTCGGTGGCGAGCGTGCCGCCCAGCGCGACGTTCAGTTCCTGTATGCCGCGGCAGATCGCCAGAACCGGAACGCCCCGCTCGATTGCCGCGCGGATCAGCGGTAGCGACGTTGCATCGCGCGCATTGTCATAAGGCTCGAAGGCAGGGCCCGGCTCTGCACCGTAGAGAGCGGGGTGAACGTTCGATTTGGAACCCGTCACGAGAACGCCGTCCACGGCATCCAGAATGGCGTCGAGGTCTAATTTGTCGCCGAAGCTCGGCACCAGAAGCGGCGTTAGGCCCGCAACATCGATGGCCGCTGCCAGATATTGTTGGGGCGCGGCGTGCCATGTGTAGTTTTCAAACGGCTTCACATCGGTCGGCACGGCGACGAGGGGGCGGGAAGTCTTGGGCATAATGTTCGTATCCACCAGTCGGATTATGCTCTTATTTGCTTCGTTCCTTACTTCTCCGCAATGGCGTGCGCAATCACGAACAGGTGTCGTCTTTCAGCCACGTCGAAGGTCATTTGTCGCGCCTTCTGTGTATTGTGTTGATTTGAACCGATTTTTACGGTCCAAACTGGTTCAAATACAGCTCCCTATATTCTAGGAAAGAATAAAGACGGATTGGCAGTTGAGGGGATGAATGACTGACGATCAGCTTTTCTCCGTCAGGGGCAAGGTCATTGCGGTGACGGGTGGTTCTTCGGGGTTGGGCCTGCGCATGGTTCACGTGCTGGCCGGGCACGGTGCGCGCGTGATTTCGATCTCGCGCACCCATGCGGGCGAAAGCATTTGTCCATCGGGCGGCGAAGTGCTGGAAATCATGGCGGATGTAACCCATCCGGATGAAATCATTCGCGCTTTCGATGAGGCGGAAGAGCGTTTCGGACCGATAACGGCGCTTTTCAACAATGCCGGCGTCGCGCATATGGCGCGCGCGCTCGACACGACACGCGACATGCTCGAACATATATTCGAGGTGAATGTCGCCGGTGCCTTTTTCGTGGCGCAGGAGGCGGCGCGCCGCATGATACGGCACGGCGAGGGCGGCTCCATCGTCAACACGACCAGCATTCTGGGCGAGCGTCCGCAGAAGGGCGCCGCCGCCTATTCCATGTCCAAGGCCTGCGTGACGCAGATGACGCGGGCGCTGGCGCTGGAATGGGCCGCGCATGATATTCGCGTCAACGCGATTTCGCCGGGCTGGTTTCCCACGCGAATCAATGAAGAGCAGCTGCACGGTCCGGCAGGGGGATACTTCAAAGGGCGAAACCCGATGCGCCGCCTTGGCGAGCCGCAGGATCTGGACGGGGTTGTGCTGATGCTGGCTTCCGATGCCAGCCGCTATATGACCGGCTCGATCATCACCGTCGACGGCGGCCACCGACTTTGACAAGGTTGGAAGGCTTTTGCGGTTATTTCCCGTCGCGGGACCCTATATGGCAGGATTTTTCTCTAAAAGACGGGAATCCGGCGGCAGAATATCCATCGCGACTAATCTGGATTAATTCTCCGCAGGGCGACAATTAACCTGCCCTGTTCTCCAGTTTTGGCTGTTTCAATAATATTGGGATAACTAATACAACACATGCCTATGGTTGTAATTGCCTGCCGGGGGTTGTACTGCTGTGGTTTTCCTTTGGAAAGATCAGAATACATCTTATGGTGGTTGCCATGACAGCTTGTAGTTTAATATCCCGAAAGATATTTTTAAGTCATTGGTGCGATATTGCTGCCCCATATAAGGGATTGAATGCATCGAATGTGGCAAAGCCGTAAACCTGAGATACCTGCAGATGTGCGGCTATCTTTTCTCAGAGCGCTGTATGGGAATCGTACCACGCTCTGGTTCGGCTTGCTCGCGCACGTTGTGGCCTGCGTCGTCATCTATGTGAAAACCGCCGACTGGCGCTATCTGATGTTTGCCGGCGTTTTCGCCATCGTGGCGGTCGGCCGCATCTTCGACATGCACAAGTTCGATCAGGCAAAGCAGCAGCAGCTCTCCCATGCCGATCTCGACCGATGGGAAACACGCTATCTGATCGGCGCATCCGCGGTGTGCCTGACGCTCGGCATGTTGTGCTTCTTCTCAAGCTTCGTGCTGCGGGATTCCTTCGCCGAGCTTGCCAGCCTGACCGTGCTGCTCGCCTCGGTCGTTTCCATCGTGGGCCGCAACTATGCTTCGGCAAAGGCCGTCGTCCTGATGTCGGCCTGCACGCTCATTCCGGTTCTGGCCGGGCTTATTCTGGCGGGGACGCCGTTTCACGTCATTATCGGCCTGCTGCTGATCCCGTATTTCCTGTCCAACATCCAGATGGCCAATGGCCTGCGCGAGTTTCTCTTCGCCGCGGTCATGGGCAAGCGGCGTCTCTCCATCGTCGCCGGGCGTTTCGATGCAGCGCTCAACAACATGCCGCAGGGCCTTTTGATGTTCGACAGCCAGCAGCGCATCGCTGTCATCAACAACAAGGCCAAGGCGATGCTGCAGATCGCCGAGCACACAAAGCTGCATGGCCGCAAGCTCGATGTGCTTCTGCGCTATTGTGCCAAGAAGGGTCTGTTTCCGCACACCGACCTGAAAAACGTGCATGTGCGGATGCAGGATCTTCTGATCGGCAAGCGCGCCCGCGACATTTTCCAGCTTTCCAACCAGCGCTATATCGAATGCATCGGCAACCAGACGCTCAATGAAGGGGCGGTTCTGATGTTCGAGGATGTGACGCAGCGCGTGGAAGCGGAAGCGCGCATCCAGCATATGGCGCGCTATGACGGCCTGACCGGCCTGCCGAACCGCAATTATTTCGAGACCATGGTGCGGTCGCTGCGTCACCATCAGCAAAAGGGCACGCAAGTCGCGCTCATCGTCATCGACATCAACCATTTCAAGCATGTCAATGACACGCTGGGCCATCATACGGGCGATGTGCTGTTGCGCCTGTTCGCCGAACGGCTGAACTCGCTCGACCCGCAGCGCTTCGTTGCGTCGCGCTTCGGCGGCGACGAATTCGTGGTGTTTGTGTTCAACCTGCGCAGCGAGGCCGATATTGCCGGCGTGATGGACCACATCATGGCGGTTGCGACCGGGGTTTATGATCTCGATGGCGATCAGGTTCAGATCGATATCAGCGCGGGCGTGGCGATCGAGAATGTCGAAAAATCCGATGTCGGCAGCATGCATATCAATGCCGACCTGGCGCTTTACGAAGCCAAGAGCACGGAAGAAAAGTCCTGGTCCGTCTTCATCGACGCAATGGACACCAAATATCGCGGGCGACAGAAACTCAAGGCGGATCTGCGGCTTGCCATCGATCACGGCGAGATCAAGGTCGTCTACCAGCCAATCGTCAGCGCGCAGTCCCTGCGCGTTGTCGCATGTGAGGCGCTGGCGCGATGGGAACATCCGGAACTGGGCTTCGTTCCGCCTGCCGAATTCATTCCGCTCGCGGAAGAAATGGGCATCATCACCGACATAACCCGCTTCATGCTGGACCAGGCCTGTGCCGACTGCCTGTCATGGGGCGACCGCATCGGCGTTTCCGTCAACCTGTCGGCCATCGACCTGAAAAGCAATGACATCGCCCGCGATATTGCCAATGCCTTGCAGAAATCGGGCTTGCCGGCGCATCGGCTTGAGGTTGAAGTGACGGAAAGCGCGATCATTTCCGACCGCAACAAGACTTCCATGGTGTTGCAGCGGCTCAAGAACGCAGGGATCAATATCGCGCTGGACGATTTTGGGACCGGCTATTCCAGTCTCAGCTACCTCAACACATTGCCCTTGACCAAGGTGAAGGTCGACCGCTCCTTCGTGCGCGACATCACCACCGACCGGCGGTCGCTGATGCTGCTTCGCGGCGTCACCCAGCTTTCGCATGAGCTTGGGCTGGGCGTGACGGTGGAGGGTGTCGAAACCGAGGAACAGCTTGCGCTGATCCGCGTGGCGGCGGGCGCCGATCTCGTCCAGGGCTATCTTCTCGGCATGCCGGTGCCGGTGGAGGCGATCAGCGCCATGACCGCCAAGGCCGCAGCGCGCCGCGATGGCGGGCGCACCGTCGCCTGACCGGGCTTGCGCAATCCCGCTGTTCAGGCGAGACAATCCAAAGACAGGGCGGGTTTGATGCCGTTTTGACCGGAACCGCTCCGGCACATATTACCGAAAAGCCGAACCGTTTTCGCGGCGAGAACATGCGCAAACCGGCGGATTCTCGCCCGTGACGGCTGCGCTGCAAAAGCGCGTTGCTCCCTATTCTTTGCAGTGCTTCATCCCTTTTGGGCATAAATTTGAATTTATCAAAATAATAGGGATGTTTTTCCGGGGAACTATTATGATCATAATAGGCGGGAAGAGAGAAAATAAGTATTCATTCATATTCTTATAGAAGAAACGTCAGGATGGGTCCTGCCGTTTATGGGGAGGCTAATGAAAAGATTGTATCGTTATATTTTATCTGTTTTGGTCGCTTTGGTTGTGCTTGCCGGTGTCGGCGCGGCGGTCTTCTGGAAGAAGATCCATGAAAGCTGGGCCGTCTATCAATATGCCCAGATGTTCAAGGGACCGGAGATTTTTGAAAATTTCCGCAATATTTACAAACGCTATCCGTCAGTGCGCATTGCGCATGAGGGCGAGGTCAGCCCGCTTGCCAAGGCGGAGCGGCCCTTGCCGGAAACGTTCGTCTACAAGGGCGAAACGCGCAAGATTTCCGACTGGCTGGCGCGTGGCGGCACCACGGGACTCATTGTCCTGAAGGATGGCGTCATCGTTCATGAGCAATATGATCACGGGAATAGCCAGACCACCCAGTCGATCGCATTCTCCGTTTCAAAATCGGTTATTTCCTTCCTTATCGGCAATGCCGTCCGGGACGGGCTCATCGATATCAACCAGCCGGTCGACCGCTATGCGCCGGAGCTGGCCAAAGGCGGCTACAAGGGCGTGACGGTCAAGAACGTGCTGCAGATGGCGTCCGGCATCGGGTTCAACGAGAACTATGGCGATCTCAATTCCGATATTGTCCGTTATTCCGTCGAGCTTCTGACCGGCTCGATCACGGATTTCACCGCGCATCTGAAAGCTGTGCGTCCGCAGGGAACGTTCAGCCATTATGTTTCGGCGGATACACAGGTGCTGGGGCTGGTTCTGGAAGGCGCGACGGGCATTCCCTTGCAGGACTATATGAAGGACAGGCTCTGGTCGAAGCTTGGAGCCGAAGCCGATGCCTATTGGATCGTGGACCCCACCGGAGAGGCTGCCGCGGCGGTCGGTATGAACGCTGTGCTTCGCGACTATGCGCGGTTCGGGCTGCTTTATCTCAACGAAGGCCGAAACTTCAAGGGGGAGCAACTCGTGCCCGCGCAGTGGGTGCATGATTCGGTAACGCCCGATGCGCCTTATCTGATGCCGGGTCGCGAGGATGGATCCGGCCAGATACCGTTCGGCTATGGCTATCAGTGGTGGACGCCGGTTGACTGGCAAGGCGATTTCTGTGCCGTCGGAATTTATGGGCAATTCATCTATGTCAATCCGGCCAGGCGGGTGGTGATTGCCAAGACTTCCGCCCATGCCAGTTACAATGTCGATGGACAGGACATGAAAGACGAAACCATGCATGCGTTTCAGGCGATCGCCAACGCGCTTTGACGCACCTTTTCCAAATTAAGGCGAAGTGTCGAAATGGCCCCTAATCGGGCCATTTCGCACGTTTTGCAGGGTATGCGTGCAGGAAAGACCATTCCAATTGTGGCGAAGGAGCGTTCATTATGCGGCAATAAGAAGGCGGCGCCTAAAGTAATATCTTTACATGCTGATAAAGGCGCATATTCTGCACACTGATTTGCGGGGTGCGGAAAATCGATTGCATGACGAATACAGCTGTTACAGGCGATAAACCGCCATTGTCCAATTTTGCGCGACAGCTGTTGCAGTTTCTCGACCGGGTGGAATATCGCCGCATCGTCCATGCGGAAGACCTCGAGGAAATCGGCCGTTTGCGCTACCGTTCCTACCGTACGCGCAATGTGATGCATGAGGCGGAAGTGCCGTCCATCGTCGATGATATCGACCGCGACAGCCATGCTTTCGTCTATGGCGTGCATGTGGACGGGCAACTGGTCAGCACGCTGCGCATCCACCACATCACGCCCGATCATCGTCGCGGCACCAGCTATGCTCTGTTTCCCGATATTCTCGATCCGCTTCTGAACAGCGGTATGCATTTTGTCGATCCGACCCGTTTTGCCGCCGATCCGGAACTGTTGAGCGAATATCCGGCCATTCCCTATATCACCTTGCGCATCGCGGCGATGGCGTCGGAATTTTTCGCGGCAGATCAATGCCTTGCCTCGGTAAAGCCGGAGCATATGGCTTTTTACAAGCGCATTTTCGGCACCTCCGTCATGGCCGATGCCCGCGAGCATGAAGGCTATGGAATCAGGGTCGGGCTAGGTGCTGCCCCTATTCGCAATATCCGCGATGCGGTGGCCGTGCGCTTTCCGTTCTTCAAGTCGCAGCCGCATGAGCGCCGCGCCATGTTTGCGGACATGCGAGACGGCACTGTGCCGCTGACCATCTTGCCGACGGCGAAATATACCGGCCTCGGCGTGTAAGTATCCGATCCAGACGTCGTAGTGCTTCGCAAAAGAAGCGCATTCCGATCCAGGTGCTACTATTGGAAAAATCTTCCCTCGGATTAAACAATTAAATATAGCCAGAGGGGCGGTTTCGCTTTACGAAGATTGCGGAACCGCTTCTGCGGAGAGGGTAGCTGCGACGAAAAGCCTTGCTGTCAAAGCACGGGTTTGTTCGCTCGCACATTGAAGATTGCAGGCATTTCCGCTTAACATGACGGTATATGGGCGGAAATTCTGAATGGGTGGAACTAAAATGGCAGAACATCATACGACGGCTCCGGCTGAACTTGGCGCACCGATGGACTATTCCGAGCATGAGAAAACTTATGCCGGTTTCACGGGCCTGGTTAAATGGAGCACGGTGGCGCTTATCGCCCTTATGATTGCCATGGCGTTCGGCTTTTTTGCTGGTGGTTTCTTCTCCGCGACCGTTCTTTTCATCCTGGTCTGTGTCGCTGCCTGGTTCATTCTTTCGTGACCGCTGCCGCCGGATGCTGGCATCCGGCGCAGTATCGTTGAACTGAAGCGCGAACCGGGATCAAACCCGCACGATTTGATCGAATGCCTTGGCATGGAATACCGTGCCGGGGCCTTATGCATGTCTATCGTTCAGTTTGTTTGAACGGGCTTCGTCCCGGAAGCCCGTAACTGTGCATGACCGGAATCAGTCCCGGAAGAACGCCACGAAAGGGAAACCAGCTTGGCCCAGACGTTATTTATCCCGAAAGAAAGCGACCCCAATGAAAGCCGTGTCGCGGCGTCGGCGGAGACGGTGAAGAAATTCATCGCGCTCGGCTTCGATGTCGTGGTGGAAAAAGGCGCGGGCGAGAAATCGCGCATTCCCGATGCTGAATTCATTGCAGCCGGTGCCCGGATCGGCACGGCGGCGGATGCAAAAACGGCGGATGTCGTTCTTAAAGTGCGCCGCCCTTCGGATGCGGAACTGAAAGGGTATAAATCGGGCGCGGCACTCTTCGCCATGCTGGACCCCTATGGTCATGAGGACGCCGTTGCAGCGCTTGCCAAGGCTGGAATCTCGGCCTTCACGATGGAATTCATGCCGCGCATCACCCGTGCGCAGGTGATGGACGTGCTGTCATCACAGGCGAACCTTGCCGGTTATCAGGCGGTGATCGATGCGGCGGAAGTCTATGACCGCGCCATGCCGATGATGATGACGGCCGCGGGCACCGTGCCTGCCGCAAAGGTATTCGTCATGGGCGCGGGCGTTGCCGGTCTTCAGGCGATTGCGACTGCGCGCCGCCTCGGTGCCGTCGTGACGGCGACCGATGTTCGCCCGGCGGCAAAGGAACAGGTCGCTTCGCTTGGCGCGAAATTCATTGCCGTCGAGGACGACGAGTTCAAGGCGGCGGAAACCGCTGGCGGTTATGCCAAGGAAATGTCGAAGGAATATCAGGCGAAGCAGGCGGCACTTGTTGCCGATCACATCGCCAAGCAGGATATCGTCATCACCACGGCGCTTATTCAGGGTCGTCCGGCCCCGCGTCTTGTCTCCAAGGAAATGGTTGCCTCAATGCGCCCCGGCTCGGTGCTGGTCGATCTGGCGGTTGAGCGCGGCGGCAATGTCGAAGGCGCGATTGCCGGTCAGATAGCCGAGGTCAATGGCGTCAAGATCGTCGGCCATCTCAACGTTCCGGGCCGTATCGCTGCAAGCGCCTCGCAGCTTTATGCGCGCAACCTGATCGCCTTTGTCGAAACGCTGGTCGACAAGGAAACGAAGCTTCTGAAAATCGATCCGGAAGACGAACTGGTGAAGGCAACGCTTCTCACCCATCAGGGCAAAATCCTGCATCCGGCTTTCGCCAAGGCTGAAACGGCACCGGCTGAGGCCGCTGAAAAAGCTGTAAAACCGAAAGCCGCGCCGAAACCGAAAGCGGAGAAACCGGCCGCAAAGGCGGCAGCGAAGCCTGCCAAGAAAACACCAGCTAAAGCCCCGAAGACTCCGTCTTCCCCCAAGTCTCCGGTTGATGGAGGAGAGGCATAATGGCCGACACAAATCTCGAAAAAGCTCTTGAGAGCCTGAATCAAGCCGCGGATGCCGTGCGTCAGGCGGCGGAAAATGCTGGCGGTCTGGGTGATGCGGCGGCGGCTGCCGCGCATGCCGCATCGGGCGGCGCAATCGATCCGTTCGTGTTCCGCTTTGCGATCTTCATCCTGTCGATCTTCGTCGGCTATTACGTCGTCTGGTCGGTCACGCCTGCGCTCCATACGCCGCTGATGGCCGTCACCAACGCCATTTCATCGGTGATTGTGGTGGGCGCGCTTCTGGCGGTCGGCCTTTCCCTTTCGGGCTGGGCAACCGGCTTCGGTTTCATCGCGCTCATTCTGGCGAGCGTCAACATTTTCGGCGGCTTTCTGGTCACCCAGCGCATGCTCGCCATGTACAAGAAAAAAGAAAAGTGAGGCTGAACCATTATGAGCGTTAATCTCGCAGCCTTCCTTTATCTCGTCTCCGGCGTGCTGTTCATTCTGGCGCTGCGCGGCCTGTCGCATCCGACGACCAGCCGTCAGGGCAATATGTACGGCATGATCGGCATGGGGATTTCCATCCTCACCACATTGTTGCTGGCGCGCCCGAGCTTCGGCGGTCTTGTGCTGATCGTCATTGGCATCGCCATCGGCGGCGGCATCGGTGCTGTCATCGCCCGCCGCATCGCCATGACGGCCATGCCGCAGCTTGTCGCCGCCTTCCACTCGCTGATCGGCCTTGCCGCCGTGCTGGTGGCCGCTGCCGCGCTCTATTCGCCGCATTCCTTCGGGATTGGCGAAGTGGGCCAGATCCACGGTCAGGCGCTTGTGGAAATGTCGCTGGGCGTGGCCATTGGCGCGATCACCTTTACCGGCTCGATCATCGCCTTCCTGAAACTCGATGGCCGCATGTCCGGCAAGCCGATCATGCTGCCGGGGCGTCACGTCATCAATGCGGCTCTGGCCGCAGCCATCGTGTTGCTGATCGTCGTGCTCACGAACACCGAAAGCCATTTCGTGTTCTGGCTGATCGTGCTCCTGTCGCTTCTCTTTGGCGTGCTGATCATCATTCCTATCGGCGGCGCGGATATGCCGGTTGTCGTTTCGATGCTCAACTCCTATTCGGGCTGGGCAGCGGCGGGCATCGGTTTCACGCTCGGCAATCTGGCGCTGATCATCACCGGCGCGCTGGTTGGTTCGTCGGGTGCAATCCTGTCCTACATCATGTGCAAGGGCATGAACCGCTCGTTCATCTCGGTCATTCTCGGCGGCTTTGGCGGCGATACGTCCGGCGGTCCGTCTGGTGAGGTCGAGCAGCGTCCGGTCAAGCAGGGTTCTGCCGACGATGCGGCCTTCATCATGAAGAACGCTTCGAAAGTCATCATCGTGCCGGGCTATGGCATGGCGGTGGCGCAGGCCCAGCACGCGCTGCGCGAAATGGCCGACAAGCTCAAGGCTGAAGGCGTGGAAGTCAAATATGCCATCCATCCCGTGGCGGGTCGTATGCCGGGCCATATGAACGTGCTTCTGGCCGAGGCCAATGTGCCTTACGATGAAGTGTTCGAGCTGGAAGACATCAATTCGGAATTCGCGCAGGCCGACGTTGCTTTCGTGATCGGCGCGAACGATGTCACCAATCCGGCGGCGAAGACCGATCCGAAGTCACCGATCTTCGGCATGCCGATCCTCGATGTCGACAAGGCTGGCACGGTCCTGTTCATCAAGCGCGGCATGGGCTCGGGCTATGCAGGCGTGGAGAACGAGCTTTTCTTCCGCGACAACACCATGATGCTCTTTGCCGACGCGAAGAAGATGGTGGAAAGTATTGTGAAGGCGTTGGATCACTAAGGGAAGGCAATAGGGCAGTAAGGCAGTAGGGCAGTATGTTTGACTTGCAAATATGCTCCCCCTATTCGCCTTACTCCCTTACTCCCTTACTCCCTTACTCCCTTACTCCCTTAACATATTGCCCTAATGCCTTATTGCCTTACTGCCCTAACATCTTGTCCTGCAAGGCCCGCAGTTCGGCGATCTTCGAGCCGGGCTTGGGGGCCGCATTGGCATAGGTGATGAGTTCGCCCTTGCGGATGGGCGCGATGACCGAGCCGTTCTGCAGCAGGCCGCAGGGAATGGCTTTGGCCGCGCGCGCTTCCGGCGTCGTCATGATCCATGAACGATAGCAATATTGGCCGATGGCATCGAGCTGGTCGCCGGGCTGCAAGTCCTTTTTGGCCACAGCGCAGACTTCCGCCACCGGCTTCGGCAGCGGCACCATGTCGGTCTTGCCGTGCAGGACCACACGGGCAACCGTCAGCGGCACTTCCAGCGAGGTGAGGTGGAAAGGACGGTGGAAGGTGAAATAGGGACCCTTGCCCATTTTCAGGTCTTCCAGACGTTCCACAAGGCGGGGATGTTCCATCTTGGCGATGACGAAGACGCCCGGCGACACGCCACGCCCGATGGAATAATCCACCACGCCTGTCTTGTTGAGGACGCCGCCGTCTTCCTTCGGGATCAGCGTGCGATTCAATTCGTCGATTGCGGCCTTGGGGCCGTGCATGCCTGCAATATCCGGCACAAGGCCGGTGGCGTTGGCAATCGCCGCCATTTCGACCATCGTCTTGGAGCCGTCGACAAATTCCACCAGCAGGCGGACATTCATGTTCCGACGGTCGGCCTCTTCCTGATAATCGTCAGGGATCGCATCGAAATTGAGCGGATTGTTCTTGCCCTTGCCAGCGGCCACGACCTTGTGGCCCATGGCGGAAACGAACTCGATCAGCTCCATGCAGGATGAAGGCTCGTCGCCTGCGCCCAGCGAATAGATCACGCCCTGCTTGTCGGCCTCGGCCTTGAGGTAGGGGCCGATGGTGACATCGGCTTCCACATTCATCATGACGAGGTGCTTGCCGTTCTGGATGGCCTTGATGCCGGTCTCTGCACCCACTTCCGGAATGCCGGTCGCATCGATGATGACATCGATGAGCGGGTTGGAAAGGATGAGGTCATTGTCGTCGGTGACGGCGATCTTGCCCGACTCGATGGCGCGGGTCATTGCGGATTCGGTGGCGGCTTCTTGCGCGTTGTCCTCGTCGCCATAGGCGGTGCGGACAGCCTTGAAGGTGTTCGGCAGTCTGCGGGCGGAGAGCGCGCCGACTTCGATGCCCTGCATCCGCGCGACTTGGGTTACGATGTCGGTGCCCATTTCGCCAGCGCCGATAAGACCGATGCGGATCGGCTTGCCGGTTTCGGCCCGTGCTGCGAGATCACGCGCCAGTCCAACCAGTGCAACATTTGTCGTCATGAAAATCTCCGCAAAATCTCAGAACCCGGCAAGCGCGGTGATTTTGTCACGCTTGTGTTGATATAGGTGCGTAATAGATGAACAGTCTCTATATCAACACCGAGGGACGCGCACCTCCAAACTGCGCGACAAAATAGGCATGTGACTGGAGCCAAAATGAGCAGCGTATCCCCCTTCGATCTCGTGATCTTCGATTGCGACGGTGTGCTTGTCGATAGCGAGCCGCTTTCCTGTCTTGCGTTCGAGCAGGTCTATGCCGACCACGGCATGAAGCTGCCGCAGGGCACGGTTGCCAAGGGCATCGGCATGAAGCAGGCCGATATCATGAAGATGATCGAGGATATGACCGGGCATCGCCTGCCGGAGGAGGCGACGAGCCAGTTCTGGCCCGCGACAAGGGCGCTCTTTGCGGAATCGCTGGAGCCGACGATCGGCATCGCCAATTTCCTGCGCGAACTGCCACAAAAGCGCTGCGTGGCGTCGTCGTCGCAGCCGGAACGCATTGCGTTCAGCCTGGAAAAGACCGGCATCAGCCACTATTTCGGCGATGCGGTCTATTCGTCCAGCATGGTGAAGCGCGGCAAGCCTGCGCCAGACCTGTTCCTGTTTGCCGCCGACAAAATGGGCGTTGATCCGGCGCGTTGCGTGGTGATCGAGGATTCGCCTTTTGGCGTTGAAGGAGCCATCGCTGCGGGCATGACGGCATTCGGTTATACGGGGGGCGGGCACACTTATGAGGGCCATGCAGAAAAACTGGCGGGCAAGGGCGCGCATCGGGTTTTCGCGCATTGGAACGACATTGCCCGGGAAATTCTGGTTGCCGCCTGAGCTTTATTGGTTAAACACAAGGCAAATCACATCAGCAGGAATAGCCAGCGAATGAAAGACGCAATCACGCTCGACCAGTTGCGCGAGGCAATCGGCACGGAAATCGGATGTTCCGAGTGGCGCGAAGTCACGCAGGAAATGATCAACCAGTTCGCGGATGCGACCGACGATCATCAGTTCATCCATGTCGATCCGGAACGCGCCGCCAAGGAAACGCCGTTCGGCGGGACCATTGCCCACGGTTTCCTGACGCTGTCGCTGCTTTCGACGCTGGCCTATGAAGCGCTGCCGATGCTGGAAGGCGCCACGATGGGCATCAATTACGGTTTCGACAAGCTGCGCTTCATGTCGCCAGTCAAGACGGGTTCCCGCGTGCGCGCCCGCTTCAAGCTGGCGGATGCGGATATCCGTCCGTCCGGTCGCGTGGTCAATCACTATGATGTGACGCTGGAAATAGAGAATTCGCTGAAGCCGGCGCTGACCGCAACCTGGCTGACGATTGCTGTTGTGGAGCCGCCAGAAAGCTAAGCCGCTTCGCGATAAGAGACCGGAAGCCGTCCTTCTTCATCGAGAGGGGCGGCTTTTCCTTTGTGCTCGGTCATCAGTTCCCGGAACAGGAACGGACCGTGCAGGAACATGCCGAAATCATAGAAGTTCTTCTTCTCCGCCCCGCGCATGTAAAGCAGATGCATCAGGAAGAAATTGCCCTTCGAGCGCTTGTAGCGGTTTTCGCTGTGAACGTGCTTGAAGCGGATGCGGTTGATGAGTGGCGGATTGGCGGTCTTCAGCTTCAGCACCTTTGCCGGGTCCGAACCGTAGAAATGGATGATGTCGGTCAGAACCTGGAATTCCGACCACAGGACCGGGCTTTCCTCAATCACCACGCGCACATCCTCACGCAGGGATTTTGCCCTGGGGTGAAGTGCGATCATCATCAGGCACGAGCCGATGGCAAGCAGCGACACGGGCTGTCTTGTCAGAAGGTCGGGGTGCTCGCGCTGGAGATCGGCCAGCGCCTCCACCGCCGGAACCGTGCCGAGACTATGCGCGACAATGACGACCTCATCGACCTGGCTTTCTTCGATCTTCCGCTTCAGGGCTTCGGCAAAAGCCTTGCGCCGCTGGCTAAGCTTCTCGTTGCGGCCATGGATACGGTCATAGGCCGCGGACCAGTCGTCGAGCAGATAGGACATGAAAAACCGGTCGCCGGGCTTGCGCACCAGCAGGGTGGCAATAAAGGCGGCAAGCGGAACCGACCAGAAAAGATGCAAGACCGAAAAGCCCGCCGCCACCGGTGCCAGGACGATCAGCGCAGCGACAGCCAGAATCGCCAGCGACAGCAGGAACGGCCAGAGGAAAAACAGGACGAAGCGCCAGCTCGTCCTCAGATAGCGCCACAACGTTCCGGTAAAGAGGATGTTCATGAACGCGTGAAAGCCGGTCAGCATCCGCTTCGGTGTCGAGCGCGCGGCATAATCGTCGAAAATATCCGCGGTGCCGAACTGGCAGAACTCGGTTTCTGTCCGCCAGCCATTGCCGGTCGTGATGGCGGTCAGCGTGCCGCAATCGTCAGGCTCCTCCACCATTGGGGGCAGTCTGGTCTTGGCGTTCCACAAGCGGTCGAAATCCTTCAATGCCTGCGCGTGGCGCACACGGACAGCCTTGGGATGCAGGCCTTCATAGCCTGTGAACTGGATAACGAGTCGTTTGCGGAGAGGCATAAGGAGAATCGGATAGGATGAGAGGAGGCATTATCGGTTTGCAGGAAAAGTGTTCTGGGTCGCCATTGAAGCCGATTTGTGCGAGAAACGCGTGCGGCTTAGCCTATTTGCGCGGTTGCGGCCATAGCAAATCGCGCACAAGCCGGTAATTCGCGCAAGCCGGTGGGCAAAGTTGCATCTTGAGGTGGACAGGCTGGGCTCTTTCTGGTAATAGCCACGACCAATTTGCAGCGTATCCGTTGCGAAGCTTGGGAGCCTTTGGGCGTTGATCGGCCGGTCAGACCGGCTGAAATCGTTAAAAGACCCCCTAACGGCCTCAGGCTTAACCGAAATTCTAACCGATACGGGAATACACGTGCAGGTACTCGTCCGCGATAATAATGTTGATCAGGCTCTCCGCGCTCTCAAGAAAAAGATGCAGCGCGAAGGTATCTTCCGCGAAATGAAGATGCGCGGCCACTATGAAAAGCCGTCCGAAAAGCGCGCTCGCGAAAAGGCAGAAGCCGTTCGTCGCGCACGCAAGCTGGCCCGCAAGCGCGCTCAGCGTGAAGGCCTCGTCGGCGGTCGCGCTGGCGCTCGCTGATCGACTCTGAAATCAGGCGCTGTCGAGCAGCGCCTTTTCTGCTTTCCGGTGTCGGCTTTTGCCTGCGCCGGATTTTGCATGTTCGGGCTTCAGCTTTGCGCGTTCGTTTCCGATATGAAGCGAAGGGCCGACACGACCATGGCAGGCATATTTATTTATTCTGCTTCCATTTTTAATGCAGCGTTACGAAAAGTTTCTGGACTTGTCGCCCATCATTATGTGTAAAAACAAATAATTGGGGTATCGGCCTGTCCGGAGCGCCATCCGGAGATAAAACAAGCTTAAGACAATGCCGCCTTTTTGCTGTTTTTATCTGCTGGTAGAGGCCAGTATAGTACCGTGACAGGCAGAATAGTCCGGCAAGCGCAAGCCCTGGGGGCGGGCCGGCACGGGATGGAGAAGAGGCAGAAGGGTCCTTGCGCCCGATGCGAGCTGAAAGGAATGCGATCGTTGCCCACACGCTTGAAGATGATGCAATCGTCAGGAACGAAAGTTTCGGGAATTGAGGCATTGGGTGGAACCGGCCGAAACGGTCTTCTCATTGCCGCCGCACTTCTGGCTTTGACCGTTGCGGGCTGCCAAAGCTCCACGACCGCGCTCAGCACGGTGGACAAGGCGCAAGGGTCGAGCGAGAACATCAGTTCGCTGACGAGCGTGATCCAGAGCAATCCACGCGATCCGGAAGGCTACAATGTGCGCGGTTCCGCCTATGGCAATTCCGGGCGCTACAAGGAAGCGCTGCGCGATTTCGATCAGGCAATCGCGCTCAATCCGAATTTCTATCAGGCCTATGCCAACCGCGCGCTGGTCTATCGCTATATGGGCGACAGCACCAAAGCCGTGCAGGATTACAGCAAGGCCATCCAGCTCAACCCGCAATATGACGCCGCCTATATCGGGCGCGGCAACGTCTATCGGCAGGCGGGGCGTCTCGATCAGGCGCTGAGCGACTTCAATCAGGCCATCGCATTGCAGACGACCGATGGGCGCGCCTATCACAATCGCGGCCTGATCTATCAGGCCAAGGGCCAGCACAAGCAGGCCATTGAGGATTTCTCCAAGGCGATTTCGCTCAATTCCACGGCGCCCGAACCCTATAACGGGCGCGGCATTTCCTATGTGGCGCTGAACGACTACGATAACGCCTTCGACGATTTCAACACCGCCATCACGCTCGACCAGAACGTGGCGGAAAGCTGGGCCAATCAGGCGCTTGTCTATGAGCACAACGGCGACAAGGCCAAGGCCGCCAATTCCTATTCACGCGCCGTGCAGCTCGACCCGAAATACCAGCCTGCCAAGGATGGTCTGGCTCGTACGCGCGGATAACCTTTAGAGCCTGTTCCAAAAGTCGCCTTGTGTGGCTGCAAATGGCAATTTATCTGCGTTCCGGTGCTCACGTAGGTTTCAAAGACGCATAGTCTTATCCGAAAAGTCTGCAACTTTTCGGGGCTATGGTTAGACGTACGCTCCGCTCCGGTACTCGAAAATCACCATTTTCGCCCACACATACCGCCTTTTTGATTCACGCTCTCATATTGCCAAGTATTGAAGATTGATGGCGCCGCTTTTCTTTATAATTGGCCGCGATATATTGCATCCCATGTCGCTCTTCGATCACATCGGTTTCAAGGCCCGTAACGTCAATCGCAGCCTTTCCTTTTACGAAAGCTGCATGCCCGAACTCGGACTGGAGGTCATTGCCCGGTCCGGCAGCGGCTTCTTCGTCAGCGGCGGGGAGAGGGCACCTGTTCCGTTTCTGTGGATCCACGGCAGTGCCGATGGGATAGTCGACGGCGAAGACAAGCCAGGCGACCGCCTGCACCTGATGTTTACAGCCGGAAGCCGCGAGGCGGTGGAGGCGTTTCATCAGGCGGCACTCAAAGCGGGCGGCAGGGATAGCGGCGGCCCCGCCTATCAGGGGCCCGAAGAGATGGGCTATTACGCCGCGCTCGTCTTCGATCCCGATGGAAACACGCTGGAAGCGGGTTTCCGTGAGCGTAAGCGCTGAGGCCCGAAAAGCGGCGGTTCGCGTCGCCGCAGCTTCCGGGCGCTATCATTTCAACGGCTGCAGCATCCGCCCGATGTCGGTGTGGGCCGCTGTGATGGCTCGCGGGGAAACAGTATTCCATCAAAATAGCGGCCAATATATTTGTCACAACTATATAATATATATCTTGTTTAAATGCAAATATAATGCCATAATTTCTACATAATGTTTATAATAAATTATAGAATACTATGAATTAATTTTTGTATCAGGATATATTATGCGTGTTTTTCGCAGGTTGCAATATTATATTGGTAATGTTGCTTCGGACAGCTTTAAGTCGCGTATATCTCAATGTGATTTCTATTCCGCAATAGACCCTTTCTCGATGGAAGAAATATGCGAAAGTTTCGAAAGGGTAAATTATTGCAACAAACTGAGCTCAAAATTCACGTTATATGACCCAGTATCCTTGAGCGGTGTGGATAAATTTGGGAGTATGTATTACTATGATCTAAAAGAATACTTTAGGTATTTCAAGAAGGGGCTGGGTCTTTCCTACGTTTTTGGCGATGTTACGGAAATCCCGGCAGTGCCGTCCATCGTAAAAAGCCGGCCCATCGCTGGCGATAATTCAAACTCCGTTGTCCTGAATCTGGATAAGTTTCGGCATTATTATACCATAAAAGATCGGTTGGATTTCCGTGCCAAGCTCCCCCGGGCCGTGTGGCGGGGCAGGGATAACAACGTCAAAAGGCGGCAACTCGTGGAGGGCTTCCACGATCATCCCCTGTGCGATGTCGGGCTCGTAAACGGCAATCTTCCAGAAAAATACATCAAGCCCTGGTTGTCGATGAGGGCACAGCTTCAGTATCGCTATATCCTGTCCGTCGAAGGAATAGATGTTGCCACCAACCTGAAATGGATCATGTCCAGCAAATCCCTGTGCATGATGCCAAAATGCATCTACGAAACGTGGTTTATGGAGGGGCGGCTTGTGCCGGGGTTCCATTTCGTTCTACTGAACGATGATTTCTCCGACCTGCCCGAGAAGATCAAATATTATAATCAATACCCGTTTGCGGCGGAGGAAATAATCAAGAACGCCAATGATTATTGCGCCATATTCTTCGATAAACGAACCGAGAAGCTCGTATCGCTCCTCATACTGATGAAGTATTTCTTTCTGAGCGGTCAGATGGAACTGCCCGACCGCCTGAAAGAGCTGCCCTGGCTGTAGAGCATTCCCCGCAAAACCGCGTTGCGCTTTCGCGGAAAGTGCTCCGGCCTCTTGTGTTGCGCGGCGAAGACCGTTCTCAGGCGCGCAGGTTGCGCTTGTCGAGGCGGTTCACCAGCCGGTCGCCGATCCACTGGATGCCGCAAACCATGATGATGAGGATGATCACGACCGCGATCATGATTTGCGTCTCGAAGCGCTGATAGCCGTAGCGAATGGCAAGGTCGCCAAGACCGCCCGCGCCGATGGCGCCCGCCATGGCCGATGCGCCGACAAGCGTGATGATGGTCACGGTGAAACCGGCGATGATGCCGGGCAGGGCTTCGGGAACGAGCACTTCGCGCACGATGGTCCAGCGGTTTGCGCCCATGGAGCGCGCGGCTTCGATGAGGCCATGGTCCACTTCACGCAGCGACACTTCCGCAATGCGCGCATAATAGGGGATCGCGGCAATCGACAGCGGCACGATGGAGGCCCATGTCCCGATGGAGGTGCCGACGATGAAGCGCGTGACGGGGATGAGCGCCACCAGAAGGATGATGAACGGAACCGAGCGGAAGCCGTTGATGATCGCGCCGAGGATCGTGTTGACCGTCAGGTTCTGGGCAAGGCCGCCGCGCTCGGTCAGGATCATGATGAGCGCAAGCGGCAGGCCGATGACGAGCGAAATCAGGCTCGAAAAGCCGGTCATGATGATCGTCTCCCAGAAGGAGCGCCAGAGAAGATCAAGCATTGCCTGAGACATAGCCGAGTACCTCCGTGGCGTCTGCATGGGTGTCGAGATAGGTGATGGCGGCGTCAAGTTTCGCCTGGTCGCCTGCGGGCAGGCCGATGAACAGCGTGCCGACCGGCTCGCCCTGGATCGTGTCCATGCCGCCATGGATCAGTTGCGGGGCTATCTGGGTGGCGGCTGCGATATCACTGAAGAACGCGCCTTTTGCCGCCGCGCCCGACAGCTTGACTTTCAGCACGGCGAGATCGCCGGATTTTTGCAGCCGGTCGCGCCAGACGACGGGCAGTTCCGGCGTCAGCACCTGCAACATGCTCTGCGTCACAGGCGATTGCGGATTGGCGAAGACTTTCCAAACCGGGCCTTCCTCGGCGATGGTGCCATGGTCGAGGACGATCACGCGGTCGGCAATGCGGCGGATAACCTCCATCTCATGCGTGATGAGCAGGATGGTAAGGCCAAGCTTGGTGTTGATGTCTTTCAAGAGCGCCAGAATGGACTGCGTGGTTTCCGGGTCGAGGGCGGATGTCGCTTCATCGGACAGCAGCACGGCAGGTTCGGCGGCGAGCGCGCGGGCAATGCCGACGCGCTGCTTCTGGCCGCCGGAAAGCTGGGCCGGATAATGTGCCGCCTTGTCGGAAAGGCCGACAAGTTCCAGAAGTTCGGCCACGCGCCGGGCGCGTTCGGCCTTCGGCTTGCCCGCGATCTTCAGCGGCAGGGCGATGTTTTCGGCAACCGTCTTGGCGGAAAGCAGGTTGAAGTGCTGGAACACCATGCCGATGCGGCGGCGCACCGGGCGCAGCGCGTCTTCGCCAAGGCCAGTGATTTCGCGGCCTTCGATCAGGATCGAACCGGCATCCGGCTCTTCAAGGCCGTTGACGCAGCGGATCAGCGTGGACTTGCCCGCGCCGCTGCGACCGATAATGCCGAGGATTTCGCCGCGCGCGACGGAAAGCGAAACGCCGTTGATCGCCGCCGTTTCGCCGAACATTCGGCGCACGTCTTTCATCTCGACGATGGGCGCGGACGCGGCGGGTGGCTTTTCAATGGTCACGGTCGTTTCTTCTATGTCTGTATGGGCCGCTGCAAACAGCGGCGAACTGCAATCGGATAAGGCTTCAAGGAAAGATGATGCCTGGCTCAAGCCATCAGCTTTTGCCGTGGCGATGCTTTAGGGCAATTTTTGTCTGCGCGTCAACAAAAGCCGCGCCGGAAACGCTTCCGGCGCGGTCTTTCTGCCATTCTGTCGATTAGTTCCAGGCCGGGATGCCGGTGCCCTTGTAGGCGCGGTCGAGTTCGGCCTTCACGGCATCGTTCTGGAACGAAGCCACGAGCTTCTTCACCCATTCGGCGTTTTCGTCTTCGGTGCGGACCGCGATGAAATTGTTGTACGGGTTGTTTTCCTTCGACTCCCAGCCGATTGCCTCTTCCTTCTTGAGGTCTGCCTTTGCGGCCCAGTCGTTGTTCACGATTGCCGCATCGAGGTCGTCAATGGAACGGCCGACGACACCGGCGTCGAGTTCCTTGATCTCAAGCTTCTTCGGGTTTTCGACGATATCGATCGGGGTCGCCAGAATGCCTGCATCCGGCTTCAGCTTGATGAGGCCCTTTTCTTCCAGAACGCGCAGCGCGCGGCCCTCGTTCGACGGATCGTTCGGTACGCCGACGACCGCACCTTCCTTCAGTTCGTCAAGGCTCTTGTGCTTGCGCGAATAGATGCCGATCGGCCAGACGGCGGTGTAACCGGCAACGGAAATCTTGTAGCCGTGCTGCTTGATCTGCTCGTCGAGATAGGGCTTGTGCTGGAAGGCGTTGGCGTCGATTTCCTTGCGTTCCAGGGCTTCGTTCGGCTGGTTGTAATCGTTGAAGGTCACGCGCTCGATGTTGAGGCCGTGCTTCTTGCCTTCTTCGGCAACGACTTTCCAGACGTCTTCATCTTCGCCGCCCATGATGCCGACCTTGATGGTCTTGTCTTCCGCGTGGCTCGGGGCCGACGCGAAGCCGACGGTCAGGGCGGCTGCAGTGAAGAGAAGGGCTTTCAGACCCGCGCGACGGGTCAAAGCATAACGGGAAAGGGCTGACGACATTGTTGTTTTCCTTAGCTGAACATTGTGGAGAGCCGGTCCCGGAAAGCGATCTTTGAGATGATCTTTCTCCCCCTGCCCACCTTGTGACCGATAATTCCCTTTTACCTGCCAAGAAACAAGGAAAATTATTTCAGAATTTGTTCACGCGATGATGCCGAAATTGCGTTCACAAGACGGTGAGCGGATTGCCATTTCCGCTCACTGTCTTCGCAGGAATCTGGTTCTACCGATTATCCGCGATAATCATCTGCGCGGCCTTTTCGGCGATCATGAGAGTCGGTGAATTGGTGTTGCCCGACGTGATGGTCGGCATGACGGAGGCGTCGGCCACGCGCAGGCCCGCAATACCGTTGAAGCGCAGGCGCGGATCGACGATTGCTTCCGCATCCTGCCCCATGCGGCAGGTGCCGACCGGGTGGAAGATGGTCGTGCCAATATCGCCCGCGGCCTTTTCAAGCTGTTCCTGCGTTTCGTAAGCAGGCCCGGGCTTGAACTCTTCCGGATGATATTTCTGCAAGGGAGCCTGCGCAACGATATGGCGGGTGAGGCGGATTGCGTCAGCAGCGACGCGGCGGTCGCTTTCGGTCGCCAGATAATTCGGCCTGATCGCCGGTTGGGTCCGGTGATCCGGCGATTTGATATGGATCGAGCCGCGGCTGTCAGGGCGCAGATTGCACACGCTGGCCGTAAAGGCGGGGAAGGGGTGCACGGCCTCGCCGAACTTCTCAAGGCTGAGCGGCTGCACATGATATTGCAGATTGGCGGTTTCATAGGACGGGTCGGACCGGGTGAAAACGCCGAGCTGGCTTGGCGCCATCGACATGGGACCAGAACGGCGCAGCAGATATTCAAGCCCGATCATCGCCTTGCCGACGAGCTTGCTTGCCTTCTCGTTGAGCGTCGGGATGCCGTTGACCTTATAGGCGCAACGCAATTGCAGATGATCCTGCAGGTTTTCGCCAAGCTGCTTTCGCTCCAGCTTGACCGGGATGCCCGCCTGTTGCAGCACGTCGCCGCGCCCGATGCCGGACAGTTCGAGGATTTGCGGCGAACCGACCGCACCGGCGGCGAGAATCACCTCACGCCGTGCCTTCACCGTGCGGGTCGCGCCGTTCTGGTCGAAGGTGACGCCGGTGGCGCGCAAGTCCTCGATCTCGATGCGGCGGACATGCGCGCCGGTTTCGACGGTGAGGTTCTTGCGATCCAGCGCCGGGCGCAGAAAGGCCTTGGCGCTGTTCCAGCGTATGCCGCGCTTCTGGTTGACCTTGAAATAGGACACACCTTCATTGTCGCCGCGATTGAAATCGTCGGTGGCGGGAATGCCTGCCGCAACGGCCGCATCACGAAACGCATCGAGGATATCCCAATGCAGGCGGGCGCTTTCGACCCGCCATTCGCCGCCCGCGCCATGCAGGTCGCTTGCACCGGCAAAATAGTCTTCCGATTTCTTGAACAGCGGCAGCACATCGTCCCAGCCCCAGCCGTCGCAACCGGCCTGACGCCACAGGTCGTAATCGCGGGCCTGGCCGCGCATATAGATCATGCCGTTGATGGAGGAACAGCCGCCCAGCACCTTGCCGCGCGGATAGCCGAGCGAGCGGCCATTCAGTCCCGGTTCGGCCTCTGTGGTAAAACACCAGTCGGTGCGCGGGTTGCCGATGCAATAGAGATAGCCGACGGGGATATGAATCCAGGCATAATTGTCCTTGCCGCCTGCCTCCAGCAGCAGCACGGAGCGGTTGTGGTCTGCGGAAAGCCGGTTCGCAAGCGCGCAACCTGCCGTGCCCGCGCCAACCACGATGTAATCGTAGGTGTCGGTCATGATCTCATATCCAGTAAAAGACGGGAGCCACCGAATGCGCGGGTGGCTCCGCAGTGTCGGTTATCCGAAAAGCCTCTTTCCAAGGCGCGACGCATAAAACTCGCCAACGATGCCTTTTCGGAAGAGAAGGACGCAGGCCATGAAGATGACGCCGGTAACGATGGTGACGGGGAAATCGGATGTTGCAAGATAGTTCTGCAAGGCGACGACGAAGGCGGCGCCGACGATGGGGCCGATCAGCGTGCCAATGCCGCCGAGCAGCGTCATCAGGATCACTTCGCCCGACATCTGCCAGCCGACATCGGTGAGCGTCGCGAACTGGAAGACGAGCGCCTTCAGCCCGCCTGCAAGACCGGCAAGCGCTGCCGACATGACGAAGGCTGCAAGCTTGTAGCGGTTGACGGAAAGCCCAAGCGACACGGCGCGGTTTTCATTCTCGCGCACCGATTTCAGGATCATGCCGAAGGGCGAGTTGATGATGCGCCAGATGACGAACATTCCAAGCACGAACACCGCCAGCACGAAGTAATACATGGTCATCGGCTGGTTGAGGTCGATGAAGCCGAAGAGATAGCCGCGCGGCACGCCCTGCAATCCGTCCTCGCCATGGGTGAAGGAGGCTTGCAGGCAGAAGAAGAAGAACATCTGCGCCAGCGCCAGCGTGATCATCGTCGAATAGATGCCCTGACGGCGGATGGCGAGATAGCCGATGACGAGGCCAAGGGCGGCGGCGGCAAGGATGCCGAGCACGAGGCCGAGTTCCGGCGTGACGCCCCAGACCTTGACCGTGTGGGCGGTGATATAGGCCGCACCGCCGAAGAAGGCGGCATGGCCGAAGGACAGAATGCCGGTATAGCCCAGAAGAAGATTGAAGGCCGAGGCGAACAGCGCAAAGCACAGCATCTTCATCAGGAAGATCGGGTAGACCATGAATGGCGCGGCCAGCAGCCCGATCAGGGCAATGCCGAGGACGACGACCGAGAGGCTGTTGACGGCAGGCGTCTTGCTGTGGGGGGCGGCCTTGAGAGCGGTATCAGCCATGTCAGGCCTCCTTCCCGAACAATCCGGCGGGTCGCACCAGAAGGACGATTGCCATGATGACGAAGATGACGATGCTGGAGGCTTCCGGGTAGAAGACCTTGGTGAGGCCTTCCGCCAGCCCCAGCACATAGCCGGTGATGATGGCGCCGAGGATCGATCCCATGCCGCCCACCACCACCACGGCAAAGACCACGATGATGATGTTGGAACCCATCAGCGGGCTGACCTGATAGATCGGCGCGGCCATGACGCCCGCAAGACCGGCAAGGGCGGCGCCGAGCGCATAGGTGAAGGTGAGAAGCAGCGGCACATTGATGCCGAAGGCCTTCACCAGCGTCGGGTTTTCCGTCGCGGCGCGCAAGTAAGCGCCAAGCTTGGTCTTTTCGATCAAGAGCCAGGTGCCAAGGCAGACGATGAGCGAGGCGACGACCACCCAGGCGCGATAGTTGGGCAGGAACATGAAGCCGAGATTATGCCCGCCCGCAAGCGACGGCGGCACCGCATAGGGCTGACCGGCAGCGCCATAATAATAGCGGAACGTGCCTTCGATCACGAGCGCAAGGCCGAAGGTGAAGAGCAGCCCATAGAGCGGATCGAGATTATAAAGCCGCGACAGCGCCACGCGCTCGACAATGGCGCCACCCAGCCCGACGATGAGCGGGGCGAGGATCAGCGCCGGCCAGTAGCCGATGCCGAGCCAGCTCAACAGCAGATAGCCCACAAAGGCGCCGAGCATATATTGCGCGCCATGGGCGAAATTGATGATGCGCAGGAGCCCGAAGATGATGGCAAGGCCGAGGCTCAGCATCGCATAGAAAGAGCCGTTGATGAGGCCGACCAGCAACTGCCCGAGAAGGGCCTGCAAAGGTATTCCAAAAATCGTTGTCATTCAGACCCCCAGCGCATGCGTGAGTTCTGCCATGCGGGCAGGCAGTTCGGCGGTCGGGAAGTTTTCCGTCACCACGCCATGATCCATGAGGTAGAAGCGGTCGGCGACCTTGGCGGCAAAGCGGAAGTTCTGTTCGACCAGAAGCACGGTCATGCCGCGTTTCTTCAATTCCACCAGCACATCGCCGATGCGCTGCACGATGACGGGCGCAAGCCCTTCGGTCGGCTCGTCCAGCAGCAGCACCTTGACCCCGGTGCGCAGGATGCGCGCAATGGCCAGCATCTGCTGCTCGCCGCCGGAAAGCTTGGTGCCGGGGCTGTTGCGGCGCTCATGCAGGTTGGGGAAGAGTTCGTAGATCTCATCCAGAGACATAAGGCTCTGGCCGCTTTTGGCGACGACCGGCGGCAAAAGCAGGTTTTCGTGCACGCTGAGCGTGGCGAAGATGCCGCGTTCTTCCGGCACAAAGCCGAGACCGGCATGGGCAATGCGGTGCAGCGGCACCCGCATGATGTCCTTGCCGTCGAGCGTGATGGTGCCGGTGCGCTTGCGGATGATGCCCATGATGGCGCGCAGCGTCGTTGTCTTGCCGACGCCGTTGCGGCCCAGAAGCGTGATCGTTTCGCCCGGCCAGATGTCGAGGTCGACGCCGTGCAGGGCGTGGCTTTCGCCATACCAGGCATTGAGCCCGCGCACGGACAGGAGCGGTTGGCCTCTATTCATGTTCGGTTCCCATATAGGCGGTGCGCACGCGCTCGTCCTGCGAGACGGTGGCATAATTGCCGGAGGCGAGAATTTCGCCGCGCTGCAGCACCGTGACGTGGTGGGCAATGTCGGCCACCACCTTGAGATTGTGTTCGACCATCAGCACCGCGCGGTCCTTGGCCACATCGGCGATGAGGGCGGCAATGGTGTGGACGTCTTCATGGCCCATGCCGGCCATCGGCTCATCAAGCAGCAGCACCTTGGGATCGAGCGCCAGCGTGGTCGCGATCTCAAGCGCGCGCTTGCGGCCATAGGACAGATCGGCGGCCAGCGCATGGCGGGCATCGGCAAGGCCGACGCGCTCCAGAAGCGCGATCGCCTGTGCATCGAGCCGGTCGAGTGCCGATAGCGGACGCCAGAATTGCGTGGCAAGCCCGTTGGGGCGCTGCAGCGCGACCTTGACGTTTTCCAGCACGGTGAGATGCGGAAAGGTGGCCGAAATCTGGAACGAGCGCACCAGCCCCATGCGCGCCACCCTGGCCGGATCGGTCTTGGTGATGGTTTCGCCCAGAAGCGTGATCTCACCGCTCGATGGCTGCAGGAACTTGGTCAGGAGGTTGAATACGGTCGTCTTGCCCGCGCCGTTCGGCCCGATCAGCGCGTGGACGCGGGCATGTTCCACATCGAGATCGACATTCCTGACCGCGTGAAAGCCGCCAAAGGACTTGCCCAGTCCGCGCGCCGACAGAACGATCCTGCCGGGTGAGCCGCCATCGTGCGGCCCTGCTTCATGCAGGGCCGTCATATTGCCAGTTGCTGTGTTCATTCAACCAGCCTCTTACTGCGTCACAAGCGGGCAGCCGCTTTCTTCCGGCTTCATGTAGGCCTGATCGCCGGGGATGGTGGCAAGAACCTTATAGTAATCCCAAGGCGCCTTGCTTTCATCAGGCTTTTTCACTTCCATCAGATACATGTCATAGATCATGCGTCCGTTGGGGCCGACCTTGCCGTGGCGGGCGAAGACGTCTTCGACCGGCATTTCATGCAGCTTCTTGGCAACGGCTTCGGTTTCGTCGGTGCCCGCTTCCTTGATCGCCTTCAGATATTGAAGGACGGCGGAATAGGTGCCTGCCTGGATCATGTTCGGCATGCGGCCCGTGCGCTCGAAGAAACGCTTGGCGAATGCGCGGGATTCATCGTCGCGGTCCCAGTAGAAGCCTTCGGTCAGCGTCAGCCCCTGTGCTGCTTCGAGGCCGAGGCCATGCACTTCGGCAAGCGTGAAGAGCAGGGCGGCAAGGCGCTGTCCGCCGGCAACGATGCCGAATTCAGCCGCCTGCTTGATCGCATTCGATGTGTCGAGACCCGCATTGGCGAGGCCTACCACCTTCGCGCCGGAAGCTTGGGCCTGCAACAGGAAGGACGAGTAATCCGTCGTGGACAGCGGGTGGCGTACGGAGCCCAGCACCTTGCCGCCCTTGGATTCGACGAATTTCGTGGTCTGTTCTTCCAGCGAATAGCCGAAGGCATAGTCGGCGGTGAGGAAATACCACGTATCGCCGCCCTGCTGGACGAGGGAGCCGCCGGTGCCGACCGCCAGCGCATGGGTGTCATAGGCCCAGTGGAAGCCATATGGCGTGCACTGCTTGCCGGTCAGTTCGGATGTAGCGGCGCCGGTATTGATCGTGATCTTTTTCTTGTCTTTCGACAGCGCCTGCACCGCGAGGCCGACAGACGAGGTCGTCAGTTCCATGATGGAATCGACCTGCTCGGTGTCGTACCACTGGCGCGCGATGTTCGAGGCGACGTCCGGCTTGTTCTGGTGGTCGGCGGTGATGATCTCAATCGGCGCGTCGAGCACCTTGCCGCCAAAATCCTCGGCAGCCATCTTGGCGGCCTCGAACGACCACTTGCCGCCGAAGTCGGCATAGACGCCGGACTGGTCGTTCAGAATACCGATCTTGACCTTGCCGTCGGAAATTTCCGCCGCCGATGAGATGGCCGTGGCCGCAAAAAGCGCTGCCGTTGCCAGTGCGAGACATTTCATGAAGTGCTCCTCCCAATAACACCTTGAGCCATTGCGGGGAAACCGCACGGCATTCCTCCATCAAGCAGTCTTTCGAGACAGGGAAACAGCTTTCCTCTTCGCCGTTCGCCCTCTGCTTTCGCCCGATTTGTTCCTCCACCCGGGCCTTGGATTGAAACGGTAGCATTGACAAATGCGTACAAGAACAACAATTTTTGAACATTGTCTGTTCAAAAACGTACAGAAGGCGAGGCGAAGGCCAACGCAGCTGTTTGGGAGGGGAGAATGCGGCAGTTCACATGGGACGACCTGCAATATTTTCTGGCGGTTGCGCGTACCGGCCAGCTCTCCACGGCGGCGCGCCAGCTGCGCACCAGCCATGTCACGGTGCTGCGGCGGATCGATCGGCTGGAACAGGCTCTCGCCACCAAACTTTTCGAGCGCAATCCCCGCGGCTATCTGCTGACGCCCATCGGCGAGCGGCTGGTGACATCCGCCGAGGTCATGGAACGCGAGGCGGTCAAGTTTCAGACCGAAGCTACGGGCAATCTGGCGGCGCTGTCGGGCGTCGTGCGTCTTTCGACGCTGGAAGGCTTCGGCAATTTCTTTCTCGCCGACCGCCTGCCGGTGCTGGCGCAATCCTATCCGAGCCTGTTTGTGGAAGTGGTGACGATCCAGCAGATCATGTCACTGTCGCGACGCGAAGCGGAACTGTCGATCACGCTGCACATGCCGCGCACCGGCCCCTATCACAGCGAGAAGCTGACGCCCTATCGTCTCTTCATCTATGGTCATCGCGATTATCTGGAGCGGCATCCGCCAATCAGGACGCGCGAGGACATGGCCCGCCATCCGTTCATCGGCTATATCGATGACATGGTTTTTACGCCCGGCCTCGACTACATGCGCGAGATTCTGCCGGGGCAACGCTGCACCTATCAAAGCTCAAGCATCCATGCGCAGCTGATTGCCACCCAGATCGGTTATGGCCTGTGCGTGCTGCCTTATTTCATCGCAAGCCGACACCCGGAACTGGTTCCGGTTCTGCCGCGCGAGATGCATCTTGTGCGTGAATACTGGATGAGCTGTCACGTCGACGTGGTCGCCGCACCGCGAATTCGGGTGTTGAGCGATTTCATGATCCGCGCCGTGCGCGAGTCGTCAGCAATCTTCCTTGGAGAACCCCTGCTGCGGGCATGATATATGGCCGATTGCCGTTCAGATCGTGCCGCCGCCAATGGCGACAATGCAGGTGACGACGAGTGCGGTGAAACCGAACCCGATAATGAATAGGTTAAGTGTTTTCATGACCCCTCCCTTTCAACCCAGGGGCGTTATGTTCGACTTCCGGTGGAATGTCCACTGCAAATTGCAACTATCCAGACTAAAGTGGTAGAGCTGCTCTTCAGCCGTTTTCACGCTCGATATCCCGGCGAAGAACGATAGCTGTAGTGAGATCCTCTACCGTTTCATGGGTGGCCATCAGATCGCGCAGGCGATTGAGACGGTCGATGGAAGGAACTTCAACCTCAACGATCAAATCGAGCTGTCCGCTTACCGACGAAACCCGGCGCACTTCGGCGTGCCGCGCCAGTTCATCGAGCAGGCCGAGGGCCGGGGTGCGCTTCAGACTGACCAGGATCATGGCGCGGATGATGTTGCTGTCGATCTGGCCAATATCCGCGCGATAGCCGCGAATGACGCCGCTTTTCTCCAGATTGGCGACGCGCTCGCCGGTCGCGCTGCGCGAAAGCCCGATGCGGCCCGCCAGCGTCTTCAGCGGTATGCGCGCTTCCTTGGAGAGAATGGCCAGTATCTCGCGATCCTTCGCATCCAGTTCCCGCATGGTCGGTTCTTTCGTGCTGCCGTAAATGTGCCGGTCCATTCCGGCAAAGTGCCGGTCCGACCGACCACTTGTCTGATGCCTGAAATTTGTCGACGTGCCAAGCTTTCATCTTGAGACGCCCCATCTGCATTCAACCCGTGAAGCGCTTCCCATGACCGATCTTTCGCATCCCGCCCCCGATTTTTCCGCGCAAGAGGCCGAAGTGCTGGCCCAGCTTCATTTCGGGGTGACGGCCAGTGCCTCGCCGCTGGACAGCGAGCGTGACCGCAATTTCCGACTGAAGACGGGCAACGGGTCGGCGGACTGGATATTGAAGATCGTCAATGCCAGCGAGCCGCGGGTCGAAAGCGAGTTCCAGACCGCGCTGCTGCAACATCTGGCCAAGGCCGATCCGGCGCTGGCCGTGCCGCGCCTGAAATCAAGCCTGTCGGGCGAAGTGCTGGCTTCTGTCGATAAGGATGGGGGCAAGCCGCATGCGCTGCGGGTGGCAAGCTGGCTTCCCGGCACGCCGCTGGCGGAGGTAAAGCGCACCAAAACGCTTATGAGAAATCTGGGCGCTGCGCTGGGCGAGCTTGACCGTGCCCTGCAAGGCTTCATCCATCCCGGCGCGCTGCGCGATTTCGACTGGGACCTGCGTCATGCCGGTCGTGCCCGCAACCGGCTGCATTTTATCGACAAGGCGGAAGACCGCGCCGTTGTGGAGCGTTTCCTTGCCCGTTTCGAGCGCGATGTGGCGCCGAAACTGCCGCTTCTGCGCGCGCAGGTGATCCACAACGACGCCAATGACTGGAACGTGCTGGTCGACCCTCAGGATAATGAACGCATTGCCGGGCTGATCGATTTCGGCGATTCCGTCCATACGGTGCTGATTGCCGAGGTCGCGATTGCCTGTGCCTATTCCATCCTCGATATGGATGACCCGATTGGTGCCGCCGCCGCCCTTGCAGCCGGGTTCCATGCGAAATATCCGCTCCTGCCGCAGGAAATCGATCTTCTGTTCGACCTGATCGCGATGCGTCTTGTGACAAGCGTCACGCTGTCGGCTTCGCGCCGCGAAAAGACCGATGACAACCCTTATCTGGCGATCAGCGAAGCACCGGCCTGGCGGCTTCTGCACAAGCTCGACGCCATGAATCCGCGCTTTGCCACCGCGATCCTGCGCAAAGCCTGCGGTTTCGATGCAGTGGAGGGAGCCGGTGCGGTGCGCCGCTGGATCGCGGCGAACAGCAAGGCTTTCGCGCCTGTGGTGCGCCCGCATCCCGCCACGATGAACAAGGCGCTGGTGCCTTATGGCGATCCGGCTCATGTGATGACGGTCGATTCCGCCGGGCAGCGCCCGAAGGAGGCGACCGCCTGGTGGGATGATTTCTGCGCCCGCAACCGTATCGAACTGGGCATCGGACCATGGGGCGAAAGGCGTACCGTTTATACCGACGAAGCGTTCCGTTCGCGCTTTGTCGAAGGCGAGCGGCGTGTCCACCATCTGGGGCTTGATCTGTTCATGCCCGCAGGCACGCCTGTCTACACGCCGCTTGCAGCAATCGTGAAGAGCGTTGAGATCGAGACCGCGCCGCTCGGCTATGGCGGGTTGATCGCGCTGGAACACCAGCCGGAAGACTGCCCGCCCTTCATCACGCTCTGGGGCCATATGGCGCATGAGGCGATGTCGCGGCTGAAACCCGGCCAGAAGCTCGCTGCTGGCGAACTGGTTGGCTATATGGGCGACATGCACGAGAATGGCGGCTGGACGCCGCATCTCCATTTCCAGATTTCGACAGATACCGGACTGACGGCGGCGGAAATTCTGGGCGTCGGCGAAAATGCCTATCTCGATGTCTGGGCCGATATTTTCCCGGATGCGGCATCCCTTGCCGACATTCCGGCGGAAGCCTTCCACCAGAGCGGCCGCACGCGGGCGGAAATCGTCAGCGTCCGCAAGGATATATTGCTGCCGAACCTCTCCATTTCCTATTCCGAGCCGATCAAGTTTGTGCGCGGCGAGGGTGCACGGCTGATCGACAATCGGGGACGCGCCTATCTCGACTGCTTCAACAATGTCTGCCATCTCGGTCATGCGCACCCGGAAGTGGTGGAGGCAATTGCCAGACAGGCGGCGATCCTCAACACCAATACGCGCTATCTGCATGACAATATCGTTTCCTATGCCGAGCGCCTGACGGCGACCTTGCCGGAAGGCTTGACGGTGGCCTCGTTTGCCTGTTCGGGCAGCGAGGCGAACAGCCTGGCGCTGCGCATGGCGCGCGCGCATTCGGGCCAGCGCGATGCGCTGGTGCTCGACTGGGCCTATCACGGCACGACGCAGGAGCTGATCGATCTCAGCCCCTACAAGTACAAGCGCAAGGGCGGCAAGGGACGCCCGGACCATGTGTTCGAGGCGACCATCCCCGACAGCTATCGCGCGCCGGAAGACTGGCCGCTTGCAGAGCATGGCAAGCGCTTTGCCGAAAGCATTGCCGAACAGATCGAGACCATCAAAAGCCTTGGACGCGGCCCTGCCTATTTCATCGCCGAGTCGATCCCGAGCGTTGCCGGTCAGGTCTTCCTGCCGGAGGGCTATCTAAGGGAAGTCTACAGGATGGTGCGGGCGGCTGGCGGCGTTTGCATCGCGGATGAGGTGCAGGTCGGCTTTGGCCGCGTCGGAAGCCACTGGTGGGCGTTTGAAATGCAGGATGTGGTGCCGGACATCGTCACCATGGGCAAGCCCATCGGCAACGGCCATCCTATGTCGGCGGTTGTCACCACCCGCGAAGTGGCCGACAGCTTCAACAATGGAATGGAATATTTCAACACATTCGGCGGCAATCCGGTTTCCTGCGCGGCAGGTCTGGCGGTGCTGGATGTGATCGAGCGCAACGATCTGCGCCGCAACGCGCTGGAGATCGGCAATTATCTCCTCGACGGTTTCCGTTCGATGCAGAAGCGCTTCGATATTATTGGCGACGTGCGCGGGCAGGGACTGTTCCTCGGTATCGAACTCGTCACGGATCGCAAGACCAAGGAACCGGCGACGGCGCTGGCCAAGAAAATCAATGATGGCGCGCGCGAACGCGGCATCCTGATGGGGACCGAAGGTCCGTTCGACAATGTGCTGAAAATGCGCCCGCCGATGATTTTCAGCCGCGCCAATGCGGATCATCTCTTAAGCGTTCTGGAGGATAGCTTCGCGGCTGCGCTGAAGTAGTTCGTCGTCGGATAACTGAACAAACAACAAGCCCGGCGGCATGTCGCCGGGCAATGGATCGGCTTGGCCCGAAACTCTGGGAGGAGGAACAATGAAAAATATTCTTTTGGGTTCGTTGCTGGCGGCTGGCTTTGCCCTGTCCGCTCAAACCGGAGCGCAGGCGGATACGCTTTCGACCGTGAAGGAACGCGGCAAGATCAATTGCGGCGTCAGCCAGGGCGTCGCGGGCTTTTCGTCGCCGGACGATCAGGGCAAATGGACCGGCTTCGACATCGATTTCTGTCGGGCGGTTTCGGCTGCGGTCTTCGGCGATCCCGACAAGGTGAGCTTCATTCCGCTTTCGACCAAGGAGCGCTTTACCGCGCTGCAATCCGGCACGGTTGACCTGCTTTCGCGCCAGACTACCTGGACGCTTTCACGCGATGCGGGCATGGGCATTCTTTTTGTCGGCACAGCCTATTATGACGGTCAGGGTTTCATGATCCGCAAGGATCTGGGCGTCGATAGTGCACTTAAGCTCGACGGCGCGTCGGTCTGCACCGAACAGGGCACCACCACCGAACAGAACGCCGCCGATTATTTCAACGCCAACAACATCAAATATGAGCCGGTGGTGATCGATTCCGCCGATGGTATCCTGAAGGCGTTTGAAACGGGTCGCTGCGATGTTTACACGACCGACGCATCCGCGCTCTATGCGCAGCGTCTCAAACTTGCCGAGCCGGACGCCTTCACGGTTCTGCCGGAAGTGATTTCCAAGGAGCCGCTCGGACCTGCCGTCCGTCAGGGTGACGACAAATGGTTCAACATCGTCCGCTGGACCCTGTTTGCGATGCTTGAGGCAGAGGAACTGGGCGTTACGCAAGCTTCGGCTGAGGCGGACCTCACTTCCAAGAAGCCCGACGTGCGCCGTTTCCTTGGCTCGGAAGGCGATAGCGGCCAGCAGCTCGGCCTTGAGCCGAAATGGGCCTATAATGTCGTTTCCAAGATCGGCAACTACGGTGAAATGTTCGAGCGTACCGTCGGCAAGGGCAGCCTGCTCAAGATCGACCGGGGTCTCAATGCGCTTTGGAACAAGGGCGGGCTGATGTACGCGCCGCCTGTAAAGTAAAGCCAGACCAATGATGAAAGAGCCCCGGAAAACCGGGGCTCTTTTGTTTTTACTTCTGTTTGGCGAAACCCTGTTCGCGCATCTGGCTGAGGCTCATCTTCGGTGAAAGCGCCTCGGGATCGATGCGGATTTCGATGAGGCCCGGCTTGCCGGATTTTTCGCAAGCCTCGAAGGCTGGCGCGAAATCAGCGGTCTTTTCGACCACCTCGCCATGCAATCCATAGGCGCGGGCAAGTGCCGCGAAGTCAGGATTGGCAAGGCCGGTGCCCGAAACGCGGCCCGGATAGGTACGTTCCTGATGCATGCGGATCGTGCCGTACATGCCGTTGTTGACGACGATGAAAATAGCGTTGGCGCCATATTGCGCCGCCGTTGCCAGTTCCTGTCCGTTCATGAGGAAACAGCCGTCGCCCGCAAAGGCAATCACGGTGCGTTCCGGTGCGGTGAGCTTGGCCGCGACCGCCGCCGGCACGCCATAGCCCATGGAACCGTTGGTGGGCGCAAGCTGGCTGCGATAGGTGCGGTACTGGTAGAAGCGATGCGGCCAGGCGGAATAATTGCCCGCGCCATTGGTGATAATGGCGTCGGCTGGCAGATGCGCGCGCAGCCATTCCATCACTTCGCCCATCTGCACATCGCCGGGGATGACCGGCGATGTGATATTGTCGCGGTAATCGGCATTGGCGCTGTCGGTCCATGCCTTCCAGCGCGGATCGGCAACCGGCTTAAGCTTTGCCGCGGCCGCGCAGAAGGCAGGCATCGAGGCATTGACTGGAACGTCCGCATGATAGACGCGGCCAAGTTCTTCCGCACCCGGATGGATATGCACGAGCTTTTGCTGCGGCACCGGAATGGAGACGAGTTCGTAGCCCTGCGTCGTCATTTCGCCGAGGCGCGCGCCGATGACGATCAGCAGGTCGGCATCGCGCACGCGCTGTGCCAGCTTGGGGCTGATCGAGGTTCCCATTTCGCCCGCATAGAGCGGGTGGGTGTTGTCGAACATGTCCTGACAGCGGAAGGAAGCCGCGACCGGCAGATGCATGTTCTCGGCAAATTTCCGCAGATCGCTGACAGCTTGTGCATTCCAGCCGCCACCGCCGACGATGACCAGTGGGCGCTCGGCCTTTGCAAGCAGCGCCTGCATGTCCTGCAACTGGTCCGCGCCCGGATGCATCTGCACCTGCTTGTAAGCCGGTGCGTCGCTGACGGCGGCATGGGAGGTCAGCATGTCTTCCGGGAGCGCGATCACCACCGGGCCGGGACGCCCGTTGACGGCGCGATGGAAAGCCTGACTGACGAGTTCCGGTATGCGGGCGGCATCGTCGATCTGCACGACCCATTTGGCCATCTGGCCGAACATGCGGCGATAATCGATTTCCTGAAACGCCTCGCGCTCGACCTGATCGCTGGCGACCTGACCGATGAAGAGCAGCATCGGCGTTGAATCCTGAAAGGCCGTATGCACGCCAACCGAGGCATTGGTCGCGCCGGGGCCGCGTGTGACGAAGCAGATGCCGGGCTTGCCGGTCAGCTTGCCATAGGCTTCCGCCATATAGGCCGCGCCGCCCTCCTGCCGGCACACGACCAGATCGATCGCGTCGCTGGCATCATGAAAGGCGTCAAGTGCCGCGAGATAGCTCTCGCCGGGCACGCAGAAAACGCGGTCGGCCCCGTGAATGCGCAGCGCATCCACCAGAATCTGGCCTCCGGTACGGGCATTGGGTTTGCTCGTCATTCTATGCATTTCCTCAATCTCGGAGCCTGTTCCAAAAGTCGCCATACTGGCCTGTTGCCTTTTGATTCAGGCTCTCACCAAACTGGCTTGGTTAGGGCGGTTCTTTCGCCGTCCCTTTTTCCTCCCAGCCAACCGTGGCTGATATGAACATAGCCAGCGGTGCGAATACAGATTAAACATCATGACCAAACAGTATGAACTCATGATGCACCGGTATGGAGGAAAGGCGATGGCCAAGGAAAAGACGGGCAATATCCGCATCGGCATTGGCGGCTGGGCCTATGAACCGTGGGACGAGAGCTTCTACCCCGAAAAACTGCCGAAGAAGCGCCAGCTCGAATATGCGTCGAGCAAGCTCACATCGATCGAGATCAACAGCACCTATTACGGTCCGCAGAAACCTGCGACCTTCGCCAAATGGCATGACGAGACGCCGGACGGCTTTGTATTCTCGCTGAAGGCGCCCCGTTTTTCCACCAATCGCCGCGTGCTGGCTGAAGCAGGCGAGAGCATCGAGAAATTCATGACTGGCGGCATGATGGAGCTGAAGGACAAGCTCGGTGTGGTCAACTGGCAATTCATGGGGACAAAGAAGTTCGACCCGGTTGATTTCGAGGCGTTCTTGAAGCTTCTGCCCAAGCGGGTCGACGGGCGCGATGTGCGCCACGCGGTGGAAGTGCGCCACGACAGTTTCAACTCGCCGGAGTTCATCGCGCTCTTGCGCGAATATGGGGTGGCGGTGGTGATTGCGGGCGACAGCGACTTTCCGCAATTTGCCGATATGACCGCACCCTTCGCCTATTTCCGCATCATGGGGACGAAGGAAAGCGAACCGGGCGGCTACAGCAAGGACGAACTGGATCAATGGGCGGCGCGGGCCGAGGCGATTGCCGCCGGAGAGCTTGCCGAAGGTTTGAAGACCGTCACGCCGCCCGTTGCCGATTACATTGCCCGCGATGTCTATCTCTATGTCATCAGCGGCTATAAGGCGCATAATCCGCACGCGGCGATGGCCTTGATCGAACGGACAAAATGATGCCTCGTGGCGGCTCCTGATTTTATTTGAGTCGCCTGAGCATCATGCAAAAATTCGATCTTCCCGCACTTGAGGCCTTCGTTCGCACCGTTCCGCAGCATTATAAGGGACCGGGCGGTGCGGTTGCCGTGGTGAAGGATGGCAAGGTGGTGCTGCGCCACGCTTGGGGCTTTGCCGATCTTGCCGCGCGCAAGGCGATGACGCCGCAAACGCGCATGCCGATCTGCTCGGTCAGCAAGCAGTTCACCTGCGCCGTGCTTCTCGACAGCGTTGGCGAGCCGGAAGTTCTCGACGATGCGCTTGCCGCCTATCTTGACAGGTTTGCGGAAAAGCGGCCAGGCGTGCGTGACCTGTGCAACAACCAGTCGGGCCTGCGCGATTATTGGGCGCTCACGGTACTGTGCGGGGCCGATCCGGAAGGCGTCTTTCTGCCTGAACAGGCGCAAAGCCTGCTGCGCCGCCTGAAGACCACGCATTTCGCGCCAGGCACGCATTATTCCTATTGCAACGGCAATTTCCGCATTCTGGCTGATCTTATCGAACAGCATACAGGCCGAACGCTGATCGAGCTGCTGTCGGAGCGTATTTTCAAGCCTGCGGGCATGAAGACTGCAGAACTCATCCCCGATACGGCGCTGTTTGACGAATGCACCGGCTATGAGGGCGACACGGTGCGCGGCTTCCTGCCTGCCGTCAATCGCATCCACTGGATGGGCGATGCGGGTATTTGCGCATCTCTCGACGATATGATCGCGTGGGAGCAGTTCATCGACGCGACCCGGGATGACGAAAACGGAATCTATCGCCGCCTCAGCGGTCCGCAGACTTTCAGCGACGGCAACGCGGCTCCCTACGGTCTCGGCCTCAAGTTCGAGGAAGCGGGCGGCAGGCGGCTCACCGGCCATGGCGGTGCGCTGCGCGGCTGGCGCTGCCAGCGCTGGCATAGCGTCGACGAACGCCTTTCGACCATCGCCATGTTCAATTTTGAGGGCGGCGCATCGGATGTTGCCTTCAAGCTGATGAATATCGCGCTTGGCGTTTCAACGACCGAACCGGCTCGGGTTGAAGCCGATGCCGCATGGTTCGGTTCGTGGCTGGACCATGAAACCGGCCTCGTGCTGAGCCTCGAAGATGCCGGGCGCGGGCGCATGAAGGCGCGGTTCGGCACCGGGCCGGAATTGATGGATGTGGTGAGCGAACGTGAAGCGCGTTCCTCGATGACCACGATCCGCCGCGACGGCGATACCATCAAGCTTATGCGTGAGTATGAAAATCTGAGCCTGACGATGCAGCGCCTGAAAGGTGCAGCGAAGCAGGATATTGCAGGGCGCTATCGCAGCGACGAACTGGAGGCCGATCTTCTGATCGTTGATCAGGGCGGCGCGTTCTACGGGGCTTTCGAGGGTTTTCTCGGCAAGAGCGATATGTATCCGCTCTATGAAGCAGGGCCGGATGTTTGGCTTTTGCCGGTGCAGCGCTCGATGGATGCGCCGTCACCCGGCGAATGGAAACTTGTCTTCCAGCGCGACGCAAAAGGCGGGATAACAGGCATGACCGTCGGCTGCTGGCTGGCGCGGCATGTGGACTACAGGAGAATTCAGGAATGAGCGAACTGAAAGTCAGAACCCGCGAGACGGGTGCCGTCGCCGAAATGCCGCATGGAAAGCTCCCGGTCGTCACCACGCCGACCGGCGGTGTGGTCGAGATCGTCACCAGCGTTAGCCAGGCGGGGTTCAATCCGCTCGATCTCATCTATTCGTCGGTCGCTGCCTGCATGTCATTGAGCGCGCGCATTGCCGCCGGCAAGCTCGATCTGAAGGAAAAGCTGACGGATGTTCGAGTGGAGGTGAAGGGCGACAAGGCGCATGAAGGACCGTCGCGTATCGAGCGGTTCAACATCACCTTTCATTTCGATGGCGATCTGACCGATGAAGAAAAGCATCGTCTCGCCGAAATGGCCGAGGAAATCTGCACCGTCAGCAACACGCTGCGCGGCGATCCTCAGTTCGCGCTGACCGTCTCGTAACGGTCATATCACGTCGCGGATACGCTCGACGCCAAGCTGGATGACACTTTCCATGGCCAGCCGCGCTTTCTGCGGATCGCGCGATGCAATGGCGTGCGCGATGCGCAGGTGATTGGCCGCACATTCGGCAATGCCTTCCCGCGATGCCGCAGGCGATGAAAGCTGGAACGAGATTGCCAGCGCCGCCTCGATCAGGCCGCTGACCGAGCGCATGAACGGGTTGCCGGACATGCGGGCAATGGCAAGATGAAATTCCAGATCGACCTTGGCGATGGATTCCGGCGTGTGGTCCGGATTGTCGAATTTGGCGGCGAGCGCATAAAGCTCGACGATCTCGTCGCTGGAGGCACGTTCCGCGGCGGCAGCCGCTGCCGCCGGTTCCAGCGCCATGCGCATTTCCGCCAGATGATCGACGAAGACTTCATCGAAGCCCGCTTCGAAGCGCCAGGTCAGCACATCGGGGTCGAAGAAATTCCAGCTGGCATGGCCCAGAACCCGCGTGCCGACTTTGGCCTTGGGTTCGATGAGGCGCTTGGCGGCAAGCGTCTTCATCGCCTCGCGCAGAACGGTGCGGGATACGCCGAAGCGCAGCGACAGTTCATGGTCGCCCGGAAGGATCGAGCCTTCAGGGATGTTTCCCGCGACGATCCCGCGGCCCAGTTCCCCCACCACCACCGCGTGGCTGTTGTGGCGCTTGCGTCCGGTTATGGCCGTTTCCAGCAATCCCAATTCAGGCCTCCTTCATGCGTTGCCGCGCGTTTTTTATATCGGAAAACCACACAAGTCCTCGTTGCAGAGCAATGAAGAGGAACAGCAATATACCGATTGCAATTTTCGTCCACCATGAAGACAGCGTTCCGTCGAAAACAATGTAGGTCTGGATCAGGCCCTGTATGAGAATGCCGACGAACGTGCCTGCCACAAGGCCCGCGCCACCCGTCAAAAGCGTTCCGCCGATCACCACCGAGGCGATGGCGTCCAGCTCCACCCCAACCGTTGCCAGTGAATAGCCCGATGAGGTGTAAAGCGTATAGACGATCCCGGCGAGGCCGGAAAGGATGCCCGACATCGTATAGATGCCGATTGTGGTGCGGGCAATCGGAACACCCATCAGTTCCGCCGACTGCTGGTTGCCGCCAAGCGCATAGATGTTGGCGCCGAACCGCGTGCGATGGGCGATGATGCCGCCGATGATGAAGACCGCGAGCATGAGCATGGCGATGAATGTCAGCCTGCCGCCGCCCGGAAGCCGGAGATAAAGCCCCTGCAACGTATCGAGAAACGGATGCGCTATGGGTACGGATTGCGTCGAAATGAGGAAGGCCGCGCCGCGTGCCAGAAACATGCCCGCAAGCGTGGCCACGAAGGGCGGAATGCCAAGGAAATGGATCATCATGCCCATCCACGCCCCGAACAGTGCGGCGATCACCAGAATGAGGGCGAAAGCCATGAGCGGATGCACGCCGAGCTGCCCCACCAGAACGGCGACAAAGATGCTGGTGAAGGCGATGACCGAGCCGACCGACAGGTCGATTCCGCCCGAAAGGATCACGAATGTCATGCCGACGGCGGCGATGCCCAGAAAGGCATTGTCGGTCAGAAGGTTGCCGATCACCCGCGTGGACAGCATGTTCGGAAACTGGATAATGCAGACGGCATAGGCAAGCAGGAAGATCGCCACAGTTGTCAGGAAAGGCAGATTGCGAAGCGCTCTCATTGTTGTGCCTCCTGCTGGCTTTGGCGAACCGGCTTGGCTCGGTTGCCCTTGCGTTCGGAGCGCAGGAAGGCAATCAGCTGGACAATGGCCGGCGACTGGAAGGTGAGTACGATCA
Organism: Brucella pseudintermedia; assembly: GCF_008932435.1. Classification (GTDB taxonomy): domain Bacteria; phylum Pseudomonadota; class Alphaproteobacteria; order Rhizobiales; family Rhizobiaceae; genus Brucella; species Brucella pseudintermedia. The sequence continues at coordinate 422,106 of NZ_WBWE01000001.1, read as the reverse complement.
CGATGATGATCGCCTTGATGATGAGGTTGAATTCCGGGGGGAAGCCCGCCATCAGGATACCGGTATTGATCGCCTGGATGATGAGCGCGCCGAGCAGCGAGGCCATGATCGAGAACCGGCCGCCATTGAGCGAGGTGCCGCCGATGACGACCGCCAGAATGGCATCGAGTTCGAGCCATAGCCCGGCATTGTTGGCATCCGCGCCGCGAATATCCGCCGCCGCGATCAGCCCGGCAAGGGCAGCACCCACGCCGGAAACAGCATAGACGCTGAACAGGAGAAAGCGGGCCTTGACCCCTGCCAGCATCGCCGCGCGCCGGTTGATGCCGGTTGCCTCAATCAGGAAACCGAGCGCGCTTGTGCGCACTGCAAGGCCCACCGCGAGACCGGCCAGAATCCATATCAGTACCGGAACGGGTACGCCAAGGAAGGAGCCGGAGCCAAGGGCTGCAAAGGAATCGCTGTTGAAGGTTAGGATTGCGCCTTCGGTGACAAGCTGGGCGATGCCGCGCCCTGCCACCATGAGGATCAGCGTTGCAATGATCGGCTGGAGATCGAAGACGGCAACCAGAAAGCCGTTCCACAGGCCGCATAGCAGCCCGACGCCGAGCGCTGCCGGAATGACGATTGCAAGCGGATAGCCCGCCACGATGAGCGAGGCGGCAAAAGCGCCGCTGATCGCCATGACCGCGCCGACCGACAGATCAATGCCGCGCGTTGCGATCACCAGCGTCATGCCGACCGACAGGATGGCAACCGGAGCGGCGCGCACCAGAATATCGATGAGGCTGCCATAGAGGCGTCCGTTCTGGAAGGAAATGTCGAGAAATCCGGGCGCGATGATGGTGTTCGCCGCCAGAATGAGCACAAGGGCAGCGAGCTGGGGGGCAAGTCTTTTCAGTTTTCTGGTCATGCGGGCAATCATGCGGCCGCTTCCTTTTCGCTTCCGGTCTCTGCGATTGCGCGCACGATATTGTCGGCGGTGATTTCCTCGCCTTTCAGTTCCGCGACATGGCGACGATCCGAGAGGACGACGACACGGTTGGCGACGGCGGCAAGCTCCTCGAGTTCGGACGAGATGATGACAAGCGACATGCCTTCCGCGCAAAGCTCGCCGATGAGCTTGAGGATTTCGGCATGGGCGCCGATATCGATGCCGCGCGTCGGCTCATCGAGGATCAGGAGGCGCGGATCGGTGGCGAGCCAGCGGGACAGAATGGCTTTCTGCTGGTTGCCGCCGGACAGGAACTTGATCGGCTTGTCGGGATCGGGCGGTCGGATATCAAGCGCCTTGATATAGCGCTGGGCAAGCGCGGTCCTCTCGCGTGAAGAGATCGGTCTCGACCAGCCGCGCTTGGCCTGAACGGCAAGCGCGATGTTTTCGGCCACCGAAAAATCGCCGATGATGCCATCGGTCTTGCGCTCTTCCGGGCAGAAGGCGAAGCGCTCGGCAATCGCCGCAACCGGCGAGGGCAGCCGGATTTCCTTTCCGTCAACGGCAAGGGTTCCGCTGTCGGCCTGATCGACGCCGAACATCAGGAGCGCGGTTTCCGTGCGGCCCGAACCGAGAAGACCCGCAATGCCGACGGCTTCTCCGGGCTTGATCGAGAGGTCGAAGGGCGCAACGCTGCCCTTCTTGCCGAAGCCCGAAAAACGGATCGGCGCAACCGTCTCGTCGCTGACTTCTTCAGTCAACTGGCGGCGTACGGTTTCCTGCAACTGATGGCCAAGCATCATGGAAATCAGGTCGGTTCGCGGCAACTCGGAAAGGTTGCGGCTGCCGACCAGCCGTCCGTTGCGCAGCACGGTGGCGCAATCAGCAATGGCATAGACCTGATCGAGAAAATGGGTGATGACGACAATGCCAAGGCCGTCAGCCTTCAGTTGCCGCAGCACGCCGAACAGCATGTCGACTTCACGCGCGTCGAGACTGGCGGTGGGCTCATCAAGCACCAGCACTTTGCCGGAAAGATCGACGGCTCGGGCAATCGCGATGATCTGACGGATGGCCACCGAATAGGCGGACAGGGGCGCACCAACATCAATAGCGAGGCTGTAGCGCGAAAGGAGTTTCGCCGCGTCCTTTTCCATCCGCCCGCGATCGACCAGCCCGAAGCGCTTGGGCTGGCGGCCCAAAAACAGGTTTTCGGCAACTGTCAGGTTTTCGAGGAGATTAACCTCCTGATAGACCGTGCCGATGCCGAGCGTCTGCGCTTCCGCGACGGATGCGGGCGCAATCGGCTGTCCCTCAAGCAGGATCGAACCGTCGAAGCCGTGATAGGCGCCGGTCAATATCTTGATGAGCGTGGATTTGCCCGCGCCGTTTTCGCCGAGCAATGCATGGATTTCACCGCGGTTGAGCATGAAATCGACATGGTCGAGCGCGGTTACGCCGAGAAAGGATTTGGTGATCGAACGGGCTTCAAGAAGCGGTGTTCCCGCCGCCGATGCAGCGTCTTTTGCAGCCATGGCATTCTTCCGTTTGCGCTTCGCAAAAGGGATATCCGGGCCGGCAACGGCCCGGATGAAGCGGATCAGTAGCCGAGGCCCTTCTTGGCTTCGTAGACGGCTTTCGGATCGTCAGCCTGCGTGTAGAGCTTCGATTCCGTCTGTATCCATTTCGGCGGAACGGTGCCCTTTTCCTTGAAGGCTTCAATCGCGTCGAAGGCCGGGCCTGCCATGTTCGGCGTCAGTTCGACCGACGCATTGGCTTCGCCAGCGGCCATGGCCTGGAAGATATCCGGCACGGAGTCGATCGATACGATCTTGATCTCGGTGCCCGGCTTCAAGCCGGCTTCCTTGATGGCCTGAATGGCGCCGACAGCCATGTCGTCATTATGGGCATAGACGGCGCAGATATTCTTACCGCCGCCTTCGGCCTTGATGAAGCTTTCCATGACTTCCTTGCCCTTGGTGCGGGTGAAGTCACCGGTCTGCGAACGGGTGATCTTGATGTTGTCGTGGCCCTTGATCGCGTCCTCGAAGCCCTTCTTGCGGTTGATGGCAGGCGAGGAGCCGGTGGTGCCCTGAAGCTCGACCACATTGCATGGCTTGTCGCCCACATCCTTCACAAGCCAGTCACCGGCGACCTTGCCTTCATGCACCTGATCGGAGGTGACGGCGGTGAGGTAAAGGTCTTCCGGGGAATCGATCTGGCGGTCGAGCAGGACGACCGGAATTTCCGCTTCCTTGGCTTCCTTCAAAACCGCGTCCCAGCCGGTGGAGACGACCGGCGCGATCAGGATCGCATCAACTCCCTGGGCGATGAAGCCGCGAACGGCCTTGATCTGGTTTTCCTGCTTCTGCTGGGCGTCGGCGAATTTCAGCGTATAGCCGCGCTTTTCAGCTTCTTGCTTGGTCAGGGCGGTTTCAGCGGCGCGCCAGCCCGATTCCGAACCGATCTGCGAAAAGCCGACCGTCAGCGATGCGGCGGATGCGCTGGAAATCAGGGCAAGCGATAGTGCGGCCGTCAGGGCCGCCAGACTGCGTTTCATGATAGTTCCTCCCAATATCAAGGCCCTCCCGGCCTTCGCTTTTATGAAGCATATAATATTACTTTATGGCAAGCGCCTTTCGGTATTTCCCAATAAAATGCCGGTGCGACAAACGGGCAATATCCAAATTTATGAATATTAAACAAAGGCTTGACGCAAGGTTGGTCGAGCCGTTTTTCTGAACGTTGCATGTGGGGGCGTCTGCTTGCTTGACAAAGCGACCCACAGCAAAATAGTCATATTAATAACGCGAACCGTGGATTGACGCCTTCTGGTGTTTTCAAGCGGTCAGGGTGAATTCCGCAAAGGGTAATGCGGAAAATGGGAGGTTGAATGTTACGTCTGGTCCAGTTCCGCGATGAAAGCGGAGAAATGCGTGTGGCTGCCTGCAATGACGAGGGAGCGGCGCATGTCGTCAGGGGCGTGGCAACGACTTATGAACTGGCCTCGGCGGCAATTGCCGCAGGCATCAGCCTTGAAGAACAGGTGGCGCAGAGCGGCAAGGGCGAAGCCGTCGATATAGAAGCAGCGCTTGCTGCGGGTCGCGTCGGCTTGCCGATCACCCATGCCGATCCAGCGCATCTGATCGTTGCCGGTACGGGCCTGACGCATCTCGGTTCCGCCGACGGTCGCGACAAGATGCACAAGGCCGCGCAGGCGGCTGAAAAGCCGACCGATTCCATGCGCATGTTCCTGATGGGCGTCGAGGGCGGCAAGCCGAAGCCGGGCGAGACCGGCGTGCAGCCTGAATGGTTCTACAAGGGCGATGGTTCCGCGCTGGTGGCAACTGGCGGCGAACTGGTTTCGCCTTCCTTCGCCGAAGACGGCGGCGAGGAACCAGAACTGGCGGGCATCTACCTGATCGGCCCGGATGGTACGCCGTTCCGGCTCGGCTTCTGCCTTGCCAATGAATTTTCCGACCATGTGACGGAGAAGCAGAATTATCTCTGGCTTGCTCATTCCAAGCTGCGGCAGGCGGCGCTCGGGCCGGAACTTTATGTGGGCGCGCTGCCGGATCATGTGGAAGGCGTATCGCGCATTCGCCGCGGCAATGAGGTCATTTTTGAAAAGCCGTTCCTCTCGGGCGAAGCGAACATGTCGCACACGATTGCCAATCTGGAACACCATCATTTCAAATATGAACTGTTCCGCCGTCCGGGCGATATTCACGTCCATTTCTTCGGCACGGCGACCCTATCGTTCTCGGAAGGCGTGAAGACGCAAACTGGCGACCAGTTCGAGATTTCCGCCAAGCCGTTCCGCTATCCGCTGGTCAACAGGCTGGCGCAGGCAGCCGCCGAAGACGTTGTCGTGAAGGCGCTCTGAAATGGCGGCGCAATCAAACATCGCGCTTGCAATCGTCGGTCTCGGCAAGATCGCGCGCGACCAGCATCTGCCGTCGATTGAAGCCGTCGATGGCATCGAGCTGAAAGCCATTGCCAGCCGCAATGCCGGGCTGGACGGTCTGCCGTCCTTTCACGATATCGAGCAGTTGCTTGGCAGCGATGTCGCCATTGACGCGGTGTCGCTGTGCACACCGCCACAAGGCCGCTTCGCCCAAGCCTATGCAGCCCTGAAGGCGCGCAAGCATGTGATGCTCGAAAAGCCTCCCGGCGCGACCATTTCGGAAGTGCAGGCGCTGGAGCGGCTCGCTGAAGCACAAGGCGTTACGCTCTATGCCACGTGGCATTCACGCGAGGCCGCAGCGGTCGAACCGGCGCGGGAATTTTTGACAGATGCGGAAATCCGTTCGGTTTCGGTCATATGGAAGGAAGATGTGCGCCACTGGCACCCCGGCCAGCAATGGATATGGGAGCCGGGCGGGCTTGGCGTGTTCGATCCGGGCATCAATGCGCTTTCAATCGTCACGCATATCCTGCCGGAACGCTTTTTCCTGACCCAATCCGATCTGTACTTTCCAGAAAACCGCGCGGCGCCCATTGCCGCTGACCTCAAGTTCCAGACGGAAAGCGGCATACCGGTTTCGTTTGAACTGGACTGGCGGCAAACCGGCCCGCAGACTTGGGATATTCGCGTTGAGACGGACAAGGGCACGGTTCTGCTCAGCCATGGCGGCAGCCGCCTGACCGTTGCCGGGGCTGAGAAGATGGCCGAACCTGACCGTGAATATCAACGACTTTACAAGCGTTTCGTGCAATTGATCGGCGCGGGGCGTTCGGATGTCGATCTCGCTCCGCTGACCCATGTGGCCGATGCGTTTCTGCTCGGAAAGCGCCATGTCGTCGAAGCTTTTGAAGATTAAAGCGCATCCCGGAAAGTGTGAAACGGTTTTCGGACAAGATGCGCGATGAACCAAACATCTGGAATGTCGATCTGATTTTTAAGGATCGGCGTCGAAGGAATCGAGATCGCTTTCTGGTCTCTTACCCATGCAGGACAATGAAATGAACAAGCCCGTCTCTCCGAAAACACCGAAGCTCCGCTCGCGCGCCTGGTTCGACAATCCCGATAATGTCGATATGACCGCGCTCTATCTGGAGCGTTACATGAATTACGGCCTAAGCCAGGAAGAGTTGCAGTCCGGTCGCCCGATCATCGGCATTGCGCAGACGGGTTCCGATCTCTCGCCTTGCAACCGCCATCATCTGGAACTGGCCAAGCGTGTTCGCGAAGGCGTCCGCGAGGCGGGTGGCATCGTCATTGAATTTCCGGTGCACCCGATTCAGGAAACCGGCAAGCGCCCGACCGCCGGTCTCGACCGCAACCTTGCCTATCTCGGCCTCGTGGAAGTGCTTTACGGCTATCCGCTCGATGGCGTCGTGCTGACGATTGGTTGCGACAAGACCACGCCTGCCTGCCTGATGGCGGCGGCAACCGTCAATATTCCGGCCATCGCCCTTTCGGTGGGCCCGATGCTCAATGGCTGGTTCCGTGGCGAACGCACGGGTTCGGGCACCATCGTCTGGAAGGCGCGCGAATTGCTGGCCAAGGGCGAGATCGACTATCAGGGCTTCGTCAAGCTGGTTGCATCTTCCGCTCCATCGACCGGCTATTGCAACACGATGGGCACGGCCACGACCATGAACTCGCTTGCCGAAGCGCTCGGCATGCAGCTTCCCGGTTCCGCCGCTATTCCGGCGCCGTATCGCGACCGTCAGGAAGTGGCTTATCTGACGGGACGCCGCATTGTGGAAATGGTTCATGAAGACCTGAAGCCGTCGGACATTCTGACCAAGGATGCCTTCGTCAATGCGATCCGCGTCAATTCCGCCATTGGCGGCTCGACCAATGCGCCGATCCACCTGAACGCTCTGGCGCGCCATGTCGGCGTGGAGCTGACGGTGGATGACTGGCAGAAATATGGCGAGGAAATTCCGCTTCTGGTCAATCTCCAGCCTGCCGGTGAATATCTGGGCGAGGACTATTATCATGCCGGCGGTGTCCCGGCTGTCGTCAATCAGCTGATGGGACAGGGGCTCATCAATGAGGATGCGCTGACCGTCAACGGCAAGACCATTGGCGAGAACTGCAAGAACGCGACCATCGAAGATGGCAATGTCATCAAGACCTACGACCAGCCGCTGAAGAAGCATGCCGGTTTCCGCGTGCTGCGCGGCAATCTGTTCTCGTCGGCGATCATGAAGCTGAGCGTCATTTCGGACGAGTTCCGCAATCGTTACCTTTCCGACGACAAGGATCCGAATGCCTTTGAAGGCAAGGCGGTCGTGTTCGACGGGCCGGAGGATTACCATCACCGCATCGACGATCCGTCGCTGGAAATCGACGAGCATACGGTGCTGTTCATGCGCGGTGCCGGGCCGATCGGTTATCCGGGTGCGGCGGAAGTCGTCAACATGCGCGCGCCGGATTATCTCTTGAAGAAGGGCGTTACTTCGCTGCCTTGCATCGGCGACGGTCGCCAGTCGGGCACTTCGGGTTCGCCTTCCATCCTCAATGCCTCGCCGGAAGCTGCGGCAGGCGGTGGTCTCGCCATTTTGAAGACCGGCGACCGCGTGCGCATCGATCTCGGTCGCGGCACTGCGGATATCCTGATTTCCGATGAGGAACTGGCTGAGCGCCGCAAGGCTTTGGAAGCGGCTGGCGGCTATAAATATCCGGAAAGCCAGACGCCGTGGCAGGAAATCCAGCGTGCGGTTGTCGGCCAGATGGAAACCGGCGCGGTTCTGGAAAATGCGGTCAAGTATCAGGATATCGCGCATACGCGTGGCCTGCCGCGAGACAACCACTAAGGCCGACCCGGATGGCTCTCGATAAAAAGCCATTTGCAGCAGTAGCGGACTGGGGCACCACCCGGTTCCGCCTCTGGACGCTGGATCGCGATGGCAATGTGCTGGGCGAAAGCCGCGGCGACGATGGATTGTTGCAGGCAAAGGAAGCTGGTTTTGAGCCGACGCTCGAACGGCACCTTGCTTCGCTCAGTGCGCCGGATGATCTGCCGGTGGTGATCTGCGGGATGGCCGGTTCGCGGACTGGCTGGATCGAGGCTCCTTATATGAGCCTTCCCGCCGGGCTGGACGGTATCGTGAAGGCTGCGGTGCGCGTGCCTGCGCGCCGCAACGTCATCATGCTGCCGGGCGTTGCGCGGCGGGACGAGGCATCGCCCGATGTGATGCGCGGCGAGGAGACAAAGCTGCTCGGCCTCGTGCATGGTGGTACCCGCGATGCCGTTGTCGTCATGCCCGGCACCCATGCCAAATGGGTGCGGATTGCCGATGGCGGTCTTGCCGATTACCGAACCTTCATGACCGGCGAAATGTTCGCTCTTTTGAAGGACAAGTCTGTGCTGGCCGGTGCGCTGGAAGGTGCGGGCGGGGCCGATCCGCATGGCGCGGCTTTCGCAGCGGGCGTCAGGGCGTCGCTCGAAAATCCGGCGCTGATTTCCAACGCGCTTTTCTCCATTCGCGCAGGATGGCTCGTGCATGATCGCAAGCCGACCGACCAGCTGGCGCGGCTTTCCGGCCTGCTGATCGGGCTGGAGGTTGCGGGCGGGCGCACGCTTTACGGCGGACCCGGAGAAGTGCTGCTCCTTTCGGATGACACGATGGGCGCGCTCTACGGCAGTGCGCTTGAAATCGGCGGCTTGACGGTTCGGCGCGTGGCGGCGGACGAGCTGGTGCGTGATGGACTGTTCATGGCGGCACGGCACGCTTTCGGAGGAACTGCGCAATGAGTGACCGCATCGCATGGCCGAAATTGCGCTATCCGCTGGTCGCGATCCTGCGCGGCATTCGCCCGGAGGAGACCGAGGCGATTGTCGGTGCACTGATCGAAACCGGTTTCGAGGCTATCGAAATCCCGCTCAATTCGCCGGAGCCGTTTATGTCGATCGCGAAGGCTGTGAAGCTTGCGCCCGCCAATGTGTTGATCGGGGCCGGGACCGTGCTGAGTGTCGAAGATGTGGACCGTCTCAATGATGTGGGCGGCAGGCTGCTGGTCAGCCCGAATGTTGAGCCGGATGTCATCCGCCGTGCCGGACAGCATGGCATGGTGACGATGCCGGGTGTGTTCACGCCGACGGAAGCGTTCACGGCGATCCGCGCAGGCGCATCGGCACTGAAGTTCTTTCCGGCAAGCGTGCTGGGTGCTGACGGCATTAAGGCGGTATGCGCCGTCTTGCCGAAGGATATTCCGGTCGGTGCCGTGGGCGGCGTTTCCGAAGCGGATTTTGCGACCTTTCGGACAGCGGGCGTGAGCTGTTTCGGATTGGGTTCCAGTCTTTACAAGGCCGGTTTTACGGCGGCTGAGGTTCGCGAACGTGCCGGACGCGCGGTTGCGGCATGGGACAAGATCGCGGGCTGACGAGGCCCACGATGTGAGGAATTCCGCGTGGCCGGAAGGCGGGGGCGGAAATTTTGGGAGAACGACAGGCGCAAACCTGTCCCAATTTGGGAGTGAGACAATGGCAGGCATGAAATCTCTAACACTGGCAGTCGCGATGGCCGCGCTTGCCTTTAGCGGTCTGGCGCATGCGGAAGACAAGGGTCTTGTCGCCGTCGCCATGCCGACGAAGTCTTCGGCGCGCTGGATTGCCGATGGCGACAACATGGTCAAGGTGTTGAAGGAGCGCGGCTACCAGACCGATCTTCAATACGCCGAAGACGATGTGCCGAACCAGCTTGCGCAGATCGAGAACATGGTGACCAAGGGCGCCAAGGTTCTCGTCGTTGCGTCCATCGACGGCACGACGCTTTCCGATGTTCTGGCCAAGGCGCACGATGCGGGCATCAAGGTCATCGCCTATGATCGCCTGATCCGCGATACGCCGAATGTCGATTACTATGCGACCTTCGACAATTTCCAGGTCGGCGTGCTGCAGGCACAGTCCATCGAAAAGGCTCTGGACCTGAAGAACAAGCCGGGCCCGTTCAATATCGAACTTTTCGGCGGCTCGCCGGACGATAACAACGCATATTTCTTCTACAACGGCGCGATGTCGGTGCTGCAGCCTTATATCGATAGCGGCAAGGTCGTTATCGGCAGCGGCCAGACCGGCATGGACAAGGTGGCGACCCTGCGCTGGGACGGCGCAACCGCCCAGGCTCGCATGGATTCGATCCTTTCCGCCTATTATGCCGACAAGAAGCTCGATGCGGTCCTGTCGCCCTATGACGGCATTTCCATCGGTATCCTCTCGTCGCTCAAGGGTGTAGGCTATGGCAGCGGCGACATGCCGATGCCGGTTGTCTCCGGTCAGGACGCGGAAGTGCCTTCGGTGAAGTCGATCCTTGCCGGTGAGCAGAACTCGACAATCTTCAAGGATACCCGTGAACTGGCCAAGGTCACGGTCGACATGGTCGATGCGCTGATGAGCGGCACGGAGCCGGAAGTCAACGACACCAAGACCTATGACAATGGCGTCAAGGTCGTGCCGTCCTATCTGCTCAAGCCGGTGATCGTCGACAAGTCGAACTGGAAACAGGTTCTGGTCGATAGCAGTTACTACAAGGAAGACCAGATCCAGTAATTTCATGTTCCGGGCATATCGGAGGATATGCCCGGAGCTTTCTGCAAGCCATTGCCCCAAACCCCCCAGCCTTACGGCTGGGGTAGGCTTGACGATTGACAGCGTTGTCTTTTTGTGTGGGCAATGGTTGCAGAACTTGTAATGGGAGCGAGCGATGAATGTAGCCAATCCTGTCCTGCGCGAGCAGCCTGACGGCAAGCCGGAAATCACCGGCAAGCCGCTTCTGGAAATGCGCGGCATCAGCAAGTCTTTCGGGGTTGTCAAAGCGCTGAGCGATGTCAATTTTACCGTGATGCCGGGCGAGATCCACGCCTTTGTGGGCGAGAACGGGGCGGGCAAGTCGACCCTGATGAAGGTGCTGTCGGGTGTTTATCCGCATGGCAGCTACGAAGGATCGATCTTCTTTGACGGCGAGGAACGGCAGTTTCGCGACATCAACGATTCCGAAGCGCTCGGTATCGTCATCATCCATCAGGAGCTGGCGCTCATACCGCTGATGACGATTGCCGAGAACATTTTCCTCGTCAATCCGCCGGCGAGCTATGGTGTCATTGATCGCAGCACGGTGCACAAGCGCACCCGTGAGCTTTTGCAGAAGGTTGGCCTGTCGGAGCAGCCAGATACGCTCGTCACCGATATTGGTGTCGGCAAGCAGCAGCTTGTCGAAATCGCCAAGGCATTGTCAAAGCGCGTGCGGCTTCTGATCCTCGATGAACCGACCGCGAGCCTCAACGAGACCGACAGCGCGGCGTTGCTTGCGCTTCTGCGGGAGTTTCGCGCACAGGGCATCACGTCGATCCTCATTTCGCACAAGCTCAACGAAATCCGCGAAGTTGCCGACAAGATCACGGTGCTGCGCGATGGCAAGGCGGTCGCCACGCTCGATTGCCATGCGGGAGAGGTCGAGGAAGACGACATTATTCGCAAGATGGTGGATCGCGATCTGGAGAGCCGCTACCCGAAGCGTGATCCCAAGATCGGTGACGTGATCTTTGAAGTGGATAACTGGTCGGTCTATCATCCGCTGCATCCGGAGCGGCACTCGGTCAAGAACGTCTCGTTCAAGGTGCGCGCGGGCGAAATCGTCGGCATTGCCGGATTGATGGGCGCGGGCCGTACGGAATTCGCCATGAGCCTTTTCGGGCGTTCATGGGGCACGAATATCAGTGGCGAGGCGCGCATCAACGGCAAGCAGGCGGATATTTCCACTGTGGCGCGGGCGATCAAGTCCGGCCTTGCCTATGTGACCGAGGACCGCAAGAAGCTTGGCCTCGTTCTGGGCGAGAATATTTCGCGCAACATCTCGCTCGCGCATTTGCGCGGTGTCAGCCCGAAAGGCGTCATCGACGATATTCGCGAAATGAAGGTCGCGAATTCCTATCGCGAGCAGATGAGCATTCGCTGCCACAACGTCTATCAGGAAACCGGCACGCTTTCGGGCGGCAACCAGCAGAAGGTGGTGCTGTCGAAATGGCTCTTCACCGGCCCGGACGTACTCATCCTTGACGAGCCGACACGCGGCATCGATGTCGGCGCGAAATACGACATCTACACAATCATCAATTCACTGGCAGACAGCGGCAAGGGCGTGGTCGTCATTTCTTCGGAAATGCCGGAACTGATCGGCATCTGCGACCGCATCGTCGTCATGCATGAAGGCGCTTTCGTCGGCGAAGTCGCCGGAGAGGAAGCAACGCAGGAAAATATCATGCGCGCCATCATGCGGAACAAGGGAAAACGGCAATGAGCGAGAATATCATCGGAAGCAGCGGATCGAAGGTTCCGGCAAGCAGCGTGGGGCGCTATCTCAAGAACAATCTGCGCGAATCCGGCATGCTGCTCTCGCTGGTCGCGATCATGATCTTTTTCCAGATCGTGACGGGCGGCGTGCTGATGAAGCCGCTGAACCTCACCAATCTGGTGCTGCAGAACAGCTATATCGTCATCATGGCGCTCGGCATGCTGCTCATCATCGTCACCGGCCATATCGACCTTTCGGTCGGCTCGGTCTGCGGCTTTATCGGCGCGCTTGCTGCCGTGATGATGGTCAAGCTCGGCGTGCCTTTTCCCATCGCGGCAATTCTGTGCCTGCTGGTGGGCGGTCTCATCGGCGCGATACAGGGCTTCTGGGTCGCCTATTTCAATATTCCGTCCTTCATCGTGACGCTGGCGGGAATGCTGGTCTTCAAGGGCCTGATGCTGGCCGTGCTGGGCGGGCAGTCGGTGGGTCCGTTTCCGGTCGTGTTCCAGAAGCTGTCGTCGGGGTTCATTCCGGAAATCATCGGCACAAGCGGCGGCGTCTATCTGACATCGCTCGTCATCGGCGTGCTGCTTGCAGGTTTCATGATCTGGCAGAATGTGAAATCGCGCCAGCGCCATATCGCCCATGAAGTGGAAACGGAGCCGTTCGGCCTGTTCGTCATCAAGAACATTCTGTTCTTTGCCGCGATTGCCTATCTGTCGCTGTTGATTTCCATGCATCGCGGCCTGCCGAACGTGCTCATCATCATGGCTGTGCTGATCGCGGCCTATGCGTTTCTCACCAACCGGACGGTGCTCGGGAGGCAGATTTATGCAGTGGGCGGAAACCGCCATGCCGCCAAGCTTTCCGGCGTGAAGACCGAGCGGCTGACCTTCCTTGCATTCGTCAATATGGGCGTGCTGGCAGCACTCGCCGGTCTAGTCTTTGCGGCCCGCCTCAACACGGCGACGCCCAAGGCCGGTATCGGCTTTGAGCTGGACGTGATCGCGGCCTGCTTCATCGGTGGTGCCTCGGCCTATGGCGGCGTCGGTCGGGTGACGGGTGCGGTGATCGGCGCGCTGATCATGGGCGTGATGAACAACGGCATGTCGATCCTCGGCATCGGTATCGATTACCAGCAGGTCATCAAGGGGGTCGTGCTGCTGGGGGCTGTGTGTATCGACGTCTATAACCAGAAGCGCTGAGGAACCTCGGCGTTTGTCCCTCATCCTGAGCTTGTCGAAGGATGGGGGCAGGCGTAGTGCGTTTCCCTCTCTCCTTCGATCCTTCGGCAAGCTCAGGATGAGAAGCGAGGGAAAAGGCGCATCTTGCTTCAGATTGCCGTGCAGCGGGCGTGGTCGAGATAGATTTCGCGCAGGCGTTGGGCGATCGGGCCGGGCTTTCCATCGCCGATGGTCTTTTCATCAATGACCGTAATCGGCGTGACGAATGTGCCTGCGCTGGTGAGGAAAGCTTCCTTTGCAGCATAGGCTTCTTCAATGGTGAAGAGCCGCTCTTCCAACTTCATGCCGGTCTCTGCGATCAGTTGCAGAAGCGAGCGCCGCGTGCAGCCGGGCAGGATGGAATTGCTGTTAGGACGCGTGACGACGACATCATCCATCGTCACGATATAGGCGGTGGACGATGCGCCTTCGGTCACGTAGCCGTCCTCGATCATCCATGCTTCATCGCAACCGGCGTTTTTGGCGATTTCCTTGGCGAGCGCCTGCGGCAGCAGGCAGACGGTCTTGATGTCGCGGCGCTTCCAGCGCAGATCTTCGAGCGAAAGCACGCGCGCGCCGGTCTTCAGTACCGGCTTGTCGAGCAGGCCGGTTTCCTGTGTGAACAGAACAACCGATGGCTTCATGTCCTTTGCAGGCACAAAATCCCGGTCGCGTCCGTCGCCGCGCGTCACTTGCAGATAGACCAGACCTTCAGTCAGATTGTTGCGGCGGATCAATTCGCGCTCGATGGCAACAATCTCATCCTCGCTCATCGGCATGGGAATGCCGATCTCGCCGGTCGAGCGGCGCAGGCGCGTCATATGCGGTTCGCTGTCGATGAGCTTGCCTTCCAGAACGGCGGTCACTTCGTAAATGCCGTCACCGAAGAGAAAGCCACGGTCGAAAATGGAAATGCGGGCATCGCGGGCGGTGACATATTCGCCGTTGACATAAACGATGCGGTTTTCAAGTTCTTCTGCTGAAACGGCCATGTGGGATAAGTCCTGACGTGAAAGGGCCGCGACACAAGTCGCGACCCTTTCATATGCCACCCCATGTTTTATGGGAATATTTTTCGTGCGGGCGTCTGGCCGCTGCGACGGGCTTGTTCAGGCTGCAATGATCGAGATCAGAAATGCCGTTCCCTTGCCCTTGATCGTCAGGGGCATGGCGGCGCAGTTTGCGAAATCCGCGCAGTCCAGTTTCTCCAGACGAATGGCCTCGCCGTCCGAAATCAGGTGGAGCTGGCCTTCGGCGCAGAAAAGAAGCGCCGGGTTGCCATCGGCCACAACCAATGTGGTGTCATCGACCGGCAGACGGCTGACCCTATGGGTAAAACGACCGCGCCGTGTCATGACATTGAGGTCGGTAATGGCCGATCCGGTCAGGCGCGCGCTGGAACGGGCGTCGGCGGCGAAAGCCAGCGGTGCGCTTTCGCGGGTGAGTTTCGTTTCGTGCCCCTCGACATCAAGCACGATGCCGTCCCCCTCCAGCACCGACAATGTGCGGTCGATGCCGGGAAAGACGGAAAAGGGGCCGTCGTTGGCCACTGTTGCCGTGGAGATGCGCCAGTCGAAATCATCGACTGACGCGCCTTGCGGGTGAATGGCGATTTCGATCGTGACGCCGCCGCCGTTTTTCCACGGCATGCGGCGGTGGTTGTCTGCCTTCAGGAGAGAGGGCATCAGCCGAGCCATCCCTTGGACGCTGCCCAGAACGCAATCGGCGCCGTGAACAGGATGCTGAGCGCGGTGCGGATATACCAGATCACGATCAGGTCGCGGAACTTCAACGGTATCGATGTTGCCAGCACGCAAGGGATCGAAGCCGACAGGAACAGGACCTGGCTGACCGAAACCACTGCGGCCACGAATTTCAGGACGACATCGGCGTCTTTCAGCAGGATGGCGGGCAGGAACATTTCGGCAAGGCCGGAGGCCATGGATTTTGCGGCAAGCATCGGGTCGGCCAGTTGCGCGATCCAGGTGAACGGGTAGAGGGCGAGACCCAGAACGTCAAAGATCGGCGTATATTTGGAAGCAAGCAGGCCGAGAAGGCCGACGGCCATGATGCTCGGCAGGATCATCGCCGCCATGCGCCGGCCATCAAGGAAGGTCGCCCACAGAAGCGGCAGAAGCTTTGGCGCGCTTTGTGCCTGCTGGATGCCGGTTTCGATTGCCGTTTGAATGCGGCCCTTGCCAGCGGGCAGCGGCGTATCGCGGTCGCCCGGATGATCCATGCGGCTCAGCGGCCACAGGCGGGCGGTGATGGCCGAAACGATGAACGTGACGAAGAATGTGGACCAGAAATAAAGGTTCCATGCATCCATCAGGCCAAGCGTCTTGGCGACGATGATCATGAACGTGGCGGAAACCGTGGAAAAGCCGGTGGCAATGATAGCCGCTTCCCGCGCGGTATATTTGCCTTCCTTATAAACGCGGTCGGTGATCAGGAGGGCGAGCGAATAGCTGCCGACGAAAGAAGCGACGGCGTCGATGGCCGACCAGCCCGGCGTGCGCCAGATCGGGCGCATGATCGGCTGGACGATGACGCCGGTAAATTCCAGCAGGCCGTAGCCGATGAGAAAGGCAAGCGCCAGCGCACCGATAGGGACGATGAGCCCGACCGACAGGACGAGCTTGTCGAACAGGAACGGCAGCATGTCGGGCGTGAAAAGGACGGCAGGGCCCACACCGGCCAGATACATGCAGGCCAGCACGAAGCCGACGACGCGCAGGACCGAGAAGATCGCTTCGGTGAGGTTGGCTTTCCACTTGCCGGTGACGAAGGGCGCAAATGCGCCGTAGGCGATCAGCACGCACACAAAGGCCAGTGCGAATGGGCGAAGCTGGGTCGCTACGGCGGTGGCTGCGTGGTCGAGCAGAATGGTGGATTTGCCGCCGATGGTAACGGGCACGAAAAAGAAGAAGATGCCTATGAAACTGTATAGCACCAGTTTCAAGGCAGCAGGGCCGCGAGAGCTCTCATTGCGGCCAAGTGTGGTGTCTGTCATGTTATTCCCCTGTATGCATGGTTTTTCAATGAAAAAGGCGACCCCCCGCGAGAGGGTCGCCTTTGGTATTCAGCGTTAGTTGCCGAGGATGCCGGGCAGGCGCAGACCTTGCTGCTTTGCCCAGTCGAGGGCTATGTCGTAGCCCGCATCGGCATGACGCATGACCCCCGTTGCAGGGTCGTTCCACAACACGCGACCGATGCGCCGGTCGGCATCTTCGGTGCCGTCGCAGCAGATGACCATGCCCGAATGCTGGCTGAAGCCCATGCCGACGCCGCCGCCGTGATGGAGCGACACCCATGTTGCGCCCGAGGCCGTGTTGAGAAGCGCGTTCAGAAGCGGCCAGTCGGAGACGGCGTCGGAGCCGTCCTTCATCGCTTCGGTCTCGCGGTTCGGTGAAGCAACCGAGCCGCTGTCGAGATGGTCGCGACCGATCACGACCGGCGCTTTCAGCTCGCCGTTCCTGACCATTTCGTTGAAGGCGAGGCCGAGGCGATGACGGTCGCCGAGGCCGACCCAGCAGATGCGTGCGGGCAGGCCCTGGAACTCGATGCGTTCCTTCGCCATGTCGAGCCAGTTGTGCAGATGCTTGTTGTCCGGCAGCAGCTCCTTCACCTTGGCGTCGGTCTTTGCAATATCTTCCGGATCGCCGGAAAGGGCAGCCCAACGGAAAGGCCCGATGCCGCGGCAGAAGAGCGGGCGGATATAGGCGGGAACGAAGCCCGGGAAGTCGAAGGCGTTTTCCAGGCCTTCTTCCAGCGCCATCTGGCGGATATTATTGCCGTAATCGACGGTCGGAATGCCTGCATTCCAGAAATCGAGCATGGCCTGAACCTGCACCTTCATCGAGGCACGGGCGGCCTTGGCGACGGCCTTCGGATCGCTTTCCTGCTTGGCGCGCCATTCGGCGACCGTCCAGCCGATCGGCAGATAGCCATGCACCGGATCGTGAGCGGAAGTCTGGTCGGTGACGATGTCGGGACGTACGCCGCGCTTGACGAGTTCCGGGAATATTTCAGCCGCATTGCCGATGAGCGCAATGGACTTTGCCTCGCCTGCCTTGGTCCACTCATCGATCTTTGCCAGCGCTTCGTCGAGGCTGTGGGTCTTTTCATCGACATAACGGGTGCGGAGGCGGAAATCGGCGCGGGTTTCATCGCATTCAACCGCAAGGCAGCAGGCACTGGCCATGACGGCTGCGAGAGGCTGTGCGCCGCCCATGCCCCCAAGACCGCCGGTCAAAATCCACTTGCCCTTGAGGTTGCCGTCATAATGCTGGCGACCGGCTTCCACGAAGGTCTCGTATGTGCCCTGAACGATGCCCTGCGCGCCGATATAGATCCACGAACCGGCGGTCATCTGGCCATACATGGCAAGACCCTTCTTATCCAGTTCGTTGAAATGATCCCAGGTCGCCCAATGCGGCACGAGGTTGGAATTGGCGATCAGGACGCGGGGCGCATCCTTGTGGGTGCGGAAAACGCCGACGGGCTTGCCCGACTGCACCAGCAGGGTTTCGTCTTCGTTGAGCGTCTTGAGGGTCGCGACGATGCGGTCGAAATCATCCCAGGTGCGGGCGGCGCGACCGATGCCGCCATAAACGACCAGCTCATGCGGGCGCTCGGCCACATCGGGGTCGAGGTTGTTCATCAACATGCGAAGCGGGGCTTCGGTGAGCCAGCTTTTTGCATTGAGTTCGCTGCCGCGTGGAGCGCGCACTTCGCGCTCGTTATGGCGTGGATTGGACATGATGTTCTCCTCAGGAAATTAATTTGGGAGCCAGCTGTTCCAGCTGCTGCAAAAGGGATTTGAGATGCACGCGGAGCTTTTCCGCCTTGGCCTCGTCATAGGCGAAGGGAACCGCTTCGGTGGCCAGATGCGTGGACTGGGCAAGCTCCATCTGGATGGCGTGGACGCCGCTCTCCGGCTTGCCGTAATGGCGCGTGGTCCAGCCGCCCTTGAAACGGCCATTGAGGATCGACGTGTAGCCTTCAGCCTGTCCCGTTATCTCGACAGCCGCGGCTTCGATGGTGGGCGCGCAAGTCTTGCCCATATCCGTCCCGATGTTGAAATCCGGCAGCTTGCCTTCGAACAGGAACGGGATATGGGACCGGATCGAATGGCAGTCATAGAGAATGGCGACACCATGGATCGCCTTGACGCGCTCGATTTCGGCGGCAAGCGCGTCGTGATAGGGCTTGTGAAAACGGGCGATGCGGTCGGCAATATCGGCTTCGGTCGGCGCTTCGCCGTCCTTCCAGATGGCAACGCCATCAAAGTCGGTTTCGGGGATCAGCGTCGTCGTGTTCTGGCCCGGATAGAGACTGACGCCTGCCGGATCGCGATTGGCATCGATGCAATAGCGATGGAAGGTGGCGCGCACCGTCGTTGCATCGTCAAGCAGGCCATCGTAGAGCCGGTGAATGTGCCAGTCAGTATCGGCAAGGATTTTGCCGTTATCGTTGAGGCGCGCAAAAATGTCGTCCGGCACATCGGTTCCGGTGTGCGGGAGGCCGAGAATGACAGGCGACGTGCCCTGACGGATTTCAAAGGCGCTCATTTCACGCCTCCAGATCGGGCAGGATGCCAGCGGAAACAACACTTGAAAGCGTGCCATCGGCTACCAGTTCGGCAGCGGCCTTGAGATCGTCGGCCATGTAGCGATCTTCTTCCAGCGTTGGCACGCGGCCGCGAAGCGCGGCGATGACCTTGCCAAGTTCCGGGCTGGTGGTCAGCGGCTCGCGAAGCTCCACGCCGAGCGCGCCGGTCAGTGCCTCAATGCCGATGATGGCGTTGAGGTTGGCGGTCATCTGAAGAAGACGGCGTGCGCCATGGCAGGCCATGGACACATGATCTTCCTGATTGGCCGAGGTGGGGGTGGAATCGACGGAAGCGGGATGCGCCATCTGCTTGTTTTCGCTCATCAGCGCGGCGGAGGTGACTTCCGCGATCATCAGGCCGGAATTGAGCCCCGGCTTGCGGGCAAGGAACGCCGGAAGGCCAAACGACAAGGCCGGGTCGACCAGAAGCGCGATGCGGCGCTGTGAGATTGCGCCGATCTCGCAGACGGCAAGCGCAATCTGGTCGGCAGCGAAGGCGACAGGTTCGGCATGGAAATTGCCGCCCGATACGGCGCGGCCATCCGAAAGAACGAGCGGATTGTCGGTGACGGCATTGGCCTCGATTTCCAACGTGCGCGCTGCTTGCCGCAGAATATCGAGGCAAGCGCCATCGACTTGCGGCTGGCAGCGGATGCAATAGGGGTCCTGCACGCGCTGGTCGCCTTCAAGATGGCTCTGGCGGATGACGGAACCTTCGAGCAGGGCGCGCAGTGCGCGACCGGCATCGATCTGGCCCTTGTGGCCGCGGAGTGTGTGGATTTCCTCGTGGAAAGGCGCATCCGATCCCATGGCGGCATCGGTCGACAGCGCGCCAGTGATGAGCGCTGTCTGCGCCGCTCGATGGGCGCGGAAGAGACCGGCCAGCGCCAAGACGGTGGAGGTCTGCGTGCCGTTGATGAGTGCCAGCCCTTCCTTGGCGGCAAGCACGACCGGTTTCAGCCCGGCCTTTTCCAGCGCCTTAGCGCCGGAGAGGCGCTCGCCCTGATAAAAGGCTTCGCCTTCGCCGATCATGGCGGCGGTCATGTGGGCGAGCGGCGCAAGGTCGCCCGAAGCACCGACAGAGCCCTTTTCCGGGATCATCGGGATCACGCCTTTTTCCAGCATGTCTTCGATGAGAGTGATGACTTCAAGCCGCACGCCGGATGCACCGCGACCGAGCGAGATCAGCTTCAGCGCCATGATGAGACGCACGATGTCTTCCGACAGCGGTTCGCCGACGCCGCAGCAATGCGACAGGATCAGATTGCGCTGGAGCGTGGCGACATCGCCTGCCGCAATGCGGATCGAGGCGAGTTTTCCGAAGCCGGTATTGATGCCGTAAACCGGCTCGTCGCCTGCCGCGATTTCCGCAATGCGCGCTGCCGCTTTTTCAACACCGACATGAAAGGCCGGGTCGATGCGCACCGGAACGGCCTTACGATAGATAGTCTCCAGCGTTTCGAGCGGGACAGAACCGGGCTTGAGGATGATGGTCATGAAAATGCTCCGTTGCAGACGAATTAGATCCGGCCCTTGAAAACCCGCTTCCACAGCGGATTGAAGCCGATGCGGTAGACAAGTTCAGCGGGGCGTTCGACGTCCCATATGGCAAGATCGGCATCCTTGCCGATTTCGAGCGTGCCGGTTTGATCGAGAAGACCGAGAGCGCGTGCCGCCTCGCGGGTGACGCCTGCAATGCACTCGTCTACCGTCATGCGGAAAAGCGTTGCGCCCATATTCATGGTCAGCAGCAGCGAGGTCAGCGGCGAAGTGCCGGGATTGTTGTCGGTGGCAAGCGCCATCCTGGTGCCTGCCGCGCGGAAGGCTTCGACCGGCGGCTTTTGCGTTTCGCGGATGAAGTAATAGGCACCGGGCAGCAATACAGCCACAGTTCCGGCCTTGGCCATGGCGGCAGCGCCATCGGCATCCGTATATTCCAGATGATCGGCCGAGAGCGCGCTATAGGAAGCGGCAAGTGCTGCGCCGTGCAGGTTGGACAACTGATCGGCGTGAAGCTTGACCGGGATATTATGCGCCTTGGCCGCATCGAACACGCGAGCGATTTCATCGGGCAGGAAGGCAATGCCTTCGCAGAAGCCGTCAACCGCATCAGCCAGTCCCTTAGCAGCAATGGCGGGCAGCATGTCATTGATGATGCGGTCGATATAGGCGGTCTTGTCGCCGTTCATTTCCGGCGGCAGGGCGTGTGCACCGAGGAAGGTCGTGCGGATTGCCACGTCGCGCTCTTCACCAAGACGGCGGGCAGCTTTGAGCGACTTGATTTCGCTGTCGCGGTCGAGACCGTAACCGGATTTGACCTCGACAGTGGTGACACCCTCAGCAATCAGCGCGTCGAGACGCGGCAGGGTTTGGCGCACCAGATCGTCTTCGCTGGCAGCGCGCAGGTTTTTCACCGAGGAAACAATGCCGCCCCCAGCCCGCGCCACTTCCTCATAGGTTGCGCCGTTGAGACGCAGTTCAAACTCGTGTGCGCGATTGCCCGCATGAACGAGATGCGTGTGGCAATCGATCAGGCCCGGCGTGATGAGCCGGTTGCCGCAATCTATTCTGTCGAAGGAAACATATTCACCCGGAAGCGCCTTTTCAGGCCCGACATAGACGATCCTGCCGTCTTTGACAGCGAGCGCCGCCTGTTCGATCAATCCGAGATTTACGGCATTTTCCTCCAGCGTCGCGATGCGCGCGTTGGTGAAAACGGTGCTTAAATTCTTGAGCATGAGCGTTTTCTCGCTTCCCCTGTTTTGAGATAATGTATATACATATTAACGGAACAGCAAAGAAAAAAATGCGCCGGAGCATTTTCGATCCAAAAGCGGAAATTGCTCTGCGTCGAAATGCATGAGAACAAAGTCGAGGAGAGCCTATCCATGTCAGATGCCCCGCTCAAAACACGGTTTGTCCATGCCGGTCAGGCACTCCTTGAGAGCGGCTGGGCTGACGATGTGCGGATCGGCATTGCTGGCGGAAAGATCGTGTCGCTTGAAGCCGGTGCTTCGGCGAAGCCTGACGACGAGCGCCATGCGGTTATTGTCGCGGGCATGCCGAATCTGCACAGCCACGCTTTTCAATATGGCATGGCCGGGCTTGCCGAGCGGCGCGGACCGTCTGCTGACTCGTTCTGGAGCTGGCGCGAGATCATGTATAAATTCGCGCTCACCATGTCGCCGGAACAGGCGGAGGCCGTGGCGCTGCGACTCTATGTCGACATGCTGGAGGCCGGTTTCACCCGCGTCGGCGAGTTCCATTACCTGCATCATGACCGCGATGGCACGCCCTACGCCAATCTTTCCGAAATGGCCGATCGCATTGTCTCCGCTGCCAGAAGAGCAGGCATGGGCTTGACGCTGCTGCCGGTCTTTTATGCGCATTCGACCTTTGGCGGTGCCGCTCCCAATGACGGTCAGCGCCGGTTCATCAATAATCCCGAGCGCTTCGCAAGGCTGCTTGAAGGCTGCCAGAAAGCGCTGGGCGGTTTTGATGGCGCGGTTCTGGGTGTCGCCCCACACAGCCTGCGCGCCGTTACGCCGGATGAGCTCGCCATTGTAACGCAGTTGCTGCCCCATGCGCCGGTGCATATTCATGTCGCCGAGCAGGTGAAGGAAGTGGAAGACTGCATTACCTGGTCGGGCAAGCGCCCGGTTGAATGGCTTCTCGATAATCAGGACCTGTCTTCGCGCTGGTGCCTCATTCACGCGACCCACATGACTGACGACGAAACGAAACGCATGGCCGAGGCGGGCGCGATTGCCGGTCTCTGCCCGGTGACGGAAGCCAATCTTGGCGACGGTACTTTTAATGCCACGGTGTTTGCCGCTGCTGGCGGCAAGTTTGGCGTGGGCTCGGATTCAAATGTGCTGATCGGCATTGGCGACGAGTTGCGCCAGCTTGAATATTCGCAGCGTCTTCACCATCGCGCCCGCAATGTGCTGGCCGAAAACGAAGGATCGACGGGTCGCGCCCTGTTCGAGGGTGCGGTTACGGGCGGCAATATCGCCATGGGACGCGCAGGCGATGGTTTGAAAGTCGGCGCTTCAGCCGATTTTGTTGCGCTCGATGCGGCGCGTCTGCCTCATGCAAAAGGCGATGCGATGCTCGACGGCTGGATTTTCGGCGGTCGCGCCGATGTGAGTGATGTGTGGGTGCGCGGGGTTAAACAAGTGGAAGGCGGGCGTCACCGCTTGCGCGATGAAGCCGAGCGTGCTTTCCAGAAAACCATAGGCGAATTGCTCACCTGACAGGAGACGGCATGGCTGGCGAAGATTCGATCGCAAAGGACGCACCGGTGCTTTCGCTGCATCAGCGTATTCTGGACGATATTGAATCGCGCATCCTGTCGGGAGAATGGCAGCCCGGTCATCGCATTCCGTTTGAGCACGAACTGACGGAACAGTACGGCTGTTCGCGCATGACCGTGAACAAGGCGCTGACCCAGCTTGCCAAAGCGGGTCTGATCGAGCGCAAGCGCCGGTCGGGCAGCTTTGTTTCCTTTCCGCAATCGCAGGCGGCAATTCTTGAAATCCATGATATTCGCGATGAAGTGGCTGCGCTTGGCGTTGCCTATCGGTTCGAACTGACAAGCCGACGCGAACGATTGAGCGGGCCTGCCGATGCAAGGCATATCGATATGCCGCGCCACACGCCGCTGGTCGAACTCGTCTGCCGTCACTTTGCGGGCAAGCGCGTCTTCGCCCTGGAAGAGCGCATCATCAGTCTGGATGCTGTTCCGGCGGCGGCTCAGACGGATTTTGCCGAAAACTCTCCGGGGCCGTGGCTGGTTTCATGCGTGCCTTGGAGCAGCGCAAAGCACTCCATCCGCGCAATCGCCGCTACGCCGGAAAATGCGGGCATGCTCGGTATTCCGCTGGGCTCGCCCTGTCTGGTGATTGAACGCCAGACGTGGAACGCCGACCAGCCGGTGACGCATGTGCGCTTTACCTATCCCGGCGACAGCCATGCGCTGGTGGCGAACTTCACGCCGTCGCAAGGATAAGGAGCGGAAAAAAGCCGCCGCAGGGGAACAGCGGCGGCTAAAAGGCAGCTTAACCTGGGTGTTGGTCAGGCTGCGCGTTTGATGGCGTCGCCGAGGACGGAAACGATCGTGTCGATCTGTTCCTTTTCCACGATCAATGGCGGCGAAAGGGCAATCACGTCGCCGGTGACACGGATCAGCAGGCCCTTCTTGAAGCAATCCACGAAGACGTCATAGGCGCGGGCACCCGGTGCTCCTTCACGCGATGACAGTTCGATAGCGCCGACGAGGCCGAGATTGCGGATGTCGATGACATTCGAAACGCCCTTGAGCGAGTGCAACGCCTCCTGCCAGTGATCGGCAAGGCCCGCGCCGCGGGTCAGGAGACCTTCTTCGGCATAAATTTCCAGCGTGGCGAGACCGGCAGCAGAGGCAACCGGATGGCCGGAATAGGTATAGCCGTGGAACAGCTCGATGGCGTTTTCGGGCCCGGTCATCAGGCCGTCGTGAACCTTGCGGCTGGCGAAGACCGCGCCCATCGGGATGGCACCGTTGGTCAGGCCCTTGGCGGTGGTCACGAGGTCAGGAACGACGCCGAAATAATCAACCGCGAACGGCGTACCGAGACGGCCGAAACCGGTGATGACTTCGTCGAAGATCAGGAGGATGCCGTGCTTGTCCGCCGTGGCGCGGAGGCGCTCCAGATAGCCCTTCGGCGGCAGAACGACGCCAGCCGAACCGGACATGGGTTCAACGATGACAGCAGCGATCTTTTCCGCGCCATGCAGCTGGACGAGGCGTTCCAGATCATCGGCAAGCTCAATACCGTGCGCGGGCAGGCCCTTGGAGAAGGCGTTCTTTTCAATATCGAGCGTATGACGCATATGATCGGCGGGAATCTGCGGGAAGACGCGGCGATTATTGACAAGGCCACCGACAGAAATGCCGCCGAAACCGACGCCGTGATAGCCTTTTTCGCGACCCAGAACCATGGTGCGGGTGCCCTGGCCGATGGCGCGCTGATAGGCGATGGCAATCTTCAGCGCGGTGTCGACCGATTCCGAACCGGAATTGGTGAAAAACACGCGGTCGAGCTTCGCGTCCGGCCCGCCGGGCGCGATGGCTGCAAGCTTTTCGGCAAAGTCGAAAGCCACATTATGGCCCATCTGGAAGGTGGGCGCGAAATCCATGGTGGAAATCTGGCGCTCGACAGCTTCGGTAATACGTTTGCGTCCATGACCGGCATTGCAGCACCACAGACCCGCCGTACCGTCCAGAACCTGATTGCCGTCAGTGTCGGTGTAATACATGCCCGAAGCACTTGCGAGCAGGCGAGGCGCCGCCTTGAACTGCCGGTTCGCGGTGAACGGCATCCAGAAATTCTCAAGGCTTGGCGCGTTGGTTTTGGTGAGCATGGTGTCCTCCTATTTGGGGGTAGCAGGACACGCTTTGCGAAGGGCAACAAGTCCTTTTCTTCAAAATATTAAGTCATTGTTTTCATGTAGGGCAATCGGCGAGTTTGTGTTATATCGAACATCATAAACAGGGAGGGAAGGTTTGATGAGCATCGATATCGGCGGCAGGCTTCGCTATGTGCGTATGCGGCAGAATCTGTCGCAGCGCGAGCTTGCCAAAAGGGCAGGCGTGACCAACTCGACCATCTCCCTCATCGAAGCCAATCAGTCCAATCCGTCAGTCGGCGCATTGAAGCGCATTCTCGATGGTATTCCCATCGGCATGGCCGAGTTTTTCGCGCTCGAACCGGATGCGCCGCACAAGGTATTCTATCAGGCGGAGGAGCTGGTGGAAATCGGCAAGGGGCCGATCTCTTACCGGCAGGTAGGGGATCACCTGTTTTCGCGCGCTTTGCAGATGCTGAAGGAGCGGTACGAGCCCGGTTCAGACACGGGCAAGGTGCTTTTGATGCATGAGGGCGAAGAGGGAGGCATCGTCATTTCAGGCCGCATTGAAGTGACGGTTGGAGCCGAGCGCCGCATATTGGGGCCGGGCGATGCCTATTATTTTTCGAGCAAGCTGCCGCACCGGTTCCGTTGTGTCGGACCGGTGCCATGTGAGATCGTTAGCGCCTGCACGCCGCCGAGTTTTTGACGGCGCACAAGCATTCTCTTATTCGTATCGGGAAATGCCGAGATCGTCCGCCCGGATATCCGGCTTGTTGCCCGAAATAAGGTCAGCGAGCAGCTTGCCGGAACCGCACGACATAGTCCAGCCAAGCGTTCCGTGACCGGCATTGATGAACACATTGTCGTAGCGTGTTGCACCGATAATCGGGGTGGAATCCGGCGTCATTGGACGCAGGCCCGACCAGAAGGTCGCTGCCTTCAGATCGCCGCCGGGGAACAGGTCGGTCACTGACAGGTCGAGCGTGGCGCGGCGTGCGGCAGGCAGATCCTTGGTAAAGCCCGAGACTTCCGCCATGCCACCGACGCGGATGCGGTCGCCGAGACGGGTGATGGCAATCTTGTAGCTCTCATCGAGAACGGTTGAAACCGGAGCGCGGCTTTCATCGATGATCGGCGCGGTGATGGAATAGCCTTTCACCGGATAAATGGGCGCATTGAGGCCGAGCGACTTGACGAGCGCGGGCGTGTAGCTGCCAAGCGCAACGACATAGCGGTCGGCGGTCAGGATGCCTTCAGACGTCTCGACGCCCGAAACCTTGCCGCCGGACATCAGCAACGACTTGATATTGACGCCGAAGCGGAACTTCACACCGAGTCCTTCGGCGATCTTTGCCAGTGCATTGGTGAACTTGAAGCAGTCACCGGTTTCATCGTTGGGCAAACGCAGGCCGCCGACGAACTTGTCCTTCGCATGGGCAAGCGCGGGTTCGACGCTCACGCAGCCGTCACGGTCAAGCACTTCGAACGGAACGCCATCCTGACGCAGCACTTCAATGTCCTTGCCGATGCCGTCGAGCTGGTACTGCTCACGGAAAAGCTGGAGCGTGCCCTGCATGCGCTGATCGTATTCGATGCCGGTTTCCTTGCGCAGGTCGACAAGGCAATCGCGCGCATATTCGGCAACGCGCACCATGCGGGTCTTGTTTACCTTGTAGCGACTGTCGGTGCAGTTGGCGAGCATCTGCAACAGCCAGCTATACTGAACCGGGTCGCAGGTCGGGCGCAGAACCAGCGGCGCATGCTTCTGGAACAGCCATTTGGCGGCCTTGAACGGAATGCCGGGCGCAGCCCAGGGCGAAGCGTAGCCGGGCGAAACCTGACCGGCATTGGCAAAGCTCGTTTCCAGTGCCGGGCCTTCTTCGCGGTCGACAACGGTTACCTCGTGGCCGAGTTTGGCGAGGTAGTAGGCGGTCGTAACGCCGATGACGCCGCTGCCGAGGATGGTGATCTGCATGTTCGCCTCTTGTCTTATGCTTTTATGTCGCCCGCACCGCTGTCCACGTAGACACGTGCATAACGGTTGCCGAGCGCAGTCAGGATTTCATAGGGAATGGTGTCGCAATCCCGCGCCACGTCTTCGAGACGCTGGTGCGGACCGATCAGTTCCACAAGGCTGCCGAGTTTCAGCGTGCCTTCCGGCAATGCGCCGACGTCGAGCGTGATCGAGTCCATCGAGACGCGACCGATGATCGGCAGGCGCGTATCGCCAAAAAAGGCAGAACCCTTGTTGCTGAGAGCGCGGAACCAGCCATCGGCATATCCGACGGCAATCGTCGCAACCCGCATCGGACCTTGAGCTATATAGGTTCCGCCATAGCCAACCGCCGCACCCCTATCGATGTCGCGCACCTGAATGACACGTGCCGAAAGAGTGAGTACGGGAACAATTTCGTTTTTGGGTCCGACGCCATAAAGTGCGACGCCGGGGCGGGCCAAGTCGAAATGATAGGTCTTGTCGAGGAAGCTGCCGCCGGAATTGGCAAAGGCGACCGGAAGTTTCGGCAGGCGGGCAAGCAGGGCCGTCATGGTGGCAAGCTGGCGCGCGTTTGCCGCATTTTCGGGCTCGTCGCCACTGGCCAGATGGCTGATGACGAATTTCACGTCGATGCCATCGAGCAGAGCCGGATTGGCCGTCAGGCGGTCGAATTCGCTGGTGGAAAGGCCAAGGCGCGACATGCCGGTATCGAGTTGCAGAAGGGCGGGCAGCTTCCTGCCTTGTCTGGCGGCGAGCGCCGCCCAGTTTTCAACCTGTTCCAGAGAGTTCAGCACTGGCAGGATGCCGTCGCGGGCGCAGGCTGCTTCCGTTCCCGGCTGAAGACCGTTCAGAACGTAAAGTGTCGCATCCGGCTGGAGAAAGGGCTTCAAGGCAATGGCCTCGCCCAGATGGGCGACGAAGAAATCGCGGCAACCGGCATCGTAAAATGCCGGAGCAACGCGGCTGGCACCGAGGCCGTAAGCATCCGCCTTCACGACAGCAGCGGTGCGGGTTGGCGCAATATGACGGGCAACGGCCGAATAATTGTGCCGCAGCGCCGCAAGATCGATGGTCAATACGCCGCCAGCGGCAAGGTCCCGCTCGCCTTGTGAAAATTGCATCGACATATCACCCATTACGCGGTTCTTTCCAAACTGCTCACTATTTCACGAAAACGCCCGGAAGCCCGCCGATAGGAAACGCGCGCCGCCCGGAGCGTATAAAGCCCGGCGGAGAAATCTTTGCGGTTCCCCATCCCAACAGCTTGCTCATATATTAATTGAAGACTATTCGAATGTTTTTGCTATTTGTTGTAGATTATGCGAATTTCCGCACGATCTACGCATCTTTTGGCTTAAGAGTTGAAGATTATTCATGGCGACGCTCGACAGTATAGACCGCAACATCATCCGTTGCCTGCGCCGGGATGGGCGCATGACCAACAGTCAGCTGGCTGGCGAAGTGGGGCTTTCGCAGTCCGCTTGCCTGCGGCGGGTGCAGATATTGCAGGAAAGCGGCGTTATCCGTGGCTACACGGCCATCGTCGGTTCATCCGGCGGTGATGAGCGTCTGGTCGCCATCGTGCGCATCACCCTGGACCGGCAGACAGAGGAATTTCTGAACCGTTTCGAGGAGGCCGTGCGGCGGCATCCCGAAGTGCAGGAATGCTATCTCATGACGGGTGATGCAGATTATATCCTGCGTGTCGAAGCCGAAAATGCTGCGGCCTATGAGATCATTCACAAGGAAATCCTGTCGCGATTGCCTGGTGTCGCGCGCATTCATTCCAGTTTCGCAATTCGAACGGTGCTTTTATCGAAAGCGCCGACCTCGCGTGGCTGAAATGAAAAAAGCCCAGTCAAGCCGGGCTTTTCCATAGTGCTGAAAATGCTCTAACGGAATTCGTAGCGCAGACCGGCGCGGATCGTGTGCATGTTGAAGCCGTTGTCCTTGGCCTGCGTTCCGGTGGCACCCGGTCCTTCGGCGTTGCCGTAAGGGTTCGTGTTGCGGTCGTCGGCATCGTATCCATAGGCTTTGCCGCCATTGATACGCATATAGCGATAGCCGACATCCAGCTTGAGTTGTTCCGTCAGGTCATAGCTGACGCCCGCCATGAGGGCCATTGCAAAACGCCAGCTGTCCAGTCCGCCCTTTTCACTGGAATAGGTGCAGCCAGCGCAGACTTCATGGGATTTCCAGTCGTCATACTTGACATAAGCAGCGCCAAGACCTGCGCCGAGATAAGGCGTGACAGGCCCCGTACGCGGCAGGTCGACATAGGCGTTGGCCATCGCCGTCCAGATATTGGCGGTGGACGAATCCTCGTAGTTGCAGTTGTCCTCGACCGGATTGAACCCCTTCCCGGACTTCACATAGCTCGGACAGGGGGTGCGCCCGTTGATGCCTGCGCGGAAATAATCGAGCGTGGCATCGGCGCGGAATGTGTCGGTGAAGCGGTAACCCACGCCCACGCCGTAGGTTGCGCCTGCCTTGAGGTTGAAATCATTGTAACGCAGCGTGTCGTCAATGCCGCGATAAGGCGGATCGTACTGGTTCCAGAAATTCCATTCACCGTCCGTGCTGGATTTGAAATTGTAACCGAGGTCGCCGCGAATATACCAGCCGGAAGCATTGACCGGTTCCGGCATTGGTTCAATGACAGGCTCTGCAATTATATCAGCGGCGAATGCCGCACTCGATCCCGCCATCAGACTGACAGCCACGATGGCAATGGCGGAAATGCACTTCATCGGTTTCTACTCCAAATCCGAACAGAAAATCGGCTCACAAGCCGTATTGTCGAATATGGTAAAGAGATATGTTTAACACTTGGTTATTAAGTAACTTTGCGGTGTATTTTCTGCCAGAGCTCGCGCTTTCCGCGATATTGCTTAAGTAATAGCTAAAGTATAGGAGCCGACACGGGGCCGGCTCCAAACAGCGTCAAAAGTTTATGGAATGGATGATCGACTTGTCGATCTCGTTTATATCGCGCTTGCCGCATAGCGCCATGGTGACATCCAGTTCCTTGCGGATGATTTCAAGCGCGAGCGTTACGCCATCCTTGCCCAGTGCCCCGAGGCCGTAGAGGAACGGGCGGCCGATGAATACGCCCTGCGCCCCGAGCGCGCGGGCTTTGAGCACGTCCTGGCCGGAACGAATGCCGCCATCGACATGCACTTCAATCTTATCGCCGACAGCCTCAACGATCGGCTGCAGCATGGAGATGGAGGATGGAGCGCCATCGAGCTGGCGACCACCATGGTTCGACACGATGATTGCGTCAGCGCCCGATTTCGCCGCCATCCTTGCGTCTTCCGCGTCGAGAATGCCCTTGAGGATAAGCTTGCCGCCCCATTGTTCCTTGATCCAGGCAACGTCGTTCCAGTTGAGCTGCGGGTCGAACTGTTCGGCAGTCCAGGAGGAGAGGGAGGAAAGGTCGGTAACGTTCTTGGCGTGGCCGGCGATGTTGCGGAACGTGCGGCGCTGGGTGCCCATCATGCCAAGGCACCAGCCCGGACGGGTTGCCATCTGCCAGATATGCTTCGGCGTGAATTTCGGCGGGGCGGAAAGGCCGTTGCGGATATCCTTGTGGCGCTGGCCGAGAATCTGGAGATCAAGCGTCAGCACCAATGCCGAGCAGCCCGCGGCCTTGGCGCGGTCGATCAGGTTCTTTACGAAATCGCGATCCTTCATCACGTAAAGCTGGAACCAGAACGGCTTCTTGGTGACCGAAGCAACGTCTTCGATGGAGCAGATGCTCATGGTCGAAAGGGTGAAGGGAACGCCGAAGGCTTCGGCGGCCTGTGCGGCCAGCATTTCGCCGTCAGCGTGCTGCATGCCGGTCAGTCCTGTCGGGGCGAGAGCCACTGGCATGGACACTTTTTCGCCGATCATCGTCGTTCCCAGCGAGCGGTTGGTCATGTCGACAAGAACACGCTGGCGCAGCTTGATCTTCTTGAAGTCGTCCTCGTTTGCGCGGTAGGTCGACTCGGTCCAGGCACCGGAATCCGCGTAATCAAAGAACATCTTGGGGACGCGGCGCCGGGCAAGCCGCTTTAGATCGGCAATTTCAACGATATTGGGCATCTATCCCACCCCTTGTGGTAATTTTTCTTGACCAATCGCATGACGGATCGCGCGGCTGAAATCAAGTGCGAACAAGTATCGAATAACAATTGCCTCGCGGTTAATTGAAGGACCGGATAATTCCTCTTATGGTAATGGCACACGCCCAAGGCAACTTCCTGCCGATCAGAGAAGGCGTTCCTGCAACTGAGCCCGCAACTGGGTTAGAGGGTAACGGATGAGCAAGGCCACCAAAACCGGTTTCATAGGCAAGCGATCGGCTGCTGCGGGCGGATGGGGTGCATTGAAAAGCTGCGGCAAGCAATTGCTGGCAAGCGGTGCTCCTCTTTCCGGTGCGCGTACGCTTCTCAAGGCGAACCAGCCTGACGGATTCGATTGCCCCGGTTGCGCCTGGGGCGACCCGGAACATGGCTCTTCCTTTGAGTTTTGCGAGAACGGCGTGAAGGCTGTCGCCTGGGAGGCGACCGACCGGCGCACAACGCCCGCCTTTTTCCGCGAGCATACGGTTTCGGAGCTCCGCAGCTGGACGGATTATGATCTGGAGAATACCGGTCGTCTGACCCATCCGATGCGGTACAATGCTTCGACCGATCAGTATGAAGCCGTGGAATGGGATGAGGCTTTCAGGGCAATTGGCGATATTCTCAAGAGCTTTGACAGCCCGAACCGCGTCGAATTCTATACTTCGGGCCGCGCTTCCAACGAGGCTGCGTTTCTCTATCAATTGTTCGTGCGCGCCTACGGAACCAACAATTTCCCCGATTGCTCCAATATGTGCCACGAGGCAAGCGGCGTTGCACTGAAACAGTCAGTCGGTGTCGGCAAGGGAACCGTTCTGCTGGAAGATTTCGAAATGGCCGATGCCATTTTCGTTGTAGGCCAGAATCCGGGCACCAATCATCCGCGCATGCTCGGCGATCTGCGTCGCGCAGCCGAACGCGGTGCCCGCATCGTTGTTTTCAATCCGATCCGCGAACGAGGGTTGGAGCGTTTTGCCGATCCGCAGAACAAGCTTGAAATGCTTCACGGCGGCAGCGAAGCCATAGCAAGCGACTATTTCCAGCCGCGTCTTGGCGGCGATCTCGCCGCTTTCCGCGGCATGGCCAAGGCGGTTTTCGCAGCCGACGATGCGGCACTTGCGGCGGGCAAGCCAACAATCCTCGACAGGGCATTTCTCAGCGCGCATACTGCCGAACTGGAAGCTTATCGCGCTGCAGTCGATGCGACCTCGTGGGAAGAAATCGAGGATCAGTCCGGCCTTTTGCGAGCGTCGCTCGAACGCGCGGCGCAGATCTATATGCAATCGGAACGGGTCATCTGCACCTGGGCGATGGGCATCACACAGCACCGCCATTCGGTCATCACGATCCGTGAAATCACCAATTTCATGCTGCTGCGCGGCAATATCGGCAGGCCGGGCGCGGGGCTTTGTCCGGTGCGCGGCCATTCCAACGTGCAGGGCGACCGTACGGTCGGTATCAATGAGCGGCCTCCGGTCGCTTTTCTCGATGCGCTTGAAAAGGAATTCGGCTTCGACGTTCCGCGCGAGCCGGGGCATAATGTTTTGGGCGCCATCGGCGCGATGCTTGATGGTTCGGC
Organism: Brucella pseudintermedia; assembly: GCF_008932435.1. GTDB lineage: Bacteria > Pseudomonadota > Alphaproteobacteria > Rhizobiales > Rhizobiaceae > Brucella > Brucella pseudintermedia. Next base: position 389,012 of record NZ_WBWE01000001.1, on the reverse strand, counting down.
TCAGGCATTCATCGGCCTTGGTGGCAATTTTGCACGGGCCACTCCGGACAGTCCGCTCATCTCGAAAGCGCTCTCCAGCCAGCGCCTGACGGTTCATATCGCGACCAAGCTCAACCATTCGCATCTGGTGCCGGGACAGGATTCTTTCATCCTGCCATGCCTCGGACGCACTGAAATCGACCTCAACTCCAAGGGCGTGGCGCAGATCGTGACGGTCGAAGATTCCATGAGCATGGTGCATGGTTCAGGCGGTATCAATGCGCCGGCGTCGCCGCATCTGCGCTCGGAAGTGGCGATCATTGCAGGCATGGCGCAAGCAACGCTTGGGCCAAAGCCAGTCAACTGGCTGGAACTTGCCGACGATTATGATCTCATCCGTGACCGTATTGCCCGCGTATTGCCGGACTTTCACGATTTCAACACGCGGGTGCGGGTTCCGCGGGGGTTCCACTTGCGCAATTCCGCCCGTGAGCTGGAATGGAATACGGCAATGGGCAAGGCCACGTTCTGGACCGGCGCGCTGCCGGAAACGGTCGAGCACCAGCAGGCACGTGGCAAGCCGGGGCGCTATGTATTGCAGACATTCCGCAGCCACGACCAGTATAACACCACCATCTATGGCATGGATGATCGCTATCGCGGTGTCTATGGCGAACGGCAGGTCGTCTTCATGAATGCGGCCGACATGGCCGATCTTGGCGTGGAGGCTGGCGACCGCGCCGATATTGTTGGCGAATTCGATGACGGCGTGGAGCGGATTGCCCGCGATTTCCGTTTTGTGCCCTATGATATACCGCGCGGCTGCATTGCCGGTTACTATCCGGAAATGAATGTGCTCGTGCCGCTCGCCAGTTCCGGTGATGAAAGCTACACTCCAACCTCAAAGTCGGTGATTGTTTCGTTCCGTCCTCTAAAGTCGGCTGCCCCATGATGGATGAGAGCGAGGCGGAATATATGGCGATGGTCGATGCTCTCCTTACCGCGTCCCGCAGTCTTTCGGGTCTGGGCGCGGGTATTATCGCAGCGCTGGCGCTGGATATTGCGTCCGACAGCCGAACCTTTGCGCGGATGCTGAGTGTTGCGCACGCGCTGGTGCTTCGGGAAATTTCAGTACTAGGGCAAGACCATGGTTATGTGCGGATCAGGCAGCGCGATCCGCGCACGCAACGCACACGTTATGAATTGAACGCTGCCGGGCAAAGGCTGGTCCGGGAGGTGAGGAGTTTGGAAGGTTAACGATAATTTCGGCATTCCAAGAATATTTCTTTAAATTCTGCATGTCTGTATATTTCTGATTGCAAATATTCTTATGAAAGGCAAAGGCCGCCCGGTTGTTTTATTTTAGCATTCCTGAATCTATTTCAACAGAGATAACTAAGAATCCAGATATTTTACAAAGCCGCTTTTCTTTGCGCGGCTTTAATTGCATCCTCATACGAACTGAACCAGTGAGAATAATGTAAATGACAGTAAGTTCACTCATTTACGGTTTGCGGAATGGAGGAGGGCGTGTTGAGAACCAGCCCTTTTCTCACCGTTTCGGCACAGCCGGTATAGTCCTTGTGTGTCTGGGGCTGCTTGTGCCAGGGGCTGCGTCTCGGGCGCATGCAGACCAGCTCAATACGGTGCCGGTAGCGGCGGAGAAAGCGGTCGCCAGCGAATATCAGCCGAAGCTGACTTTATCGGGTGCGATAGCGGCGCGATCGCTTGTCAACGTATCGTTTCGTTTGAACGGTCAGGTGGTACAGCGTCGGGCAGAGGTCGGTGAGCATGTGAGCATGGGACAGCCTCTCGCAAGTATCGACGACGTCGAAGAGCAGGCTAATCTGCGCGTTGCGCAGGCCTCCAGGGATGCCGCGCAGGCGCAGCTGGTTCAGGCGCAGGCCAACTTTGTGCGGCAGAAGGCTTTGCTGGCGCAAGGCTTTACGACGCGAAGCATCTATGATCAGGCAAACCAGGACCTGCAGACGACGCAAAGCGCCCTCGCCAGCGCGGAAAGCCAGCTCAACGATGCACGCGACCAGCTGTCCTACACCGAATTGCAAGCGCCTGTTTCGGGCGTGATCACCGCGCGCAATGTGGAGGCCGGTCAGGTGGTACAGGCAGCGCAGACGGCGTTTTCGATTGCCGAGGACGGGCCGCGCGATGCGATCTTCGATGTACAGGAAACGCTGGTCAACCACGCCAAGATCGGGATGGGAGTGACGATCTCCCTTCTCTCCGACGCTTCGATCAGCGCCGAAGGCAAGATCCGCGAAATTTCGCCGGCGGTCGATGGGCAGACAGGCACCGTGCGGGTCAAGGTCGGGATAGCGCAAACGCCGCCCCAGATGGCGCTGGGCGCTACCGTGACGGGCACGATTCATATGGAAAGCGTAAAGGTCATCGCTTTGCCCTGGAGCGCGATGACTTCGGATGCAGGACGCCCGGCTGTCTGGCGACTCTCCACGGATTCGAATGTGGCAACGCTGGTTCCGATCCAGATTCTCGCCTACGAAAAAGGCCGGCTGCTGGTTGAGAGCGGAGTACAGGAAGGCGAACTGATCGTCACCAAGGGCGCGCAGATGCTGCGTTCCGGTGAACCGACAGAGATCGTGCCGGAACAGGAAGGGCTCGCTGAACAATGAGGACGGCTATCCGGTTTTCCACGATCCGCTCGACGGGTTATGTCTTCTTGCTAGGCGCGGCGGTTTTGCTCAGCGCCTGCGGCAAGGAAGAAGACCAGCAGGCGAACTCGGACGTTGCGCGTCCGGTCCTTTACATGGTGGTCGAACCCCAGCCTGTAACGCAAACGGGTTTTGCCGGCACGATCGAGCCTCGCTATTCCACCGATCTCGCTTTCCGTGTGCTGGGGCGGATTATCAATCGGCCGGTTCAGGTGGGCGATCTCGTGAAGAAGGACGAGATGGTCGCCATGCTTGATCCTTCCAATCTCGACCTTGCCGTGCAGTCGGCACGGGCCGATCTGGCGAGCGCTGAGGCACAGTTTGCCAATGCTTCGGCAAGCGAAGAGCGCCAGCGCATCCTGCTGAAAGGCAATAATGTGTCTCAGGCCGATTATGATGCTGCAAAGCAGGCGCGGGACAGCGCGCAGGCGGGAGTTGAAAAGGCTCAAGCGGGGTTGAAAAAGGCGCAGGATCAACGCAGCTATGCCGTGTTACGCCCGGATTACGATGGCGTCATTTCAGCAACGACTGCCGAAGTGGGGCAGGTCGTTGCGGCGGGACAAACGGTGATGACGGTCGCGCGTCCGGATGTTCGGGAAGCGGTGGTCGATATTCCCGATAGCATGACGCAGTATTTTGAGCCCAACACACCTTTCAATGTGCAGCTCCAGGCTGATCCGGCTGTCACCGGAAAGGGCACCGTGCGTGAAGTCGCACCGCAGGCAGACGCGCAAACACGCACGCGGCGCGTGCGCATTGCTCTCGACAATCCGCCCGAGGGCTTTCGTCTTGGCGCAACGATCCAGGCAGCGATGGCGATGCCCGAACAAAATCTTGTGACGATGCCGATCCAATCCCTGCACGAAGAAAATGGCAAGACCGGTGTCTGGATCATCGACCCGAACAAACAAACGGTTTCCCTTCATGACGTGCAGATTATCGAACGGGGCGACAGCAGCTTTGTCGCCGGGGGCGTCGATGTCGGCAGTTACGTTGCGATTGCCGGTGCGAATGAGTTGAAGGAAGGACAGAAAGTCCGTCTGGACGTGAAAGGAACGGGCCTGTGAAGAAGGGATTCAATCTGTCTGACTGGGCTCTGAACCATCGGTCCCTCGTCTGGTACTTCATGCTCGTTTTTCTTGTCGCGGGCTTCATTTCCTATATCGATCTCGGTCGGGAGGAAGATCCGGAATTCACAATCAAGACAATGGTTGTGCAAGCCAATTGGCCGGGTGCGTCCGTTGAGGACACGCTGAATCAGGTGACCGACCGGCTGGAAAAGAAGCTAGAGGAACTCGATACGCTCGACTATACACGCAGCATAACCACGGCGGGCAAGTCGGTCGTGTTCGTATTCCTGAAAGATACGACGCGGGCCGCACAGGTCAAAAAGTCCTGGACGGACGTGCGCGACTTTCTGAACGACATCCAAAATACGCTTCCGCAAGGCGTTCTCGGACCGTATTTCAACGACCAGTTCGGTGACGTTTATGGCAATGTCTATGCCTTCACGTCGGATGGTTTTTCCATGCGACAGCTGCGAGACTACGCCGAAAGTACGCGAATCAAAATCCTGACGCTGCCCAGTGCGGGCAAGGTTGAATTGATCGGTGCGCAGGACGAAGCGATCTATCTGGAGTTCTCCACACGCCAGATTGCAGCGCTCGGACTGGATCAACAGGCAATCCTCCGAGCCTTGCAGGATCAAAATGCAATCACGCCGTCCGGTGTTGTGGAAGCCGGGCCAGAGCGTATCAGCGTGCGCGTCAGCGGGCAATTCACCTCGGAAGCCGATCTGCGGGCGATAAACCTGCGCGTTAATGACCGTTTCTTCCGGCTTTCGGATGTGGCGACGATTACGCGTGGCTACGTGGATCCGCCAACATCCATTTTCCGCGTCAACGGACAGGACGCAATCGGCCTCGGCATAGGCATGAAGCCCAACGGCAACCTGCTCGAGTTCGGCGCGGCACTTGACAAGATGATGAGCCAGGTGACGGCGGAGCTTCCGCTCGGCGTCAATGTTTTCAAGGTTGCCGACCAGCCTCAAGTCGTCAAGGAGGCAGTTTCGGGTTTCACGGAAGCGCTGTTCGAGGCTGTCATCATTGTGCTGGCGGTGAGCTTTGTCAGTCTGGGCGTGCGGGCTGGTTTTGTTGTCTCGCTGTCGATCCCGCTGGTGTTGGCCATTGTCTTCCTGATCATGTCGTTGATGGATATTTCACTGCAGCGCGTGTCTCTTGGTGCGCTGATCATCGCGCTCGGTCTGCTGGTCGACGATGCGATGATCGCAGTTGAAATGATGGTGGCGCGGCTTGAGGCCGGCGATCCGATCAACAAGGCGGCAACTTACGTTTATACGAGCACCGCCTTTCCCATGTTGACTGGTACGCTTGTTACCATTGCAGGGTTCATACCGATCGGGTTGAACAGTAGCCAGGCTGGCGAGTACACATTCACATTGTTTGTGGTGATAGCGGTTTCGCTGATTGTTTCATGGATCGTGGCGGTGCTTTTTGCACCCCTGCTGGGCGTGACCTTTTTGCCCAAGAAGATGAAGGCGCATGAAGAAAAACACAGCCGGTTCTTCGCGATCTTCTCGAAGGTTCTGCTCGCAGCCATGAGACACAAGTGGATCACGATCGTTACGACGGTCGCGCTCTTCCTCGTGTCCGTTTTTGGCATGAGCTTTATCGAACGACAGTTCTTCCCGGAATCCGACCGGCCCGAACTGGTGCTCGACTGGACGTTGCCACAGAACAGCTCCATCACCGATACCAGAGCGCAGATGGAAAAGTTCGAAGCGACGAGGCTAAAAGACAATCCCGATGTGGATCACTGGAGCACTTATATCGGGCAGGGAGCTATCCGCTTCATTCTGTCCTTCGATGTGCAGCCAGCGAATCCCTATTTCGGGCAAATCGTCGTTGTTGCCAAGGATATCGAAGCGCGCGACAGGCTCCGCGACAAATTCAATGAGGTGTTGCGCAAGGATTATGTCGGTACGGACGTCTATGTGAAGTATCTGGAGCTTGGACCGCCCGTCGGACGTCCGGTGCAATATCGCATTTCGGGGCCAGACATCCAGGAACTGCGAGGTGTCGCGCAGAATTTTGCCGGTATCCTCAGCGCGGACAAGCGGCTTGGTGTCGTCAATTATAATTGGAACGAGCCGGGCCGTGTCATTCGCGTCGATGTGATGCAGGACAAGGCGAGAAAGCTCGGCATTTCCTCGAAGGATATTGCAACGACCCTCAACGGTATCGTTGGCGGGATCACGATTACGCAGGTGCGGGATTCGATCTATCTGATCGACGTGATCGCGCGGGCGCAGAAGCAGGAACGGGACTCCATCGATACGCTGCAGAGTCTCCAGATCGCAACCGGCAACGGGACATCGGTACCATTGGCGGCGATTGCCAATTTCCGCTATGAACTGGAGCAGCCGGTTATCTACCGTCGTTCGCGCATTCCAACGATCACGGTTTCCGCCGGCATCATCGACAAGACGATGCCAGACACGATCGTCAAGGATCTGGCACCGGCCATCAAGTCCTTCGCCGACAAGCTTCCGGCGGGATATTATATCCAGACGGCAGGCACGGTGGAGGAAAGCGGCAAGAGCCAGGGTCCGATCGCTGCGGTCGTTCCGCTGATGCTGTTCGTCATGGCGACCGTCCTGATGCTTCAGCTCCAGAGCTTCCAACGCCTTTTCCTTGTGGTGGCTGTGGCGCCGCTGGGATTGATCGGCGTCGTGGCGGCTTTGCTGCCAAGCGGCAAGCCGCTCGGTTTCGTGGCGATCCTCGGCGTGCTGGCGCTGGTAGGCATTCTCATCCGCAACTCGGTCATCCTGATTGTGCAGGTTGAGGAGCATATTGCCGAGGGTATGCATCCATGGGATGCAGTGACGCAGGCCAGCCAGCACCGAATGCGCCCCATCGCGCTCACGGCGGCAGCGGCAAGTCTTGCGTTGATCCCCATCGCGCGCGAAGTGTTCTGGGGACCGATGGCCTATGCCATGATGGGCGGCATCATTGCGGGTACGGCAATCACGCTCCTCTTCCTGCCAGCGCTTTATGTCGCCTGGTTCCGGATCAAGGAGCCTGAACGCGACGGTGATGAGCCGCCAACCGAGGCGCACCCGGCTCCCCAACCACACTGACGAAAAGCCCGGTTCCGACCGGGCTTTTTTCATGAGATTGTCACTTGCTATTGGTTCTATATAGGTTCTATTATATCAGTTATGAATAGAACCACATTGATCACGGCCATCGAAGAGCGCGGATTGCACGATCCGCAACTGACGGGGCCGCTTTACCGGAACCTGGCGCGTATTCTCGGTGAATTGATCGAGGAAGGGCAATTGGCGCCTGCTGCCGGCTTGCCGCCGGAGCGCGATCTGGCGGAGCAGCTTGGCGTGGGCCGTATCACCGTCCGCAATGCTTATAAAGAATTGCTGACGCAGGGCGTGGTGGAGGCGCGGCGCGGCAGCGGCACTTTCGTCGCTGAGCGTCCGGCGCGCATCAGCCAGCATTTGTGGCGCCTGACTTCGTTTTCCGAGGACATGCTGTCACGCGGCAAGGAGCCCGGCGCCCGTGTCGTCACCAACAAGATCGATAAGCCATCGCCAGACGAAGCTTTCCGGCTGGGGATTGGTGTTGATACGACCGTGGTGCGGCTGGACCGCCTGCGTCTTGCCGATGGCGTGCCGATGGCTTTTGAGCGCGCGGTGGTTCCACGCCATTTTCTGGACCGGGACCGCGTCGATGAAGCCTCGCTTTATGGCGCTTTGGCGCGGCGCGGCCACAAGCCGGTGCGCGCCTTGCAGCGCCTGACAGCCGTTACACTCGATCCCGGCATAGCCCGCCTGCTTGGCGTGCACCGCGGAGCGCCTGCGCTTCTGATCGAGCGTGTCTCGCACCTCGAAGACGACCGGATCGTCGAATATACCCGTTCGCATTATCGCGCCGACGCCTATGATTTCGTCGCGGAACTGAAAATTGGAGAATGACCATGAACAGCCCTTCCTCCCTGATGCTGCAGGAAACCGAACAGTCGCCAGCCGTTGTCGCCGGTTTGCTTGAGAAGGAGGCAGGCACATTCGCGGAAATCGCACGCATTTTCCAGAAAAGCGAGCCTGCCGTCATCACCACCGCCGCGCGCGGTTCGTCCGACCATGCGGCGACATTCTTCAAATATCTGATGGAAATCACCATGGGCATTCCCGTCGCGTCCATCGGGCCATCGGTGGCATCGGTCTATGGTTCCAAGCTGAAGCTCAAGAACGGTCTGCACTTCACCGTGTCCCAGTCCGGTGCCAGCCCCGATATTGTCGCGGCGCAGGAAGCTGCCAAAAAGGGCGGTGCAACGACAATTGCCGTCGTGAACGTTGTCGATAGCCCGCTTGGTAACGCCGCCGATGTTGTGCTGGCCCTCCATGCCGGTGAAGAAAAGAGCGTTGCTGCGACCAAATCGTTTATTGCGGCAGTCGCTGCGCTCTCGGGCGTCGTTGCGTCGGCCAGCGGTGAAGCAAGCCTGCAAGCTGGGCTGCAACGCCTGCCGGAAGCGCTTGCCGCTACACAGCCCGATGGCCGCGAAGCGGTCGAAAACCTTCTGTTCAATGCGCGTTCGCTCTATACCGGCGGGCGAGGCACAGCCTTTGCGATTGCACTCGAAGCGGCCCTGAAAGCGAAGGAAACCGCGAATATCCATGCCGAAGCCTTCTCTCTGGCCGAATTGATGCACGGTCCGATGCGGCTGGTGGAAGAGGGTTTCCCGATCATTTCCTTCCTGCCGCGCGACGAAGCCTTTGACATGAACATGCAGGCGCTGAAGCGGCTGCATTCGTTTGGGGCGAGCATTGTATCGCTGTCCGATGCGGAAACGCCGGGCTTCCGGCTGCCGTCGGCGAGTACGGGTAACGCGCATCTCGATCCACTGGTTTCCCTCATCAATTATTACCGCGTCATTGAAGCGGTCACGCGCCGCAAGGGGTTCGATCCCGACAAGCCGCGCAATCTCAACAAGGTTACGGTGACGGTATGACGAAAAAATCAGCAATAGCAGGGGCGCGCATCTTCGACGGCGAGCGCTTTCACGACCAGAGCGCACTGATATTCAGCGACGGCAAGGTTGAAGCCATCGTCCCGGAAGCATCGCTCGGCGAGGCCCACGAGGTCGAGCGACTGAATGGCGGCATTCTGGCTCCCGGCTTCATCGATGCGCAGGTCAATGGCGGTGGCGGGCGCATGCTCAATGACGAGCCAACGCCCGAAACCATGTTCACGATTGCCAAGGGGCATCGCAAATATGGAACGACGAGCCTTCTGCCGACGCTGATCACCGATACGACGCCAGTGCGCGACCGCGCCATCGAGGCGGCGATTGAAGCGGTCAAGGCCGACAAGGGCGTTGCCGGCCTGCATCTTGAGGGGCCGCATCTGGCCCCGGCGCGAAAGGGTGCGCATCTGGCGGAGCTGATGCGCCCGGTCAATGATGCCGATATTGCGCTCTATAGCCATACGGCCAAGCAGGTGGGCACCTTGCTGGTTACGCTTGCAGCCGAGCAGGTCACGCCAGATCAGGTGCGCCGGTTGAGCGATGCGGGGGTGATCGTCAGCATTGGCCACAGCGACACGACTGCCGAGGAAGCGTTCAAGCGCTTTGATGCGGGTGCACGCAGCGTGACCCATCTTTTCAACGCCATGAGCCAGATCGGTCACCGCGCGCCGGGGCTTGCGGGCGCGGCGCTCGATCATCCCGACATCTGGTGCGGTATCGTTGCCGATGGTCATCATGTCGATCCGATGGCGCTGCGGCTTGCGCTCAGGGCAAAGCGCGGCGACGCGCATCTGTTTTTCGTGACGGATGCGATGGCCCTGGTCGGTTCGGACTCCGAAAGCTTCGAGATCAACGGGCGCGCCGTTCGTCGCGTGCCAGGCGGCATCTGCTCCAAGCTCGTGCTGGCGGATGGCACCATTGCCGGTTCCGATCTCGACATGGCGTCGGCTATCCGTTTTGGCGTGGCCGAACTGGAGTTGACGCTGGCCGAGGCACTGCGCATGGCCAGCCACTACCCCGCACGCTATCTGCGTCTCGATGATCGCGGTACGTTCCGCCCCGGCATGCGAATGGATGCGGTCCATCTTGATGACGGGTTGTTTGCGAAAGCCACGTGGCTTTCGGGTGAAAAGCAGGTCGCGGGGCAAGACCGATGACCGAAATCACCGATCGTTATTTCAATGATCTGATCGCCCGGCTCTCCGGTCTGCGGGATCGTCTTGCCGATCCGATGGCCAAGGCCGCTGAACTCATTACAGCTGCTGCCAAGGCGGATCGCCGGGTTTATGTGTTCGGCACCGGCCATTCGCATATGATGGCGGAAGAGCTGCATTATCGCGCAGGCGGATTGGCGATCACTGTGCCTATTCTTTGCGGCGCGATTATGCTTCAGGACGGTGCAGTGGCGAGCTCGCATTTCGAGCGGATCGAAGGAGCCGTGCTGCCAATTCTCGAACGCTATGGTATTCGCGAGGGTGACGTGCTGATCGTCGTCTCGAATTCCGGCGTCAATGCCGCTCCCATCGAGGCCGCACGCTATGCGCGTGAGAAGGGAGCTGCCGTTATTGCGGTCACCTCCGTCACCTATTCCAACGCCATCGCCAAGGGGCGCACGCAACTGCTTTCTCTGGCCGATGTCGTTCTGGACAATGACGCCCCAGCGGGTGATGCGGTGCTGGAAGTGGAAGGCAGCGCCTTGAAGGTCGGCCCGGTTTCGACGGCGCTTGGCGTGACCATACTCAATGCTATTTTTGCCGATGTGGCGGCAAGGCTGGTAGGCGAGGGCGACGCGCCGATTTACCTCAGCGCCAATATGCCGGGCTCCGGCGATGTGAACCGTTCGCTGGTCGCCCGCTATCGTAACCGCAACCCGCATCTTTGAAGCTGGTCCGCATCCCGGAACCCGGGATGCGGCTCGGAACAAAATTGGACAATCTTTCTTCCAAAGTCGCTTGATAGCGCAATCCCGTCAGTGCATTACGCATTCTGGCATGGCCGGGGCCGCTTCGTGGATTAGGTTCGCGATGTGGTCGCCGAGGCTTGCGCCTTCGAAAATTTGAGGAAGTCCGATGCATAATTTTGTCCTGACCGTCACCTGCAAGTCCACGCGCGGTATCGTTGCCGCGATTTCGGGTTATCTTGCCGGCAAGGGTTGCAACATCATCGATAGCGCCCAGTTCGACGATCTGGATACCGGTCGCTTCTTCATGCGCGTCAGCTTTATTTCCGAAGAAGGCGTAGCGCTCGACGTGCTGCGTGAGGGCTTTGCGTCCGTGGCGGCACCTTTCGACATGAACTTCGAGTTCCACGACAACGCGCACCGCACCAAGACATTGCTAATGGTTTCGCGTTTCGGCCATTGCCTGAATGATCTTCTGTATCGCTGGAAGATCGGCGCGCTGCCGATCGATATCGTCGGCGTGGTCTCGAACCATTTCGATTATCAGAAGGTTGTCGTCAATCACGACATTCCTTTTCACCATATCGCCGTCACCAAGGCTAACAAGCCGGAAGCCGAGCAGCGCCTCATGGATATCGTGGAAGATACCGGCACCGAACTGGTGGTTCTTGCGCGTTACATGCAGGTTCTGTCCGACCAGCTTTGCCAGAAGATGTCGGGCAGGATCATCAATATCCACCATTCGTTCCTGCCGTCCTTCAAGGGGGCAAACCCTTATAAGCAGGCTTATGAACGCGGTGTGAAGCTGATTGGCGCGACCGCGCATTACGTGACGGCTGATCTTGATGAAGGCCCGATCATCGAGCAGGACGTGGCGCGTATCACGCACGCACAGAGCGCCGCCGACTACGTGTCGATCGGGCGCGATGTGGAAGCGCAGGTTCTGGCGCGTGCAGTCCACGCGCATATCCATCACCGCTCATTCCTCAACGGCAATCGTACTGTAGTATTCCCGGCTAGCCCAGGGTCGTTCGCTTCTGAACGCATGGGCTGATCGACCGGTCGATATTGACGCACTGACAGTCTGCAAATGGCGCTTCTCTGCGCTTCCAGTGCTCATGTACCTTGAAGTACACTCCGCTCCGGTTCTCGAGAAAGCGCCATTTTCGCCGCGTCACTGCAAAAATCTCAACCGATCGATGCGTCGCGCCAAGAAAAAAACCCCGCCGAAGCGGGGTTTTATTTTGACCTTAATAAAACCGATCAGTCGATGTCGAAGGAAACGCCCTGTGCGAGCGGCAGAGCCTTCGAGTAGTTGATGGTGTTGGTCGCACGGCGCATATAGGCCTTCCATGCGTCCGAACCCGATTCACGACCGCCGCCGGTTTCCTTTTCGCCGCCGAATGCGCCGCCGATTTCCGCACCAGACGTGCCGATGTTGACATTGGCAATGCCGCAATCCGACCCCTCAGCCGAAAGGAAGCGCTCTGCTTCCTGCAGGTTGAGCGTGAAGATCGATGACGACAAGCCAGCGCCAACGGCATTGTGCTGGGCAAGAACATCGTCAAAGTCGGAATACTTCATGACGTAGAGGATCGGGGCGAAGGTTTCTTCCAGAACCGGGCCTTCCTGCTTCGGCATTTCGACGATGGCCGGACGCACGTAGTAAGCGTTTTCATGGCCGGCGTCGACGCGTTCGCCGCCCTGTACCTTGCCGCCGTGAGCGGCTGCTTCCTTGAGCGCCTTTTGCATGTTGTCGAAAGCTTGCTTGTCTATCAGCGGACCGACCAGAGCGCTGGTTTCGAGCGGCGAACCAACGGTGACGCTGGCATATGCCTTCTGCAGACGCGGGACGAGAGCGTCGTAAACGCTTTCATGCACGAAGAGACGGCGCAGCGTGGTGCAGCGCTGGCCAGCGGTGCCCATTGCGCCGAAAGCGATTGCGCGCAGGGCCATGTCGAGATCGGCCGACGGGCAGACGATACCGGCATTGTTGCCGCCGAGTTCAAGAATTGCGCGCGCAAAACGCTTGGCAAGGCGCGGACCGACTTCGCGGCCCATGCGGGTTGAGCCGGTTGCCGAAACGACCGGAACTTTCGGGCTGTCGACGAGGACTTCGCCGATTTCACGATCACCGAGCAGAAGCTGGGAGATGCCTTCCGGCGCATCGCCGAAACGCTTCAGTGCGCGCTTGAAGATCGCATCGCAGGCAAGAGCGGTCAGAAGGGTCTTTTCAGACGGCTTCCAGACGACCGAGTTGCCGCAGACGATTGCAAGGGCGGCGTTCCACGACCACACAGCTACGGGGAAGTTAAAGGCAGAGATAACGCCGACAACGCCGAGCGGATGCCAAGTTTCCATCATGCGATGGCCAGCGCGTTCGGTTGCGATGGTGAGACCGTAGAGCTGGCGGGACAGACCGACTGCGAAATCGCAGATGTCGATCATTTCCTGCACTTCGCCGAGGCCTTCCGAAGGAATCTTGCCAGCTTCGAGCGAAACGAGACGGCCAAGATCTTCCTTGGAAGCACGCAGTTCCTCGCCGAGCAAGCGGATCAGTTCGCCGCGCTTCGGGGCCGGGACGTTGCGCCACGCGCGGAAGGCTTCGTCGGCCTTGTCGATGATCTTGACTGCATCTTCCTTGCTGTGGGTCTTCACCGCAGCAATCTGTTCGCCCGAAACAGGGCTGAAACCGGCAAGGTCGCCGCCGGTATAGGCCGATGCATCCACGCCAAGTTTGGAAAGCAGATCGGCGGCTTCCTTCTTCACGTCGATTTTTCTAACAGCGGTGTTCATGGCTTTCCTCTCTGTATGAGTTGTTTGCGCATAATCCTGCTCGAAAAGCCTGCGACTTTTCGAGGTCATGCGTTTATTCTGCCGCTTCGAGCCCTTTCAGGCCTGCTTTTACGGCTTCGATGGATTCGCGTTCGATGCGGGCATAGTGCTCGAATTCATTAAGCACTTTCGCGCCCAGATCATCCTCGAAACGCTTCTGGTTGGGGCTTTCAACAAAATCCTGCGTTTCGTCGTCGCCCAGATTGGACTGGAATATACCGGCAGCACTGACCGGCAAGAAGTCTTCATAGATAATCGGGTCGAACTGAACTGCACCAGCTTCAATCAGAACCTCGATATCGGTACCCGGCTTAAAAGCTTCAAGCTTTGCAGCATCCTTGACCGAATAGGCGAAGTAGCCGAGGCCCGCTTCGCGAATGCCTGCCCACGTATCGGGGAAAGCAGCGAAGGCGTCGCTCAGAGCCTTTACATATTCAGCCGCATTCGAGCCGTCAGGAGCCGGGCGTGCGACGGCGCGGGTATCGTTAAGCAGCTTGTCGTAAAGCGCGCGGCCCTTTGGCGTGAGCGCCACGCCGCGCTGTTCGATCTCGCCGAAACGGGCGGTGTGTGAGCCCGGTGTCCAGGTTCCGTCCGGGTTGACGAAGGATACTTCTTCTTCCAGCGCCTTGAAAGAGGTCTGGCGCAGGAGGATCGGGCACTTGCGGGTTGGCGGGCCTTCGACAACCGCTTTCGGATTGATGCCACGTTCCGGCATCTGGGCCTGCACGGCGTCGATGTCGAGCGTGCGCGGCGTCAGATGGTTGATATGCGGACCCTTGAAGGAAACGACATCAGCGATGAGGCGGTGAGCATCATGCAGGCGATGATAAAGTTCGGCGCTGACATTGGCGTGATCGTGCCAGCGGAAGGTTTCCAGCACTTCGGCGACGAAAGTTTTGGCATCGTCATCGTTGAGACCGCCTTCAGCTTCAGCCTTTTCGACGAGCGCAATTGCTCCGGCCGTGAAGATGTTGCGCTTGGAGAGGACTTCCTCCGATTCCGCGCGCAGCTTTTCATCGGCAATGAGATCAAGGCGCAGAAGCGAGGTGAAGACGCGGAACGGGTTGTGTTTCAGGGCCGCATCGTCAACCGGGCGGAAGGCGGTCGAATGAACAGGCACGCCAGCGGCGCTCAGATCATAATAGCCGACCGGGAACATGCCCATGACCGCGAAGACGCGGCGCATCATGGAAAGCTCGGCGGCGGTGCCGAGGCGGATCGCCCCGTGGCGTTCTTCCGAAATGCGCTCGAGCGAATCTGTTTCCGTCAGGCGTTCATGCAGGTGGCTGTCATCCGCCAGCACCTTGGCGTTCACATCGGCGACAAGTTCCATCAATGTGCCGTAAGCAGGCACTTCCTGCTTATACATGGCAGACATCGCAGCCGAGAAGGCGGAACGAATGGCGTCCGGCGAAACGAATTTCTGGTCTTTCATGGCGAAAATTTCCGTCGAGTGGGGCATCTTCGGGTCGTGCATGTCTTGTTTGGGAGGATCATGCGTGGATTATGATGAAAATGTATCATATAGACCGTTTTGCGGTTATGCTTGCGACGAAAGCAACTATGTTAATGCGAGAATGGAATGAAGCTGAGCAGAAGACTGATCCCGGACATCGCCACGCTGCAAGCCTTTGAATGCGCTGCCCGTCACGGAAGTTTCACCCAGGCTGCGCACGAGCTCAATCTCACCCAAAGCGCTGTCAGCCGTCAGATCAAGGATCTCGAAAGCCAGCTCGGCGTGCTGCTGTTCGAGCGCATTCGCCAGCGCATCCTGCTTTCCGATGCCGGGCGGAAATTTCTGCCGGAAGTGCGGCGTCTTCTCAACCAGACAGAAGATACGATGTTGCGCGCCATGGCTTCGGCGCAATCCACGTCTTCCTTCAGTGTGGCGACCTTGCCGACATTCGGCACGCGCTGGCTGATGCCGCGCATTCCCGATTTCGTGGAGAAGCATCCGGGTATTGCGTTAAATGTTGCGTCGCGTTCCGGCGTTTTCGATTTCGAGGAACAGCCTTTCGATCTCGCCATCCATTACGGGCAGCCGGTCTGGGCACATGCCACCTGCACCTTCCTGTGTAGTGAGGTTATCGTGCCGGTTGCTTGTCCAAGCCTGTTGAAGGCACGTCATCCGTCCGCTCCGGAAGAACTGGAAAATGAGCCGTTGCTGCATCTTGCCACACGGCCCAAAATGTGGGCGCAATGGTTTGAAAGCTGCGGCGTGGAGGGCCAGTCGGCCTATCGCGGCCATCGTTTCGACCAGTTCTCAATGGTTATCGGTGCCGCATTGGCCGGGCTGGGTTTCGCGCTGCTGCCGCTTTATCTGATCGAGCAGGAGCTGCGTAGCGGCGAATTGGTGATGCTTTTCGAGAGGCCGATGCGGACGGAGAATGAATATTATCTCGTTGTGCCGGAAGGAAAACTGGAAAACCCGCTGACGCAGGTCTTCTGTCAATGGATTGCCGGGCAGGTTGGAAATACGGATTATTCGATGCTGGTTCATTCCAAACCGGAATGAATTGTTGCGCAATTAGCGCTGTCCAACTGGCTTTCGCGGCGTGAAATAGAAACAGTCAGGCAGTGTGCCTGTATTCCACGTGGGCGGTCGATCATTAAAGGACCGGGAACCGCTCTAACTGTTTGTCTTTACGCATTTCCGAACGCAAAACCGCTTCACATTTTTGCTGGAAATGCTCGGTTTGAAATGGTTGCTCTTGATGCTGAACGATCCGCGCTCCCATGGTCTTTGGGAAAAGACCGCCCCTGCTGCTCCCAAGACAACTGCGCTGCAGGGTGATCTGACTGCGGATGTAGTGATTGTGGGCGGCGGCTTCACCGGCTTGTCGACGGCTTTGCATCTGGCCGAAAAAGGCACACGGGCCATCGTTCTTGAAGGCATTGAGATCGGTTATGGCGGTTCGGGCCGCAATGTCGGTCTGGTGAACGCAGGCATGTGGGTCATGCCCGATGATCTGCCGGGCGTGCTTGGCCAGAAATATGGCGACCGTTTGCTCGATGTCCTCGGCAATGCGCCGAAGCTGGTCTTTGAGATCATCGAGAAACACAAGATTGCCTGCGAAGTCGAGAAGCAGGGCACGCTTCATTGCGCCGTTGGCAAAAAGGGCATGAAAGAACTTGAGGATCGTTATGAGCAGTGGGCGCGTCGCGGCGCCAATGTAAAGCTGCTGGATGCGAAGGAAACCGAAGCCAAGGTGGGAACCAAGGCTTATGCCGGGTCGCTGCTCGATCTGCGCGCCGGTACGATCCAGCCGCTGGCCTATGTGCGCGGGCTTGCCCATGCCGCTGTTGCCGCTGGCGCGACCATCTTTACGGGAAGCCCCGTGATTGGCGCGGAGGAAAAGAACGGCAAATGGGTGGTCAAGACCGCCAAGGGTTCCGTGACAGCCAACTGGGTGGTGGTGGCAACCAACGCCTATACTAATGCGCCGTGGGCGGAAGTGCGCGCTGAACTGGTTCATCTGCCATATTTCAACATGGCTACGAAGCCGCTGTCGGACAATCTCAAGAAGAGCATCCTGCCGGAGCGTCAGGGTGTATGGGATACGAAGGAAGTGCTTTCGTCCTTCCGTTTTGACCGGCAGGGCCGCTTGGTATTCGGCAGCGTCGGTGCGCTGCGCAATACGGGTGCTGCCGTGCACAAGGCATGGGCCAAGAAGTCGTTGAAGCGACTGTTCCCGCAGATCGGCGAAGTCGAGTTCGAAGCCGAATGGTATGGCAAGATCGGCATGACCGATGACAGCCTGCCGAAATTCCATCGTCTCGCCCGCAATGTGGTCGGGTTCTCCGGTTATAATGGCCGCGGCATCGCGCCGGGAACTGTCTTCGGAAAACTGCTTTCGCAACTGGTTTCAGGCGAGATCAAGGAAGACGATCTGCCGCTGCCGGTCAGCGACCCGAAGGAGCAGAATTTCCGCGGTCTGCGCGAAGCCTATTACGAGGCTGGCGCACAGATTGCCCATGTCGCCGAGATCGTTATCTGATCTGCCGACCGGTTGACCGGGGATAGGTTTGCGGCTGTCATAAAACCGCAGTGCAATTCCTCTAATGCCATCCGCATCTCTCTCCAATCAGGAGAAACGGATGGCTGTTCGGCAAATGCCTCAATGCTTTACAAGCCTTCCGATGGATATGATTCCGCCGGGAGGCTTTTGCTTTTCCGGTTTCACGTTGCAGGATGTTTGACAGGTGCACCATGAATGGAAATGATCGTGCCTATCGCCATGGCAGTATCTGCGCGTTATCACTTCGCACGCGTCAGGATCGCACCGGCATCGCTGGTCATGCTGGCGAACATTACACAGAAATTCGAGGAGCGAATCCCATGAACAAGATGCTGAAGCGGGCTGCTGTCGTACCTGCGCTTCTTGCTCTTTCCATCGCCGTGGCGCAGGCCGATACGCTGACGCTTTATACCTCGCAGCCGGAAGCGGATGCGACCAAGACAGTCGAAGCCTTCCGCAAGGCCAATCCCGATACCGACGTGCAGATTTTCCGTTCGGGCACGAGCGAACTCCTCACCAAGCTTGCCGCCGAATTCTCGGCAGGCGCTCCGCAGCCCGACGTTCTTCTCATCGCCGACGCGGTGACGATGGAAGGTCTCAAGAAGGACAAGCGCCTGCTCGCCTATCCGGAAGCCAAGGTCGATGGCTTTGCCGCAGATAGCTACGACGCCGACAAGACCTATTTCGGCTCCAAGCTGATCACCACGGGCATTGCCTACAATACGGGTGCTGCGCAGAAGCCGGAACATTGGGCCGATCTCGCCAAGGCCGACTACAAGGGCCAGGTTGTCATGCCGAGCCCGCTTTATTCCGGCGCTGCCGCCTATCTCTTGAGCGGCTTCGCGCTCAACAAGGAGCTGGGCTGGGATTACTTCAAGAACCTCAAGGCCAATGAACTGGCAAGCGTCAAAGGCAATGGCGCGGTGCTGAAGTCTGTCGCCAGCGGCGAAAAGCCATACGGCATTCTCGTTGACTTCATGGCACTCAACGCCAAGGCCAAGGGTTCGCCGGTCGAATTCGTTTTCCCGTCGGAAGGCGTGCCTGCCGTGACTGAACCGGTTGCGATCATGGCGACTGCCAAGAATGTCGATGGTGCCAAGAAATTCGTGGATTTCATCCTGTCGGATGACGGCCAGAAGCTGGCGCTCGAGCAGGGTTATCTGCCTGCGAAGGAAGGTGTTGGCCGCCCGGCATGGTTGCCGGAAGGTACCAAGATCAACATCATGTCGATCGACACCCAGAAGGTTCTCGACCAGACCGATGCCGACAAAAAGCAGTTCTCCGAGCTGTTCGGCGGATAAGGCATTTCGATGCGCATCAAGAGAGACCTTCAGGGCCGCGATGCGGCCCTGATTGCTGGTGTAACGCTGATCGTGGCGGTTCTGTCGCTTCTGCCGATGGGCAGGCTGCTGATTGAACTGGTCGCGCCGCAGGGGCAGCTTTCGGCTTCGGCGCTGGTGGAAACACTTGGAAGCCAGTCGACCTGGGTTGCAACATGGCATTCGCTGCAGATCGGCATTGGCGGCACGTTGCTGGCGCTGATGTTCGGTATTGTGGCCGCATTGCTCGTTGGGCTCACCAATATGCGTGGACGCAATGTCTTTGTGCTTTTCTATGTTACCCCGCTTTTGATCGCTCCGCAGGTAACAGCGCTGGCATGGCTTCAGCTTTTCGGGCCATCAAGCCAGTTTCTCAAGATCATCGGGATGGCGCCACCGCTCGGCAGCCGCAATCCGCTCTATTCCGTCTGGGGCATCATCTTTCTGCTCGGCGTGCAGTACGGTCCGCTGGTGTTTCTCATCGTGCGGGCGGGTCTGCGTAAACTGCCGCGCGAGCTGGTGGAAGCGGGCCTAAGTGCCGGTGCCAGCAAATGGACGGTGCTGCGCACCATCATCCTGCCGCTGATGACCCCTTCGATCATCGGTGCGGCGGCGCTGGCCTTTGTCTCCTGCGTCGGCAATTTCGGCATTCCTGCCTTTCTGGGTATCCCGTCAAACTATCTCGTCCTGCCGACGCTGATCTATCAGCGCCTTTCTGGCGGCGGGCCGGCGGTGCTGTCAAGCGTAGCCGTGCTGTCGGTGCTGATCGGTCTCATTGCCATGGCAGGGATCGCTGCACAGGAATATGCGTCCCGCAGACGTGATTTCCGTATTGTTTCGACGTCTTTGCCAGCGGCTCCCTTTGCGCTTGGTCGCTGGCGTGTACCGGTGGAGGCCGCTGCATGGCTCCTGATCGTCGTCGTCCTGTTCCTGCCGCTGATCGGGCTTACGCTTTCCGCTCTGGTTCCGGCCTACGGCGTGCCGCTGACATTCGCCACTGCCACGGTCGAGAACTTCCGTTTCGTCCTTTTGGAACATGCCGGTGCCGCGCGCGCGTTTCGCAATAGTGTGGTCCTGTCACTGTCGGCAGCGTTCTTCGCTGTCCTGATTGCCGTTCCGCTTGCCTATATGCTGGCATGGCGCAAGCGTCGCTGGACGCCGGTGCTCAATTTCGCAGCCGAAATGCCTTATGCGCTGCCAGGCGTCGTGCTTGCCATTGCCTGCCTACTCATGTTCCTCAAGCCGCTGCCGGTTGTCGGCGTCAGTCTTTACAACACGCTCTGGATCATTCTCTTTGCGTATCTCGCGCGCTTCTTCGTGCTGGCTCTGCGCCCGACGGTCGCCGGGCTGCACCAGATTGACCGCGCGATGGAGGAAGCGGCACGCGTTGCGGGGGCGGGGCTTTTCTATCGGCTGCGCACGATTATATTTCCTCTTGTCGCTCCGGCAACGCTCGCGGGCGGCGTGCTGATTTTCATGACCGCGTTTTGCGAGTTGACGGTGTCGGCGCTTCTCTGGGCGTCAGGATCGGAAACGCTGGGTGTGGTGATGTTTTCTTTCGAACAGGCGGGCGATTCCGCCTATGCTGCGGCCATATCCATGCTGGCTGTCGCGGTGACATTCATGCTGATGCTTGCAACCAATCTGTTTGCGCGGCGTCTTCCAAACGGGGTGCTGCCATGGCGCGACTGAAAATCGATCAGGTTTCCAAAACCTTCAATGAGTTTCAGGCTCTGTCTGAAGTGTCGCTCGATGTGAAGGATGGCGAGTTTGTTGCCATTCTCGGACCATCGGGCTGCGGCAAGACCACGCTTCTTCGCATGATCGCGGGATTTGAAGACGTTGACGGCGGTGAGATTCATATCGGCGAAACGCGTGTTTCCCATGTTGACGGCAGCGTGCCGCCCGAAAAACGGCAAGTCGGTATCGTCTTCCAGAATTATGCACTCTGGCCGCATATGACCGTGGCCGAAAATGTCGGTTACAGTCTGCGGGTGGCAAAGGTTGCCAAGGCCGAGCGCGAACGCCGCGTGAATGAGGCGCTGGCCCTGGTCGATCTCGCCGGTTTCGGTGATCGCCGTCCGGCCAATCTTTCGGGCGGTCAGCGGCAGAGAGTTGCACTGGCGCGCTGCCTGGTGGCGGCACCGTCGCTGGTGTTGTTCGATGAGCCGCTCGCCAATCTCGACGTGCATCTGCGCGCTTCGATGGAGGACGAGTTTGCCGCCTTCCACAAACGCACCGGCACGACGATCATCTATATCACCCACGATCAGGCGGAAGCCATGGCGCTGGCTGACCGCATCGCTGTGCTGGATCACGGAAGGCTTCAGCAGTTCGACACGCCCCGCAAGCTCTATGAGGAACCGGCGAGCGCAATGGTCGCGTCCTTCATCGCGCATGGCATGGTACTGCCTGCCGAAGTCGTGTCTTTTGCGCAAGCGGGGCATTGCGAGGCGCTGGTGTTGGGAAGTCGTGCGCAAGTACGGTGTTCGGGCATAGAAATGCCGCGCGCCAATGCGCAGCTTTGTGTGCGGGCGGAGGATTTGCAATTGACGGAAACCGGCGGCATTCCGGTTCGCGTCAAGCGGGCGGTCTATCGCGGCGGCGGCTCGCGCATCGAGGCCGAAGTTATTGCCAAGCCCGATATTGCCCTGCATTTCGAAGTACGCGATCCGGTGCAACTGGCGGAGGGCGACGATGTACGCGTCGCCATCCGCAATGGCTGGATCATCCCCACTGCTGACATGCCGGTGCGCAAGGTGTCGACGGGATTTCCGATCGGCAACAAGATCTAACTTAACTCCAGCAGGCTGATCGTGAGCTTGGCTCAGCCCAGCCCAGCCCTCAGGATGAGGGGGCGGTTTTTGCGTTTTCCCTCGCCCTTTGACCCTTCGACAAGCTCAGGGTGAGGGCGAGGGGAAGCGTCCGGCTTATTTCTTCTTCATCGCTTCCAGCAAAGCAGCGCCGAAACCGCCGGTTGACGGCTGTTCCTGTTTGCGCTGCGGCGCGAAGTTTTTCGCAGGCCGTTGATCTCGGTTTGCGTTCCCGCGCGGGGTCGGCGCTTCGCCACCATCCTTGCGCATCGTGAGGCTGATGCGCTTGCGCGGCACGTCCACTTCCGTGACGCGCACCTTCACCACATCGCCTGCTTTCACCACTTCATGCGGGTCCTTCACGAAACGATCGGCAAGCTGCGACACATGGACAAGGCCGTCCTGATGCACGCCGATATCGACGAATGCACCAAAAGCCGCAACATTGGTCACAGTGCCTTCCAGCATCATGCCGGGTTTCAGGTCCTTGATGTCGTCGATGCCGTCGGCAAAGGTCGCGGTCTTGAATTCCGGACGCGGATCGCGGCCTGGCTTGTCCAGTTCGGCAATGATGTCGCGTACGGTCGGCAAACCAAAACGTTCATCGACGAAAAGGCGCGGATCGAGGGCCTTCAGCGCTGCACTGTCGCCCATGAGGCTGCGCACATCGCGGCCGCAAGCGGCAACGATCTTCTTGGCGACCCCATAGGCTTCCGGGTGAACGGAGGATGCATCGAGCGGCTCCGTGCCGTCAGGAATGCGCAGGAAGCCTGCGCATTGTTCAAAAGCGCGGTTGCCGAGGCGCGGGACTTTCAAAAGCTCCTTGCGATTCTTGAAGGCTCCGGCTTCATCGCGATGCGCAACGATCGCTTCGGCAAGCGACTTGCCCAGACCCGACACGCGCGCCAGCAACGAGGCGGAAGCCGTATTGAGATCGACGCCGACCGCGTTCACGGCGTCCTCGACCACTGCATCGAGCGAACGCGCCAGACGGGATTGATCGACATCGTGCTGGTACTGGCCGACGCCAATGGATTTCGGCTCGATCTTCACGAGCTCGGCCAGCGGGTCCTGCAGGCGGCGGGCGATGGAGACGGCGCCGCGCAGTGACACATCAAGCTGCGGGAATTCGGCGGCGGCTGTTTCCGAGGCGGAATACACCGAAGCGCCTGCCTCCGATACGATGACCTTCAGCGGCTTTGGGGCTGGCATATCCGACAGCATATCCACCACGAGCCGTTCGGTTTCGCGGCTTCCGGTGCCATTGCCGATGGCGATCAATTCCACCTTGTGCTTGCGGATCAGGCTCGCAAGTTCGGCTTGTGTGCCGCGCACATCGTTCTTCGGCGGGAATGGATAGACAGTCGTTGTGTCGAGCAGTTTGCCGGTGCCGTCGACCACCGCGACCTTGACGCCGGTGCGGATGCCGGGGTCAAGCCCCATCGTTGCGCGCGAACCGGCAGGGGCCGCGAGCAGCAGATCCTTGAGGTTGCGGGCGAAAATGTTGATAGCTTCTTCTTCGGCGCGCTCACGCAGGTCGCGCATCAGATCGAGCGACAGGGAAAGCGACAGTTTCACGCGCCAAGCCCAGCCTGCAACTTCCATCAGCCAGCGGTCGCCGGGAAGGGTGGCGCCGATATTATAGGCGGCGGCGATCTTGCGCTCGACCGGTTTTATTGGCGAAGTGTCGTCGGCATCAATTTCGATGTCGAGCGACAGAAAATCCTCATTGCGCCCGCGCAGCATGGCCAGCGCACGGTGGCCGGCGACGGTCGCCCAGCGCTCGGCATGATCGAAATAGTCGGAGAATTTCGCGCCCGCCTCCTGCTTGCCGTCCACGACGCGCGAGCGCAAAACGGCCTTCTCCTTGAGGTAATTGCGCAAATTGCCGATCAGTTCGGCATTTTCCGCAAAACCTTCTGCGATAATGTCGCGCGCGCCCTCCAGTGCAGCCTTCACATCGGCAACATCGGCAGTGATGTATTGCGTGGCGATTTCGGCTGGCACGAGGCTACGGTCGGCAAGAATTGCTTCGGCAAGCGGCCCCAGTCCACGCTCGCGGGCGATTTCCGCCTTGGTGCGGCGCTTCGGCTTGTAGGGCAGATAAAGATCTTCCAGTTCGGCCTTTGTCTGGACGCCCGCAATCTTGAGCTCCAGTTCAGGAGTCATTTTTCCCTGACTGTCAATGGATTCCAGGATCGAAGCGCGGCGAGCTTCCAGTTCGCGCAAATAAGCGAGGCGCTCGGAAAGCTGGCGCAACTGCGTATCGTCAAGGCCGCCGGTGACTTCCTTGCGGTATCGCGCGACGAAAGGCACGGTCGCGCCTTCATCCAGCAGGCCGATGGCCGCAAGTGCCTGATCTGGTTTTGCGTTGATTTCCGCCGCGATGGTCCCGGCAATGCGCTTGGTAATATCGGCCATATGCTTCCCAACTCTATACGATTACGGCGAACATAGTCGGATGCTTCTCCGGCGCAATCAAGGCAGGGCCGATGTTCCACAGGAAAGGCTGTTCACGGCGATGTGATCGGGCTGCATCTTTTTAAATCGGATTTTAGCAATACTTATATCGGGAAATGACGATATGCATTGGAAGATCAGCGAGGTGACTGCGATGTCGGATGTTCAGCCCATACCTCTGGACGAGATATTGAAGGCGCTCGCCAATCCCGTGCGTCTCGACATTTTGAGCTGGCTCAAGGAGCCGGAGAATCATTTCTCCGGCCAGCACATGCCTCTGGAGATGGGCGTGTGCGCGGGCCAGTTCGAACGGTGCGGCCTCTCCCAGTCGTCCGTTTCCGCCCATTTGTCCGTATTGACCAAAGCGGGGCTGATCACGCCCCACCGTGTCGGGCAATGGACCTTCTACAAGCGCGATGAGAAGGCGATAGCCGCTTTTGTCAAAGCCTTGTCCAATCTTTAACTGTCCTGAAACCCACTTTTGCACCCGCCCAATCTTTCCCACTTGAAGGAAATGTATCCATGGCCTCATTGTTCGATCCTGTTACCGTAGGCGATCTCAAGCTCGCAAACCGCATCGTCATGGCACCGCTGACGCGCAATCGTTCCCCGCGCGCCGTGCCCAATGATCTGAACGTCACCTATTACGAACAGCGCGCAAGTGCCGGCCTCATCATCACTGAGGCAACGCCAATCAGTCATCAGGGACAGGGCTATGCCGATGTGCCGGGTCTTTATTCCGCTGAACAGCTCGCTGGCTGGAAGCGTGTGACGGATGCCGTTCATGCGGCGGGCGGCAAGATCGTGGTGCAGATGTGGCATGTGGGCCGCATTTCGCACACTTCGCTGCAGCCGAATGGAGGCCAGCCGGTCGCGCCTTCCGCGATCACGGCAAAGTCGAAGACCTATCTGGTTCAGCCTGATGGCACGGGCAGCTTCGCGCCGACCTCGGAACCGCGCGCCCTCAACAAGAGCGAACTGCCGGAAATCGTCGCCACCTACGGCAAGGCGGCCAAGGACGCGGTTGAAGTGGCAGGTTTCGATGGTGTGGAAATCCATGCCGCAAACGGCTACCTGATCGATCAATTCCTGCGTTCGGGCAGCAACCACCGCACCGATGAATATGGCGGCTCGATTGAAAACCGCGCCCGCTTCCTGCTGGAAGTCGTCGATGCGGTGACGAAGGCGGTCGGTGCCGGAAAGGTTGGTATTCGCCTTTCGCCGGTCACGCCAGCCAATGACGCTTCTGATCCTGATCCGCAGCCGCTGTTCGATTATGTGGTCGAGAAACTGGCGGGTTACGGGCTGGCTTATATCCACATCATCGAAGGTGCGACCGGCGGTCCACGTGATTTCCAGCAGGGGCCGCAGCCGTTTGACTATGCGCGTCTCAAACAGATCTATCGCGATGCGGGCGGCAAGGCTGCATGGATGGTCAATAATGGCTATGACCGTGCGCTTGCTGAAAAGGAGGTCGAAAGCGGCCGCGCGGACGTCGTGGCTTTCGGCAAGCCCTTCATTGCCAATCCGGACCTTGTGCGTCGCCTGAAGGACAACGCACCGCTGAACGAACTCGACCAGCAGCACATGTATGGCGGTGGCGCCAAGGGGTATACAGACTACTCCGCGCTTGCCTGATCATGAAATACAAAACCCGGCACCAATGCCGGGTTTTGTAATCAAAGCCTTGCCCGTGTCGAGCGTGGCGTTGCCAGCAGCAGATTGGTTTCGCTGGCCTTGATGCCCGGCACCAGCCTGATGCGGCGCAGGACGGCGTCGAAATCGGTGAGCGTGGCAGCGCCCAGCTCCACCACAAGATCGAAGCGGCCATTGGTGGTGTGGATTGCCGATATTTCTGAAAAACCGCCAAGCGCCTTGACGACACGATCGGCCACATGGCCTTCGATTTCGATCATCATGATGCCGCGCACCGGCAGATCCACGGCGTCCGAGCGCAGGATCACCGTATAGCCGATAATGTCTCCGGACTGTTCGAGACGCTCCATGCGTGAGCGCACTGTCGCGCGGGAAACGCCGAGATCGATAGCAATATCCGAAATGCTGCGTCGCCCATTGTGGCGCAAAAGCGTAATGAGCTTTTCATCCAGATCGTCCATGCTTTCTCCATTTTGAAAAGCCAAACCGACATTCTGATAAACCAAACCGATAAAATTGCCAATCCGGTTGCTTCACATCGCCAAGCGTAAATGGTGAATCTTGGTCTGGATATTGAGAAGGATTCCAATTTATGCATTGCAAGATTCTGGGACTGCCCGTTCAGGAAGGTACTGGCCGCGTGGGCTGCAATATGGGCCCGGATTCCTACCGTGCCGCAGGCGTCGCCTCGGCTATCGAAGAACTCGGCCACGAGTTTACCGATCTCGGCAATCTCGCACCGGCTGCGCAACGTCCGCTGGAGCATCCCAACCCTGCAATCAAGGCTCTGCCTCATGCCGTTGCCTGGATCGAGGCAATCAGCGAAGCCGCCTATCGCGAAAGCGCGGACGGTTTCCCGATCTTCCTCGGTGGCGACCATCTTCTGGCTGCCGGCACCGTTCCGGGCATTGCGCGTCGTGCCGCAGAAAAGGGACGCAAGCAATTCGTGCTGTGGCTCGATGCCCACACGGATTTCCACACGCTGGAAACGACGACCAGCGGCAATCTGCATGGCACGCCTGTCGCTTACTATACCGGCCAGAAGGGCTTTGAAGGCTATTTCCCCAAGCTCGCCGCGCCGGTCGATCCAAAAAATGTCTGCATGCTCGGCATTCGCAGCGTCGATCCCGCGGAACGGGAAGCAATCAAGAAGACCGAGGTTGCCGTCTATGATATGCGCCTGATTGACGAGCACGGCGTTGCCGCCCTGTTGCGCCGCTTCCTTGAGCGCGTGAAAGCCGAAGACGGACTTCTTCATGTCAGCCTCGATGTCGATTTCCTCGACCCGTCCATCGCGCCTGCCGTCGGCACCACGGTACCGGGCGGCGCAACCTTCCGTGAAGCCCATCTCATCATGGAAATGCTGCACGACAGCGGGCTGGTGACGAGCCTCGATCTGGTGGAACTCAACCCTTTTCTCGATGAGCGCGGACGAACCGCCACCGTCATGGTGGACCTGATGGCGAGCCTGCTTGGCCGCAGCGTCATGGATCGTCCGACCATCAGTTACTGATGCAGCGCGTCTGGCTGCCAAATGCTCAAGGAGCAATGATGACCCAACCGAACCTCAATATCGTCCCCTTCGTCAGTGTCGATCACATGATGAAGCTGGTGCTTTCCGTCGGCGTCGAGACCTTCCTCAAGGAGCTCGCCGATTATGTTGAAGAAGACTTCCGCCGCTGGGAAAATTTCGACAAGACGCCACGTGTGGCATCGCACTCGAAGGAAGGCGTGATTGAGTTGATGCCGACGAGCGATGGTACGCTCTACGGCTTCAAATATGTAAACGGCCACCCGAAAAACACGCGTGAGGGGCTTCAGACGGTTACGGCTTTCGGCGTTCTGGCCGATGTGGGCAGCGGCTATCCGATGCTTTTGACCGAAATGACGATCCTGACCGCGCTGCGCACCGCAGCAACTTCGGCGGTTGCCGCAAAACATCTGGCCCCGAAGAATGCCCGCACGATGGCGATTATCGGCAATGGCGCGCAGAGCGAATTTCAAGCGCTGGCGTTCAAGGCGATCCTGGGTGTAGATAAGCTGCGTCTTTACGATCTCGACCCGGAAGCGACCGCCAAGTGCATTCGCAACCTGCGAGGTGCCGGTTTCGACATCGTTGCCTGCAAGACGGTTGAAGAAGCAGTGGAAGGCGCTGATATCATCACCACCGTCACCGCCGATAAGGCCAATGCGACGATCCTCACCGACAATATGGTCGGCGCCGGTGTGCACATCAACGCGGTCGGCGGCGATTGCCCCGGCAAGACGGAACTGCACGGCGATATTCTGCGCCGTTCCGACATTTTTGTCGAATATCCGCCGCAGACCCGCATCGAAGGTGAAATCCAGCAATTGCCGGAAGATTATCCGGTCAATGAGCTTTGGGAAGTCATCACCGGCAAGATCACCGGCCGCAAGGACGCTCGCCAGATCACGCTGTTCGATTCCGTTGGTTTCGCCACGGAAGATTTTTCGGCTCTGCGTTATGTGCGCGACAAGCTGAAGGATACCGGCCTCTACGAGCAGTTGGATCTGCTGGCCGACCCCGACGAGCCGCGTGATCTCTACGGGATGCTGCTGCGCCACGAGAAGCTGCTGGAAGGCGAAAAGACCAAGCCAGCGGCCTAATCTTCCGACTGTTGCCCTGCCACGCCTGATGTGCGGCAGGGCTACGCTTTCGCAAACGTTGCGATAAATCCTTGGTGCTGTGCACGATTTCCATTATTGCAGGATGGTACTTCTGTGATTAGGGATGCATCGGGCATGGATGACAGGGTGGAAAACACGACATCCTTCGGGCAATCGGCAAATATCATGCGGCCTGCCGCCAGCCCTGTCGTTTTCTGCGATACGCTCGGGCTTTATGAGCGGCCCGCGGGGCAAGCTCTCGATACGGTCGTCCTGTTTGCGAGTCCCTGGGGGCTTGAGGAACTCTGCACGACGCGAAAGTTCTGGCGCATCATCGCTGACAGGCTTTCGGCGCGGGGCATAGGCTCCTTCCGTTTTGACTGGCCGGGGACCGGCGACAGCCGCGACGACATCGATTTTTCAAAGGGCATGGACCTCTGGCGCGTTACGCTGGTCGAGGCCGCGCGGAAAGCACGCGCCGTGTCGGGGGCGAGCCGTATCGTTATCATCGGGCAAAGCCTCGGAGCAGCCGTTGCCGCCGAAACCGCTTCACAGATAGAGGGCGTTGCGGCGTTGGCGCTCCTGGCTCCGGTTATTTCCGGACGGTTCTACACGCGGGAACTCGCCGTCTGGTCGAGCATGGTCGATGCCGATCTGGGACTGACGGACGAGCAAAGGATCAAGAACAGCGTTTCCATCGCGTCGTTGACAATGCAGCCGGAGGTGGCTGCCGATGTGAAGAAGATCAATCTTCTGTCATTGGAAGTGGCGCCTGCACCGCAATGTCTTCTGCTCGCGCGAACAGATCGCTCGAACGATACCGAACTGGCGTCCCAGTTGGAAAAGCTTGGCAGCGACGTGACGGTTGAGGCATTCCCCGATTACGATAAGCTGATTTCCAATCCGGTCATCTCGCGCCTGCCGCTGGAGGTCGCGGACCGGCTCGTCGATTGGGTGGCCGGTCTTGCTGGCTCCAGGCCAGCACAAAACAGGCCGGACGAAAGCGCTTTGGGCGGTACGCTGACGGGCGATGACTTTGTCGAGACGCCCGTTTCTTTCGGCTCGGGCAATCGTCTTTCCGGCGTTCTCTGCGCGCCTTTGGGCCAGCGTCAGGGCAGGACGGTCATGTTCCTGTCATCATCCTATGACCGGCGGATCGGGTGGGGCCGTACCACCGTCGATATGGCACGCAAGCTTGCGCGGGAAGGGATAGCATCCCTGCGCTTCGATATTGCCAATGCTGGCGATAGCCCACCCAATCCGGGCATGCCGGAACAGGTGCTTTACACCCATGGTCCGGAGGCCGATGTTGCCGAAGCCCTTGATTATCTCGACGCTCTTGGCTGGGGCCGCCCTATCGTGGCCGGACGATGCAGCGGCGCGTTTCTGGGGTTCCACTGTGCCGTCAAGGATGAGCGGATTTCCGGCGCGGTTCTGGTCAATCCGGTTACGTTTTACTGGGCACCGGGACGTTCGGTTGACGATGCCGTTCGTGAAGGCAATCGCACGCTGGAGGATTATGGCAGTCGCGCACTCCGAATCGAAACATTCCTGCGTCTGTTTCGCGGTGAACTGGATATCCGCGCCATCCTGCGCAACCTTGCGCGCGGGGTTGTCGGGCGTGTTCGCGGGCTGGCACGCAAGCTTCTGCGCAGCCGCTCGCCAGAAGGGAGGGCGGTTTATTCAGCCTTCGGCGAATTGAAACAGCGCGAGGTACCGCTGGCGCTGGTCTATGCTGAAAAGGACACCGGGCGCGAACATTTCAATTTCTATTTCGATCAGGCTGGCACCGGCGTGCAAGGCTTCGACAATGTGTCGGTAGCCATTGTTCCCGATGCCGACCACAATCTGACGCCGGAGCATTCACGCGAAATCTATATCGATGCCATCCGCTCGCTCGCCTTGCGGAATTAGAACCAGACGATCCGTGACGACCCGGCGATGCGGATTTCGCCTGTTGGCTTCTGTGGCGTTTCATGACGCGGGATGAGGGCCACGCGTTTCGTCGCGTTGGGCGCAAGGTGAAACCAGTTCTCCGCTGCGCGCCAATCGCCCGCATCGATGCTGACGGATTGAGCCAGAACCGGCGCTGTGAGATCAAGGAACCAGTTGCCGTTCTCTTCCACAATGACGGCTTCGACAGCGGCGTCATGAAAGGCCTTTGTCCGTCCGAGCGGAAAGTGAAAGGCTTCGGCGATAGTAATATCATTACGTTTCAATCGCGCCACCGTCACGTCATGCGCCGGAGGGCCGAAGCGATAGGCGTAGGTGATATCGAAGAATGCGCCGAACAGGTCAGTTGCGGGGATGGTGATCGCTGAACGACCGCCAATCGAAATTTCACGACGGGCCGAAACCACTGGCTGCGAACCAGCACGCAGACACGCTAGTTTAAGCGAAAAGTCAGCGGATTCCGCCTGTTCGTTCAGAACATGAATCGCAAGGCCGTTGACGCCTTCGTCGGTCAAGGCGAGCTGTTGCGGACGGAAGGCGCGCTTGAGGCCGTGCCACGAGGCTTTGGGCTCGCCGGTCGCATCGATCATGCCCCACCCGGCTCCGGGCAGAAGGTCTTGGAACATCCAGACAAGCCCGCCGAAGCAGGTGCTTCCCGGACGCCTCCATTCGGCAAAGGTCGCTTCCATTACTTCCGCCGTGACGGCGCGGGAAAGGTGGAGATATTGTTCCGCATCCTCGCGTCGCAGCCGCGCCGGATCGTAACCGTATAACATCTCCAGATAGGCGTCGCGCACATCCTCGAAATCCCAGGACACGCCGCGATCACGTGGCACGCGTGCTTTCCAGCGCGGATCATGAACAGGCGGCACATCGAGATGGGTTTTCAGCGTGCGTGCTTCGGGCACGTTGGAGAAGGCGAGGCATTCGGTCGCAAATCGCACGTCTGCCCGTCGCGCATCTTCCAGCGGGCGGCAATAGGCACTCACGCCGTAGTAATGGCTGACACCTTCATTGCTGATGAAGGGAAGGGCGCCGCCGCAGGGCGAGTTCGGCACATAGGGGATATACGGGCAAAGTTCGTTTGCGATAGCGGGCAGGATTTCCTCGGTCAGCGGTCCTTTCCAGGTCGCTTCCGGCAAGCCCACCATCGCGCCTTGCTGATAGATTTCGCTGCCACCGCAAAGGACGGTCAGCGATGGCGCATGGCGCACGGCGGCGAGAAGCTGACGCGCTTCGGCCTGCACATTCCTGACAAATGCCTCGTCCTTCACCGGGTAATCAAAGTTGGCGAACATGAAGTCCTGCCAGACCATGACGCCCAGTTCGTCGCAAAGTGCGTAGAAATCGGGTGTTTCATAGGCGGTAATGCCGCTCAATCGCAGCATGTTCATGCTCGCTTCCTGCGCGAGCTTCAGCCATGGTTCGTAGTCGCGGCGGGTACCGGGAAGGCGAACGATATCGGCTGAACTCCATACTGCACCGCGACAGAAGATTTTCTCGCCATTGATCCTGAGTGCAAAACCCTTGCCGTCCGGCCCCCGATCGACTTCGATCCGGCGAAAGCCGGTGCGTCCCAACGATCGGGTTACCTCGTCGAGAGAAAGTTCAACATCATGAAGCGTCGGATTGCCGTGGGTGTGTGGCCACCATGGTTCGATATTGGAAAGCGTCAGTCTCGCTGTCCACTGATCGCCGTTCTGCTGTTCGCAAGTGGCCTGTTGCCCTGCGCAATGGAGGGTGAGTATTTCGGCCTTGCCGCTATAGCTGAAACTGGCTTCGAGTTCGCCATCGCCTGTTTCGCTCAGTCTTGCCCGAATTGCGATACCGGATATGGTTTCAGCATCGGTACGGCTGATAGTAACTGGACGCCATGGCCCTACGGCATGAACTTCCGGACACCAGCCCGGCATATAGCCAAGCGCGGTCGTGCGTACGAGACGCAAACCTTGCGTATTCATCAGCTGCGTGCGCCAGCGAGCACGCGGGCCTTTCTGATTGAGACGGGGCGCGAGTGCCCGAAAACAGAGCGCAAGTTCGTCCTTGCCGGTCAGCGTAACGGGTAGATCTTGGCTGAGAAACATGCTGTCCGTTTGCAGCAGCAATTCGCCGTTGAAAAAGATGTCGCATATCGTGGCAAGCCCGCCAAAATGGAGCGTGGCGGGACCGGGCGTTTCCTCAAGATCGAGGAAATACCAGGCGTCCTGGTTGTCGAGGGGCGCGGGGTTTTTTCGGTTGAAACGTCCGGCACCCTCCAGAGCTTCCGCGACCGTTCCGGGCACGGGAGCATCATTGATGCTGTCATCGGACTTGACATGATGCGGCGTTTGCGCCGCATCCGGGCCGGTGAGAACAAGCCGCCACCCGGTCGAGAGCGGGCGGCTCGTCGGATTGATTTCAAGCGGCATCGCGACCGAGTTCCGTTGCAAGCGCTGCCATCAGCCGATCCCAGGCATCTGCTGCCGCTTGAAGCGTTCCGGCCAACGCGTCGAACTTCTTGCGCATGACGGCACGGGCAAGCTGGAACTGAACCGCCTTTGCCATTTCCGCGATTTGCAAGGCATCTGCGGAGGCCGTTGCAAAGCGCTTGCCTTGTCCGAGCCACTCAAGATGGCTGGCGGCCAGCTCAAAATTGGCGCCGAGCTGGCGCAGCGTGTTGAATGCATATTTATGGAAGAAGCCGAATGGGCGTTCCGCGATTGCTTCCACCTGAGCAGGGAACACACTCGCAAAGGCGCGGATCGGGTTTTCCTTCGGTCTGCGCGCAAAATGGCGCGGCAGAAGAATTTCAGCGACGCGTCGTTGATGCGCTTCATCCGGCACATGCTTCGGAAACTTGGCGAATTCCGTATAGGGCAGGAAGGGCAGGTCGGTTTCCGTCAGATGACGCTGGAAAACGCCGTCGAAATCCTCGCCCGCCAGATGATAGAAACCGCCATTGTGGAAATAATCGAGCTGGCGATTTTCAACATCCATGCGGTTGATGGCGATGGTGGTCTTGCCATGTTCGGTGCGATAGCTGACGCCATGCGTATCCGGCATGAAGTAGCTATCCATTTCGACCATGCACAGCCGTCCGCGTGCGATCTGCTCGGCGACATGGCTTTCCACGCGGTCGAAAATTGCAAGCTCTGTTGCCCGCACGCCATAAAGGGCTTCGAGGTCTTCCAGCGGCACCTTGAAGAAGGTGAACTGGTCGCCCTCGAAATCCTGCGTCAGCGTGAAACAGAGCATGGCTTCCGGGGCGACGCCCAAGGTCGCCAACACTTCGATCCACAGATCGACATAGCAGTTGGTTTCCGGCCAGATACGCGTCTGGGCATGCAAAGCGTGCGGCGTGTAACGGTCGGGCGCGATGTTCGGAAAGACAGCCTGCATGAGCGCGATCAGCCCCACAATTCCTTGCGTACGTTTTCCGGCCAGATATCAACATCCAGACCGTGATGATGGAAGAGCGCCAGCGCGATGCGTTCCAGCCCGAACCCGACGCAGGCGGTGTGCGCCACAGAACCGTCATCAAGCGAGAGGCCCCACTTCACGCCAAACTGATCCTGATGATAGTTGAAGCTCATGCAGGCGGTCGGCTTTTCGACGCTGGTGATCGGGATCAGCAGTTCGAATTTCAGGTTCTGGTCGCGCTGATTGTTGACCAGCATCTTGCCCGCGCGTCCAAAGAACGGGTCGTTGGCGACGTCGATTTCGACCGGCAATCCGACCCTCTTCATCATTTCCGTGCCACGGTCGATCCAGAGCTGGCGGAACGCCATTACATCGGCTTCCGTGCCCATGCGGACATATTCGCGCATGCGGAACAACTGCTGGCGGGCAGGGTCGACCGATGGTTCGTGGCGGAAGCAATAGGATTGCAGATCGTAAAGCCCGCCGCCCTGCGGCAGCGGTCCGCGCTTGGCGACGGTCGGATAGAGCGGATAACAGGCGGCTGGCGTCAGAACGATGTCCGTTGCCTTCTGCTCCAGCGTCCAGTCCTTGCCTTCATCCATGCATTTGATCAGGTTGATATGGTCAAGCTCGCAGCCGCAGAAGCTGTGCACGGTGCCGGCCAACTGCGGGAAGCTTTTCATGTAGCCGCTTTTTTCAAAGAAAGCGCGGTTCATGCCGGGCGGGAAGCGGATCGCTTCGGCGCCGTCATTGCCTCCGGTACGGTCAATTAGGCGTTCAAATGCCTGGATGACATCTTCGAACTGGCCGGAGCGTCCGTAAAGACCTTCCACGCCGGTGTCGATCAGCAGACCGGAATCGAAAAGCCGGTCGAGGAATGATCTCTGAGCATCCATGTCGGTTATCCCAAAAGGCTGGTGTTCTGTTTGTGGATGAGCAGCATGGTGGCCGTATTGCCGAGGATGCGCTCGTTTGAAATCATCAGCTGCGCCGAATGCGCGTCGCGCAGATGGCGTCCGAGACTGAAAGGCGTACCGTTCTTGTAGCCCATGATGCCGCAAACCAGCATGGCGTGATTGATGATCTGGAGGATCGTCTGTGAAGCGGCAATCTTGAGATTGTTCATTGCAATCGCAAAGCCCATCGAGGCGAGCTTGTCGGGATCGTGTTTCGCTTCACGATAGGTTTTGAGGCAGGCGACGATTTCGGATTTGAGCATCTGCAGCATGTTGGATGCTTCGGCAACGCGCAGAGCGCCCGGCTGCGGTGCGCCGGGATTGCGCTTTGCGGCGGCGCGTACAAAGGCCTGCGCCCGGTTGACCGCATCGACGGCGATGCCATACCACAGCGAGCTCCATAGCGTATGCGACTGGGCCAGCATGGACTGCGCTGCGATTTCCGCGAAAGGATGCGGCAGGATCTGCACCTTATCGGCCTCGCCACGGAACACAAACCCTTCCGAGCAGGTT
Source organism: Brucella pseudintermedia (assembly GCF_008932435.1). Classification (GTDB taxonomy): domain Bacteria; phylum Pseudomonadota; class Alphaproteobacteria; order Rhizobiales; family Rhizobiaceae; genus Brucella; species Brucella pseudintermedia. The sequence goes on along the minus strand of NZ_WBWE01000001.1, from coordinate 353,838 downwards.
CCGCGCATGCCGAGCGTGTCCCAATCATGCGTCTTTTCAAGCGTGTACTGGTCTTTCGTAAACACCGTCATCACCTGATCGGATGATGCGGCGTCCTTATGGGAGCGCGATGTGATCAGAATTGCATCCGCATGGGTGCCATAGGAGATGACCGTGGCGTTTTTTTCCAAGCGACACTTGTCGCCTTCTACTTCGATAGCGCAGATCGAATTGCGCAGATCGCCGCCAATGCCGCCTTCGGTGGTGGCGGAGGCCAGCAGCAGCTGATCCTTCGCGACCTTGCGCATGAAATCCCGGTGCCATTCGATCGCCTGGCCGTGTTCCACCAAGCTTGAAAGCTTGATGTGATGCATGGCGAAGATCATGGCGCTCGACGCGCAGGACTGGCCGAGAATGCAGCACAGTTCCGCAATCTGGTCAATCTCCGCGCTTTCTCCGCCGAGTTGGCTCGGCACCTGAATGCCAAGCAAATTTTCAGCTTTCATCGCATCGATTGCTTCGCGCGGGAAGCGGCCTTCCTTATCGACGCTATCGGAAAATTTACCCGCTATGGCCGCTACGCGGCCTGCGCGCTCCAAAAGACTGTTCCCCGCTCCGGCATTCATTATGCGGCCTCTTTATCCTTGAGTATCTGGGCGACGGTCTGTTCAATGGCCTTGATGCTCGCGAAAGACTTGCGGTTGAGATACTGGTCCGGAAATTCGATATCGAACTTGTCTTCCAGTCCGAGCATGAGCTGAACCGATGCAAAAGAGGATAGGCCTGCGCTGTAAAGATCGGCATCGTCGGCAATGTCTGTCACCGGTACCGGCAGACCGCCGACCTTGGCCAAAAGTTCGCGAATGGATTCATTCATAATTTAACTCCCTGCTTATGCGCCCGAGCCAAAGATTCGCGTGCTGGTTGATGCGGCGGCACGATCTCTCAAGCTTCCAAAAAAGCTGCGGCAACTGTTCGAAATTCCGTCTCTCTATGCAAGTGATATGTTGCGGACGTTAGAAACATCGCAAACACACCAATGTACGTCTGGCTTTTTCTGCTCCCGCAAGCCTTTATTTTCTGTTGACGCGGCGACATTGCAGTCCGCCTTTTCTACAGACGTGCTTATATAGTTAAATATTCGATGACAAGATATATGGTATTGCCCGCAAGAGTTGCGTGTTCTCTTGGTTAAAGAGGGCGTCGCGAATGCCGCGGAGCGGAGATCTGTCCTGTATTGGTGGCGATTGCCATTTCAAAGCTGTCGGCAATGCGCCGTGCCCTGTCGACGAAAATGATGGCAGCTTCCGGCGGAAAGATTTCGCGTGCGGTCTGTTCAAAAAGATCGAGCCAGCGGTCGAAATGTTGGTTCTTCAGCCCAAGTTTCAAATGCGGGGCCATGGGGCGGCCTTCATAATTGCCGGTCTTGAGGATAACCGACGACCAGAACGCGGCGATCTGTGCGATGTGGTGATCCCAATCGTCGACCGCTTTGGCAAAAATCGGCCCAATGACGGTATCTTCCCGCGCGCGTCCGTAGAAAGTAGCCACGAGCCTTTCGATTGACGCAGGGTCGATGGACGGGTGCGGCTGATTGATGAGAACGGTCATGATCGCGTGTTTTAATGTCTTGGCCGGAAACGGGTTCTGGCGCGGATATAGTCGCTGCGCTGGCCACAATCCAGTGAAGTGTTGCCGCATGATCACCAACTTCCCGTCGGCAAAGCCGTCGCGCGGGGTTGGGCACGGGTTTGATCGTCAACGGACAAGCGTGAACGATCCTCAAATGCCTGCTTATGGATACGACCTAAATTTCAGGAGGGGGAATATGATGGTAGCGGAGGAGGGATTCGAACCCCCGACACAAGGATTATGATTCCTCTGCTCTAACCTACTGAGCTACTCCGCCACGCGTCGCTTTACAGAGACAACTTCATGATCGCCGTTTCCGGTGGGACAAATCATTGTTCCTGCAAGGAATGGCGGCGGTATATGTGCGGAATGAAAAGCTGTCAAGCACTCTTCGCACAGGTTTCGTCTTGTTTTCTATCATTTGCACCGATAAGGAACGTGGCATCAGCAAAGGCATAATTTTATGGCACCTCGTATTGCGGTTTTGGGTTGCGGCTATTGGGGCGGCAATCACATTCGTACCTTGAAGAGCCTCGGTGCCCTTCAGGCGGTCTCGGATTCAAGAGCAGAACAGGCGGAGCGCTTCGCGACCGAGTTCGGTGTTCCCAGTGTTCCCGTCAATGAATTGTTCGCACGTCCGGATATTGACGGCATCGTTCTGGCGCTGCCGGCGCAGTTTCATTCACAATACGCCATCCAGGCAGTGAAGAACGGCAAGGACGTTCTGGTCGAAAAGCCGATTGCACTCGACATTCCGGCTGCTGAAGCCGAAGTGGAAGCCGCCCGCGAAAATGGCCGCGTGTTCATGGTCGGCCATGTGCTGCGTTTCCATCCTGCTTTCGAGAAACTTCTCGACATGGTGAAAAGCGGCGAGCTCGGCGATATCCGCTATGTGCATTCGCATCGCGTCGGATTCGGCAAGTTCCACAACACGTTCGACGCCTTGTGGGATCTTGCGCCGCACGACCTGTCGATGATCCTCGCCATCACCGGGGAAGAACCCAGCGCGGTGCGCGGGGAGGGTGTCGCAACGCTTGATCATCTCACCGATATTGCCCATCTCCATCTCGATTTTCCAAGCGGTATCCGTGGACACCTGTTTGCCTCGCGTCTCAATGCCTATCGCGAACGTCGCCTGACGGTCACGGGCACGAAAGGCATGGCGGTGTTCGATGATGGCGAGCCGTGGGATCGCAAGCTTGCGCTCTACAGCCATGAAGTCTGGCGGGAAAACGACCAGTGGTCTTTCAAATCCGTGGAGCCAGTCTATATCCCGGTTGAGGAAGGCATGCCGCTGACACGCGAATTGCAGCATTTCATGCATTGCATCGAGACGCGCGAAAATCCGCGCACCGACGGCAAGGAAGCAATCAGCGTGCTGCGCATTCTCACCGAAGGTACTGTCAGGCACCCGCAGTAAAATGTGAGGCGTGCGGGGCCGGTAATCTGCGTCAAGCGGTGTTACAGGAATCGCAAAACTTTGAACGCTCTGGCCGTAGCGGGGCGGGGCGCAAGCGAATAAACAGGTTGCCGAGGATTCGCATATCCACTTGTGCGGGTCAGATATATGGAGCCAACATGCAATTTATTGATCTTGGAGCGCAGCGCGCGCGTATCGAAGACCGTCTTAATGCCGCCATTTCCAAGGTTGTTGCGGAAGGCCGTTATATTCTTGGACCGGAAGTGGCCGAGTTTGAAAAGAAGCTGGGCGAATATCTGGGCGTGGAACACGTCATCGCCTGCGCCAATGGCACCGACGCCTTGCAGATGCCGCTAATGGCACGCGGCATCGGTCCGGGCGACGCCGTGTTCGTTCCGTCCTTCACCTTTGCGGCCACGGCGGAAGTTGTCGCGCTTGTCGGCGCTGAGCCTGTATTCGTTGATGTGGATGCGCAAAGCTACAATCTGAATGTCGAGCAGCTCGAAGCCGCCATCGCCGCCATCCGCAAGGAAGGCCGTTTGCAGCCAAAGGCGATTATTCCGGTCGACCTGTTCGGCCTGGCAGCCGACTATAACCGCATCAGCGCCATCGCAGACCGTGAAGGCCTGTTCGTCATCGAAGACGCTGCGCAGTCGATCGGCGGCAAGCGCGATAACGTCATGTGCGGCGCCTTCGGCCATGTCGGTGCGACGAGCTTCTATCCCGCCAAGCCGCTCGGCTGCTATGGCGACGGCGGCGCAATGTTCACCAACGATGCCGAACTAGCCGATACGCTACGTTCGGTCCTGTTCCACGGCAAAGGTGAAACCCAGTACGATAACGTTCGTATCGGGCTCAATTCGCGCCTCGATACGATTCAGGCCGCCGTTCTTCTGGAAAAGCTGGCTATCCTTGAAGACGAAATGGAAGCACGAGACCGCATCGCCAAGCGCTACAACGAGGCGCTCAAGGATGTCGTGAAGGTTCCGGCTCTGCCGGCTGGCAATCGGTCGGCATGGGCGCAATATTCCATCGAAAGTGAAAATCGCGACGGCCTGAAGGCGCATCTTCAGGCGGAAGGCATTCCTTCGGTGATCTATTATGTGAAGCCGTTGCACCTGCAGACCGCCTACAAGCACTATGCGGTTGCTCCGGGCGGTCTTCCAGTTTCGGAAAGCCTGCCGAACCGCATTCTGAGCCTGCCGATGCACCCCTATCTGTCGGAAGCCGATCAGGACAAGATCATCGGGGCCATCCGTGGCTTCCACGGCAAAAAGGATTGATCTTTCTTGTCTGTCTAACGAAAAGCCCGGCGAAAGCCGGGTTTTTTTTGTGTCAGGCCTGTAAATTCAATTGCCAGGAAACACCGTATTTGTCCTTCACCCAGGCGAAAAGTTTGCTGAAGCCATAATTGTCGAGCGGCATCAGCGTTTCGCCGCCGTCTGAAAGCTTCTCAAAAACACCGGTCAAATTTTCTTCGTCATGGAAATCGACGAACAGCGATACGGACGGATTGAAATCGAACTGATGCGGGATGGGGCTGTCGATCACGATCAGCCGGTGTTCGGCGAAGGTCACGCGCGCAATTTGCACCTTGCCGGGACTGCCGCTCGCTTCATCATAGATTTTTATCGACTCGATCAGAAAGTCGGGAAAGATCGAGCGATACGTTTCCAGAGCCGCGCCTGCACTGCCCTGAAACATGAGATGGGTGCAAACCTGTGTCATGCCGGAAGCGTAACACGGCCCCGCCGGTTCCGGCAATCAGGCTGCTAAAGGTTCTTCTTCATGATCCGCTTGTCGACGCGCGCGGCGACGAAGCGGGCGATGGCTGGGCCTGCAAGCAGCACGATGAAGAAGCGGCTTGTCTGCATTGCGATGATGAAGGGCAGGTCGACATTGCTCGATGCTGCGATGATCGCGACCGTATCGGCACCGCCGGGACTGGTAGCGAGATAGGCTGTCAACGGGTCGAGACCCAGCACATGGCCGAGCGCCATGCCGAATAGTCCGCAGACGGCAATGAGCAGCAGCGTGGATGTCAGTACTGCCGGAAACGCCCGCGCCGCGTGGGCGATGATGGCGCGCGAGAAGCCGAGGCCGATGCGCCAGCCGATAAGCAGATAGCTGAGCGCGAGCAGCCACGGTGGCAGGTCGATGGTGATGAGCCCGGTGTCCTGGAGCAAGGCGCCCAATACGAGCGGCACGAGCATGGCGCCGGTCGGGATGCGGAGCACTTCGCCAAGGAACGAGCCGATGACGATCAGAAGCAGTGTCGGGCCAAGGGTGGACCAATCGGCGGGTGGAAACCATATGATTTCGGCAGGCACAACGGTTTCCACGCCTGTACTGAGACGCAGGACCAGCGAAGCGGCTGTCGCAACCAGCACCACGCGCAGATATTGCATGAAGGCGACGAGGCGCGCATCCGCTCCATGGGATTCCGCCATCAGCGTCATTGCGGTAGCGGCGCCCGGCGACGCCCCCCATATGGCGGTTGTTCCGGGTAGAATGCGAAATCGCGCGAGCAGATATCCGATGAAGGTGCTGGCAAAAAGCACATAGCCGACGGATAGCAGGATAACGGGCAGGTGCTGTCCCATGCTGGTGAAGAATTCCGCCGTGATCGAACGGGCGATGAGGCAGCCGACGACGCCCTGTGCCGCCAAAGACAGCCAACGGTGCACCCGCAACGTGCTTTCGCCCGCAGCCATCAGGATTGCGCCAAGCATCGCGCCCAAAAGCATGGCGGCCGGCAATTGCAGCTTTTCGCCCGCAAAGATCAGGATAACGGAAAATACAACCAGCAGGCCCCACTGGGCCGGTCTTGGCAAGGTCCTGACGCTGAATTTACTGAGGGCCGAACTCGGCCCGGATGGGGGAGTTTTCTGCATTGCCCTTTCTCACTACATCCGGCGAGAGAGCTATGCAAATCCGATTTTATTCAAGAAACATTGATTTTTAAATATCAATATACTGCGGAAAACGAGCCATCTTGCAGCAAACGTCAAGACGCTGCTCTTAAAAGAAGCAGCGTCTTGGATTTCGCAATGATCACGTCGATCAGCCGATCATCGCGCGGCGCTGGTTGACCGGACGCTCGATCGCGTCCCTCGGAGCCTTGCCGCCGTCGCGTTCTTCAAGCGCTTCGGCTTTCGTCAGTTCGGTTTCCGCCGCCGACAATTCTGCTTCGGCGGCTTCCTTCTGGGACATCAGGTCGCGAATCGATACGAAGAGGTTGTCGCGGCGCTGGCGTGCCGCCTTGGCAAAGGTGGGATAAGCGAAATGATTAATGTCAGTGATGCCAGCTTTTTTCTCTTCCGATAGAATCTGGGCGTCGAGTTCTCCGGCCATCCGTTCGAACTCGCCGATCATCAGGTCGAGCTGGCCCAGTTGACGGCGTTTTTCCTTCACCTGGAACAGTTTCAGCCTGACGAGGCTTTCACGTGGCTTCATACGCAATACTCCTTGAACACCAACCAGCTTTCATGTGTTGGGGCGTTCCCCCCGACTTTATTAACAGGTGTGAACGAGCAAAACGCACCCGGTTCACCCCCGAATCTCCTTGCGAATTCAGGCCCCTGAAGGGGAACTCATCGCAGCCGTTCTTCCGAAATGGCTCCATAAGCGAAACAAAAAGTTAAGAATTCGCTCGTTTGGTAACCATTCCTTTACCGGCGAAGTTAATCATACGCGTTAGGACTTAAGGCTCGGTAAACCTCGTGTGGTTTTTCGGCAACAGGCAAAAGCTAGAGTCGGATGAATCGGTTAGCGGGGATTCTTAATGCGATGCTTTAGAGTCGTGAGGAAGAGAATGTCTTTATGATTCAGGCTCGTAAGAGAATTTTCTAAACAGGACACAAATATGCTTGCCAAGCAGAATCATATTTTGTTAACCATTTGCTGGCACCTTCATGCAAAGGCAACGATAGTTCCGTGTGCTGCCGTGAGGGACATCGGGTCGGCTGCGGAAAGGGGATAAGAGATGCGCGTCCTTTTGATTGAAGACGACAGTGCTATCGCACAGAGCATCGAGCTGATGCTCAAGTCCGAGAGTTTCAATGTCTACACGACCGATCTGGGCGAAGAAGGCATCGATCTCGGCAAGCTATATGATTACGACATCATCCTGCTGGATCTGAACTTGCCGGATATGTCGGGCTATGAAGTTCTTCGCACCTTGCGTTTGTCCAAGGTGAAGACGCCGATCCTTATCCTTTCCGGCATGGCCGGCATTGAGGACAAGGTTCGCGGTCTCGGCTTCGGCGCTGACGACTACATGACCAAGCCTTTCCACAAGGACGAGCTGATCGCACGTATCCATGCGATCGTGCGCCGTTCTAAGGGACATGCACAATCGGTCATCACGACGGGCGATCTCGTGGTCAACCTGGACGCGAAGACGGTGGAAGTCGCTGGCCAGCGCGTTCACCTGACCGGCAAGGAATACCAGATGTTGGAGCTTCTTTCGCTCCGCAAGGGCACGACGCTCACCAAGGAAATGTTCCTCAACCATCTTTATGGTGGCATGGACGAGCCAGAGCTGAAGATCATCGACGTCTTCATCTGCAAGCTGCGCAAGAAGCTCGACGCCGTTTCCGGCAGCCAGAGCTATATCGAAACGGTCTGGGGTCGCGGTTATGTGCTGCGTGAGCCGGATGCGGAGATGCGCGAAAGCGCCTGACCGGCTTCGTGATCTTAAATGTAAAAAGCTCCGCTTCGGCGGAGCTCAGGCTGCTGACAAACCTCCGGTAGGGTCAAAATGGCCTCAGATTCACGGAACGTCTCAGATTCAAAACGTGAACAAATCGGAATCAAAACCCCTCATTTTTGACTGTCGCCAAAAATCGAGGGGTTTGTAATCAATCTGAGCTCCGCTTCGGCGGAGCTTTTGCTTTTTGGACCTTGCAGCCGATTTCAGGCGGACAGAACGCCTGCGAACTGCTCCGTGAGATAGGCGCGGTCAAATGGCTTGAGAATATAGCCGTTGGCGCCTGCGCGCTTCGCCCGCATGATGCGGGTGACGTCGAGTTCATAAAGACAAAGGATGATGCGCGGCTGGTCGCCGCCCGGCATGGCGCGCAGTTCGGTCACGACGTCCAGCGCCGTCATGTCCGGCAGGTCGTAGTCGAGCAGAACGACGTCGGGCATGCGTGAAAAACAGGCTTCGAGCGCTTCCCGGCCTGTCGAGGCTTCAGCAAATTCTGCGATGGTTTCGGAAAGGATGCGGCGGGCGACCTTGCGGATGACAGAGGAGTCATCCACCAGCAGGCAATAAGCTGCCATTGGTTCATTCGCCATTCAGTTCCCCTTGTGGATATGTGATGACAGTTGCCAGTGTGAGCGCGGGTGGGTCCCGCGCTCAGGCGCGCTTATTCAGCAGAGAATACGATGTCTTCCGCAGTCGCGTGGATGGAAATCTTCATGCCGGCCTCTTCGGCCAGCAGAAGCGTATAATAAGGCTGGACGGAATGGGCGTCGATCGGCTCTTCAGGGGCAGCACCGGAGTGAAGTTCGAGGAACTTCGGCGGAACGCGCAGCATGCGGCCCTTCACGGTGACGACGAAGCGCGGTTCGGTGTCGCCGCCTTCAAGGCGCACGGCCAGCGAGCCGCCGCGCGGGATGGCCGCGTTGCCGATCAGCAGCATGTTCAAAAGCAGCTTGACCTTGTTCTTCGGCAGAAGGACGCGGGTGCCTTCCCAGGTGAATTCCGGCTTTTCATTCTTGAAATATTCGGTGGCAACATTCTGCGCGTCGCCGGTGTCGATCTGTACGCCAGCCGAGCCTGCCGCGCCGAAAGCGATGCGCGCGAACTGAAGCCGGGCGGAGGCGTTGCGGGCGCTCGACTTGATGAGCGCCATTGCATCTTCGTCGGCTCCGCCTTCTTCAAGCAGTTCCAGACCGTTATTGATCGCGCCGACCGGCGAAATAATGTCATGACAGATCCGGCTGCACAGAAGCGCACCGAGATCGAGCGCGGAAAGGGTAACGGGCATTGGCATGGCGTTTTCTCCGGAACGCGGACTGATCCCGGTCTCCGAGCGGGTCGGATAACGGGATCGTTATCGGTTAACGAGACAGCCCGCAAAGCCAGAGTTTGCGCGCTGCATGAAGAGGGGCGAATCGCCCTGAATGTCGATTTAACTGGATACACGCGCCATCGGACTGCCGCAACAAAGCTCGCTTTTTGATCCCTCGACCGGGCATACCCTCCGGAGGAAAGCTGGAAATCTCATGCCTTGGTAAAGTCAATTTCGGTGCTTAAAGGTTTGGACAATAAATTCGGGTCTAAAATAGGCGCGATTCGACCAAAATGTCCGTAAGAGACGTGGTCTGGCTTTTTAACAGGGCCGTCAGACAGAGGAGCGGAGAGCCAAAAGGAATTTTACATGGCCACACAATCCCTGTCGCAAATCAGGTTCCGCAATGCGGCGTGCTTCGTTGCGTTTTTTGCGGCGCTGTTTGTTTCTTTCATCGCCCTGCCAAATCAGGCCAGGGCGCAGAACACATACACTGCCGATGAAATCGTCGAATCTGGTCACAGGTTCTTCGGGTCAGCTTCGGGTGGAATCGCAAGTGCGGTCGAGAAGGCGTTCCAGAGCTTTGGTCTGCCCAACGGCTATATTCTTGGCGAGGAAGGTTCCGGCGCCTTCATCGGCGGCCTGACCTATGGCGAAGGCACACTCTATACCAAGAACGCGGGCGACCATAAGACCTACTGGCAAGGCCCCTCGCTTGGCTGGGATTTCGGCGGCCAGGGTTCCCGCGTGATGATGCTCGTTTATAATCTGGACGACATCCAGAATCTTTACGGCCGTTACGCCGGTGTAGCGGGTTCCGCCTATGTCGTCGCCGGTGTCGGCTTCAACGTCCTGAAACGCGAAAACATCATGCTTGTGCCGATCCGCACGGGTGTGGGCGCGAGGCTGGGCGTCAATATCGGTTATCTGAAACTGTCTGCCGCTCCGACCTGGAATCCGTTCTAGAATCCGGTTGCCGATCCGTGTCCTTTCAGCCGGTGATTGTTTTGCTGGCTGGAAAGACGGTCGGCTGCGCATTATGAATAGTAAATGCTTGTCTGAAACCGCTCGGGCCCATTTGAAACCGTGATCCAGTCCGCTCTCTTTTTCATATTCGGGGTGCTTGTGACGGTTTTCGTCGTGGTTCTGCTCGGCCCTTCGGTCTGGCGGCGCGCCTTCTTTCTGGCGCGGCGGCAGGTTCAGGCGGAACTGCCCATCACCCTTGCCGAGATTCGCGCTGACCGCGACGGGCTGCGCGCGGAATATGCCGTTGCGGTCAGCCGGCAGGAGCAGTTGCTGAAGCTCGAACGCCAGAAGAATGCCGAACAGAAGGTGTTGCTTGCCCGGCAATATGAAGAGCTGAAACGCATTCCGTTGCTTGAGGCAAGTCAGGCTGATATCGAGAAACAGCTGGCAGAACACGAGCGGGTGACGAAAGAAGCCGAGCACGCGCGCGATACAGCACTGGAAAAGGCACAAATCCTCCAGGCTGAACTGGAACGGATGCAAAGCCATTACACCGCGCTTGAGGGGCTGGCCGATACATTGCGTATCGAGATAAGTGGAAGCGAGACGGAATATAGCCGTCTGACAAATGAGATGACCGAAATGCGTCGAGATCGCAAGGAAGCCGCAGCCCGTTACAACGAAGTTTCCACCCAATTGACCTCGGCGCAGACGGAGCTGAAAAGTGAAAAGCGGCGCAATAGCGAGTTGCAGCAGAAACTCGAGAAGCTGATTTCCGAACTTTCGGACGCACAGGAAAAAATCGAGCGTTATAGCCGCCGGAATGCTGGCGCGAGCGACGGCCCGGAATTAGCTGAAATCAAGCGCGAGAACGCAGTCCTTCGCGAAGAAATGGCCGCACTTGCCGCCCGCATGGTAGCGGCGACCGCTGAAAAGGAAGGGCCGGAATCGCCGATCCATTCCATTCTTGAGGCAGCCGAAAAAGCGGACACGGGAAAGGGCAAGAAGGCCGGCCCCAAGAGCCTGGCGCGCCGCATCCGCGACCTGCAATAGGGTTCAGTCCAGCGATTATTCCTTGCCGAAAACATCCGACCAGTCGGGATGGCGCATTGCCTGCGCGTGCATGAAGCTGCAGCGCGGGATGATCTTCCACCCGCTCCGGCGCGCATCCAGAACCGCATTCTTGGCAAGTGCCTGCGCGACGCCTTTGCCACGCATCGCATCGGGCACGAAAGTATGGTCGATGGATATCAGCGAAGGGCCGAGCTTCGTATAGGTCATTTCGGCTTCACTGCCGTCGAGAACAGCCGCATAGCGTCCGCCGTCGGAACTGTCTTCCTTGCGAATCTCGATCGTTCCGCTCATGCCATCCTCCTGAACATTGCGTGTCTGGATCAACGCGCCAAGTTCACAACATAGGAACGCAATGTGCAAATAAAAACCGGCCGCGAGGGCCGGTTTTCGATTTGTCGATCAATGGCCCCTTCGCGGAAGACCTGTTCCGCAGGAGCCCGATCCCGTCCTTCCAAAGCCGGTCCCGGTGTTGGGAGACGGTTTTAGTGACGATACTGTTGAATTCTGGTGGTCCTGAGGCCGGCGAGACCATGCTCATCGATTGAGGATTGCCAGGAAAGGAATTCCTCCACCGTCAATGTGTAACGCTGGCATGCCTCCTCAAGGCTCAGAAGTCCACCCCGCACCGCGGCGACGACTTCAGCCTTGCGGCGGATGACCCAGCGCCTTGTATTGGCGGGGGGGAGGTCCGCGATGGTCAGCGGGCTGCCATCAGGACCGATAACATACTTTATACGCGGTCTTACCAGATCGGTCATTGTACTCTCTACACAACACTCAAGGACCTAATCGAGTAGGAGACTAACCCGACAGCTTTAAAAATTACCTAAGCCGCTGGTAACTCTCTGGTAAGACTTGAAAAAATGCTCGTTATCGCGCTCTTGCCAGCATTTTCGGGACATAAGACCGGAAAACTTCACGGGGAAGTGTGCGCCGCCTGTCGCAAACTGGCCAATGATTGTTCCCGGCCCCTTGGCAAATTGCCGCAGTTTGGCCTATATAGGGCGAAGAAACCTAAATTTTGAGAAGCAGGGCACTTGCCCGGAAGCTGGAATCAATCATGAGCCTGAACAGCCTCGATCTGCCGGGAAAGCCGGAAGACACGCGCGTTGTCGTCGCCATGTCGGGCGGCGTCGATTCATCTGTTGTGGCCGGGATTCTCAAACGTGAAGGTTACGATGTCGTTGGCGTGACGCTGCAGCTTTATGACCATGGCGCAGCGGTTCACCGCGCCGGTTCCTGCTGCGCGGGACAGGACATCGAAGATGCCCGCCGCGTTTCGGAAAGTCTGGGCATTCCGCATTACGTCCTCGATTACGAAGCGCGCTTCCGCGAGGCCGTGATCGATCCTTTTGCGAATTCCTATGTCAGCGGCGAAACGCCTATCCCATGCGTTTCGTGCAATCAGACGGTAAAATTCGCCGATCTCCTGCAAACCGCGCGCGATCTCGGTGCCGATGCGCTGGCGACCGGCCACTATATTCGCAGCCGCGCCAATGGCGCGCATCGCGCGCTTTATCGTCCGGTCGACACGGATCGCGACCAGAGCTACTTCCTTTTCGCCACCACGCAGGAGCAGATTGATTATCTGCGCTTCCCGCTTGGTCATCTGCCGAAGGCGCAGGTACGCGAAATCGCGGAGGAAATGGGCCTGACCGTCGCCAAGAAGCAGGATAGCCAGGATATTTGCTTCGTGCCGCAGGGCAAATATTCGGACATTATCTCCAAGTTGAAGCCCGAAGCGGCCAATCCTGGCGATATTGTCCATATTGACGGGCGTACGCTCGGCCGCCACGACGGCATCGTGCATTACACGGTCGGCCAGCGCCGCGGTATTGGGGTCGCCACTGGTGAACCGCTTTATGTCGTCCATCTTGATGCTGCCAATGCACGGGTTATCGTCGGTCCGCGTGAAGCGCTGGAAACGCACAAAGTTTTCCTGCGCGACATCAACTGGCTGGGCGATGCGCCAATTGGCGATTTGCCCGAAAGCGGCATGGAGGTGTTCGCCAAGGTCCGCTCGACACGGCCGCCGCGTCCCGCCGTACTGCACCATGCCGATGGCCAGACCTGGGTTGAGCTGGTGGATGGCGAAAGCGGCATCGCTCCCGGACAGGCCTGCGTGCTCTATTCCGACGAGAGCAATACCGCGCGCGTCTTTGGCGGCGGCTTTATCGGTCGTTCCGAGCGTGAACCGCAGGCGGAAGAAATGCTGCGCCGTCTTGTTGCCAACACGGCTAGCGCCTCGGCAGCCTGATAAATCTTTCCGGCTGAATTAAAAAAACCTCTGGTCCGAAGCCGGAGGTTTTTTTGATATTTGCTCATGAAAACTTGCTGAACCGGGACAGGGCGATGCCCGATGCGGTTGCGACATTCAGGCTGTCGAATGCAGCCGACATGGGAATCCGCGCCGTTTGAAGCTTTTCAAGTAACCTTGGTGGCAATCCTTCCCCTTCGGTTCCGAGCAGGAGTCCGTGACGGTCATGCTTCGCCGCATCATAGATGCTGAGCGAAGATGACGGGCTGAGCGCAAGCAGATTGAAACCGCCATCGCCAAGCGCGGCGATGATTTCATCGATATTGCCGCCGTGGAAATAGGGGACTTTTAGCGTCGCACCGACGGATACACGGATGGCCTTGCGATAAAGCGGATCGCAGCAAGTTTCATCCATCAGCACGCAGTCTGCCTCGAAAGCGGCGGCATTGCGAAAAATAGAGCCGACATTGTCGTGATTGGAAATGCCGCACAATACCACGACAAGCGATTTGGCGGGGAGGGCTGCGAGCATCGCCTGCAGGCCGGGCTGCGGTGTGCGGCGACCGACCGCGAGAATGCCCCGATGAACATGAAATCCCGCAACTGCATCCATGACGGCCTGCGGGACGGAATAGACGGGAACATCGGGCGGGAGTTGACCAAGTTGCTCCGCGAGGCCTGCCAGCCGGTTTTCCAGAACGAGCAGCGATTCCGTTTCAAATCGTGCGGAAGAGGAAAGCAGGACGTTCAGAACCACCTTGCCTTCCGCAATGAAACGCTGCTGTCGGCCCACGAGGTCTTTTTCGCGAATGCTGCGATAAGGGGAGAGGCGGATGTCGTCCGGATCGTCAATGGTCAGGACGCAGCCGTGCGAATGAGAATTTTCGTTCATCGCACGGCTGTGACCTCATGATGTTATGCGTGAGCGACTGCCGCCAGATTCTGTCTGCGCGGTGCTGGACTCATATACAGACTCGATAATGTCGACAACATCAACTCGATATGCGGCGAAGAGACCATGTAGTAGATGGTCTGCGCGTCGCGGCGGGTTGAAACGAGTTCAAGAGCTCGTAGTTTTGCCAGGTGCTGAGACAAAGCGGATTGGCTAAGGTCAATCGCCTTGGCAAGCGCACCGACGGACATTTCATTGTGAAGCAACTTACATAAAATTAGTAATCGCTTATTGTTAGCAAGAGCCGAAAGAAAATCGGCGGCCTGATCTACATTTTCAATCAAATCAAAGAAAGTATCTTGGTTGCTCATTTGCCGTCATACCCCCGTAAGACTGGACAAAGTTAAAAATATACATGCAAATTTTCATAAGCATGCACGTTCAAAATAATGCTAGTGGCGGCGTTTGAAAAGCCCTTGCTTATATTCAATCCAGTATAAAGACGTGCAATTTCGTCCCAAAAAAAATGCGATTTTGTTTCAAGGGGGTTTATTTTACCGTTTCGCCAGTGCTGTAACAGCTTCCCTTAGGGAATCGGGCTGCGTCGAAAATACGTGACGAAGAACGCGGTCGCCACTGGCAATATCGGCACCATCGGGGTCGATACCCACAATTTTGAACTGTTCTCGAAGGGCGCCTGATTTCGTAAGCCCGCGCGCAATATGTGCGATTTCAAGCGCATGATTTTCATTAAGGCCGTCAAGCGCGTTCTGCTCGCCTTCGGCAAAGTCGGCACTGATGGACGCTGCACATATTAAATCGTCCCGCGTCAGGTTGAATGCCCTGCCGAAGCCGCCGTTGAGGCTGGCGCCTTCCACTTCGAGCCGGAAGAAAGCGAAATCCCCCAGATCTACATAGAGCGAACCCTTCGGATTGTGATTGAGATAGCGCCGGCGGACGCGCGGATAGTCGGTGGCGGCCTTCTCAACCTTTCGCGCCTGACAGTGCAGCGTGACGCGGGCATGGGCGAGGGGGTCTCCCTTCCCGACCTCGCCGAGCAGAAGCGAGCAGGCCGGGTTTGCCAGCAGGCCCGGCGTATGTGCCGCCAGGCCGGAGACCAATATCAGCGGAGTGCCATCCGTGTCCGTTGCCACTGCAACGCGGCTCGCCAGCGGTCTGCCGGTTGCCGCATCGAAAACGGCAATGGCCCCATAGCGCGACGTACGCAGCAAGGTCTTGGCAAGCTGAATGGCCTCGGGCGTGGTGGGGCGAATGGGATTGGCTTCGGGCATCGATGCGCAACTTAAATATGATTTTTGCTGTCCACTTAATACTGCGCCTTTTCAGAAAGCGCCAGTCCATTTGGATGTCGATGCTGCTGGCGGCTGAAACCGGGAACAATTTCCAATTGATCGGACACATCGATGTCGCGTCCGAGTCGGTGATGCACAGCTTGCATTACCCCATGCAAAATGCGTGCGAATAATATTATAAATCCGCACGCTTTAGCGCAATATTCCGAAATTGCCCGTCTCGTTAGAATAAAAATCTAACGATTAGTCCCGTAATCGGTTGAGAATATGAAGTGGTTCTAAAAATTGCGCTTGCAAAGTGGCGATCCACACGTTTCGATAAGCGCAAGCTGCGGGCAATGGGGTGCGCGCGGCATGCTTTTCCGTGGAGGCGGACAATAATGAAATTCTACCAAAAACTCCTGGCAGCAACCGCGCTGGTGGCTCTGATGGGCGGTGCTGCATCGGCGAAGACCTTTGTGTATTGCTCGCCGGCTTCGCCTGAAGGCTTCGATCCGGCTGCCTATACCGGCGGCGATACGTTCGACGCCTCGGCCCATCCGGTTTACAACCGCCTTGCCGAATTCGAAAACGGAACCACGAAAGTCGTGCCGGGTCTCGCAGAGAGCTGGGACGTTTCCAGCGACGGTCTGGAATACACCTTCCATCTGCGCAAGGGCGTCAAGTTCCACTCGAACGACTATTTCACGCCAACGCGTGATTTCAATGCGGACGACGTGATCTTTTCGTATGACCGCATGCGCAACAAGGATAATCCCTGGCATCAGTACACCGCTGGCATCACCTACGAATATTTCGACAGCATGGAGATGGGCGCTCTGATCAAGGACATCGTCAAGGTTGACGATTACACGGTCAAGTTTGTGCTGAACCGTCCGGAAGCGCCGTTCCTCGCCAATATCTCGATGCCTTTCGCTTCGATCATCTCGAAGGAATATACCGACAAGCTTGCCGCCGATGGCAAGAAGGACGATCTGAACCAGGTTCCGGTCGGCACCGGCCCGTTCCAGTTCGTCGCCTACCAGAAGGACGCCGTCGTTCGCTTCAAGGCCAATGAAAACTATTGGGGCGGCAAGCCGAAGATCGACGATCTCGTCTTCGCGATCACCACCGATCCTGCTGTTCGCGCGCAGAAGCTCAAGGCTGGCGAATGCCATCTGATGTCCTATCCGGCTCCGGCCGACATCAAGGGCCTCCAGGCCGATTCCAACCTCAAGGTCGACGAGCAGGCTGGCCTTAACGTGGCTTACTTCGCGTACAACACGCTGAAGGCGCCTTATGACAAGCCGGAAGTCCGCAAGGCGCTGAACCAGGCTATCAACAAGCAGGCGATTGTCGATGCCGTGTATCAGGGCCAGGGCCAGGTGGCCAAGAACCCGATCCCGCCGACGATGTGGGGCTATAACGACAAGATCGAGGACGACAAGTACGATCCAGAAGCTGCCAAGAAGGCTCTCGAAGCCGCTGGCGTGAAGGATCTGAAGATGAAGCTGTGGGCTATGCCCGTCAGCCGTCCTTATATGCCGAACGGCCGCCGCACGGCTGAACTCATGCAGTCCGATCTTGCCAAGGTTGGCGTCAGTGCAGAGATCGTTTCGATGGAATGGGGCGAATACCTCAAGAAATCGGGCGACAAGGAGCGTGACGGTGCCGTGATCCTCGGCTGGACCGGCGACAATGGCGATCCGGACAACTTCATGGGCACGCTTCTCGGCTGCGCTGGCGTTGGTTCGAACAACCGCGCCCAGTGGTGCTACAAGCCGTTTGAAGACCTGATCCAGAAGGCCAAGGTCACGACCAGCCAGGAAGAGCGCGCCAAGCTTTACGAAGAAGCGCAGGTGATCTTCAAGGAGCAGGCTCCGTGGAACACCCTCGCTCACTCGACGGTCTTCGTGCCGATGTCGGCCAAGGTTACCGGCTTCAAGCAGAGCCCGCTTGGTGACTATCGCTTCGAAGAAGTCGATATTTCCGAGTAAAATCTGACAACACGAGCGGCCGGGTGTAGGGTGATCCCCTGCACCCGGTCGGAGTTTTTGTATGTTCCGCTTCTTATTGAACAAACTCGTCTATCTGGTTCCGACCTTCATAGGCATCACAATCGTGGCTTTTGCCTTCGTCCGGGTTCTTCCCGGCGATCCTGTGCTGTTGATGGCCGGCGAACGCGGCGTAAGCCCCGAGCGCCATGCCGAACTGATGGCGCAACTTGGCTTCGACCGCCCGATCTGGCAGCAATATCTCGACTATGTCTGGAACCTGCTGCATGGCGATTTCGGCCAGTCACTGGTGACCAAAAAGCCTGTTCTCACTGAATTCTTCGCGCTGTTTCCTGCAACCGTTGAGTTGTCCATCTGCGCGATCATTCTGGCTATTCTCCTCGGCATTCCCGCCGGCGTCATCGCGGCTGTCAAGCGCGGCTCATGGTTCGATCAGGGACTGATGGGCGTTTCGCTGGTCGGTTACTCAATGCCGATTTTCTGGTGGGCGCTTCTGCTCATTATTCTGTTCTCAGGCGTGCTGCAATGGACGCCGGTCTCCGGCCGCATCTCGCTGCTCTATTTCTTCCCGCCCGTCACCGGTTTCATGCTGATTGACAGCCTGATGTCGGACCAGAAGGGCGCTTTCGCCTCCGCGGTCTCGCATCTCATCCTGCCGACGATCGTGCTCGCGACCATTCCGCTGGCCGTCATTGCACGCCAGACGCGCTCGGCGATGCTGGAAGTTCTGGGTGAGGATTATGTGCGCACCGCACGCGCCAAGGGCCTGCCGATTCGCCGCGTTGTCGGTCTGCATGCACTGCGCAATGCGATGATCCCCGTCATCACGACAATCGGCCTTCAGGTCGGCGTTCTGATGGCCGGCGCGATCCTCACCGAGACGATCTTCTCATGGCCCGGTATCGGCAAATGGATGCTCGATTCCATTTTCCGCCGCGACTATCCGGTCGT
This sequence comes from Brucella pseudintermedia, assembly GCF_008932435.1. GTDB lineage: Bacteria > Pseudomonadota > Alphaproteobacteria > Rhizobiales > Rhizobiaceae > Brucella > Brucella pseudintermedia. The sequence goes on along the minus strand of NZ_WBWE01000001.1, from coordinate 335,340 downwards.
GCAAAGCGGATTGCTGCTGATCGCATTCATCATCATGCTGGTGAATCTGGTCGTCGATCTGCTGTACGGTCTCATCAATCCGCGTATCCGGCATAAGTGAGGGTATCATGACACACTCAGCTATTCAGCCGGAAGCCGCGAACGACATTGGCAAGATGCGCGCGCTGAAAGACTTCTGGTTCTATTTCAGCGTCAATCGCGGCGCTGTGATCGGTCTTTTCGTATTTGTCGCGATCATTCTGGTCGCAATCTTTGCTCCGCTTATTGCGCCGCACGATCCCACGGAACAGTTCCGTGAATTCGTGAAGGTCCCGCCATTCTGGGAAAACGGCGGCTCGACGCAGTTCCTTTTGGGAACTGATGCGGTCGGACGCGATATCCTGTCCCGCCTGATCTACGGCTCGCAATATTCGCTGCTCGTGGGCTTCGTCATCGTCATCATTTCGATGTGCCTCGGCATCACGATTGGTCTTATTACCGGCTATTTCGGTGGCGGCGTCGATACGGTGTTCATGCGCATCATGGACGTCATCCTGGCATTCCCGTCGCTGCTGCTGGCACTGGTTCTGGTGGCAATTCTGGGACCGGGCCTGATCAACGCGGTTCTCGCGATCACGCTGGTCCTGCTGCCGCACTTCTCACGCCTTACCCGCGCAGCCGTCATGGCAGAAAAGGAACGCGAATATGTGACCGCAGCCAAGCTTGCCGGTGCAAGCAAGCTGCGCCTGATGTTCAAGACCATTCTGCCGAACTGCCTTGCCCCGCTCGTGGTGCAGGCAACGATGTCGTTCTCCAACGCCATCCTCGACGTTGCGGCTCTGGGCTTCCTCGGCATGGGCGCGCAACCGCCGACGCCAGAATGGGGCACGATGCTTGCCGAGGCGCGTGAGTTCATCTTGAGTGCCTGGTGGATTGTTACCTTCCCCGGTCTCGCGATCCTGATTACTGTTCTCGCCATCAATCTGATTGGCGACGGTCTGCGCGATGCGCTTGACCCGAAACTGAAGAGGAGCTGATCGATGGCTCTGCTTGAAATCAAGAACCTTTCGGTTTCTTTCGACACCTCGACCGGCCCCTTCAAGGCGGTTGACGGGATCGATATCAAGGTCGACAAGGGCGAAGTGCTGGCGATTGTCGGTGAATCGGGCTCGGGCAAGTCGGTCGGAATGCTCGCCGTCATGGGCCTCCTGCCCAAGTCCGCGACTGTCACCGCAGACGCCATGACCTTCGATGGCCAGGATTTGCGGACGATGTCCGACAAGGAGCGCCGCAAGATCATCGGACGTGACATTTCCATGATTTTCCAGGAACCGGTCGCAAGCCTCAATCCCTGCTTCACGGTCGGCTATCAGCTTGAGGAAGTGCTAAAGCAGCATATGGGCATGAACGGCTCGGCGAGCCGTGCGCGCGCCATTGAGCTACTGGAACTCGTCGGCATTCGCGATGCGGCGGAACGCCTGAAAAGCTTCCCGCACCAGATGTCGGGCGGCCAATGCCAGCGCGTCATGATCGCGATTGCGATTGCCTGCAATCCCAAGCTCCTTATCGCCGACGAACCGACGACTGCTCTGGACGTGACGATCCAGAAGCAGATCCTCGATCTCCTGATGCGGCTTCAGGTCGAACACGGCATGGGTCTGATCATGATCACCCATGACATGGGTGTGGTTGCCGAAACGGCGGACCGCGTGATCGTGCAATATAAGGGCCACAAGATGGAGGATGCCGACGTGCTGTCGCTGTTCTCCGCGCCCAAGCACCCTTATACCCGTGCGCTGCTGTCGGCCCTGCCGGAAAATGCGACCGGCGACCGTCTTCCGACGGTGTCCGATTTCGTCTTTGAAAATAATGGTGCGGGAGAAGCGCGATGAGCGAGATTGTTCTCGAGGCGCGCGATATCAAGCGCGATTATCATGTCGGCGGCGGGCTGTTCGGCAAGGCAAAGGTGGTTCATGCCGTCAAGGGCGTGAGCTTCAAGGTGGAAAAGGGCAAGACGCTGGCGATTGTCGGTGAATCGGGTTGCGGCAAGTCCACGCTGGCCCGCATTCTCACGATGATCGATCCACAGACTTCCGGCGAGTTGAAGATCGGCGGCAAGGATGTGAACATCGCTCGTGACGGCCTGACGGCCGAAATGCGCCAGAAGGTGCAGATCGTGTTCCAGAACCCGTACGGTTCGCTCAATCCGCGTCAGAAGATCGGCGACGTGCTGGCGGAGCCGCTGCTGCTGAACACCAACATGTCGGCGGAAGAACGGCGCGCCAAGGCGATGCAGATGCTGTTGAAGGTCGGCCTTGGCCGCGAGCACTTCAACCGCTATCCGCACATGTTCTCCGGCGGCCAGCGCCAGCGTATCGCCATTGCGCGTGCGTTGATGCTCAACCCGAAACTGCTCATTCTGGATGAGCCGGTTTCGGCACTCGACCTTTCGGTGCAGGCACAGGTCCTGAACCTGCTGGCCGATTTGCAGGAAGAGTTCGGCCTCACCTATGTCTTCATCAGCCATGACCTTTCGGTCGTGCGCTATATCGCCGACGAGGTGATGGTGATGTATTTCGGCGAGGTGGTGGAATACGGTTCGCGTGACGACGTGTTCAACAATCCGCAGCACGACTATACGAAGAAGCTCTTTGCTGCCACGCCGCGCGCGGATGTAGATGCCATCCGGGCACGTGTGGAAGCACGCGCTGCCGCAAGACAGGCGGCACATAGCTGATCCGCACCTTGCGCAGCCTGAAAATCAAAAAGCCGCACACGTGAATGTGCGGCTTTTTTGTTTGAAGCGTGTCGCATTTTCCAACGCAAAACCGTTTCACACTTTTGCTGGAAATGCTCTAGGATGAGGTTCCGCAATGCTCTAGGATGAGGTTCCGCGCTGCTGATGCCAGGCGAGTGCACGCACAATGTCGTCCGCCGCAATCTTGCCGACGATGGCGCCGTTCTCGATGATCCCGACATCGCCGCTGCTGTCGGCGACAGCGCTCATCAGGTCGCGCACCAGCGTTTCACGTCGTGCAGTGGCCGCAAAGGGGCGTGGGGCTGCATTGCGATCAAAGGGCACCATGATGTCGCCAGCCCTGAGAACGCCGAGCGGGTTCATGTGCGCAACGAAGTCGGCAACATATTCATCGGCGGGTTGCAGGAGAATTTCCTGCGGCGTGCCGCACTGAACGATACGCCCGCCTTCCATGATCGCGATGCGATTGCCGATCTTCATGGCTTCGTCGAGATCGTGGCTGACGAAGACGATGGTCTTTTTCAGGCGCGACTGGAAAGCCAGCAATTCGTCCTGCAAGCGGGTGCGGATCAGCGGATCAAGGGCCGAGAACGGCTCGTCCATCAGCAGGATCGGCGCGCCGGTTGCAAAGGCGCGAGCAAGCCCGACGCGCTGCTGCATGCCGCCGGAAAGCTCGCCGACCTTGCGCTTGGCCCAGTCCTGCAAGCCGACAAGTTCAAGCTGGCCGCGGGCTTTGGCAAGGCGTTCCTCCTTGCCCATGCCGGAAATCTCAAGTCCGAAGGCGACGTTTTCCTCCACCGTGCGCCATGGCAGCAGGCCGAACTGCTGGAACACCATGGAGACAAGTTCGGTGCGCAGATGGCGGAGCGTCGCGCGGTCGGCCTTGCCGACATCGATGGCACGGTCGCCCTCACGCACGAGAACGCGCCCGCGTGAAATGGGATTAAGCCGGTTGATGGCGCGAAGCAGGGTGGATTTGCCGGAGCCGGACAGCCCCATGAGAACGAGGATTTCGCCTTCCTCGATATTAAGCGTGCAATTGTGCACGCCCAGCACGAGATTGGTTTCCGCCTGAATCTGCGAGCGGGTTGCGCCGCGATCCGCAAGCGCAAGAGCCCCATCGACATTGCTGCCGAAAATGATGCAGACATCCTCGAGTGCGATGATGGTCATCCGCTACCTCCTGGTCTCTGTTTGAGCATGATCTTATCCGAAAACCGGTCTCCACTTTTCGGGTGCATGCTATTTTTCTCTGCCGGCGCGGAAGATGCGGTCGAGCACGATTGCGACTACGACGATGATGAAGCCTGCCTCGAAGCCGAGTGAAATGTTGACGGAGTTCAGTCCGCGAACCACTGGGACGCCAAGGCCGTCAGCGCCGACAAGCGCGGCGATGACCACCATTGAAAGTGAAAGCATGATCGTCTGGGTTAGACCCGCGAGAATTTGCGGCATCGCATAGGGCAGCTCGACTTTCCAGAGAAGCTGCGAGCGCGACGCGCCAAAGGCTTCGCCTGCCTCGATCAGGGAGGACGGCGTTGAGGAAATGCCGAGCTGGGTCAGGCGGATTGGGGCGGGAATCACGAAAATGACGGTGGCGAGCAAGCCCGGAACCATGCCGATGCCAAAGAAAACGATAGCCGGGATCAGGTAAACGAATGTCGGCAAGGTCTGCATCAGGTCGAGGACAGGGCGCATCGCGGCATAAAGTGCCGGACGATGGGCCGCCGCAATGCCGAGCGGCACGCCGATGGCCATGCAGACAAAACACGACGACAGGACGAGCGTCAGTGTCTTCAGGGTCGGATCCCAATAGCCCTGATTGATGATGAAAAGGAAGCCAAGAACGGTGAGCAGGACGACGGAGATGCGACGCTGGATCAGCCATGCAATGATTGCGAAGATGGCGATCAGAAGCAGTGGATGGGGCAGTTGCAAAAGATACAACAGGCCGTCAATCAGGCCCTGCATGATCGCCGCCAAAGTATCGAAGAAAAGCCCCAGATGGGTCGTCAGCCAGTCCACCACAGATTTGGCGGTTGGTCCGACAGGAATCTTGTAGTCCGTCAGCCAGTTCAACGATCAAGTCTCCTGCTGCGTGCTTGTGATGAAGGTGCTGGAACGTGCCGGGCCGCGTCTGTCGCAGTCCGGCAGCATGGATCAAAGGCCGAGCGCCGCCTTGACGGCCGGAAGGCCTTCCTTGCCATCGACAGTGGTCACGCCGGCAAGCCATTGGTCGAGAACGCCGGGATTGGCCTTGAGCCAGTCGTTTGCGGCTTTGGACGGTTCCTGGCCATCGTCGAGAATCTTGCCCATGATCTCGTTCTCGATATCGAGCTTGAATTCCAGATTGGTGAGGAACTTGCCGACATTCGGGCATTCCTGCGTGTAGCCGGTGCGGACATTGGTTTCGACCTTGGCGCCGCCGAGATTGGGGCCGAAGAAGTCGTCGCCGCCGGTCAGATAGGCGATTTCAAAGCGCTTGTTCATGGGATGCGGTTCCCATGCCAGGAACACGACCGGTTCCTTGCTGTTGATGGCGCGCGCGACCTGCGCCAGCATTCCCTGCTCGGAGGATTCCGCCAGCTCGAACGACTTGAGGCCGAAGGCGTCCTTGCTGATCATGTCGAGGATCAGGCGGTTGCCGTCATTGCCCGGCTCGATGCCGTAGATCTTGCCGCCAAGCTTGTCCTTGAAAGCGGCGATATCCTTGAAGTCCTTGAGGCCTTCGTCATAGGCGTATTTCGGCACGGCAAGGGTATATTTCGCGCCGGTCAGATTGGTGCGCAGCGTCTCGACGGTCTTGTTGTCCAGATAGGGCTGGAGGTCGGCGCTCATGGACGGGTTCCAGTAGCCAAGGAAAACGTCGATGTCCTTCTTGCTCAGCGACGCATAGGTTACCGGCACGGAGAGAACCTTGATGTCGGTCTTGTAGCCGAGACCTTTGAGGATTTCTGTCGCTACCGCCGTCGTGGAGGTAATGTCGGTCCAGCCGACGTCCGAGAAGCGGACGGTCGAGCAGCTTTCGGGTTCAGCGGCGAAGGCGGTTGCAGGCGCGCTCAGCATTGCCGTTCCCCCGGCCAGCCCACCCAGGGCAAGCGTAAGCATAAAGGTCGATGCGGACTTCATTGTTCTCTCCATTTACCGGGCCGTTTTTACGGATTGATTGTTTTTCCGGTTCCAGCTTTAGCAAACACCAAAGATTTCGCCATTCAAGTACCATAGCGGCGAAAATGTTCTTGATTGCGACGTTGATCGCAGTTTCCGGCGAAAAACCGTTTCGCACCTCACTTGAAACCGCCTTGAAGCTGTTTGCCGCTCATCAATTTCCGGAACCGTCGGCAAGGGAGGCGGGCAGGATTGCCACGCACTTGGCCGAAGCGGGTCGGCGCCATGTTACGGATCGGCTCCCGGGATTCAACCCTGTCAGCGGAAAATGACGGATAAAATCAGTTGGATGAGCGTTCGAGTGGATTGAATTTGACGTTTGATATCCGTCCGATATAAATCTCGTTTCAAACGTCAAATTCGAAAAATCCACTCGATTCATAAAGTTGCCAGTGGTCTGATTCCGACCTTTGCTCAACGCTCATATCCGCGGGATGCAAATGTCGGAATCAGACCGTTGGGTTGTCGAAAAGATGAGCACACTCTATTTGAGAACCTGAAGCCTTTTCAGGCTTGGCTGCTTGCGAACGGGACTTGCGATGCATAGGTCTGTGGGCGACGGCAAAAGCGGTGCGAAGCCCGGATTTTTGGGCAAGAGGAAGGATATTTTTACGGTGTGGAATGCAGTAAAGGGCGTTTTTTCCTTCCTTGGGCGTTTCATCGCGGCGCTTGCCCGCCTGATTGCCATTCCGCTTGGCGGATTGTGGGGGCTTTTCCTGCGGCTCGGAATATTGTGGAAAGTCGCCGTTTCGGTTGTCGTGATCGGACTCGGCGGGCTGTACCTCTATTTCATCTGGCAGACTCAGGCCTGGACGAATTTCGATCCCGATTATCCGGCCAAATACACCTATCAGACCGCGACCACCCCCGGCGAAGAAGTCAAAGCGGAGGCAGCTCCTGCTGCACCGGCAGAGCAGCCTGCCGCCGCGCCACAGGCCAACCAGACCAGCGATCCCGCGTCGGCGAGCCAACCGGTTCAGGCAGCGCAATTGCCGTCCTCGACGCGCAAATGTTCCCGCTCGGCCATTGCCGAGGTCGCCGCCGATCTCACCGATTTCAACGTCAACCAGAATGCATGGATTTCCTCCATGCTCCTCTACAAGCTTGGCCTTTTCGGTCTGGACTGGGACCGCACGCCTTTCCTCGACAACAAGGCTTCGTTCCAGCGCGGCATCAATGCAGCCGTGCGCCGTACCGCGATTGAACTCGTGGATAATATCGGGCGCTTGCGCGGCACATCGCAGATCGATGCGGATTTGCAGAAGGCACGCGGAAACCTGCAATTTGCCGAGGATTCCTGGTATTTCGGCCTGAGTCCTTTCGGTCCGAAGACGCCGACGCCGAGCTATTACCGTTCTGCGATCAAGGATCTGCGCTCATTCAACGGGCGGCTTGAAAACTGTCAGGCAACGTTCGATGCCCGCGCCGACAATCTGATCCAGTTCGTGGACCGTATCGCGAGCGATCTCGGTTCCACCTCAGCCATCCTCAAGGATCGTGCCGAGAATTACCATGCCGGCTGGTTCGACACCCGTGCGGATGACCGTTTCTGGTTCGCCTATGGCCAGCTTTATGCCTATTACGGCCTATTGCGCGCCGCACATTCGGATTTCCGCGGTGTTCTGGCTGAGAAGCACCTCGACGGCGTGTGGGACGAGATGGAAAAGCAGATGCGCGCCGCGCTCGACATGCAGCCCTTCATCGTTTCCAACGGCAGCCCCGATGCCTGGTTCACGCCATCGCATCTGACGACGATGGGCTTTTACATCCTGCGTGTTCGTTCCAACTTGGTCGATGTGAAACAGGTTCTGGAGCGCTGACCGGCAATGGAACTGCCAGCTTCCTTGCGACAGGCGGTGGATGCGGCGCTTGAGGGCGTCGCCTTGGCCGACCTGAAGCGCGCATCCGACATGCTTTCGCGCCGTTACCGCGCCGAGACCCGGGACGGGCGGATGCATATTTCCGACGATCTTGCGGCAAAGGCCTATCTGGCGGCGCGCCTGCCCGCGACTTATGCGGCGGTTCGCGCCAGTCTGGACAATGCAGCCGAGGTCTGTCCCGGTTTTGCGCCGCAATCCATGCTTGATGTGGGGGCAGGACCGGGAACGGCTCTTTGGGCGGCAAAGCAATGCTGGCCGACGCTTCAATCGGCAACCATGATCGAGGCAAGTCCTGCGATCCGGGCGGTGGGAAGCGCGCTTTCGCAAGATAGCGGATTGTCTGATCTCGACTGGCGAGCAGGGGATGTGGTGCGGGAAAAGCTCGATTTTCCTGAAGCTGATCTCGTTACGATTGCTTATGTGCTCGACGAACTCGCCCCCGAAAACAGGCAGAAACTCATCGAGCGCCTGTGGGCATCGGCAAGACAGATGCTGGTGATCGTGGAGCCGGGCACACCGGCGGGCTGGCAGCGCATTCTCGATGCGCGCCGGGCACTTGTCGCCGCAGGTGCGGTTATTGCTGCGCCCTGTCCGCACCAGCTCGATTGTCCACTGATCGCCCCGGATTGGTGCCATTTTTCGCGCCGCGTTGCCCGTTCGCGCATTCATCGCCTGACCAAGGAAGCGGAAGTGCCTTGGGAGGATGAGAAGTTCATCTATCTTGCTGCGGTGCGCGAGACGGTTGAGGATGTGGAAGCGCGGGTCATTGCGCCGACACGGGTTGGCGGCGGCAAAGTTTCGGTTAAACTCTGCAAGGATGACGGCAGGGCGGAAGAACGCCTGCTGACCAAGCGCGACGGAGATCTGTTCCGTTGGGCGCGTCGCGCCGACTGGGGCGATGCATTGATGAAAGATTGAGCCGTAGCCAAAACGATGAAGATCAGTCTGGTCCAGTTACGTCTGCTTGAAGCTGTCGCGGAAACCGGCAGCGTGGGGGCTGCGGCGCGGCGCCTGCGCCTGACGCAATCGGGCGCAAGCCAGGCGATTGCGACACTGGAAAAGATACTCGGGGTCAAGGTGCTGGCGCGAAAGCGGGACGGGGCTGCCCTGACGGCATTCGGACAATCGATCCTTGCCGATGCCAAGGCGGCGCTTCAGGCCATCGACCGGATAGAGTTGCAAGCACGGTGTAGTGCGTCCGGCGCGCCTGAACGGCTCCGCGTTGCGGCAATCCCGAGCCAGCTCCAATATGTCTTGCCCGGCCTGCGAAAGACGTTTCAGCGGCTTTATCCCGGCATCGAGTTCAGCGCTTTCGAGGGCGGACATGATGATGTCAGCCTGTGGGTGCGGGACGGCATTGCCGATCTCGGCATTACCTCGCTGCCGACGCCCGAGCTTGAGGCTCGCGAAGTTGGTCGCGAAGAACTGGTTGTGGTGGGCAGGCGCGACGATCCCTTCATGCGCAGTGACACGGTTGCCGCAGAGGAGCTGCGCAACCGCCAGCTTATCGCGGCAGCGGGCTGCGAAATGATCATCGACCGGATTATCCATGGTGAGGGCGATGGTGAAACGCGTAGCGAACAGGTGCGCACGCGAGACGTCGCCACGGTGCTGGAAATGGTGCGGCATGGCATCGGCACCACGCTGCTATCTGAAATCAGCCTGCCGGGCGCCGACCTGCATGGATTGCGCGCGCGCCGCCTCGATCCGCCGACGTTCCGCACCGTCTATATCGTCTTTCGGGTCGACAGCCCGGTCAGGCATCTGATCGATCGGTTTTGCGATGTGGCTCTGGAGGCCAGAAGCAAGGCGGCATAAGAAATTCTAATATCTCATATCTCGCTTATCCGTGGCGCTCGTCGCGGCCAGGAATGCAATAGTCCGGCGCTATTCCTTTTTTCCTGATGCGAGCGACAATGACGGCTATCACCGACAACCATCCGACGACTTCGACTTCCAATACCATACGCGGTCTGGCCTGGGGGCTCTCCGGGGTTCTGGTATGGTCCGGTTCGTTCGTCCTGACGCGGTTCGGGTTCAAGACCGCCTTGACGCCTTTCGACATCATTGCCCTGCGCTTCGGCGTGGCGGGACTGGTGCTGTTGCCGGTCGTTCTGATGAAAGGTTTCGGCCTTCGCCGGCTTGGTCCGCTCGGCTTCGTGCTTCTGGCTTCAGGAGCCGGTGTTCCCTATGCGCTGCTGACCACCTGCGGCCTGCAATATGCCCCGGCGTCCCACGCGGCGGCGCTCATTCCGGGGCTGATGACGGCGATGGTTGCCATTCTGGGGGTGGCGCTTCTAAAGGAACATCTTGCGCCGTCACGGTGGTCCGGGGTCGTGCTGATCGTGATCGGGGCCATGCTGATCGCCGGTCTATCGCTACTGGGCGGGCCTGAAATGCTCGGGCACCTGTTCTTTTTCGTCGCGGCACTGGTCTGGGCGATCTATGTCATGGTGTTTCGCAAGAAAGGGATGGACGGGTTGCACGCGACCGCCATCGCCGCCGTCACTTCGGCAATCGTCTATCTGCCGATCTACATGATCTTCCTGCCCAAAGGGCTTGGCGCAACGTCCTGGGGCGATATTGCCTTACAGGGTTTCTATCAGGGCGTTCTCACCTCGGCCTTTGGTGTCTTTGCCTTCAACCGCGCGGTTGTCCTGCTGGGAACGGCTGCGGGGGCAGCGCTATCGGCGCTGATCCCCGTCATTACTCTGGTTCTGGCGCTTGTCCTGCTTGGCGAAGTGCCGGGCTGGACCGACACGCTCGCCGCCTTGCTGATCAGCCTCGGCGTGCTGGCGCTGAACAGGAAGGGCAAAAAACCTGCCGCTTCATGATGGCTGCAAGGCAGGTCTTGCAGCAGGGCGGTTGATGATGAACACCATGGCCGCAGCCGCAAAGCACATGGCACCGGCGAGGATCAGGGCAGGGGTGTAGCTGTCATAGTCCGTGCGCACGAACCCGGCGAAGGCGGCCGCCGCCGCAGCCCCGATCTGATGGCCGGTGAACACCCAGCCGAAGACCAGACCGGCTTTTTCCGGACCGAACCGTTCGGCGGCGAGCTTGACGGTCGGCGGCACGGTCGCCACCCAGTCCAGCCCGTAAAAGACGGCGAACAATGCCAGTTCGTACACGGTAAAATCAGTGAAGGTCAGGTAGATCAGCGACAGGCCGCGCAGCGCATAGAACCAGAACAGAAGCCAGCGGTTGTCGAACCGGTCGGAGAGCCAGCCGGACATGATCGTGCCAATGAGGTCGAAGGCGCCGATCACGGCAAGGATGCCCGCCGCGCCGACCGGCGCGATGCCGAAATCGCCGCAAAGCGTGATCCAGTGCGTCTGGATCAGGCCATTGGTGGAAAAGCCGCAGACGAAGAAGGTCAGGAACAGGACCCAGAAGGTTGCGGTCGAGGATGCTTCGCGCAAGGTGACGAGCGGCGAGGCCAGCATGGCCCCGAAGCTCTTGCGGGGTTCGGGTGCTGGCAGTGGAGCGGTGCGGCCAAAAGGCTTGAGGCCGATATCCGCCGGGTGATCGCGCATCAGGGCGAGGACCAGCAGGAGTGCTGTAACAAGGAAACAGATGACGATGGTGAGCGAGGTGCGCCAGCCGATAGTCTGGCTGACGCTGGCGAGGATCGGCATAAAAACCAGCTGGCCAGTGGCGTTGCTGGCCGTCATAAGGCCTACGACGAGGCCGCGCCGCTTTTCAAACCAGCGTGCCGCGACGGTCGCGCCGAGCACAAGCGCGGTCATGCCGGTTCCAAGACCGATTACAATGCCCCAGAGCCCGACCATCTGCCATTCCTCGGTCATGAAAATGGAGCCGATCAGCCCAAGCGAAATCATGACGAGAGCTGTCGCCACGACGCGGCGCAGGCCGAACTGGTTCATGAAGGCAGCCGCGAACGGCCCCATAAGGCCGAAAAGAACGAGGCGAAGCGCCATTGCGAAGGAGATATTCGCATTCGTCCAGCCGAATTCCCGTTGGAGCGGTTCGATCAGGATGCCCGCCGATCCCATCGCGGCAGCGGTCGCCAGCATGGTCAGGAAGGTGATGGCGGCGACGATCCATCCGTAATGGATGTTCCTTTGTGCAAGAAAGCCTGCAAGGCGGGCAGAAATCATCTTTGGCGCTTTCGGTTCATGCTGGCCATTCACCAGCCATTGTCGACGGCGAAGCCCGTCGCTTCCTAGAGGTCGCGGGGCTTCGGTTCATTGTTTTCAGTCAAAATGCGTCCGGTTATCCAAGGCTGCGAAGCAGGCTTTCAAGCTGTTCCACGCCGTCCTTTCCCAACCGGTTCTCGATTTCCTCCTGCGCCTGATCCCAGAGCGGACCGCCGCGTTCCACGAGATCGCGGCCATCCGCCGTCAGCGTGACGTTGGTCTCGCGATGGTCGTCGCTGGCGGCGGGCTCGACCAGTCCCATGCGCTGCAGAACCTTCACGTTGCGGCCCATGGTCGAACGGTCCAGCTCCGACAGATGTGCGAGTTCCGTCACCGAGATGGCGCCCGCGCGGCGGATTTTCCGCAAGGTGCTGAACTGGGCGACATTGATGCCGAGCGGAGACAGCGCGTCGTCGTAGACGCTTGATGTCTTGCGGGCTGCCTGACGCAGAAGAATGCAGAAACACGGATGTGACATATTGCGGGTATATACCCGTAAATAGTTGTGTGCAAGATGGAAGTGCAAAATCGGGAGTTCGTTGCTGCCATTCTGCTGACAGCAACGGCGTTTCAGGAAAGACTTGTTGCCGGCTCAGACGGCGATATAGGCGGTTTCCTTCACTTCCTCCATCACGGCATAGGTGTGTGATTCCCGCACGCCGGGCAGGGAAAGAAGCGCCTCCGAAAGGAAGCGGCGATAATGGTCCATGTCGGAAACGCGGGCCTTAACGAGATAATCGAAGCCGCCCGCAACCATGTGGCATTCCAGGATGTCCGGATTGTTGCGGGTGAAAGTCGAAAAGGTTTCAAAGACTTCCGGCGTGGTGCGGTCCAGCTTGATCTCAATGAAGACCAGCATGGCCCGGTCGAGCATCTTCGGCGAAAGCCGCGCCGAATAGCCTAAAATATACCCTTCGCGGGTCAGCCGCTTGACGCGTTCGGCGGTTGCCGTCTGCGAGAGATTTATGCGATCGGCAAGTTCGGTATTGGTCAGGCGTCCGTTCTCCTGAAGGGCGCGCAAAATACTCCTGTCCATCGCATCGAGATTCTTCATCAGTTGTCCCCAATGGCCGTTTATGTGTGACGGCTCTATTCTTGATTTTTGCATATGTGTTTGAGTTGCCACGGAAATGAATCCGAAATCGCTCCCGGACGCAAGACGAAACTTGTTGGGTGGCCCCACAAATTTTTGAACTGTTTCGATGAATTGAGCTTAAATGTAAGCATACGCGCAAATAACAATCACAGGTTGCAAAGAAACTACAATCCGTGCTAAGAATAATGCGCATACTAAAAGTTATATTATACCTGTGAATTTATGCATGGGGTGTGGGGGTGCCCGGAGCTGAAGGAAACGTCCCTCTCCTTCTGTCTCGTTCATCCCGGTTCTAAAGGAAATCCGGACAGCCGCAAACTGTCCGGATTTTCTTTGCGAGACTTGGAGCGTGTCGTCCTGATGTTGGCTTGTGCGGCAGATTTCGGCCGTTGAATTTTCCGGTTGCAAGCGGGCAGATTGAACGCTAACAGTACGTCCATGAACATTTCGCGCAATATCGTCATCAACGGTTGGTGGTGGGCCCGCTAAAAGCGGCCACGCAGGCGTTTGTGCATTTGCGTTCAGGAAACAGGCCGCTGGGATTATCCGGGCGGCCTTTTTGTTTGGCTGTTTGAATAAGACCGGCGGGGAAACCGGGTTCTGGAAATATTCGGAAACAGTTAGATTTGGGATAGCCGATCATGAATGCGAAGATTGCGGATAGCGAGATATTCCAGCACGAGACGGCAGGCGGCATCGTCGTCGAGCGCGTGCGCCACCTCACAGCCTACAAGGGCGCGATCGAGACTTATATCGATGCGCTGAATGAACGGCGTGGTGCGGTGTTTTCCTCAAACTACGAATATCCGGGCCGCTATACGCGATGGGATACGGCTATCGTCGATCCGCCGGTGGTCATTACCTCGCGTGCCCGCACCATGCGCATCGAAGCGTTGAATGCCCGCGGCGTCATCCTGCTTCGTCCTATCCTGGACACGGTGAAGGCGCTTGCCGAGGTGACGGTCGACAAGGCGGAAGAAAACCGCATCGAGCTTACCATTGCCCAGCCGAGCGGAACCTTCACCGAGGAAGAGCGCTCGCGCATGCCTTCGGTCTTCACGGTCCTGCGCGCCATTGTCGGCCTGTTCTTCTCCGAGGAAGACGCCAATCTCGGCCTTTACGGTGCCTTCGGTTACGATCTGGCGTTCCAGTTCGATCCGATCCAGTACAAGCTGAAGCGCCCCGACGACCAGCGCGATCTGGTGCTGTTCATTCCTGACGAAATCTTCGTAGCCGATCATTATGCGGCACGCGCCTGGGTGGATCGTTATGAATTTGCCTGCGGCGGTTCCTCCACGCATGGCCTTGCGCGCGCAACGCCTGCAAAGCCGTTCAAGCCTTCGGATGCCAAGCTTGCGCGTGGCGACCATAATCCGGGCGAATATGCCAAGCTGGTCGAGCGCGCCAAGGACAGCTTCAAGCGCGGCGATCTCTTTGAAGTGGTTCCGGGCCAGACCTTCTACGAGCGCTGCCACACCGCCCCATCGGAGATTTTCCGCCGGTTGAAGACAATCAATCCGTCGCCCTATTCCTTCTTCATCAATCTGGGTGAGAACGAATATCTGGTTGGCGCGTCGCCGGAAATGTTCGTGCGGGTCAATGGCCGGCGTATCGAGACGTGTCCGATTTCCGGCACGATCAAGCGCGGCGAGGATGCGATTTCGGATTCGGAACAGATTCTGAAGCTGCTGAACTCGAAGAAGGACGAGTCCGAGCTGACCATGTGTTCGGACGTGGATCGCAACGACAAGAGCCGCGTCTGCGAGCCGGGGTCGGTGCGTGTCATCGGTCGTCGCCAGATCGAAATGTATTCGCGCCTTATCCACACGGTCGATCACATCGAAGGACGGCTTCGCGACGGCATGGACGCGTTTGACGGCTTCCTGAGCCATGCGTGGGCCGTGACGGTTACCGGCGCGCCGAAATTGTGGGCGATGCGCTTTCTGGAAGAAAACGAGCGCAGCCCGCGTGCATGGTATGGCGGAGCCATCGGCATGATGCACTTCAATGGCGACATGAATACCGGCCTGACGCTGCGTACCATCCGCGTGAAGGATGGCGTCGCTGAAATCCGCGCCGGTGCAACGCTTCTGTTCGATTCCAATCCGGAAGAGGAAGAGGCCGAGACCGAATTGAAGGCATCGGCGATGATTGCTGCCGTGCGCGAAGCACAGAAGAGCAATCAGGTTGCAGAGGAGCGCGTGGCGGCGAAGGTGGGCGAGGGCATCTCCATCCTGCTCGTGGATCACGAAGATTCCTTCGTGCACACGCTCGCCAATTATTTCCGCCAGACGGGCGCGACGGTTTCCACCGTCCGCTCGCCGGTGGCGGAAGAAGTGTTCGACAGAATCAAGCCCGATCTCGTGGTCCTGTCGCCCGGACCGGGAACGCCGCAGGATTTCGGTTGCAAGGCAACCATCGACAAGGCGCGCAAGCGCGAACTGCCGATCTTCGGTGTTTGTCTTGGGTTGCAGGCGCTCGCTGAAGCCTATGGCGGCACGCTGCGCCAGTTGCGCATTCCGATGCACGGCAAGCCGTCGCGTATTCGGGTCTCGAAGCCGGAGCGCATTTTCTCCGGTTTGCCGAAGGAAGTGACGGTGGGGCGCTATCATTCGATCTTCGCCGATCCAGAACGTCTGCCGGATGATTTTCTGGTGACAGCTGAGACCGAAGACGGTGTCATCATGGCTTTCGAGCACAAGCACGAGCCGGTCGCCGCCGTCCAGTTCCACCCGGAATCGATCATGACGCTTGGCCACAATGCCGGAATGCGCATGATCGAGAATGTGGTGACGCATCTGGCGGGCAAGAACAAGGCGCGCCGCACCAATTACTGACCGAAGGCATCGGGTGATGATTTCAAGCCAGCCGCAGCTCACGCTGCGGCTCGCTTTTTTAAGATTTGCCGGGGCTTGCCCATTGCCTGCTTCGGCAACTCATTTGCAAGTTTAATGCCTTGCATTTGCAGGAGAAAATTAAATTTGGGAACTACAAAAACAGGGTACGAAATTCCGATATTCTAGGGTATAGAACAGCGGCGAATTGCTGCTGCGTATGCCAGATGCGTTGAGGATACGCCCCGCGTGCTGGAGCGCATCCCGAGAAGCTGGAAACGGTTTTGCGTTGGAAAAGGCGGCAAAACAAATAGTTAGAGCGGTTCCGGTTTTCGGGCCGGTGCTCTAGCGAACGAATGAAGGGCTGTGCGTAGGCCCGTCCCGGTTTCGGGACAGATCAAGATAATCAAAGGTTCATCATGGACGCGAGTGCAAAGGTTCGGCGGCTTGCCGCTTGGTCTATTCCCATTGCTTTCGGTGTGATGGGCCTGAAATATCTGGCCTATGCGCTGACCGGCTCCGTGGCGCTTTACTCGGACGCGCTGGAATCGATCGTCAATGTGATTGCGGCCATCGGTGCGTGGTGGGCAATCCGCATGAGCTACAAGCCCGCGGATGGCAATCACCCATTCGGGCATCACAAGGCCGAATATATTTCGGCTGTCGTCGAAGGCGTCCTGATCACGGTGGCCGCACTCCTGATCTTCCGCGAGGCATGGTTTGCGCTGCAAACACCGCGCAAGCTCGATGAGCCCTGGCTCGGCCTCACCATCAATACGGCCGCGGCCATCATAAACGGCCTGTGGGCCACATTGCTGATTCGCACCGGCCGCAGGTTCCGTTCGCCTGCGCTGGAAGCCGACGGCAAGCACATCATGACCGATGTGTTCACCTCCGCCGGCGTTCTGGTTGGCCTTGTGGGAGCCGTGGCTACAGGCTGGGCGATACTTGATCCGCTGCTTGCCATACTGGTCGCCATCAACATTCTCTGGCAGGGCTGGCATGTCATCAATTCCTCGGTGCAGGGGCTGATGGATATTGCCGTGGAGCCGACCGAGGAAATGCGCATCCGCGACGTGATTTCGGCCAATGCGGGGGGCGCCATCGAGGTTCACGACCTCAAGACGCGTATTGCCGGGCGGGTCACCTTCATCGAGTTTCATCTGGTCGTTGCCGCCGAAATGAGCGTCGGCGATGCCCATGTGATTTGCGACCGTATCGAAGATGCCCTGAAGAAGGAGATCGACAGCGCGCGCGTGGTGATCCATGTCGAGCCGGAGGACGAGGCGAAGCTGCCGCCGGGAACCAGCGCCGTGCCATTTGCCTGACTGAAATACTGTCTTGCATGGCGGATAGCGCGCGTGTAAAAGCTTTTCCCATGACGATCAAAAGCGCAACATCCATGGAACATTCCGCAGCCGCCTTCGGCGCGCGCGTTGATGTTTGCGTTCTAAACTCGCTTCTTACCCTCGGCCTTAGCGGCGATCGCCGGGCTCGCTGAAAGGAGCGTCCGGCGGTCGATCCCCCGGTCGCAGGCCCGTGCTCCTTTCCAGAAAACCCTTATATCGATCAATATTGTCCGCGCTTGACGGCCTTAATCCGTCGACAGCCGGGAGGAAACGAAAATGAATCAGTCCGTAGCCAAGCCGCAAACAAAGTCCATCTCTGCCCGCAAGGGCATGCCGATTGCAGGCACCAAATATTCGCCATTCCCAGCTCCCCGGCTCGATGATCGCACCTGGCCGTCCAAGCGCATTGAAAAGGCACCGATCTGGTGCTCGGTCGACCTGCGCGACGGCAATCAGGCCCTGATCGACCCGATGGGCCATGACCGCAAGGAGCGCATGTTCCGCCTGCTGGTCGATATGGGCTTTCCGGAAATCGAAATCGGCTTTCCCTCCGCTTCGCAGACGGATTTCGACTTCTGCCGCTGGGCCATCGAGCATGGCGATGTGCCGGACGAAGTGGACTTGCAGGTGCTGGTCCAGTGCCGTCCCGAACTGATCACGCGGACTTTCGAGGCGCTGGAAGGCGCGAAGTCGCCGATCATCCATTTCTACAATTCCACCAGTGAATTGCAGCGCCGCGTGGTCTTCGCCAAGGATGTGGGCGGTATCAAGCAGATCGCGACCGATGCAGCAAAGATGATCATGGATATGGCCGCCAAGGCAGCCAATTCTACAGGGGGCGGCTATCGTTTCCAGTATTCGCCGGAAAGCTTCACCGGCACTGAACTGGAAGTGGCATTGGAAATCTGCAATGCCGTCATCGATATTGTGAAGCCAACGGCGGACAACAAGCTGATCGTCAATCTGCCTTCGACGGTGGAAATGAACACGCCAAACGTCTATGCGGATCAGATCGAATGGATGTGCCGCAATCTCGATAATCGCGAAAACCTGATCATCTCGCTGCATCCGCATAATGATCGCGGCACGGGCATCGCCGCTACCGAGCTGGGCCTGATGGCGGGCGCCGACCGTGTTGAAGGCACGCTGTTCGGCAATGGCGAGCGCACCGGCAATGTCGATATCGTAACGCTGGCGCTCAACATGTATACGCAGGGCGTGGACCCCGAACTGGACTGCACCGACATCAACCGGATGAAGGAAGTCTATGAATATTCGAACCAGTTGAAGATTGCCGAGCGTCACCCTTACGTCGGTGAACTGGTCTATACGGCTTTCTCCGGATCGCATCAGGATGCGATCAACAAGGGCATGAAGGCGCGCCGTTCGGCCAATTCGCCGGTCTGGGAAGTGCCTTATCTGCCGATCGACCCGCAGGATGTGGGCCGCTCCTATGAAGCGATCATCCGCATCAATTCGCAGTCGGGGAAGGGCGGCATCGCCTATATCCTGCAAGCCGATTACGGCCTCAACCTGCCGCGCAACCTGCAAGTCGAGTTCCGCGAGATCATCCAGAACATTACCGATGAAGAAGGCAAGGAACTGCCGTCGAAGCGCATTCACGACGAGTTTCAGAAGCTCTATGTCACCCAGCCCGGCGCACGCATCAAGTTCGTCGATCATCACACCATGCCCGATCCCGAGCAGAAGGGCCGCCGCATTCTCACCGCCGAAATCACCGATAACGGCGTGACAAAAAATATCGAGGGCAAGGGAACCGGCCCGATCGACGGTTTTGTCGATGCGCTGTCCAAATATCTCGGCGTAAAGATGTCGGTGGTCGATTATTCCGAACATTCGCTACAGCAGGGTTCGGACGCTTCGGCTATATCCTATGTCGAAATGGCTCATCCGGGCGGCAAGCTGTTCGGCGCGGGCATCAATGACAATATTGTCAGCGCTTCACTGGAAGCGATTGTCTCGGCTGCCAACCGCGTTATCGGGAAGTGAGCGAACATAAATGAAATGAAAACGGCGCTTCGGCGCCGTTTTTGTTGTGGAATCAATAAAGAACGCGCTCGTTGAGCTTCGTTATTTTCTCGCTGGCATCGGAAACGCCGTGTTCTTCCATGAGGCAGGACCAGCCGCCTTCCGACCGTTTGTCGATATTGAATATGTTATAACGGGCAGCGGGTTTGTGACCGCCAAAATTCTGGCTCGCAGATGGTACGCTGATGACTGGAACCTTGCCGTTCGGCCCGTCGATCTCGTAATGCGTGATAAGATGGGTATGGCCATGGAGAACGAGTTCCGCGCCATGTTTTCGTATGATCTTCTGGAAGCGGCGAATGCCATAAAGACGCTTATGCGCGGGCGTCGCGCCATGGATCGGCGGATGATGGATCATGACGATGCGAAAAAGCCCGCGGGCACCGGTTTCATCCAGCATGGCCGCCAGACGCTTGCCCTGCGCTGAACGGAAGTCGCCGCTGGCCATGAAAGGCGCTGTCGCGCGCGCTGAGGAAACACCGATTAGCGCAACGGGACCGCGCACGCGCATATAGGGGAATTGCGGGCGGTTGCCGTGGTTGTCGATGCCATCGCCGCGCATCCACGGTTCCCATTTCCGGCAGGATTTGTCGAGCGCGCCGGGCACATAGGCGTCATGATTGCCGGGAACGACCGAAACATCGTGCGAATTGCCTAATTTTGTGAGCCAGTCATGGGCGATGTCGATTTCCAGATTGAGCGCCAGATTGACGAGGTCGCCCGTGACCGCGATATGATCCGGCGACTGCGCTTGCATGTCGGAAATGAGACTGTCCAGAACGGTTCCGTGCATCGCATTTTTACGATTGCGCAGCCAGTTTATGTAACCGGTAATGCGCTTCGACGCCAATTCGCGGTATCGCACGCGCGGCAGCGGTGAAAGGTGAATATCGGATATGTGGGCGAGACGGAACATAAGGCTCAGGACCTGCTAATTTGATAGAAATGGTGTGAGGCCATCCGTTTGGATACGAGGAGAAGATGCGAAGGAAATGTGGTTCATTTTCGAGCCTCTTCGACGAAGTAGCCGGGCGGATGGACCACATCCTTCGGACACCGAAAGGACTGGCGATCTGCTGCGTCGAACCGCTTGACCGGGGAAACCACCCCGTTCTTCGCGTCTCTCCTAGCAGCTCTTGTCATTTCGGGTGCCATTTCCAGCAAATTAACAGGTCCTGAGCCTATGCCCCGTTTACTGGATAATGTTTAAAATCAAAACCTGTTTAGCGACTTTTTGTTGATGACATTGATGCATTAATACGAAGTAGATTGCTTCGCGGAGAGACGGAATGCGCTTTCGACATTTTATATTTCATACATATTTTTTATTACGACGCCCAATGACATTAGGAGTGCGGGCTATTGTGTTCGATGAGAAGGCCAATTCAGTTTTTCTGGTAAGGCATACCTATGTACCCGGATGGCAATTGCCGGGCGGCGGCGTCGAACGTGGCGAGACCTTTATGGAGACACTGGAAAAGGAACTGCGCGAGGAATGCAATATTGTGCTGAAAGGCTCCCCCCGGCTTTTCGCGCTTTACAAGAACGCCCATGCATCGCCGCGCGATCATGTGGCGCTCTATGTGTGCAGGCAATTCGAGCAGACAGAGCCGCGCTTGCCTGACCGCGAAATTGCCGAATGCGGTTTTTTTCCGCTCGACAATCTGCCGGAGGGAACCACGCCCTCGACCAAGCGGCGCCTTCAGGAAGCACTTCACGACCTGGAGCCGCTGCCGGTTTGGTGAAGGCGCATCCGCCGCGCCTTCACCGTGGCGTCTGAAGTTTAGAAGCGGTAGGTGATACCCGTGCCGATTAGCCACGGATTGAGCTTGGCCTTGCCGCTTACCTCGGTGCCGCCAACCAGCGTGGCGTCGAATTTCGGCTCCAGGAACAGCTTCTTGACGTCGAAGTTGACGCCCCAATGTTCGTTCAGCATGTAATCGAAGCCGATCTGCAGCGCGCCGCCGAATGCGTTCTTGACCTTCAGATATTCGACGCCGGTCGCATCCTGATTGTAGAACACCGTGTAGTTCACACCCGCGCCGACATAAGGTTTGAAGGCGCCGAAATTGGTGAAGTGATATTGCAGCGTCAGCGTGGGAGGCAGAATCCAGGCCTTGCCGATCTTGCCCAGGCCGTCGATTGAACCCGCACCGTTGATATTGGCATAGGTCGTGCCGAGGATGAGTTCGGCGGCGAAATTATCGGTGAAATAGTAGGTGATGTCGAGTTCAGGCGTGATCGACTTGGAGTAGTCGAGATCCGAACCGGAAACGCCATTCACATAGCCGGAATTCTGCGGAACGACGCCGAGTGCGCGCACACGGATCTGCCAGGGCGACAGGGCTTCCGGCACGGCCTGAATTTCGGACGCAGGCTGGGCTACGATGGCGTCCGCGGCAAAAGCCGCCGGTGCGGCCAAAGTGAGGGCGGTAGCGGCCAGCAATGCTGTCGTGAAGCGGTTCATCTCTCTCTCCTTAAGTCGTGGTCAGTCTTGAAGTCTTGGGGGAGTGGTAGTGATGCGCCAATCTGGACCGCGCAAGGAAACGCCCCATTGATCGAAATCAATGGGGCGCTAGAGATTTAAGAGAATGCTGATGTTGTTCCGGCACTGTTGCAGGAAAAGCGCAGTGGGTGGAAGCGGGATCAGAAATCAGTCCAGTGAACCGCGCAGGCGCTTCGCACTTCCGTTGGAAGTGCTATTGGAAGCGATCCCGGTCATGCGGGGCGGACAAGTCGATTTCCGGTCCAAGCGGCACGACGCCCGTCGGATTGATCGTCTTGTGGCTGCGATAATAATGACCCTTGATGTGTTCCATGTTCACGGTCGCGGCCACGCCCGGCACCTGATAAAGCTCGCGCGTGTAGTTCCAAAGGTTCGGATAATCGGCAAGGCGGCGCAGGTTGCACTTGAAATGGCCGACATAGACCGGATCGAAGCGCAACAGCGTCGTGAATAGTCGCCAGTCGGCTTCCGTCAGGCGTTTGCCGGTCAGATAGCGCTGGCGGGAAAGGCGATCCTCAAGCGCATCCAGTGCGGTGAAGAGTTGCCCGAATGCTTCTTCATAAGCCTCCTGCGTCGTGGCGAAACCGGCGCGGTAAACCCCGTTGTTGATGTTGGGATAGATGAAATCGTTGAGCGCATCGATTTCGCCGCGCAGCGCTTCCGGGTAGAAGTCGAGCGAGGCATCGCCGAACGCGTTGAAGGCGGTGTTGAGCATGCGAATAATTTCCGACGATTCGTTGGAGACGATCGTCTGGCGCTGCTTGTCCCACAGCACGGGCACGGTCACGCGGCCGGAATAATGCGGATCGGCGCGGGTATAAATCTCGTAGAGGCGCTTTGCGCCGTAGAGGCCGTCGCCGGTGCTGCCGGTGGTGCCGTGGAAGGTCCAGCCTTCCTCCGCCATCAGATAATCCACCACCGAGACCGAAATCACGTCTTCCAAGCCTTTCAGCGCGCGGAAGATCAGCGTGCGATGTGCCCATGGGCAGGCGTAGGAAACATAGAGGTGATAACGGCCCGGCTCGGCCTTGAAGCCGCCTTCGCCCGTCGGGCCGGGGCTGCCGTCAGCTGTTACCCAGTTGCGGAATTGCGATTTCGACCGTTCAAAGCGGCCTTTCGTGCTATCGGTGTCATACCAGACATCGTGCCATTTGCCATCGACCAGAAGTCCCATGCGATTTCTCCTTTTGGCAGGAAAATAGGGCGACAGCCGCCATTTTGCAGCATTCCAAGCCGTGAACAGTGCGTAACGGTGTCAAATAGAGCAGTTGAAACCGCCATTTTGAAAAAAATGGTTTTACCTCTGTCCATTTTGGTGTAATGCAACTTCCAAATTGCGGTCATTCCGATTGCTGGCCGCACAGGAGAACGATGTAATGGAAATGCTTTTCATCCGACGATGAAACTTGGACCGCGCCAAAGCGCGCGGAATGCATTCCATTGACCTGACGGTCCTCGACTTCTCCAATTGCGATCTAAGCCCATGCAGCAGCTTGAACTGACCTATGCGCAGGAATGCCCGGCGCACGACATCGAAATCGAAGCCATCAATGCCGAAGCATTCGGACCGGGGCGGTTTACACGCGCCGCACATTTCATCCGCGAGGGCGGTCCACACGCGCTCGATCTTTCCTTCGTGGCGCTGATGGGCGGCATCGTCGTCGGCTCGGTGCGGCAGACGCCGGTTGTCATCGGCAAGACGCCCGCGCTCCTGCTGGGGCCGCTTGCCGTCAGGCCGGAATGGAAGAAGCGGGGCATCGGCGGCAGGCTGATGCGCATGTCACTGGAAGCCGCCGAAAAGGCAGGTCACAAGCTCGTCATCCTCGTCGGAGACGAGCCTTACTACGGGCCGTTCGGCTTCAAGATGGTGGCGCCCGGCTGCATGGTCATGCCGGCACCGGTCGATCCTCGCCGGATGCTGGCCTGCGAACTTGCCCCGGGCGCGGTCAATGGCGTCGGCGGCATCGTGCGCCACGCGAACCGGGCCTGACTGTTTTGTCGGCGCTTTTCAGGCTTCCTGTTCAGGAGCCTGAAATACGGAATACGACAATTCCCGGCTTGTTCTTCACGTAATCCATAAAGGGACTGTCGACGACCTTCATGTTGGCGCGAAGCGATGATGCATTACGGAATGTTGGCACGCCATTGACCTTGGTATAAATCCCGACATGTGTGACGTCCATGCCGTAGTCAGGGCTATATATGCCAATATAGTCGCCGACATGCAGGTTATTGATGACGTCGTTGTCTATATACTGAGAAGGGATATATTTTATATCTCTCGTTACAATGGGAATCCCGGAAACATATCTTTCACTAGGCCCTTTTTCATTCAGTCTCTTGTTCACGGTTTGTGCGTTCGGACTGACTTGTGCGGCAACGTCGTTCACGAGAACTGGATTGCTGTAAGCCCAATCTGAGAAAAAGTGACGGCGTTTGATAATGCTGACGGTGT
Source organism: Brucella pseudintermedia (assembly GCF_008932435.1). Taxonomy (GTDB): domain Bacteria; phylum Pseudomonadota; class Alphaproteobacteria; order Rhizobiales; family Rhizobiaceae; genus Brucella; species Brucella pseudintermedia. The sequence continues at coordinate 311,106 of NZ_WBWE01000001.1, read as the reverse complement.
CATTCTTGTATCGGACATGCGCGACTTGCCGAATGAAATCCGATGCATCTTTTGCTCTCCTGAATGCTTCAACATACTCAATATAAGTAAGGCAATTCAGGCCATTCAGATCAATAAAAAGATAATCATGAGTATCGTGCCGCCCGATCCGGCGATGTGAACCATAAGGCGTTCCCAAGAATTGCTTTGATATGAAATCTATTAAATCACCATTTTTAAGGTCTTTATGTTTTCCGATCTCGGCAATTATTTTGTTCATCCGGTTAATCGAAGCCTGATCGATATCAGTATCGTATTTACCGGTGCTTACATTAACAATTAATTGCGAGGCAGGATTAGCAAATTCATGCATATGTGGTGGATGATGGTATATCATATCTATTATCCTTAAATTAATAAAAACATATATGATACTAAGTATAAGGTGAAGATGTGGAGAAGTCTACATATACTGGTGTTTGTATGCTTTATATTTATTACTTATATATAAGAGTACACCAAGGGTATGACCGCAAGGTTGAACTTGCAACAGTGTTTGCCAGAACGGTTCCTGTATTAACGGAATCGCTGGAAATGCTCTATCTGTTTGTTTTTGCCGCATTTCCGGACGCATAGAAGCGGGATTGGAAATCAGTCCGTTTGAACTGATTTCCTGAGGCACTATCGTCCTTCGCGATACCGCATGCTGCCGAAGACCAGAAGCAGGGCAGACAGCGCCGGAAAGCCGGAGAACAGCGGCAGACGATTGACGCTTTTCAGTTGTGTATCTGAAGTCCCACGCAAGCCGATCCAGTCATTGACCCGGGCGCGGTCAATGGCGTCGGCGGCATCGTGCGCCACGCGAACCGGGCCTGACTGTTTGTCGGCGCTTTCAGGCTTCCTGTTCAGGAGCCTGAGATACGGAATACGACAATTCCCGGCTTGTTCTTCACGTAATCCATAAAGGGACTGTCGACGACCTTCATGTTGGCGCGAAGCGACGATGCATTGCGGAATGTTGGCACGCCATTGACCTTGGTATAAATCCCGACATGTGTGACGTCCATGCCGTGGTCAGGGCTATATATGCCAATATAGTCACCGACATGCAGATTCTTGATGACGTTGTTGTCTATATATTGAGAAGGGATATATTTTATATCTCTCGTTACAATGGGAATCCCCGGAAGGTATTTTTCACCAGGCGCTTTTTCATTCAGTCTCTTTCTCACGGTTTGTGTTTTCGGACTGATTTGTGCGGCGACGTCTTTCACGAGAACTGGATTGCTGTAAGCCCAATCTGAGAAAAAGTGACGACGTTTGAAAAAGCTGACGGTGTCATTTTTGTATCGGACATGCGCGACTTGCCGAATGAAATCCGATGCATTTTTTGCTCTCCTGAATGCTTCAACATAATCAATATAAGTAAAACAATCCAGGGCATTCAAATCAATAACAAGATGCTCAGGAGTGGTTTGCGACCCGATGAGGCGATTTGCAACATAGGGCGTTCCCAGAAACTGTTTTGATATGAAATCTATTAAATTACCGTTTTTCAGGTCTTTATGTTTTCCGATCTCGGCAATTATTTTGTTCATCCGGTTAATCGAAGCCTGATCGATATCAGTATCGTATTTGCCAGTGCTTACATTAACAATTAATTGCGAGGCGGGATTAGCAAATTCATGCGTATTTGAGGGAGGATGGTATATCATATCTATTATCCTTAAAGTAATGCAAATATATATTATAGGAAATATAAGGCGAAAATGTGAAAAACTATAAATATACTGGTATTTGTCTGCTTTATATTTATTTATTACTTATATATAAAAAGTATACCAAGGGTGAGGCGGCAAGATTGAACTTGCAACAGTGTTTGCCAGAACGGTTCCTGTATTAACGGAATCGCTGGAACTGCTCTATCTGTTTGTTTTTGCCGCATTTCCGGACGCAGAGAAGCGGGATTGGAAATCCGTCCGTTTGAACTGATTTCCTGGGAACACTATCGTCCTTCGCGATACCACATGCTGCCGAAGACCAGAAGCAGGGCAGACAGCGCCAGAAAGCCGGAGAACAGCGGCAGGCGGTTGACGCTTTTCAGTTGCGTATCCGAAGTCTCACGCAAGCCGATCCAATCATTGCCGCCAGCGGCGCGGTTGCCGCTGATGGCGGTGATTGCGGGTACACGGACTGCGCTGTTCCCGCTTGCATGGACACGATGGACCGAGCCGCCCGTCGCCTCGGCAAGTGGTTTCAGGCGATCCACCGTCGAAATGCTGTCGGCAAATTCCGGCGCATCGATGGGCCCTACATGGGCCAGCGCTTCCAGATCGCCATTCTTCACCCGGAAAATGCCGATCTCGTCCGTCTGCAACGCGCCTTCGAATAGGCCCGGCTTGCTTTGCGCCAGATTGACCTGCAATTCCTTGCCGGAAGGGGTGGTAACGCTCGCCGCACCCGGATTGTCGCCCATGGTCTGGCGGTGGATGGAAAGGGTGCGGCCATTGCCGGAAGCGGTCAGCGCTTCTTCCTCCAGCTCCGGCTCCTGCATCAGCCAGTGGGCAATGCGCCGGTAGAGCGAGGCGTAGGGACCGCCGCCCTCAAAACCGCGCGCCCACAGCCAGCCCTGATCGGAGAGGAACATGCCGACGCGGCCTTTTCCAACGCGGCTCAACACCAGCAGCGGCTTGTTGTCCGCGCCGCTCATCACCGTTTCGCCCTGCGGCGCGGTGATGTCGATTGTGCGGAACCAGCGGCTCCAGTGCGGCGGCTCCTGATCGCTGCCATCGAGGCCGCGCGTGACGGGGTGGCGCTTGCCGAGATCGGTCAAGCGCGGATAGAAGGCCTTTTCCGTCACTGTGCCGGTCGGCATAGCGGGCAGGGCGCTATAGAGCGGCGTGCGGGCAATCGACATTTCGCCCGCATATTCCGGCCCGGCTGCGACCAGCAGCGCACCGCCATTTTCCACATATTGCGCAATGTAATCGTAATAGAGGAGCGGCAGCACATCGCGGTGCTGGTAGCGGTCGAGAATGATGAGGTCGAATTCGTTGACCTTGTCCACGAAGAGTTCACGCGTCGGGAAAACGATCAGCGACAATTCGTTGATCGGGGTGCCGTCCTGCTTTTCCGGCGGGCGCAGAATGGTGAAGTGGACGAGATCGACGGCGGCGTCGGATTTCAGCAGGTTGCGCCATGTGCGCTCGCCATTGTGCGGTTCGCCGGAGACGAGCAGCACGCGCAGGTTTTCGCGAACGCCGTCCACGGTCGCGACAGCGCGATTGTTGGCGTCGGTCACTTCACCGGGAAGCGCAGGCGTGGTGATTTCGACGATGTTCACACCGGCGCGCGGCAAGGTGATAGTGACAGGCGTTTCCTGCCCGATCCGCGCTTCTTCCTCGCTGACGGTCTCGCCATTGACGCGGACCTGAACCGGCGCAGAGCTGCCGAGGCTCTTGCCTTCATCGATCACCGTGAACGACATTTCCAGCGGCTTGCCGCTGATGCCGTAGCGCGGCGCCTTGTTGAAGCGGATGCGGCGGTCGAATTCGTCCGGCTTGCCGGTCACAAGCCCATGCAGCGGCGCATCGAAGCCAAGCGCATTCTTGTTGGCCGGAATATCGTGCACCTGACCGTCGGTGATCAGGATCGCGCCCGCGACCCGGGAAGGCGGCACGTCGAGAAGCGAACGCGCCAGTGGGCCGAAAAGACGGGTTGCATAACCGTCCTCGTTCTCGCCGGGCTTGCCCGCTTCCACCACGCGGGTCTCAAACTGCGGCATGGTTGGAAGCTGGTCCTGCACCGCTTTCAGGGCAGCATCCGTGTCAGCGCGGCGGCTGCCCAGTTCCTGGCTCTGGCTGCGATCCACGACTATCGAGACCACGCTTTTCAGCGGCTCGCGTTCCTCATTGATGACGACCGGATTGAAAAGAGCCAGCGCAAGCGCGGCAGCGGCCAGCAGGCGGATCAGCCCGCCGCGCATCCGCAGGAAAATGGTGGCAAGCACCAACAGCGCCAGCGGCACGAGTACCGCAATCAGCCATGGCGTGGAGAGGAAGGGTTCGAATTCGATATTCATTCTCACCTCCTTCTCTTCTGTTTGAGCATGTTTTTACCGGAAGACCGGTTCCTACTTTTCCGAAACATGCTCTAATTCCCCAGCCGTTCAAGGAGGGCCGGAACATGCACCTGATCGGACTTGTAGTTGCCGGTCAGCATATACATGACGATATTCACGCCGCCGCGAAGGGCATAGATGCGCTGCATCGGATCGTTCGGCACGGTCGGCAGCAGCGGGTTCCCCTGCTCATCCACAGCCCACGCACCGGCCAGATCATTGGCCGTGATCATGATCGGCGTCACCCCGTCACCGGTGCGGACAGGGCGGTCCTGCGGCGAAGCGTTGGGCGTGGTGGCCTCGACCCAGAGCGGGCTTCCTTCATAGCGGCCCGGAAAATCCGGCATGATGAAGAAGGATTTGGTCAGCACATGATCGTCCGGCACGGGTTCCAGCGGCGGCACATTCATGCCGTCGAGGATGGCGCGCAGGCGCTGGTTGGCTGGTGAGGCGGACGGGTCGAGGCTGGCGCCTGCCTGCAACTGGTCGCGCGTGTCAAAAAGAACGGTGCCGCCCTGCTGCATATAGGCATCGACCTTGGCAATTGCTTCCGGGCTTGGCATCGGCGCGTTGGGGTCGATAGGCCAGTAGATCAGCGGATAAAAGGCCAGTTCATCCTTGGCGGGATCAACGCCGATCGGATCGCCCGGTTCAAGCGCGGTCTTGTCCATCAGCACGAAGCCTAAACCGCGCAGCCCGGCCTTGCTGATGTCGTCGGTCTCAGCGCTGCCGGTGATGACATAGGCAAGATGCGTCTTCGAGACGGAATTGACGATCGCTTCGTCGCCCGGCTTGCTGTCGTTGTGCACCTGCGGTTGCGGCTGGGTCTGGGCGCGTGCTTCGCCGGTTCCGGACGGACCAAGGTTGAAAGCAAGCGAACCTGCCAGCAGCACGGCGATGCCAGCCGCCTTGGCGCGCACTTTCATGCGGCGGCGGAAGGCACCGCGCAGCCACAGCATCAAAAGCGTGTCGAGCGCCAGCAGCATTGCGGCGGCAGCGAAGAACGGTCCCGCCAGTGAAATCGACTGGTCGGACGTGTAGGAAGCGGGCGTTATGCCGACGGAAAATGCAGGCTGGGCAATCGGTTGCAGCTTGATATTGGCACCTTCAAAAATGTTGAGCGCTTTCAGGCCATCCTCGTTGCCGTAGAAACCGGGCGGCGTGTTGATGCTGACGCTCGCCTGCCTGTTCTTTTCGACGATCAGCGGCTTGGCCTCCGAAGTCGGCGGGGTCAGCGCGCCGGAAGCCGAAAGCAGCTGGTAGGGGGGCAGCGAGACCGAAGCCTGATTGTCCTGCGCGCCGGTTCTCTGTGAAAGCGACACGATGCGGCGCAGCATTTCCACGAACGAACCCGAAATCGGCAGGCTCGACCAGCTTGCATCAGGCGAAATGTGGAACAGGACGATATTGCCGCGGCCGCGCTGTTCGCCGGTCACGAGCGGCGTTCCGTCCTGAAGAACGGCATAAGCCTTGTCGTTGAGATCGAATGAAGGTTCGGCAAGAACCTGCCGCGTGACCGTCACATCATCGGGGACGGCAAGGCTGGCGAATGGCCCCTTGTCCGGGAAAGCGCGCAATTTCTGCGGCTCCGACCAGGACAATGTTCCGCCGAGCGCGCGTTCACCCTTGCGCAGTTTCACCGGCAAAAGCGGATCATTGTCGCTTGCGCCGGCAAGGCGGGGTCCTGCGAAGCGCACCAGCGTGCCGCCATCCTCGATCCACTTGGAAAGCTGTTCGGTGACAGGCTGCGGCAGCGTGCCGATATCGGCCATGATGAGGATCGACGGTTTTGCATCCAGCACTTCCGGCACGGATTGCGTGAGATCGGCGGAGCGCGGTTCGATCAGATTGACATAGGGCGAGAGCGCCCGGGAAATATAGTGCAGCGGCGAGAGCAGGGGCTGCGCCAGATCGCCGTCACCGCTGGCGATAAGGCCGACCGTGCGCCGTTCCGATCCCGCATCGATCAGCCTTGTCGCGCCCGCCTGTTCGATGCCGTCGACACGGATCAGTCGGAAATCGTTGCGAAGCTCCACCGGCAGGCTGAACCGCGCCGTGCCTTCCGCGCTGCCAAGCGGGAAGGAAAGCGGCGCTTCGGCGATGCGGCGTCCCTTGTCGTCATAGGCGGCTGCGGTGAGCGTGCGCGGCGCCGATACGCCCTCCGGGCGGATGGCGACGGCTTCCAGACTGTCGGCCTTGTTATCGATGCCGGTCAGCGCGAAGATGCGGCTGAGGCTCGCGCCATACCAGAGAACCGAGGCGAGATGGCCTGATTTGTCCAGTTCGGCGAAGGTTTGCGCATCGTTTATCGCAGCCAGCCCGTCGCTCATGAAGGCGAGGCGAACCTTGGCACCGGCTGGCAAGGCGGATGAGAGCCGCTCCATCGCCGCCTTGCGGTCGACGGGAATAGGGCGCGGCTCCATCGCCTGCAATCGCTCGGCGGCGCGCCTGCCGTCATAGGGGCCGATTTCGGCATTGGCCGGTTCCGCCGTGCCTGCGAGATAGATCGGCGCGCCGGTGCCTTCCGCATCGGCAATGAGCTTTTCGGCGGCATTGACCCGCTGCTGCCAATCCTCGGCGGAAGCCCAGCCATTATCGATGACGATGGCGAGCGGCTCGTTTCCGGCAAGCGCCACCGGGCGCGGATTCCAGACCGGCGAGGCGAGCGCCAGAATGACGAGCGCCGCGATGAGCAGCCGCAGCAGTGTCATCCACCATGGGCTTTTCGACGGCACTTCCTCGCGCTTGAAGACCTGCGCCAGAATGCGCAGCGGCGGAAAGGTTTCCTCCTGCGGGCGCGGCGGCGTCATGCGCAAAAGCCACCAGATGACCGGCAAGGCGATCAGCCCGGCGAGGATCAGCGGCGAACCGAAGGCGAGCGGCAGAAAGTTCATGCGCCTAGTCCCCCGCTCGCGCTCAGCGCATCATGCAGGCGCGCCAGCGCTTCCGCCGTCGGCCTGTCGGTGCGGTGGACCGTATAGCTCCAGCCAAGCCGCTTGCAGAAATCGATGAGGGTCTCGCGCCGCGCGATGTAGAGGCGGCGATAGTCGTCCGCATAGGTTTCAGCCCGACCGGCGACGAGCGTTGCGCCGGTTTCGGGATCACGGAACTCGGTGCGGCCGGAATAGGGGAATGTTTCTTCCGCCGGATCGGCAACTTCCACCAGATGCGCGCGAACGCCGCGCTTTGCCAGACGGTCGAGAAGATCGGTCAGTTGATCGAACGGATGCAGAAAGTCGGAGACCAGCACAACTTCCGAAAAGCGGCGGATCTGGCCGATATCCGGCAAGGCGGCGGCAGGCGCTTCGTGCATCAATGCGCCTGCCAGACGTTCGGCTCCGTTGCGGGCCGAAAAGGGCTGGATCAGCGACGGAAAGGCGATGCGTTCGCCCGAACGCGACAGAAGTTCGGCAAGAGCAAGCGTCAGCACCAGCGAACGCGCTTCCTTGGACACCGGCGCCAACTGCGAACGATAGAGCATGGAAGGCGAAAAATCGCACCACAGCCAGACCGTATGGGCGGATTCCCATTCGCGGTCGCGAACATAGGTGTGGTCGTCGCGGGCGGAGCGCCGCCAGTCGATGCGGGCGAGCGATTCGCCCTCGACATAGGGACGGAACTGCCAGAAATTTTCACCGGGGCCGCGTTTGCGGCGTCCGTGCCAGCCGTTCATGATGGTGTTGACCACGCGCTGCGCTTCCACCAGCAGATCGGGGATGGCGGCTGCCCGCGCACGGGCGCGGGCAAGCGTATCCTTGCGATCTGCGGAGGAAACTTCTGCGCCGATGACCATCAGACAGCAGCCTTTACCAGATTGGCGATGACGTCACGAATATGCATGCCATCGGCGCGCGCGGCGAAGTTGAGCGCCATGCGGTGCTGCAGGACAGGCTCGGCCAGCGCCTTCACGTCATCCACCGAAGGCGCGAGACGGCCTTCATAAAGCGCGCGCGCCCTTGCACAGAGCATCAGCGCCTGGCTGGCGCGCGGGCCGGGACCCCAGGCGATATGTTTCTTCGCGTGCTCATTATCGGCATCCGGTCTGGCGGAACGGACCAGTTTCAGGATTGCTTCCACGACGCTTTCCGACACCGGCATCCGGCGCACCAGTGTCTGCATTTCGATCAGCCGCTCGGCGTTGATGATTTCATAGGCCTTTGCCTCGGAAACGCCGGTCGTTTCCAGAAGAATGCGGCGTTCCGCATCCAGTTCTGGGTAAAGAATGTCGATCTGCATCAGAAAGCGGTCGAGCTGGGCTTCCGGCAGCGGATAGGTGCCTTCCTGCTCCAGCGGGTTCTGCGTTGCAAGGACATGGAACGGTGCGGGCAAGTCGTAACGCTGGCCTGCGACCGTCACATGATATTCCTGCATGGCCTGCAAAAGCGCGGACTGGGTGCGGGGGCTGGCGCGGTTGATCTCGTCGGCCATCAGGAGCTGCGCGAAGATCGGGCCTTTCAGATAGCGGAAGGAGCGGCGTCCGTCGGCATCCTGCTCCATGACTTCCGAGCCGATGATGTCGGAGGGCATCAGGTCGGGGGTGAATTGGATGCGCTGGCCAGAAAGGCCAAGCACGGTTCCAAGCGTTTCGACCAGCTTGGTCTTGGCAAGGCCCGGCACGCCGACGAGGAGCGCGTGGCCACCGGCAAGCACGGCGACCAGCGTGCGCTCGATTACGTTTTCCTGACCGAAGATCACAGTGCCGACGCTTGCCTTGATGCGGGCAATATCTGCGAGCGCCCGCTCGGCCTCCGCGATTATCTGTTCGGGATTGGCGGTTTCAGGCGTAACGGCAACGCTCATATGGACCTCGCAATATGTGACCGCTCTGGCGGAAGTGCCTTATAAATCGCATATAGTGCTGACAAGCCGCGAAACGGTGACTATTTCATGACTTCCAGCATATTAAACACATTCGAGCAGGAATAACCGAGTCGGATGATAAAAAGCACCCCTGAAGGCAAGGACACGCCGCAAGATTCGATACGGAACGCTGGGACGACCGGCGGGCTGGAAGCCCTGATCGCGCGCGCCCATGCCGATGCGCAAAGCGGACCGGCGACGAAAGAGCGGGGGATTCCGCCCGTCGAGCGGTGGAACCCGGAGTTTTGCGGCGATCTCGACATGGAAATCAAGGCGGATGGCACATGGTTCTACATGGGCACGCCGATTGGCCGCAAACAGCTTGTGCGGCTGTTCTCGACCGTGCTGCGCAAGGATGAGGACGGCAAGACCTATCTGGTCACGCCGGTGGAAAAAGTCGGCATCCGCGTGGAAGACGCCCATTTCATTGCCGTCGAGATGGATGTTTCCGGCGAAGGCGAGACGCAGGCGCTGACCTTCCGCACCAATGTGGGTGACGTGGTGACCGCCGATGCAGAGCATCCGCTCCGCTTCGTGGTCGAGCGGGAAAGCGGTGGCCTCAAGCCTTATGTGCTGGTGCGCGGACGGCTGGAGGCGCTGATTGCCCGTTCGGTCATGTATGATCTGGTGGCGCTGGGCGAGGAAATCGAAATCGACGGCGTGCCGACATTTGCCGTCCGCTCCGGCGGCGTGGTGTTTCCGATCATGGCGTCCGATGCGCTGGAGGCGGCGCTGCAATGAATGCATTCCCTGACTTTTCAGCCGGTGACTTTGCCGAGCGGGTCCGGCACTGGCGTCCCGATCATGATGCGGTAACCGGCGACCATTCGCTCAATCCGGATTTCACGCAGGCCATGGTGACCGCGAAGATGCGCGATGCCGCCGTGCTGGTGCCGGTGGTGGATCGGGGGTCGGAAGCCACGCTGCTTCTGACGCAGCGCACCGACACATTGCGCAAGCATTCCGGCCAGATCGCCTTTCCGGGCGGTGCAATCGACCCGGAGGACGGCACGGCGGAACGGGCGGCACTGCGCGAGGCCAATGAGGAAATCGGGCTTGCGGCGGATCGCGCCGAGATCATCGGCAATCTGCCGCGCTATCTCACCGGCAGCGGCTTTTCGATCACGCCCATTCTGGCGGTGGTGAAGACGCCGTTCGACCTGCATCCCAACCCCGACGAAGTGGCCGATATTTTCGAGGTGCCGCTTTCCTTCCTGATGAACCCGCAGAACCATCGCCGCGAAAGCAGGATGTTCAACGGCAAGGAACGCTTCTATTACGCCATGCCCTATCACGAGCGATTCATCTGGGGGGCAACCGCCGGTATCATTCGCGGACTTTATGAAAGGCTCTACGTTTGAGCGAGACCATCAATATTTCCGGCAAGGCGGACTGGCTGAAGGCAAAGCCCTTGCAGGCCCTGTTCAAGGCGCTGAACCGCGATGGCGGCGAGGCACGCGTGGTCGGCGGCGCAGTGCGCAACACGCTGCTTGGCAGCAAGGTGAGCGATGTCGATCTGGCGACGACGCATCTGCCGCAAGAGACGGTGAGGCTTGCGAAGGAGGCCGGTTTCAAGCCGGTGCCGACTGGCATCGAGCATGGCACGATCACGGTCGTCGTGCAGGGGCATCCGTTCGAGGTAACGACGCTGCGGCAGGATGTGGAGACGGATGGCCGTCATGCGAAAGTGGCTTTCGGGACCGACTGGAAGGCTGACGCGGAACGGCGCGATTTTACCATCAACGCGCTTTACATGACGGCTGACGGCACGATTATCGACGACGTTGGCGGTCTTGCCGATATTGAAAGCCGGACTTTGCGCTTCATCGGCGATGCGGAACAGCGCATTCGCGAGGATTATCTGCGAATCTTGCGCTTTTTCCGCTTCTTCGCCTGGTATGGTTCGGGACGGCCTGAGGCTGACGGCTTGCGGGCCAGCGCGCGGCTGAAAGACGGCCTTGCGCAGCTTTCCGCCGAACGGGTCTGGGCGGAACTGAAGAAGTTGCTGTCCGCGCCCGATCCGTCGCGCGCGCTTTTGTGGATGCGGCAGGGCGGAGTGCTGAATCTGATCCTGCCGGAAAGCGAGAAATGGGGTATCGACGCCATTCATGGGCTGGTGCGCACCGAGGCCGACCTTGGCTGGCAGGCTGATCCGCTTTTGCGGCTCGCAAGCATTGTTCCGCCCGATAGCGTGCGGATGGAAGAAATGGGCAAGCGGCTCAAAATGTCCAACGCGGAAAGGGCGCGCCTTGAAGCCTGGGCGCGCGCCGATGCGGTCAAGCCGGAGCTTTCCGAACAGGCATTGAAGAAGACCATCTATCGCGGCAGCAAGCAGGCCGTACTCGACCGCATTCGTCTCGCCTATGCCGCGGCGCGGGCCGATGCCGCAGGCAGCGACGATGCCATGATCCGCGCCGGTGGTTTCGCGCGTCTTCTGGACGCTGCCGAACGCTACGATGCGCCGGTCTTTCCCGTCACGGGCAGCGATCTTCTGGCGCTGGGCATCGAGAAGGGGCCGGGGCTCGGCGAGGTATTGCGGTCCCTTGAAACTTTCTGGATAGACTCCGGTTTCAGCCTTGACCGGGCCGCGCTTCTGGACAAACTTGACCGCGGTTAGGGCATTTGTGCCCTGACTATTTTCCTCCGGCATTTCCGAACACAAAACCGTGTCCCGCTTTTGTTGGAAATGCCGTGAAAATGAACAGCTGACCTCTTGTCGGCAAATTTTCGCTATAGTTTCATTCATTTATGGCTGGGAAGTTTCAGCGTCATTCTGAAAGAGCGTGAGATGTCCAATCCCGATACATCGATACAAGACAAGGCAGCGACCGATCCGAAGCAGAAGTTTGGCACGGAAGGCATCGCCGCGATGGACCGGCCAAGCCGGATTACCCGTTTTTTCATGGGTATCGTATCCTGGGCCGAAGGTCTCAATTTGAAATATGCCAAGCTCGGCAATCCGCCCGTCTATGACAATGCAACCTTTCCATGGGCGGCGGAAATCGAGAAGGAATGGCCCGCCATCCGCAAGGAACTGGACACGATTCTCCTGCGCCAGAGCGAACTGCCTTCCTTTCAGGATATTTCGACCGATGTGAAGACGATCTCGACCGACAATCGCTGGAAGACGTTCTTCCTGCTCGGTTTCGGTGTGAAGTCGGAACAGAACATCAAGGCCTGCCCGGAAACCTGGCGGATCGTCAACAAGATCCCCGGCCTGACCACGGCGATGTTCTCAATCTTCGAGCCGGGCAAGCACCTGCCGCCGCATCGCGGTCCTTATAATGGCGTGCTGCGCCTGCATCTCGGTCTCATCGTGCCGGAGCCGAACGACAAGCTTGCCATCCGCGTGGACAAACAGGTCTGTCATTGGCAGGAAGGCAAGGTTCTGATCTTCGACGATGCCTATGAGCATGAGGCGTGGAACCACACCGACAAGACGCGGGTGGTCCTTTTCGTCGATTTCGTGAAGCCGCTGAAGTTCCCGGCCCGGTTCATCAATTGGTGCCTGATGAACCTCGCCATCTTCACGCCCTTCATCAAGGAAGGGCTGGACAACCACAATGAGTGGGAAAAGAAGTTCTACGCGGAAGCTGAAAAGCTGCGTAACCAGCCGAAATCCTGAACGGTTTGACACCGGGATTCCGTGCTTGTAAATGAGCAGGAGGGTTATAGCCCTCCTGTTTTTGACCTCTGGAAGAGGAATTGTTGATGCTGGAGATTGTAGGAAGCCTTTGAGCGTTCCGGACGAAACTGCGAATGACGGGTGCTGAGCGCGCCTGACAGGCAGGTCCAGGGACGGAAACGGCATTGGCCGTGGACGGTGCAGGCTGTCCGCGAAGGCTGATGCTTGTCATGGTTTCCATCCAGGCATGAACAACAATGAATATCTCACGCATGGAACAGCGCGTATTGCACGTGCTGGCGCAGGGCGGCTACATCCGCCATCTGCGCGAAAACGGGCGTATCTGCGAAATCGAATGCTATACCCGCGAAGGCTATCTGCTTTCCGATTGCACGATGGCGATTTTCCAGCAATTGCGCCGCAAGCGGCTCATCGAATCCCGCATGGGCAGTCCTTATCGCATCTCGTTCAAAGGGCGCGAAAATGTTCGTGCTCAGCTCAACAACCGGTGAAGGAGGGCATCATGCATATTCGCAAGGAGATGCCGCAAGATGCCGCCGAAATCCGTCGCCTGACGGACGAGGCATTCCGCACCGTGGCCTACAGCAACCAGAAGGAGGGGGAGATCGTCGATGCGCTTCGCGCTGCAAAGGCGCTCACCCTGTCGCTGGTTGCCGAAGAGGACGGGCAGGTTCTCGGCCATGTCGCTTTCTCGCCGGTTCAGATCGGCGGTGAGGATAAAGGCTGGTACGGGCTTGGTCCCGTTTCGGTCAGCCCGGACCGGCAGGGCGAGGGGATAGGCGGCAAGCTTATCCGCGAGGGCCTTGCCTTATTGCGAGCGGCGGGCGCGAAAGGCTGCGTCCTTCTGGGGGATCCCGGCTATTACGGGCGCTTCGGCTTCAAGGCCGATCAGCGGCTGAAACTGCCGGGCGTGCCTCCGGAATATTTCCAGTGTCTGCCCTTCGGGCCGGACATTCCGGAAGGTGACGTCGCTTTTGACAAGGCATTCGACGTATAAAACAAAGGGCCGGAAAACCGGCTCTTTTTCAATGCCTTACGGCCACTTCACCACGGGCGGCATGGACGACAGGATGGAATTCACATTGCCGCCGGTCTTGAGGCCAAAGATCGTGCCCCGATCATAAAGCAGGTTGAACTCGACATAGCGGCCACGGCGGATGAGCTGCTCGTTTCGGTCGGCGTCGGTCCAGTCCTTGTTGAAGTTCTGGCGCACCAGATGCGGATAGACAACGGAGAAGCCGCGCCCCACATCACGGGTGAAGGCAAAATCAGCATCCCAGCCGCCCTTTTCTTCCGGTGAGTGCAGCCAGTCATAGAAAATGCCGCCAATGCCGCGCGGCTCGTTGCGATGCGGCAGGAAGAAATACTCGTCGCACCAGTCCTTCACGCGCTGGTAGTCGACAATATCCTTGTGCTTGTCGCAGATGAAACGGAAAGCCTTGTGGAAGGCCAGCGTGTCGGGATCGTCCTGCGTGCGGCGCCGATCAAGCACCGGCGTCAGGTCGGCCCCGCCGCCGAACCACTGGCGCGTGGTCACGACCATGCGCGTGTTCATGTGGACCGCTGGCACGTTCGGGTTCTGCGGATGCGCGATCAGCGAAATGCCGCTCGCCCAATAGCGCGGGTCTTCCTCGGCTCCGGGAATCTGCTTGCGGAATTCCGGCGAGAATTCGCCATAGACCGTCGAGACATGGACGCCGACCTTTTCAAAGACGCGGCCATGCATGATCGACATGACGCCGCCGCCGCCCTTGCCGTCATCCTTCTGCCATGGCGTGCGGACGAAGCGCCCGGGTTCGCGATCGGAAAGCGGGCCCTGCAATTCATCTTCAAGTTGTTCGTAGCTTGCGCAGATACGGTCGCGCAATTCCTCGAACCAGCGTTGTGCCGCCTGCTTCTTCTCTTCGATGTCTGCCGGAATGATGGCCGGAATCTCGTCGCGTTGCATTTTCGTGTCCTTCCGGCGCATCCGCCGGATTGCTCGGCAATATCGCGCAGCCAAGGTTAAATTGATGAACTATTGTTGCCTGACTTACCAAAGTCTGCGACCGGCGCAAAGCGTGAAGCGCCTGATCGCAGGCCGGTATCGACGCTCTCCCCAAGAAAAGACTCGTCTTTGCGACCCTGCTCCCCTATCTTTCTCTACCTGAGGTTTGGAAGTGCCGGGAAGGGCCCCCCGCATGGCAGCAACACCGCCCCGTCCACCGCTTGACGGACTGCGCAGGCAGCTTGAGAAAAGCCGCGCCCAGAAAAGCGCGAAGCAAAGCACGAAAAGCCGGATGCCGCGCGATGGCTTCGTGCGCGAGACATTCACCCTGCCGAGGCTGGCGGCGCGCGAAAAGGCGCGTGAATGGTTTGAGACATTCCCCAAAGCAGCCTACTGGACCGAGATTGAAAGCTGGTGCGAGCGCCCCGACGATGTGATCGAGTTCACCATGCGCCGGCTGGCAACCGCGGATTGAGCAGTGCTTCAATCACGATGGCCAAGGCCTTGAAATGCGATTCAGATTAGCAAGCAGAAAAGGCACCCCGCGGGGTGCCTTCGCTTTTTGAATCGTTATTCCATTACAGGCTTATTGCGCTGCGGTCTGCGGTGCCTTTTCCCATGCCTTCCAGTTCCGGATGATGCTGTCGGCATAGGCCTTGCCGACGCGATAGGCGTTGGTCGTGGCGAGCGGGAAGCCGCCAGAATTCGCGGCAAGCGATTCCGCCGCCGTCTGGTCCTTGCCCTGACGGTCGAAATTCGACGCGGTGCGCAAGAGCGCGATGCGGTCGAAATCGAGCTTGCCAGCTTCGGCGGCGCGCTTCAGCGACGTCAGCGTGGCATTGTCTTCCATCTGCGAGGTGCAATAGTCCGCCTTGCCGTCGGTCAGAAGCTTCGACCATTCGGCCATGGCTTCGCCGAGCTTCGCGCCGTGCCAGTAGGTATCGCCCGAAGCCGTGTCGCAGATGGTGACCTTCGGCGCGCCGGTTGCCGCTTCGTCAGTATAGTGCTTGCGATATTCCTTCGCCGCGTCGCTATCGAGAAGTTCAACGTCCTTTGTCGTTGCCAGAGCGTATTCGGCAAGCTTGCCGTTCAGCTCGAAGACTTCCGTGCCAGCGGCCCATTTCGGCTTTTCGCCGGGTTTCGCAGCACCGAGGCCGAAGAAGTCCGTGGGCCAGCCTTCCGGCGCTTCCCGAATGTCGATGCGATGGTTCAGATTGGCGTCGATGGCATATTTTGCCCAATGTGCGGAACCGAGCGTGCCCTGCTTCGGGTCGACACCGGCAATGCCTGCGATCAGGAAATAGGTGTGGCTGAGATCGAACCTGTCGCTCAGCGCCATGGCGGAAACCGAGCTTGCAGCATTGGCGAAGCCCATGGCCGTCGTCATGTGGCAAAGCCCTTCGGCGGTGCAATCGATTTCCGGATATTCGGGATTGAGGCCCGGCAGCTTGATCTTGTGCGTGAATTTTTCGCCGTCAAGCCATGGCTTGGCTTCCTCGCCGAACATGGTGATGACCATCACCTTCGGCTTGATGGTTTCGGGTTCCTTGGCGAAAGCCGGGGCGCTAGCCAGCAGGCAAGCGGCAGAAGCGGCGAGAGCGACGGTGCGCATGGACAGGTTCATGGGAGAAGCGGGCCTTTCAGACCGGATAGGAGATGCTGCGCTTCGCGAATCCGGTCATTTCGCGAGGCTTTTCCTTTGCCTGAGAGCTTCGCCCGTCGTCATCGCGACCGAAATCGCAAGATTTAGCGAGCGCGCGCCGGGCATCATCGGGATCAGAAGCCGCGCATCGGCGGCATCGTGCACCGTGTCGGGAACGCCCGACGACTCGCGGCCGAAGAGCAGAATGTCATTTTCCTGAAACTGGTAATCCGTATAGGGAACCGCCGCCTTGGTGGATAGCAGCACGATGCGGCGGCCTGCCTGCTGGCGCCAGTTCTCGAAATGCTGCCAGTCCGCGTGGCGGGTGAGGGCTGCCTGTTCCAGATAATCCATCCCGGCGCGTTTCAGGGAGCGATCGGAGACGTCGAATCCGGCAGGCTCGATCAGGTCGACCGCGAAGCCAAGGCAAGCGGCCATTCGCAGGATGGTTCCCGTATTGCCGGGAATGTCGGGCTGGTAAAGTGCGACGCGCAGTTCCATATGATGCGGGTAGCTTACAAATCGGATGGCTGCAAGCGTTGAGCGTGATTGGGTCTCCAACGTCAACATATCAGTAAGCGGGAATAGTGCCGGCAAGAAAAAACGTTCTCGCCACGTGAAAATATTCCTGTTTTGTTCCTGTCCCGTCTTGGAAATTCTGCAAGGTGCCCGTAAAAGGATCGCCATGTTCAGATGGTTTGAAAAACGACTCGAAGCCTATCCCGAAGAACCGCCGCGCGAACCCCCGCGCGGACTGGTAGCCTTTTGCCTTTATTATACCCGCGGCGCATGGCCGTGGATCGTCGGCATGGCAATTTTCACGACGCTGATTGCCGTGATCGAAGTGTCGCTCTTTGCCTTCATGGGTAATATTGTCGACTGGCTGTCGCACCAGTCGCGCGAGACTTTCCTCAGCAATGAAGGCTGGCGGCTCGCTTTGATCGCGGGCGTCGTCCTGATCGGCCTGCCGGGCGTGGTGCTGATCCATTCGCTGCTCATCCACCAGACATTGCTCGGCAATTATCCGATGCGCGTGCGCTGGCTGATGCATCGTTACCTGATCCGCCAGTCGATGGCGTTCTTCCAGGACGAGTTTGCCGGGCGCATCTCCACCAAGCTGATGCAGACCGCTCTTGCCGTTCGTGAAACGGTGATGAAGCTTCTGGACGTGCTCAACTATGTCATCGTCTATTTCGCGGGCACGCTGTTCATCGCGGCGTCCGCGGATCTGGTCCTGATGATCCCGTTTGCCGTCTGGCTTATAGTCTACATCCTGTTGCTGCGTTTCTTCATCCCGCGCCTGCGGGTGGTTTCGGAACAGCAGGCCGATGCCCGCTCCCTGATGACGGGCCGCATCGTCGACAGCTACACCAATATCGCGACGGTGAAGCTTTTCTCGCATTCAAGCCGCGAGGAATCCTATGTGCGTGAGAGCCTCGACGGCTTCCTCGGCACCGTGCACCGGCAGATGCGTCTCATCACGATGTTCCATTTCACGCTCTATATGGCGAACTGCATCCTGCTGTTCGCGGTGGGCGCAATCGGCATCCAGCTCTGGATGAACGAGGCGATCTCCGTGGGCGCGGTTGCGGTCGGCATCGGCCTTGTGCTGCGCCTCAACGGCATGTCGCAGTGGATCATGTGGGAAATGTCGGCGCTGTTCGAGAATATCGGCACGGTGGAAGACGGCATCACCACGATTGCGCGCTCGCATGAGGTTGTGGACGTTCCCAACGCCCCGGCCTTGCAGGTGACCAAAGGCGAGCTCGACTTCGACAGGATCGGCTTCCACTACGGCAAGGGCAAGGGGGTTATCGAAAACCTCACGCTCACCATCAAGCCGGGCCAGAAAGTGGGATTGGTCGGGCGTTCCGGTGCCGGTAAATCGACGCTGGTCAATCTGCTGCTGCGTTTCTACGATCTGGAGAAGGGCCGCATCCTGATCGACGGGCAGGATATTTCCAAAGTCACGCAGGATTCGCTGCGCGCCAATATCGGCATGGTCACGCAGGACACGTCGCTTCTGCACCGTTCTGTCCGCGAGAACATCATGTATGGGCGACCGGACGCGACCGAGGAAATGCTCCAGCAGGCGATCCGTCTCGCGCAGGCCGACCAGTTCATTCCGCTGCTGACCGACCCGAAGGGACGGCAGGGGCTCGATGCCCATGTCGGCGAACGCGGCGTCAAGCTTTCGGGCGGGCAGCGACAGCGCATCGCCATTGCGCGCGTGATGCTGAAGGATGCGCCGATCCTCATTCTGGACGAAGCCACCTCGGCGCTCGATTCCGAGGTGGAGGCGGCCATTCAGGACAGCCTCAACACGCTGATGGAAGGCAAGACCGTGATCGCCATCGCGCACCGCCTTTCCACCATCGCGGCGCTTGACCGCCTCGTGGTGATGGACAAGGGGCGCATCGTCGAAGACGGCACGCATGAGGAACTCGTGGCGCTCGGCGGCATTTATGCAAGTCTATGGGCCCGCCAGTCCGGCGGCTTCCTCGGCTTCGATGAAAATACCGAGGATATGCTGGTAAAATAAGGACAGAGCCATTGATGAAAGCGGTTTACAGCCTGTTCGAACGTTGGGTCGATCCCTTTCGTGAACCGGACAGGCTGAGACCGCCTTCAACCACGCTCGGCTTTCTGTGGCATTATGCGCGGCAGGCCAAATGGCCGCTGGCGGCTTCCCTTGTCGTCGGCGGATTGCTGCCGCTGGTCGAGGCGGGCCTGTTCTACTTCACCGGCAGGCTGGTCGATATTCTGGATCAGGCGGGCAAGGGCGGCGTCGAGCGAAGCTGGTCGGCGCTTTTGCAGGCCGCAGGACCTGAACTCCTGTTCATGGGAATCACAGTCCTTGTCATCCGCCTCGTCGTGACGGCGATCAACACGCTGCTGGAAGACCAGACTCTATCGCCGGGCTTCTACAACATGATCCGCTGGCAGGCGAATTCCTATGTGCTGCGCCAGTCCTACGCCTTCTTCCAGAATGATTTTGCCGGGCGCATTGCCACCAAGGTTTGGCAGGCAGGACAAGCGGCAGGCGATCTCATTGAAAGCCTCATTCAGGTCGTCTGGTTCATGGCGATCTACAGCATTACTACACTGTTTTTGGTGGGGCGGCTTGACTGGCGACTGGCGGCGGCCGTCGTCCTCTGGATAATGGCTTTCTGCTTAATTGCCCGGCGTTATCTGCCGCGCATCCGAAAAAATGCCGAGGCTTCCGCAGAGGCCGGTTCGATGATCAATGGTCGCATTGTCGATAGCTATTCCAATATCCAGACGATCAAGCTCAATACCGCTGATGACGATGAGCGCTATCTGCGCGACGGTTTCGAGCGCTATTTGGGTGCGATCCTCCCGTTCATGCGCTCGCTCACCGGTGTTCGCGTGTCGCTTACGGCACTTTCGGGCCTGATGATCGTGACGGTTGCGGCGATTGCCATCGATCTGTGGACGCGCAATGCCATCACGGTCGGGCAGGTGTCGTTCACGCTCGGGCTCGTGCTGCGCCTCAACATGCTGCTGGGGCGTCTGATGATGCAGTTGAACGGCATGTTGCGCCAGCTCGGACTCATCGAAAATTCCATGCGGCTGGTTTCCGCGCCGCTCGGTCTGGAAGACCGGCCCGACGCCAAACCCTTGCAGGTGACCGAGGCGCGCATCGATGTTCGCAACGTCACCTTTCACTACGGCAAGGCCGCAGGCGTTCTCGACAATATCAACCTGACGGTGCGCGGCGGCGAGCGGGTCGGTCTTGTCGGCCATTCCGGTGCGGGCAAGTCCACGCTGGTCAATCTCATCCTGCGTCTCTACGATGTCGAGAAAGGCTCTATTCTGGTCGATGGGCAGGACATCCGCGACGTGACGCAGACATCGCTGCGCCGGGCGGTTGCGGTCGTCAGTCAGGAGACCGCGTTGCTGCACAGGTCGCTGCGCGACAACATCATGCTGGCGCGGGACGATGCGACCGACGAGGAATTGCTGCAGGCGGCGCGGCAGGCCGAGGCAGACGGCTTCATCGCCAATCTGGAAGATTTGCAGGGGCGCCGCTCTTTCGATGCCTTCGTGGGCGAGCGCGGCGTCAAGCTTTCGGGCGGACAGCGCCAGCGCATCGCCATCGCGCGCGCCATCCTCAAGGACGCGCCGATCCTGATCCTCGACGAGGCGACATCGGCACTCGATTCGGAAGTTGAAGCCTCCATTCAGGAAAACCTGAAACGCCTGATGGACGGAAAGACCGTGATTGCCATTGCCCATCGCCTTTCCACCATTGCAGCGCTCGATCGGCTCGTCGTGATGGATCAGGGCCGCATTGTCGAGGAAGGCACGCATGACGAACTTATCGCCCGCGGCGGCATCTATGCGGGACTTTGGGCCCGCCAGTCGGGCGGTTTCATAGGGCAGAACAGGGAAAGTTGAAAGCTTTCCACCGCTGCAGCTTTACTGAGCATTCCCTGAATTGGGCAGGCAAATTCGCCTGCGACATCGTGCCGTCATAAGGGCTTGGTGTCTGGACAAGCGTTTTTTACACGCATAAACCGGAAAGTGAAATGGAGGGAATTTCGTCCTGTGAGCACTTGCGGGACTACTTTTGCGCAAGTGCAAAAGAGGACGAGGGGAGAGTTCAATTGAACATGCAGGTTGAAAAGGAATTGGCACGTGAGCGCACACGACACGGCTGAGCCGACACGGCGTGATTTTTTGTATATTGCGACGGGAATGGCCGGTGTCGTCGGAGTTGGCGGACTGGCCTGGCCGTTTATCGACCAGATGCGTCCGGACGCTTCGACACTCGCGGCTGCGTCCATCGAGGTTGATGTTTCGTCCCTGACGGAAGGAGCATCGTTAACTGTTAAATGGCGTGGTAAGCCGGTTTTCATCCGTAACCGCTCCGCCAAGGAAGTCGAGGATGCCAAGGCGACCGCTCTTGGCGATCTCAAGGATCCGAACGCGCGTAATGCCAACCTCGCTTCGGACGCGCAGGCGACCGATCTCGCCCGCTCGGCAGGCGAAGGCAAGGAAAACTGGCTGGTGATGATCGGCGTGTGCACTCATCTGGGTTGCGTGCCGCTCGGCGAATCCGGCTCCTTCGGCGGCTGGTTCTGCCCATGCCATGGCTCGACCTATGACACGGCCGGTCGCATCCGCAGCGGCCCGGCGCCGGAAAACATGCACATCCCGCAATATGCGTTCACTTCCGATACGGTCATCAGGATCGGCTAACAGGTCTTGGGGAGAGAAGACATGAGTGGTGGACACTCCACATACACGCCGAAGACCGGCATCGAAAAATGGGTGGACGAACGGCTTCCCTTGCCGCGTCTCGTCTATGATTCCTTCGTGGCCTATCCGACGCCGCGTAACCTGAACTACATGTACACCTTCGGTGGCATCCTGAGCTTCATGCTCATTTCGCAGATCGTTACCGGCATCGTGCTGGCAATGCATTATGCTGCGGATACGGGCATTGCGTTCAATTCCGTCGAAAAGATCATGCGCGATGTCAACTCCGGCTGGCTGCTGCGCTACATGCACTCCAACGGTGCATCCTTCTTCTTCATTGCCGTCTATCTCCATATTGCCCGCGGCCTCTATTACGGTTCCTACAAGGCACCGCGCGAGCTTCTGTGGATTTTGGGCGTGGTGATCTTCCTTCTCATGATGGCAACCGCCTTCATGGGCTACGTGCTGCCATGGGGCCAGATGTCCTTCTGGGGCGCGACGGTCATCACCGGCTTCTTCACGGCTTTCCCGATCATCGGCGAACCGATCCAGCAGCTGCTGCTCGGCGGTTTTGCGGTCGACAATCCGACGCTCAACCGCTTCTTCTCGCTGCACTATCTGCTGCCGTTCATGATTGCGGGTGTCGTTATCCTGCACGTCTGGGCGCTGCATGTGACGGGCCAGACGAATCCGACCGGCATTGAAGTCAAGTCCAAGACCGATACGGTGCCGTTCACGCCATATGCGACCATCAAGGACGCTTTCGGCGCGCTCGTCTTCTTCGTGTTCTTCGCCTATTTCATCTTCTACATGCCGAACTTCCTCGGCCATCCGGATAACTATATCCCGGCCGATTCGCTCAAGACGCCTGCTCACATCGTTCCGGAATGGTACTTCCTGCCGTTCTACGCGATGCTGCGCGCCATCACCTTCAACATCGGCCCGATCGATTCGAAGCTTGGCGGCGTTCTGACCATGTTCGGCTCGATCGCCATCCTCTTCGTCGTACCGTGGCTCGATACGTCGAAGGTTCGTTCGGCTGTCTATCGTCCGTGGTTCAAGCTGTTCTTCTGGCTGTTCGTGATCAACGCCATCTTCCTCGGCTGGCTCGGTTCGCGTCCGGCGGAAGGTTCCTACGTCTTCATGGCGCAGCTGGGCACGCTCTACTACTTTGCCTTCTTCATCATCATCATGCCGGTCATCGGCCTGATCGAAACGCCGAAGCGTTTGCCGAACTCGATCACCGAGGCGGTTCTGGAGAAGAACGGCAAGGCCGAGATTGCCCCTGTGGAAATCAAAGGCTGAGCAGCGAGAGAGATGAAGGACGTCACAATGAAAAACATCCTCAAGAACTTCGCTGCCTTCGGTGTTGCTCCGCTGGTTGCGCTTGGGATAGCTCTGGGCGGCGCTTCGGCTGCGGAAGGCGGTAACGCCGCGGAGCCGGAACATTTCCCGATCCACCATCCGAAACAGGAAAAGTGGAGCTTCTCCGGTCCGTTCGGAACCTATGACAAGGGCCAGCTTCAGCGCGGCCTGAAGGTCTACAAGGAAGTCTGCGCGGCCTGTCATTCGATGAACCTCGTGGCCTTCCGCACGCTGGAAGGTCTCGGTTACTCGCCTGAACAGGTCAAGGCGCTTGCCGCCGAATATGAAGTTGAGGACGGCCCGAACGCGGATGGCGAGATGTTCACCCGCAAGGCGCTTCCGACCGACCACTTCCCGTCGCCATATCCGAACGCGGCTGCGGCTGCGGCGGCAAACAATGGCGCCGCTCCGCCAGACTTTTCGCTCATCGCCAAGGCGCGGGCGGTGGAACGTGGTTTTCCGCAGTTCATCTTCGATGTATTCACGCAGTATAACGAAGCTGGCCCGGACTATATCCATTCGCTGCTGACCGGCTTTGACGAACAGCCGCCTGCCGGCATGCAGATCGCCGAAGGCACGCACTACAACCCGTACTTCATTGCCGGCAAGTCGCTGGCAATGGCAAAGCCGCTCAGCGACGAGCAGGTCACCTATGACGATGGCTCGCCGGAAACGGTGGACCAGTATGCGCGCGACGTTTCAGCTTTCCTGATGTGGGCCGCGGAACCGCATCTGGAAGAACGCAAGCGGACCGGCTTCCGGGTCATGATCTTCCTGATCCTCTTTGCGGGTCTCGTCTATGTTGCCAAGCGTTCGATCTGGTCGGACGTGAAGCACTGACAGGCCAATTCATGTTAGAAAATGGGCGCCACGGGCGCCCATTTTTTTGTGCTGCCAAAAATGGCGAGCCCTTGCTTGCCGCCACAATTCAGCCATAAAAATGTCCGTGCTTCGCCGCAATGTTCTTCGCTAAAAGGAGCGGTTTCTTTTGCATTTTGCTCGTTTGAGGGTGTAAAGGAGCTTGGTCCCGGCTTTGCCATAATTAGTATACCGGCCCGCAGGCCACTGAAAGGATGGAAAATGGAATCCGGATTTAAAGCCAGCTTGAAGGATGCGATCCGCACCATTCCGGATTATCCGAAGCCGGGTGTCCAGTTCCGCGACGTGACGACGCTCATGGGCGATGCGCAGGCGTTCCGCCGCGCCGTTGATGAACTTGTCTATCCCTATGCAGGCAACAAGGTCGACAAGGTGGCCGGTATCGAGGCGCGCGGTTTCATTCTGGGCGGCGCGATCGCGCACCAGCTTTCCGCCGGTTTCGTGCCGATCCGCAAGAAGGGCAAGCTGCCGCGCGATACGGTGCGCATCGCCTACAGCCTTGAATACGGCATCGATGAAATGGAAATGCACCGCGACGCGATTGAAAAGGGCGAGCGGATCATTCTGGTGGACGACCTGATCGCCACAGGCGGAACCGCGGAAGCGGCGGCGAAACTTCTGCTTCAGATGGGCGCGGAAATCGTTGCCGCCTGCTTCATCATCGATCTGCCGGATCTGGGGGGCCGCAAGAAGCTCGAAGCGCTCGGCGTTCCGGTTCGCACGCTTGTCGCCTTTGAGGGCGATTGAGGAACGAAAAAGCCCGGATCGCTCCGGGCTTTGTTGTTTCAGACATCGGCCTTTGGCGGCAGCTTCACCATGGCTGCATTGTCGAATGACAATACCTCTTCGCCATTCTGGTTGTGGGCGGTCGTCGTCATCGTCAGCATCGACCAGCCGGGGCGGGAAGCCATCGGCCTGATGGCATGGACCATGCGCTTGTAGGTGATCGTATCCCCGGCATAGACCGGCTTCGGCCATTTGAGGTTTTCAAAGCCGGGCGAGGGGCCGAATGTCGGCGGCGTCTCACCGCGTTTCAGAGCATCCTTCGTCGCCTGGACGATGGAGGCGACATTGAGCTTCATGAACACTGCCGTCGTATGCCAGCCGGAAGCGCACAGCCCGCCGAAGACGCTGTTCCTTGCCGCTTCGGCATCCAGATGGAACGGCTGCGGATCGTATTTCCTCGCGAATTCGATGATTTCCTCAGGCGTAAACGTATAGCTGCCGATGACGAGGTTTTTCCCGAGATTGTCTTCCAGAAAACTCATGACGCATCTCCCGCAGCCGCATCGTAGTC
The DNA here is from genome assembly GCF_008932435.1 of Brucella pseudintermedia. Lineage (GTDB taxonomy): Bacteria > Pseudomonadota > Alphaproteobacteria > Rhizobiales > Rhizobiaceae > Brucella > Brucella pseudintermedia. Next base: position 286,105 of record NZ_WBWE01000001.1, on the reverse strand, counting down.
ACGGCGCAGCATCATGCATGGATGCTGCATTTCGCAGACGCTTTCGCCGCGCTGATTGAACAGTTCATGATGGAACGTTACCAGCCCGATTGACGGGCGCGATCTGGAAATGCGCTTGTCCTTGATGGTCGTCACGCCATTCAGCGTATCGCCCGCCAGCACAGGACGTTTCCAACGCGTAAATTCCACGCCGGGACCGCCCTGTGAGGTGGAATCGGTCAGATAGGCATCGCAGACCAGCCGCATGATGAGGGAGGCTGTGTGCCAGCCTGACGCGGCCAGCCCGCCGAGCACGCTCGCCTTGCCGGCTTCCTCATCCAGATGGAAGGGCTGCGGATCGAACGCGCTGGCAAATTCGATGATTTCTTCCTTGCTGATCGTACGAGGACCGAAGGGAAGGGTCATTCCCGGTTCCATATCCTCATAGGCATATTTCGGCAGAGGCTTGCTCACCCTGGGTTTCCTCCGTGTAGGCATAAAGAAAAGGCCGCCGGTTTCGGCGGCCTGATCGTATCAGGTATTGAAACGGAACAGCATCACATCGCCGTCATGGACGATGTATTCCTTGCCTTCGTCGCGTGCCTTGCCGGCTTCCTTCGCGCCGACTTCGCCATTGTATTTGACGTAGTCTTCATAGGCGATGGTCTGGGCGCGGATGAAGCCGCGCTCGAAATCGGTGTGGATGACACCGGCGGCGGCCGGAGCCTTGGTGCCGCGCTTGATGGTCCAGGCGCGGGTTTCCTTCGGTCCAGCGGTGAAATAGGTGATGAGATCGAGAAGCTTGTAACCGGCGCGGATCAGGCGGTCGAGGCCCGGTTCCTCAAGGTCCATGCTTTCCAGATATTCCTTGGCTTCCTCATCGGGAAGCTGTGCGACTTCGGCTTCAATGGCGGCGGAAATGATGACCGTCTGCGCGCCCTGTTCCTCAGCCATCTTGTCGACGGCGGCACTAAATTCGTTGCCCTTGGCAGCATCGCCTTCGGCGACGTTGCAGACATAAAGAACCGGCTTGGAGGTCAAGAGGTTCAGGCCCTTCAGCGTCAGCAGGTCTTCCGGCGAAATGTCCTTCAGCATCAGGCGGACAGGCTGGCCGTTCTGGAGCAGTTCGAGTGCTGCTTCCATCACCGGCAGGACGGTCAGCGCTTCCTTGTCCTTGCCCGTCGCGCGCTTGCGGATCTGCACGATGCGGCGCTCGATGCTTTCGAGGTCTGACAGCATCAGCTCCGTTTCAACGGTCTGGGCGTCCGATACGGGATCGATGCGGCCCTCGACATGGGTGATGTCGTCATCCTCGAAGCAGCGCAGAACATGCACGATGGCATCGACTTCGCGGATATTGGCAAGGAACTGGTTGCCGAGACCTTCGCCCTTTGAAGCGCCACGCACGAGACCGGCAATGTCCACGAAGTTGATGCGGGTCGGGATGATTTCCTTGGAACCGGCAATTTTGGCAATCTCGTTCTGGCGCGGATCGGGAACCGCCACTTCGCCTGTGTTCGGCTCGATGGTGCAGAACGGATAGTTTGCGGCCTGTGCGGCGGCCGTTTTGGTCAGCGCGTTGAAAAGCGTCGACTTGCCAACATTCGGCAGACCGACAATGCCGCATTTGAAACCCATGATCGTACCTATCAGACTAGAATTTTCTTGGTGTGGCTATGCGTCATAGGACGGCATAGCGTCAATCCTTTTTCCCGAAAAGCCGCTTGAGCATGTCGGCCATAGGGCCGCTTTCGGGAATGTTCGGCTTTTTCTGGTTCTGCCGCGCCTGACGGATATGGCTCTGCGCCTTTGGCGGGGCCTTTTCCAGTTGCGCAGGATCGGCCTTGAACCCGCTTGGCCGCTGATTGCCGTCGCCCATGGCGAGCGCGACGCGGTTCATGAAACTGTTGTTCTCGCCCTTGGCGAGCATGGCGACATTATCGGCGACAGCACCCAGAAGCGTATCCAGCCATTCATTATCAGCCTTGGCGAAATCGCCGAGAACATAATTATGCACGAGTTCCTTCGCGCCGGGATGGCCGATGCCAAGCCGCATGCGGCGATAATTCTGGCCGCCGGGGAAGGATTGCATATGGGCGTCGATGGACTTGATGCCGTTATGGCCGCCGGAGCCGCCGCCGGTCTTGATGCGCAGCTTGCCCGGAATGAGATCGAGTTCATCATAGATGACGACGAGATCGGCGGGCGTCAGCTTGTAGAAGCGCATGGCCTCGCCGATGGATTGGCCGGAAAGGTTCATGAAGGTTTGCGGCTTGATCAGCAGCACCTTCTCGCCGTCAATCACGCCATCGGCAATCTCGGCCTGAAACTTCTTCTGCCAGTTGGAAAAGCGATGGCGGCGGAATATTTCATCCGCCGCCATGAAACCGATATTATGCCGGTTATGCACATATTTGGGGCCCGGATTGCCAAGACCTGCGATGAGCAGCATGGTTCAGAGCCCCTCTATAGCGCACCTATGCGGAAAGCGATTATTCGCCGTCCTTGGCTTCTTCTTCTGCAGCGCCTTCAGCGGCTTCTTCCGACTTCAGGCCGGCAGGAGCCGCGATGGTGGCGATGGTGAAGTCGCGATCCTGGATAGCAGGCGTCACGCCCTTCGGCAGCTTGATTGCCGAAATGTGGACGGAGTCGCCGATTTCGAGGCCGGTCAGGTCGACATCGAGTGCTTCCGGAATTGCATTGGCCGGAACGATCAGTTCAACGTCGTGGCGAACGATGTTGAGAACGCCGCCGCGCTTGATGCCGGGAGCTGCTTCTTCGTTCTTGAAGTGAACCGGAACATTCACGTGGACGACCGACTTCGCGGAAACGCGCAGGAAGTCGACATGCTGCGGGAAGTCGCGGACCGGGTCCAGCTGGTAGTCCTTCGGGAGGACCTGAATCTTCTTGCCGTCCACTTCGATCGTGGCAACAGTGGTCTTGAAGCCACCGCCATGGATCTTGTAGAAAATCTCCTTATAGGAGACGGCGATTGCGAGGGGCTCCTGCTTGTCGCCATAGATGACTGCAGGAATCTGGCCGTTGCGACGCAGTTCGCGGGAGGACCCCTTACCAACCCGGGTACGCAGATCGGCCTTGAGCACGTAAGTCTCGCTCATGGCATTTCCTTTCGATGTTACTGGAGTGTCGCCTGCTTTCCGCGCATGATCTTGTCCGAAAACCGGTTCGGGATCATGCTTCAACAAACGACATGAAACAGCCCGTATCGTCTGTCACAGGGTGAAAGACCGGACCGCTCCATTCCGCGTTGCCTCCAAGGGTGTCTACGCGGATGGCGGTGGCTATAGACCATAGCGTGCGGCGGCGCAAGTTTTTTGGGTTTGCCCGTTCAGATGGCAGGTCACAGTTGATAAGATGTACCCGATGGCCTATATTCGGATTGGTAGCTGAAGCGCGAACTCCAGCTACCATGTACTTAGATGAAGAGCTGTACCCGCACTGTAGCTTGCCAGCCGGTGCGGGTTTTCTTTACTCTAAGTGTGAATCTAATGGGTATTAACCACATAGAATTCACCTCCGAATAGAGAGCAAAGCCTTTGCCACGGTCGAGGTGGCTCATCCTCCCCGACGCGCCCGCTGGCTGGACGCTTGCTGCTTTTGCCCCCTGAGAAGATTGCTATCAAAACTTCAGGTTGAAATCTACTGCCCGGCATCTGTGGGCATTTGTCTTAAAGCGTGTCACCTTTTTCGTCGTCATATGACACGCTTTAAGTTTTTGTTTTCATGCATGTCTTTATCCCAAAACCGGTTCCCACTTTTGGGAGACATGCATTAACGGGTGGCAATGACAGCCGCAAAAGTGTTAAGCGAATGCCTGATCGACTGGCGGCATGGCTGCGCGAGTCGTCTGTTCCTGCGATATTGAAACAAGGAGGCGAGATGCAGGTCGGTATCGACATGGGTTCCGTCACTGGTAGCGGTTCTGCTTCAGCAGCAGCGCTTGGCGGTGGCAAGCAGGCCATGCTTGATCTTGAGGAGCTTCTCGCCACGCGCCTGCTCGTGCAGGGTAATTCCGGTTCCGGAAAGTCGCATCTTCTGCGCCGCCTGCTGGAACAGAGCGCGCAATGGGTGCAGCAGTGCATCGTCGATCCCGAAGGGGATTTCGTCACGCTGGCCGATCTTTACGGCCATGTCGTTGTCGATGCCGCCCGCACCGAAGCCGAACTGACCCGCATTGCCGGACGCATCCGCCAGCATCGTGTTTCGGTGGTGCTCAATCTGGAAGGGCTGGACGTCGAGCAGCAGATGCGCTCGGCGGCGGCTTTTCTTGGCGGTCTTTTCGATGCCGAGCGCGACTACTGGTATCCGATGCTCGTCGTCGTGGATGAAGCGCAGCTTTTCGCGCCCGCCGCCGCCGGCGAAGTGTCGGATGAAGCGCGCAAGCTTTCGCTTGGCGCGATGACCAACCTCATGTGCCGCGGACGCAAGCGCGGTCTTGCCGGGGTTATCGCCACGCAGCGGCTGGCGAAGCTTGCCAAGAACGTTGCCGCCGAAGCCTCCAACTTCCTGATGGGGCGCACCTTCCTCGATATCGACATGGCGCGCGCGGCCGACCTTCTCGGCATGGAGCGCAAACAGGCTGAAATGTTCCGCGATTTGCAGCGCGGGCATTTTGTGGCGCTTGGTCCTGCATTATCGCGTCGCCCGTTGCCGATCAAGATCGGCAAGGTCGAAACATCGGCGCGTTCGTCGTCGCCGAAGCTGATGCCGCTTCCCGATGCGCCGGAAGATGCGCTCGATCTTATCTTCACGCCAGCGCCGCAGGAAATCCGCACCGCCGTGCGCAGGGCGCCGCCACCGCCACCGCCGCCATCGACGGCGGAAATCCTGGCGCAGGTGGCAAAGCCAAAGCCTGAAGCCGAGCCGGTCGAAGAGCCGCTTTTCCCCGGTATCGTGGAGGCCGAACGCGAAGAGCTTCTGGAAAAGGTGATGCGCGAGATCGTGGACGATCCTGAAGCCTCGTTCCGCTCGGTTGCCGTTCTCTATCAGGATTTTCTGGTGCGTTGCCGCATTCATCGCGTTCCGGGCGAGCCGCTGGCATTGCCCGCTTTCCGCAGGAGGCTGGCGGTGGCGCAGGCCAGCATCGAAAGCGATGTCGCCAATGGCGAGACATGGCAGCAGGCGCTGTCGCTTTCGGAAAGCCTCACCGACGATGTGCAGGGCGTGTTCCTGATTGTGGCGCAGGCAGCCGTCACCGGCGCGCCTTGCCCGTCCGATGCGGCTTTGGCGCGGGCCTATGGCACGCATTCGTTCAGCCGGGCCCGGCGTCTCCTGACCTATTTCGAAGAACGCGGGCTTCTGGTGGTCCGCAATGATTTCAAGGGAATGCGCATCGTCAATTTCCCTGATCTCGGCTGCGAGACCGCGCCGGGCGATCCGAATGCCCCAGACGATTTTGCCGAAGAGGGTGCTGCCGCCGAGTAGGCCTGTGAAAACTGTCATGAACCTGTAATGATCATCCTCGACAGCTGGCGAAGGAGCCATTCAGGATGACAGCGTGATACAGCCAATAAAGCAGCCGGATTTCAAAGAACTTTTCGCGACCTTCGGCAAGATCGGGCTTCTGTCCTTTGGCGGGCCGGCGGCGCAGATCGCCATGCTGCAACGCGTTCTCGTGGATGAAAAGAAATGGATGGATCAGGAGCGGCTGATCCATGCGCTCAATTTCTGCATGTTGCTGCCGGGGCCGGAAGCCATGCAGCTTGCGACCTATTCCGGCTGGGCGGTCAAAGGCTGGCGCGGCGGCCTGCTGGCGGGGCTTTTGTTCGTGCTGCCCGGTGCGGCGGTCATGCTTGCATTGTCGGCAATCTATATTGCCTTCGGACATGTGGACGTGGTGGCCGGGCTGTTGTTCGGCCTGAAGGCTGCGGTTCTGGCCGTGGTTTTCGAAGCGCTGTACCGGATGGGAAAGCGCACGCTCGCTTCCGGCTTTTCCTATTGCGTAGCCGTTGCGGCATTTATCGCCATAGCGCTTTTGAAATTGCCGTTTCCGCTTGTCGTTCTGCTGGCGGCACTTGCCGGTGGCCTGCGACACGTGGTTGAGGGGAATGGTGCAGCAACAGTTCTGGGCGAGGCGACGCCCGGTGCCTTGCACGAATTCACGCAGCAGGCGCTGATCTGGGGCGGGCTGTGGCTTTTGCCTTTGCTTGGGCTGTTCTTGGCTTTTGGCGGCTCGCATGTCTTCGTGCAGGAAGCGGCTTTCTTCTCGAAGCTTGCCGCGGTGACATTTGGCGGCGCTTATGCAGCGCTTTCCTATACGGCGCAGCAGGCGGTCGAGCATTTCGGCTGGATGAAGCCGGGAGAAATGCTGACCGGGCTTGGGCTGGCGGAAACCACGCCGGGACCGCTGATCCTCGTGCTGGTTTTCGTCGGCTTTGTGGGGGCTGCGAACCTGTCCGGCCTGCCGCCGCTTCTGGGCGGCTTTTTCGGCGGGCTGATCGCGCTGTGGTTCACCTTCGTGCCGTGTTTCCTATGGATATTGGCAGGTGCGCCTTTCGTCGAGCGGCTGCGTCAGGTGCGCTGGCTGTCGGCGATGCTGGGCGGGATTACGGCTGCAGTCGTTGGCGTTATCGCCAATCTGGCGCTGTGGTTCTCGCTGCATGTCCTGTTTTCGCAGGTGGTGGAGAAGGCTGTCGGGCCTTTCACATTGCCGCTGCCGGTCTGGAGCACAATAGACAATGCCGCCGTCCTGATCGCAGGCGCGGCGGCATTGTTGCTTGTCGTCTTCAGGATGAACATGCCGCTCGTGCTGTTGCTGGCGGCATGTTTCGGGATCGCCCTCAGGCTGTTGTTTTAGTCGAAGAGGCTGGAAACCGACTCTTCCGCTGCCGTGCGGGCGATGGCTTCGCCGATGAGGTCCGAGATCGACAGCACGCGGATATTCGGCGCATCGTTGATGGCGGTGGTCGGCTGGATGGAATCGGTGATGACCAGTTCCTTCAGCTTTGACGAGGCGATACGAGCAACCGCGCCGCCGGACAGAACGCCATGCGTGATATAGGCGGTGACGCTGTTTGCGCCCTTGTTGAGCAGGGCTTCGGCTGCGTTGCAGAGCGTGCCGCCGGAATCGACGATATCGTCGAACAGCAGGCAGTCCTTGCCGGAAACATCACCGATGACGTTCATGACTTCCGATTCACCCGGGCGCTCGCGGCGCTTGTCGACGATGGCAAGCTGCGCATCGATGCGCTTGGCCAGCGAGCGGGCGCGCACCACGCCGCCGACGTCCGGCGAGACGACCATGCAATTGCCGGTGGCGTAATTGGCCTTCACATCGCGGGCGATGACCGGAACGGCATAGAGATTGTCGGTCGGGATATCGAAGAAGCCCTGGATCTGACCGGCGTGAAGGTCAAGCGTCAGGACGCGGTTGGCGCCGGCTTCGGTGATGAGATTGGCGACGAGCTTGGCCGAGATCGGCGTGCGCGGACCGGGCTTGCGGTCCTGACGGGCATAGCCGAAATAGGGCAGGACGGCGGTGATGCGACGGGCCGAGGAACGGCGGAAGGCATCGATCATGATGAGCAGTTCCATCAGGTGATCGTTTGCCGGATAGGAGGTCGATTGCAGAACGAATACGTCTTCGCCGCGCACGTTTTCCTGAATCTCTACGAAGATTTCCTGATCGGCGAAGCGGCGCACGCTGGCCTTACCGAGCGGAATGTTGAGATATTGAGCAACGGATTCGGCAAGAACCCGGTTGGAGTTGCCTGCGAAAAGTTTCATTCTTTTGCCTCTGACGCCGATGCGGTCGCGGTTTGCAGTCTGGTTGTTGCAAAAGTCCGCCGGAACGGACAATCTCAAAAATTTTAAAGCTGCGTACTTATCTGACGGGATCAAGTACAGCAGCTTGCAGGTTCTTTCGGATGCGGGGGCTATTGCAAAGAGTCACAGTTATTGCAAGGCCCGAAGGAACACAATTGCTCCAAAAAGGCCGGAAATCCGGCTTTCCCACAATATGCAAAACCGATTCAGCAAAAGATTTCAGCCTTTTGCCGCGAAAGGACCGGTTCATGCGCGATTTGCCGCAAGCCAGGTGGAATATTCCTGAATGGTGCGGTCGGCGATTGCCTGCATGGCGGAAGCCGGAACGACGCTCCATGAGTCTGCTGCCGCGCCCTGAACTTTCTCCTGACCCTGTATGCGGTGAAGGCGGTTGCCGGACGCATCCAGCACGTCCCAGACGTAGAGAACCGTGGTCTGGTTATCTTCCGAAAGAACGGAGAAATATCCCTTCATGACATAGGCCGCACTCGGGTCGTTATTGCCCGCAAGCTCGATGCCCTTGGCCTTGGCGTCGTCATTGATGCGATGCGTGAGCGGCGTGACCACATTGACCGGCGCGCCGACAATGGGGGCGATATGCAGCTTGCCCGGCTTCAGGCCCGCACTGCGTTGCGGCGCGGCTGGCGCGCCGGTTGCGGGCGCGGTGCCGGTTGGGGTCGTTGCCGCGGGTTGCGCGGCGCCCGCGGCTGGCGTCGCCGGGGCAACGGCCTGCCCGGAACTCTGATTGCTGCCCTGTACGTTCAAAGCGGATTCAGTGCTGTTGCAGGCGGCAAGTAACCCGGTAAGCAACAGCAGCAACGAAAGATGTGCCTTGTTCATGTTCGGCTTCATGCTCCTGAAGGCGCAGGTTCCCTGCGGTAGGGCATTTCAGTTCTGTTCAGTCGACTTTTCCTGACGTGCCGTTTTATCGCCGATTGCGCCTCATTTGACAATCATATCAAGAGAATGGCGGGATAATGGCTGAGCTGCGCCATTTGTTGTGAGATATGTCTGCCCCAGCGTCATGGCGGTCTGCGTGTCGGAATCCATGATGATCATATGGGCGAAAAGCGTCATGTCCGGCTGGATGCTTTCCGGGTTTCCGGCATAGAACATCTGCGGATCCATCCATGATGGGGTGAAGCGCGCGCCCACCGAATAACCGCAGGCGTTGAGCCGGTGGCGGGTGAGGCCGTGCGCTTCCATGGTCCGCGCATGGGCGTCGAACACGTCGCCGAATGTCGAGGCGGGGGTCATTGCCGCTTCCACGGCTTCCAGCGCCTCGCGCGCGGCGGCATAAAGCTCCAGATGATGCGCGGTCGGCTTGCCGACGATCAGCGTGCGCATCATCGGCGCGTGATAATGCCGGAACACGCCCGACCATTCGAGCGTGAGCTGGTCGTTCTTGTTCAGCTTGCGCCGGCCCGATTTGTAGCGGCAGAGCAGGGCGTCGTCGCCCGAGCCGATGATATATTCGTTCGCCGGATAGTCGCCGTCGCCCGCGAAATTGGCGCTCATCATCGCAGCCAGAATATCGGCTTCGCTCGCGCCGCCCTTGGTCAGCTTGATCGCCGCATCCAGCGCGTCGTCGCTCAGTTCCGCAGCGCGCCTGGCATAGGCGATTTCGGCGGGGCTTTTGAGAAGGCGCAGGCGGTCCACCATGCCGGACGCATCGTAAAGCTTGGCGAAGCTCTGCAACTGTTCGTCCAGCTTGCGCGCATTGGCGCCGGTGAGGCCATGCGTCTGGTATTCGATGCCGATCCGCGTGCCGAGCAGCTCAAGGTCGGTCAGGATATTGCGCAGGTCCGAGGCCGGATTGGCATTGTCGCGGTCGGTCCAGACGACGATGTTCTCGATATTCGACGTATGGCGCGCCTGCCGCAGATCGGCGGAGCGCGTCATTAGCACCATCGATCCGTCGGCTTTCACCACGAGGCACTGGAAAAAGCAGAAGCCGAATGTGTCATAGCCGGTCAGCCAGTACATGCTCTCCTGCGCGAACAGCAGAAGCGCATCCAGCTTCTCCTCCTCCATCTTCAAGATCAGTCGGTCGCGACGTGCGGCGAATTCTTCCGGCTCGAAGTGAAGGGCCATGCGGTTCTCCTAATCTTCTATGATGGCGATCGCTGCAATCTGACGCCCGTAATCGGGTTCGTTGCGATGGGTGGTGCGCCGGTAGGAATAGAACTGTTCCTCATCGGCATAGGTGCATTGGCGCAGGGATTCGGCCTTTACGCCAGCCTTCGTCAGACGGTCGGTGATGAATGTCCACAGGTCGAACAGCTTGTGGTCTGCCTTGTCCGATGGACGGAAATAGGCGGTATAGGCCGGGTCCCTGCCGATGAACTCGGCATAGAATTCCGGTCCGACCTCATAGTTTTCCGGTCCGATGGTCGGTCCCAGAACGGCGACGATATTTTCGCGCTTCGCGCCAAGCCCGATCATGGCCTCGATGGTGTTTTCAAGAACGCCGCCAAAAGCGCCGCGCCATCCGGCATGGGCGGAACCGATGATTCCGGCTTCATGATCGGCAAAAAGCACCGGGCCGCAATCGGCGGAAAGCGCGCCGATGGCAATGCCGGGAACATTGGTCACCATGGCGTCGGCCTTGGGGCGCGGGCTGCCGAAAGGTTCGGTGACGCGGATAACATCGGGCGAATGGACCTGATGCACCGTCATGAGATGATCGGGCGCAACGCCAAGGGTTGCTGCGACACGGCGGCGATTCTCCGCGACCTTTTCCGGCACATCGTTCGATCCGCTGCCGACATTGAGGCCCGTATAGATGCCATCGGAAACGCCGCCCTTGCGGGTGAAAAAGCCATGCGCGATCCGCTTCCCGTTCTGCGCCACGGGCTTTTCAAGGAGAGGCGAACGGAGCGGTTGCGGCGTGTCTGTCATGGCAATCTCGTTTCAAACGGCGGGATGGTGGGGGAGCTCGGACGGCTTGTCAATCGCGGCTTTCTAAAAGAGCGTGATCTGGTAGTTCTCATTCAAAAGGCAAAAGACGTGTCTGCCGGTCACTCAATGCGAGAACCTTGAACAAGGTTCCCATCTGATCGGGCGCGGCCAGCCTTTCGACGTCCTGTCGGATTTTCTCCTGAAACGCCGCATCCTTGCCCGCGCCGAGCCGCCCGGCGCGATCAGCTAAGCCCATTGCAAGCAGAAACTCGCCCTGCGTCATGGTTCCGGTCTTGCAGCCGCAGGCTTTTGCGGTCTTCTCCAGACTGTCGAAATCGACATGGCTGGTGAGATCGGCTTCGCCCGGATGGGCGAACACATCGTCAAACCCGTGTTTCAGCATGGCTTGCAGCGTGTCGCCAAAGCCGGATTCCAGATGGCCGTAATCGATGTTGAGCGCCGCGCCGCGCGTTGTCGCGATACGGCTGGCGATTTCCTGCATCAAGGCCGTGCGCGCCGGGGCTGCTTCAAAGATAGCCCCTTCTTCTGCGTCTGCGTGACCTTGCGGCAGGAGAGCGGGGTCTATGCCGCCCAGACCGCTGACGAATTGAAACGCGTCCTTCTCGTCGAGCGCGATCATCCGTTCGACAAAGCGGCCACCCACCTTGACGAATTGCCGGAACGGGATCGCGTCGAACAGCTCATTGGTAACGAGGATCAGCGGCCCATCGGCGGGAATATCGGCGAAACGCTCGAACCAGTCGATCTTCGCGCCTGCATCGGCCAGCTTTTCCTTCTGTCTTTCGACAAGGCGCGGGCTGGTTTCGACCATGGCAACATGCGCATGGGCCAGCATTTGCGGGGCAAGCCTGCCGATGGTGCGCAGCATGTCGCTCATCAGCGTGCCGCGACCGGGGCCGATCTCGCACAGCACCACATTATCCGGGCGTCCCAGCGCATCCCATTCGCTGACGCACCATATGCCGATCAGTTCGCCGAACATCTGGCTCACCTCCGGCGCGGTGATGAAATCGCCGTCGCGTCCGAAAGGTTCGCGCGTGGTGTAATAGCCCGCCTCGCGGTCGCCGAGGCAGGCGGCCATGTAATCGGCGACACTGATCGGCCCGGAGGCGGCGATCAGGCGTTTCAGCCGGTCTTTCAGCGAGAGGTCAGGCATCCTTTGCCGCGGCCCGGTTTGCGCGCCACATGGCCCAGAGCCCGATCAGCACCATCGGGACCGAAAGCACCATGCCCATGGTAAGCCATCCGCCGAAGAGATAGCCGAGCTGTGCGTCCGGCTCGCGGAAGAATTCGACCACGATGCGGCTGAGGCCGTAGCCGGTGACGAATGCGCCCGCGAGGAAGCCCGGCTTCTTCAGCTTGCGCCCGACCCAGACGAGCAGGAACAGCACGAAGAACAGTACCAACCCCTCAAGGAAGGCTTCATAAAGCTGGCTTGGATGGCGCGGCAGCGGACCGCCATTGGGGAAATAGACCGCCCAAGGCACATCGCTGACGCGGCCCCATAGTTCCGAATTGATGAAATTGGCGACGCGCACCACGCCAAGCCCGACCGGAACACCGGCGGCAATCGTGTCGAACATGCTCCACACCCTGATGCCGCGCGAGCGGGCAAACAGGAACATGGCGAGCGTCGTGCCCAGAATGCCGCCGTGGAACGACATGCCGCCATCCCACACCGCCGGAATGGCGAGCGGGTTGGAGATGTAAAAGGAGAAATTATAGAAGAGCACATAGCCGATGCGCCCACCCAGCACGACGCCGAGCGCCGCCCAGATGACGAAATCGTCGAGCGCTTCGGGCGCCATGGGCGGCTGGTTGTTCGCCCACAGGCGGTGGCTTCGCAGGAGCTTCTTGCCGTACCACCAGGCGAACATGATGCCCACGACATAGCCGAGGCCGTACCAGTGCACTGCCAGCGGCCCGATCCTGAAAATCACCGGATCGATATTGGGGAAGGCGAGCGCCGATACGGGCAGCAACGTCTCGATCATGAAATCACTCCATTTTGTGAGGGGAACATGCTGGACGAAGTTTCGGCGGTCAAGCCGGGTTTGGATTAATCACGATTGCAGGCCCGCGCTTGCATCGCAACGGAGACAGCCCTATTTCAAATTCAGGGTCGAGCAGGCCGTTAAACAGATAGGAAGAAAGCCATGACCAGCGGACAGAACCGGGTTCTCGATGAACTCGCCAAGCTTGTGACGGATGCGGCAGGCGCTGCGCAGGGCGTGCGCCGCGAAGTGGAAACGGCGCTGCGTTCGCAGGGCGAACGCGTGCTGAACACGCTCGATGTCGTGCAGCGCGAAGACTTCGAAGCCGTTCGCGAAATGGCGATCAAGGCACGCGCGGAAAACAGCGCCTTGCTGGCAAGAATCGAAGCTCTCGAAGCGCGTCTTGCGAAATTGGAAGCCGATTCCGATGCCAAAACGGCAAAATCGGCTTCAACTTCGGCAAAATCCAAAAATAATCCCTGATTATTTATTAACAGGCCGCAAGCGGCAAAAACCCTTGTCTTAGAGTCGGTTAAGGCAAGGGTCGCGGCCCGCCCCCCGCATATTTCCACATGCTTTCATGTCTCTTTTTTGAAAAGGGGCTGGCGTTCAGATTCAGCATCAATAGACTGAAAACACTACATGATTCGTAATGCGGTCATGTGGGCGGCGGCGAGGGGCTGTGTGTCAGGTTTCGCGTCTTTCAGGCTGCTTTCCAGTATCAGTTGCGTATGTGCGTGTGCCATTGGGGCGCTTGCATGCCACCGTGCATGCCGGTTCCTCGACCGATCAATTCGTGCCTGTTTTCCTGCGCCTGTTCTTGCGCGGTGACCGGCGCGGGCGGGCAGTTACCTGCACGCCGGGAATTAGGAAACATCTGGGGGCAGATGATTCCCAGAACAGGAAACGGACATGAGCCTTCTTGAGCTTGAATTCGCACGTGAGGCGCATCCGGTGGATGTGATCGAACAGGTCGCGCATTCAAACGACTGGACGTTCGAGCGGACTGGCGACGACGAAATCGCAATCTCGGTTGCGGGCAACTGGACTGACTATCACATCTCGTTTTCCTGGATGGAGGATTTCGAGGCATTGCATCTGGCCTGCGCATTCGACATCAAGGTGGCCGAGCCACGCGTCAACGAAGTGATGCGCCTGCTTTCGCTCATCAACGAAAAACTGCTGATGGGCCATTTCGATCTCTGGCAGCAGGAAGGCGCGATCATGTATCGCCAGTCGCTGCTGCTGGCAGGCGGCGCGGAGCCGACCAGCCGTCAGGTGGAAGTGCTGCTTTCGGCGGCGCTGGAAGCCTGCGAGGCCTATTTTCAGGCTTTTCAGTTCGTGGTCTGGTCGGGCGTGACGGCCCGCGAGGCGCTGGAGAGTGTGGTGTTCGAGACAGTCGGTCGCGCCTGAGAGCCTGTTCCAAAAGTCACCCTGTGCGGCTGCAAATGGCAATTTATCTGCGTTCCGGTGCTCACGTACATTCAAGTACGCTCCGCTCCGGTACTCGAAAATCGCCATTTTCGCACGCACATGACGCTTTTGAATTCAGGCTCTCATTCGATCGTGAGTGAGTGAGGGGGAGTAAAAAATGAGCGAAGCCACCACCATAAGCTGGGCGGATTTCGAAAAGGTCGATATCCGCAGCGGAACCATCGTGGAAGCCGTGCCATTTCCTGAAGCGCGCAAGCCCGCCTACAAGCTGAAGATCGATTTCGGCGAAAAGATCGGCATCAAGAAATCATCGGCCCAGATTACCAAGCGCTATACGGCAGAAGAATTGATCGGCAAACAGGTCATGGCTGTGGTGAATTTTCCGCCCCGCCAGATCGGTCCCTTCATGTCGGAGGTGCTGACGCTCGGCATGCCGGATGAAAACGGTGAAGTGGTCCTCGCAGCCATCGACAAGCCGGTGCCAAACGGCGGCAAGCTTTATTAAGAGCGTGATGATTTCGCGTTGAGCAACCGCGTCGACCCCTCATCCTGAGGAGGCTTCTGAGCTTGCGAAGGAGCCGTCTCGAAGGACGAGGGCAGGCACTGTGGCAGGCATTGGGCGTTTTCCCTCAGCCCTTCGAGACGCCGTTTTCAACGGCTCCTCAGGATGAGGGAAAAGAAGCGTGAAAACTCCTGCTTATCGCTTTGCTCTGAAGTTTATTTCCCCAGCCCCAAGCCAGAACGCCTGGAGAATTTCCAGCAAAAGTATGAAACGGTTTTTCTGTTAGAACAGGAACCGCTCTAAGCCGGAATGTGGATGATGGCGCGGAGGCCGCCCAGCGGCGAATCTTCCAGCGAAATGTCACCGCCATGGCTGCGCGCGATGTCGCGCGCAATGGCAAGCCCGAGCCCCCCCGTGCCGCCGGAATCCTGCGTTCGCGCCTCATCCAGCCGGACGAATGGCTTAAACACATCTTCCCGCCGGTCTTCCGGAATGCCCGGCCCGTCATCGTCCACGACCACTTTCAGCCAGCCTTCGACATGCGAAATGGAAAGCTCGACATTTTGCGCATGACGGAAGGCGTTTGAAACCAGGTTGCTGACCAGACGCGAGAAGGCATTGGGGCGCACATGGACCTCGCTGTCGCCCTCGATGCGGTATTTGAAGCCGCGTTCGCGCAGCCGCGCCTCGTTCTCCAGCTTTTCGCACAGCCGGGAGACATCATAGCTTGCCGTTTCTTCCGAACCTTCGCCGCGCGCAAAGGCGAGATAGCCTTCCAGCATGGTCTGCATGTCGGCGATATCCTGATTGAGCGGCTCGGTGTCGATGGAATGGCCAGCCAGCGCCAGTTGCAGCTTGAAGCGGGTGAGGATGGTGCGCAGGTCGTGGCTGACGCCGGACAGCATGGCCGTGCGCTGCTCGATCTGGCGCTCGATGCGCGAGCGCATCTGGATGAAGGCAATGCCCGCGCGGCGCACTTCCTCCGCGCCGCGCGGGTGAAAACCTTCGGGCATGGGGCGTCCCTTGCCGAAACTTTCCGCCGCCTCGGCAAGCTGCTGGATCGGCTTGATCTGGTTGCGCAGGAAGGCGATGGCGATGATGAGCAGAACGAGCGCGGTACCCACCATCCACGTCAGGAAGATGCCGGTATTGGACGCATAGGCCTGACTGCGCCTTGCAAAGACGCGCAACACCTTGTCCTCAAGCTTGATGCGGATTTCGATGAGATCGGAATCGCCTACCGTATCCACCCAGAAGGGCCGGTTGATCTGGCGGGTGATTTCTTCGCTGAGGAAGTAATCGAGAATGGCGAAGAACGGCTTCGGTCCGGGCGGCGGCAGCGGATCCGGCGGCAGGATCGAGATATTCAGCGCCAGCCGCTGCTGCGCGATGCGGATGAGATTATCGTAGCCGGGTTCCTGCGGATAGGTCTCCAGAATGTCGATGATCGCGGAAATATCGCGCACGACGGCGGTGGAAAGACGTTCCGTCACCATCTGCCAGTGACGTTCCATGAACACATAGGCGATCACGGATTGCAGCAGCACCATCGGCGCGATGATGATGATGAGCGAGCGCGCATAAAGCCCCTTTGGCATGATGCGGGCCAACCAGCGGGAGAATTTTCTCAAGGGCGATTTCATCGTGTCAGGCCCACACTGGCTGCGGCACAGGAACGGCATTCGCGGCTGGCGATGGCGTTCCCGGTGTGCGGCGCAACCGGAAAGCTCTTTTCAGGCTGCGCTTCGCGTTCTGTGAGAATACCATTTCCGATCGCACTATCCCGGCACTGCCGATTGCTACTCGATGCTCAGCTTGTAGCCGATGCCGCGCACGGTCTGGAGCCAGACCGGATTGGCCGGGTCCTGCTCGATCTTGCGGCGTAGGCGATTGATCTGGACGTCAATCGTGCGCTCGCCGACATCGCCGTCCTGACCGGTCAACTCGTGACGCGGGATCGTTTCACCGGCGCGCTCGGCGAAAATCGCCATGATGTCCTGCTCGCGATCGGTCAGCTTGATCGTTTCGGAACCCTTTTTCAGCTCGCGACGCGGGATGAAGAACGTATAGGGGCCGAACACGATCTGTTCGATCTTGGGCTGCGCCGGAGGCGCGCCGCGCCGCAAAATATTGTTGATGCGAAGCGTCAGCTCGCGGGGATCGAAGGGCTTCGGCAGATAGTCGTCCGCGCCAGCGGCGAGCCCGTCGATGCGGTTGTCGGTTTCCGACAAAGCCGTCAGCATGAGGATGGGGACATTCTTCTTTTCGCGCAGCGAGCGCGTCAGCGAAACGCCGGTTTCGCCCGGCATCATGACGTCGAGGATCAGAAGGTCGAAATCGATGCCTTCCAGCTTGCGGCGCGCTTCGGCGGCGCTGCCGGCAATGGTGACACGGAAACCGCTATTGGTCAGATATTGCGAAAGAAGGCTGCGGATGCGCGTGTCGTCGTCAACGACGAGGAGATGCGGCGCGTCATCCGAGAGCGTTTTTTCTTCTTCTGCTGCCATGGCGTCTTTCGATCCCGTTCTGATAATTTCGCTTCAGCATTGCGGCTTAAGCCCGATGCTTTGGCACGCATATTACCGACAGGAATGCGGCACGTCCATTCACTGCCTGCACGGGCCTGCTTTTATGCAAGCACTAACTGCTACGATGCGTAACACTCGTATCAAGCTGGCCGGGACGAGGGATCGTCGGCAGAAAATTCGTCGATCTGCGGACGCCGTTCGGGATTGACCATATTATAGAGAAAGCGCTCGATCACCGCGCGGTCCTGCGGGCCGCAATCCTCCAGCGCGCGCGCGATGCGCCGCGACTGCGGAAGGGCCAGCGCAAGCGTCAGCTCACGGCCGCTGCGGGTCGGATAAAGCTTGCGGTGGCGGCGGTCATGCAGGCCGGTCGCCTGAACGACATGGCCGGTATCGATGAGCTGCTTGAGCACACGCGAAAGGCTTTGCTTCGTTATGCGCAGAACCTCCAGCAGTTCGGCAACCGTCATGCCGGGCTTGCGGTTGATGAAGTAAAGAACGCGGTGATGCGCCCGCCCGAATCCGATCTTTTCCAGAATGAGATCAGGGTCGGCGGTGAAATCGCGATAGGAAAAAAACAGAAGTTCGATCACGTTGAGGTCGGCCGCCTCCTCAGCCGTCAACGGATTGCTTATATAATTCAGATCGTTCGTCGAATTCACATCGGTGCTCCGTTCTGTTGCGTTAAATATGTCAGCATTATTGACATAATTCAATCGCCCAGATAATTTTCGATAAGCGTGAGCTGGCTTTTTTGGAATAATGTTTGCGCTGACGCGTGCATGGAGGAGGAATAATTGCGCTGGCCGGTCTGCCGCCGCTCGTCCGAGGACGGATGGCGAGAAGGGTCCCCGCAATATTCGATCCCTGTGGAGGATTTATTTTCTGTCCATGCATGCTCCGGCTGGATTTCGCGCAATATGTTTGCGTGACCTCAAAGCATTTTGAACAAAAAGGCCAGCAATTACGCAGAAAAAGGTGGTCGTCTCACCATTTATATCGATTTAACTGGGGAAGACGGGTCGCGGAGAAGTTTGTCCGGTCTGAAATCGGCCTGAAACCGTGTCGAGACAGCGCCGCGAGGAAAGTCAAGGAGCAAGAAAATGGCTGCGATTCCATTCGATCAACGGGACGGATTCATCTGGCTGGACGGAGAATTCGTCGACTGGAAGGATGCAAAAATCCATGTGCTGACCCATGGCCTGCATTATGCAAGCGCCGTGTTTGAAGGCGAGCGCGCCTATGGCGGCGAGATATTCAAGCTCAATGAGCATACCGAACGCCTGCATGAGTCCGCGCGCATTCTCGGTTTCGAGATTCCTTTCAGCGTCGAAGAAATCAACGATGCCTGCCGCGAACTGCTCAAGAAACAGGGTTTCGAGGATGCCTATGTGCGCCCGATCGCGTGGCGCGGCTCGGATTCGCTGGGCGTTTCGGCGCAGAACAACCGCATTCATCTGGCCATCGCGATCTGGCAATGGCCGAGCTATTTCTCGCCGGAAGAAAAAATGAAGGGCATCCGGCTCGACGTTGCCGAATATCGCCGCCCCGACCCGCGCACCGCGCCGTCGCGCTCGAAAGCGTCCGGTCTCTACATGATCTGCACGATCTCCAAACATGCCGCCGAGGCCAAGGGCTATGCGGATGCGCTGATGCTCGACTGGCGCGGGCAGGTTGCGGAAGCAACCGGCGCCAATGTGTTCTTCGTCAAGGACGGGGCGCTGCACACGCCGAAGCCCGACTGCTTCCTCGACGGCATTACGCGCCGCACGATCATTGATCTTGCCAAGCGCCGCGGCATCGAAGTCATCGAGCGGGCGATCATGCCGGAAGAACTTGCCGGTTTCTCCGAATGCTTCCTGTGCGGCACGGCAGCGGAAGTGACGCCGGTTTCGGAGATCGGCCAATACCGGTTCAAGCCTTCCGAAATCACAAATCTTCTGATGAATGACTATTCGGCAGAAGTTCAGCCGAAGCGCGCTGCGGCGGAGTAACTGGGTTTTAAACAGAAAAAGAGCGGTCTTCGGGCCGCTTCTTTGTTTTTCCGTCGCTTATTGTTTGACATTGCCAAGTTTCCGCACATGATTTTTTTTGCCGGAGTCGCGCTATTCCGGTTTAAAACTCAGATGGGGTGACGATTATGGAAGCTCTACTACCTCTCATTCTTCAGCTGGTCGCTGGCGCGGTTGGCGGCAACATCGCAGGCGCAGTCAAGAATATCAGTCTGGGAACCACGGGTAACACGGTGGCGGGCGGCATCGGCGGTGTCATCCTCGGTCAGCTGCTTCCGATGCTGTCCGGCGGCGGTCTCGATTCCGTGCTCAATGGCGTTGTCGGCCAACTGGCTGGCGGCGGCGTCGGCGGTATCGTACTCACGGCCATTGTCGGCCTGATCAAGAACGCGATGGCCGCCAAGGCCTGATGCATCGCAGAACGTAAGGTTGTGGGGACAACCGGCTAGAGCATCGGCCCGAAAATCGGAATCGATTTTCGGAAAGCACGATGTGTAGATTCGATAGGTTAGAGCGACCTTTGTGGGTCTGTGAGGACGCACGCCGCTCTAGACGAACTGTCGGGGCGCATTCCGAAAACCTTGAAACGGCTTTCGGCCAGGGCGTTCCGTACAATCCTGGAGAGGGGAAACGGGCGGCGATCAGCCGCCCGTATCTATTTAGAGCTTCACCTGACGGGTCGGGCACACTATCTGTGGCGGAAGCGCTGCTGTTTATTTTGAGTGGAGTAACACTATGGGGCAATTGCAGGCCATTATCGTTCCCGTCACGCCTTTCCAGCAGAATTGCACCATCCTGTTCGACAGCGAGAGCAAGAAGGGCGTGGTGATCGATCCGGGCGGTGATCTCGACCGCATTCTGGACGCGATTGGATCTCAGGCGGTCAACGTCGAGGCTATCTGGATCACGCACGGCCATATCGACCATGCCGGGGCTGCGCTCGACCTCAAGGAAGCGCTGGACGTGGACATTATCGGCCCGCACAAGGATGACAAGTTCCTGCTCGACAATCTGGAAGCGACGGGCCTGAAATACGGCATCATTCAGGGCGTGCGCAACGTGACGCCGGATCGCTGGCTGAACGAGGGCGACAAGGTTTCCGTTGCCGGGCACGTGTTCGACGTCTTCCACACGCCGGGTCACGCGCCGGGCCATGTGGTGTTCTTCAACCCGGAAGCGCGATTCGCGATTGTCGGCGACGTGCTGTTCAACGGCTCGGTCGGGCGCACCGACCTGCCGGGCGGCGACCACGCGGCGCTGATTCGCTCCATCAAGGAAAAACTGCTGCCGCTTGGCGACGATATCGGCTTCATCTGCGGGCATGGCCCGGGCGGGCGGTTCGGAGAGGAGCGGCGCTCCAATCCGTTCCTCAACGATATCGGATATGCATGAATGAAAAAGCCGCCGGAAGGGCGGCTTTTTGCTGAGTGCCTCAAGCGGTTCCTGTTTTAACGGAACCGCTCTATCTGTCTGTTTTCCGCGATCTCAGTTGGCAGAGCAGAAATGATCGCGCCCGTCATAGCCGCGATAGGTGCCGGTGTTCGGGTTGAACGACCGGTAGCGGTCGGAGCAATACTGATACCAGCCGCGGCTCCATGGCTCATAGCCTGCGCGGTAATAGGTTGCCTGACGCACCGGCGCTGCCGGATAATAGGCTGGCGGCGGCGGGGGCGGCGCGTAGACCGGAGCAGGCTGCACATAGGTCGGCTGCGATGGCTGGCTAAGTGCGCTGCCGAGAAGGGCGCCTGCGGCGAGGCCGATCACGCCAGCCGCGACAGCGTCGCTATGGTCGCGATGCCGCTCACGGTAGTAAGGACGGTCCCAGCCGCCGCGATCCCAACCAGGACGACCCCAGGAATCTGCCGATGCCGTCGCAAGCGGCGCGGCCACAGCCGCGAGGGATGCCGCTGCCAGAATGGCTGTTTTCGCAAATCGGTTCATTGTTCGCTCCTTCAGAAGCTCGACTGCAATGTCTCCGGTACGTTGGCCCGAAAGGGGCACGCATCGTTTATGAATAACTAATTAACTCTTTCGACATGAATGGAGGCTGAACAATGGTGAAACGCGGCGGAAAGCGGCCAGTTTCCGGTAAATTACGTGCAGTATCTGTAATATTTCGCGCTCAAATAGGGGAGACGCCAAACAGGCAATAAAAAACCCCGGCAGAAGCCGGGGCAAGTGGTAGGTTCTTTTATGAACGATCAGCCGGTAACGGTGATGTTCACGGCCTTCGGGCCCTTGCCGCGACGATCCGGTTCCGTCTCGTAGGAAACCTTCTGATTGTCTGCGAGGCCCGTGAGGCCAGAAGCCTGTACTGCGGAGATGTGTACGAAGATATCTGCGCCACCATCGTCCGGCTTGATGAAACCGAAACCTTTTTCGGTATTGAAGAATTTGACCTGTCCGGTCTGTGCCATGGGATCCGTTCCTTTTCCTTGGCGCCGCCGCTCCCGTAGGGACGGCGGTATTACGATTTCTGCCAAGCGCACCACACACCCGGCAGAGGGTTATGCAGGCAGTTCTCGACATTGGGAAGGAACCGATCATTGCCGAAGGGGAGCCTTCGACCCGGAACTTATAGCGGCCCCGGCACGCCGTTCTTCCAGTCTTCCATTTGTTCGCTAAATGCCCGAACAGATGGAGACTGATCTATGAAGCGGTATTTGGCAAGCAAATTCTTCGGGGAGGACATGATTGGTTATCTTCGAACCGGTATCGTTTGAATTTTTTACGAAAGTTTCAAGAAAATCATCGGTCGAATCCCAAAACAGAACAGGGTTTCCCCAATATATTGCTGATTTAGCAGGTACTCACCGCGTTTTTCTCATCGGTTGCGCAAAACTATGCATGCGCCGCCGGCTGCGCGCAGTTTTGTGCAAATGCCGTCGGCTTCCCCTCGGCTGTCGGCGCCGATGCGAACCGCATAGATGCCGCGGCGTCCCATGGGCGTGCGTATCCGGCTGACGACCGGCTCGTGGCCCGCGAGCACGGCGCTGAATTGCCTGCGCAGGCGCGCCCACTGATTGACGGCAGCGCTGCGGCGGAAATTGCCCGCAACCTGTATGCCCCACGGCTTCGGCTTGACGCGCGACATTGGAATGGTGGCGCTGCGGATGATCGGCAGGCGCTTGCAGGCGTCTTCAAAGGCGAGCTTGGGATCAAGCGGACGGTTCACGATCTCCTTGCCGGCAGCGAAATCGTCGGCGGGCACGCCGGTAATATCCAGTACGTAATTTTCTGTTTCGAGCGGCAGAAATCCGCCGGATCGCATCCAACTGGAAACACGCCCCGCGCCTGCATTATAGGCGGCGGCTGCAAGGCCCCAATTGCCGAAAGCGCCTTTCAGGTCTCGTAGGAAACTCGCCGAGGCGGGAATGGCCTGCTCGATATCGAAGGGATCGGCCAGCCCGCGTTCCTTCGCGGTATAGGGCATGAATTGTGCGATGCCTTCGGCCCCGACCGGGCTCACCGCCTTGTGGTCGAACCGGCTTTCCTTCCAGATCAGCCGCGCGAAGAAATCGCGCGGGATTCCGTGGGTGTCGGCATTGGCGCCGATGAGCTGGCAGATGCGGTCGACAGTCGGGGCGTCCTTCTCCGGCGGCAAGGGGGGCGGCGAGTGGACCGGCGGGTTCGGTTCGCTCGCCGCGTGGGACGAAACGATGCCGTAAGGCAGGCTGAAAAGCTGCGAAACGAGGATAACCGCTATGCTATGCCTGTAACGATTCATGCTGCCTGTTCCGCCCCTCAACTTCGGCCAAGGTAACCTATATGAGCGGGTTGTCGATATGGTCCGCAAGGTTTTGCACTTTTGCGAAAGGACTTGCCCTTATTGAAGGCTGCGCCATTTTAGACTTCGGGACAGAGGGAGAGGAAAATGCAATTTCATCGTTTTAAACAATTGGCCGCGCTTGCGGGCGCGCTACTTCTTGCCGGTTGCGTCGCGGAAGGCGGGGTCGATCATCGTCCGCCGCTGCGGCCCGGACCGTCGCAGCCCCAAATGTGCCCGATGATCTATGCGCCGGTCTGCGCGCAGCGCGGCTCTTCGCGCAAAACGTTTGGCAATTCATGCCAGGCGCGGGCGGAAGGCTATCGCGTTGTTTCAAACGGCCAATGCTCGTCGCGGCCCGGCTCCGGCTGGGGTGGACAGGGTGTCGGTCCGGTGCGCCCGCCGCATCAGGGCAACAGGCCGGGCGCAGGCGCCTGCACTCGCGAATATATGCCGGTTTGCGCGCGGCGCGGCAACGACAGGCGCACTTTCCCCAACCGTTGCGAAGCCGACCGTGCAGGCTATCGAATCATGAGCAGCGGGCAGTGCCGGTAGGCCGAACACCAATGGGGATATGGGAAGGCCGCAAAATGCGGCCTTTCCAATTTATTCCCTAAGAGGTTTTCTCACCGCCCCGGTCGGCCTGTCTTGTCGGGCGATACCCATTCAATTGGGGGGTATAACATTACAGTTTGATGATGCAGATCTCTCAAATGCTCGCAAAAGTTGTTGATATCTGGATTTAGTATCAGGTTATATTTTAGGATTAGATATATTGAAGCGCTAAGCAAATCACTGCCAATGAGCGCCTTTCTTGGTAGCGTGAACTCCTCAGAATTTTCATTTGGAGATCGGTAGAACAATGCCAAAAGCAATTACAGAGTTGAAAATTGCGATGAGTAAAGCCCTGCATAATTTGGCTCAATCCGGCGATGCTTCCAATAATAATGTGATAAAATATCTTCGTAAAAACCATTCTGACCTTATCTCTGAAAGTAAATTACAACTAGAAGAAATTGCATTTCGGCGCATCCTAAATGAAATTGTTTCCAGAAATGCTAACGTTTTCTCAAATTCACAGACTGATATTTTCGGACAAGATCAGGGACTGAAATCTTTATACTCGATAAAAGTGGACGGCGAGCGAAAGCGGGTCCCCATTGAGAATATAAAAATAACTACAATTATAGAAGATTTGGAAGAGAAAGAGGCCAGAAGAGCCAAGAAAAATAAAAATGAGAAGCTAATTGAGAGTCTCAAAGCGCTTCTAGCTCACTCCGGATCAAACGACATCACCTATGGTGATGCACTAAAAGCTTACATGGACAACAGTGTTTGATTAGGTAAACGGAAACCGGGGCCTGTTCACCGCCCCGGTCGGCCTGTCTTGCCGGGACGGCGCTTCTTGCGCGCGGTTTCTGCCGGGTCCTCGTAAGAGCCGATGCCGGCGCGCTCACGGCGGATCGCTGCATCGTTGCCGCCGCTCGGCACTTCCGTCCGCTTCACCGTCATCTCGTCCAGCGTGTTCTTGCGGAACAGCGGTTTTGCCATATCCGTGCCCGGTCCCATATCGTCAAGCGACGGTTTCTGGAACAAGGACGGCTTGCCAAGCGGGCGCGTCGTATCCGCACCCATTTCATCCAGCGTCGGCTTGCGGAAGCGCGAATTACCGGAGGGCTTGCCCTTGTTGCGGCTGGCACCGGCGTCGCCCGCCTCGAATTCGCGTGCCAGCGGGTCGTCGGCGATGGCCAATTCCGTCTCGCGCAGGCGCTTGATCTCGTCGCGCAGCCGCGCGGCCTTTTCGAAGTCGAGATCGGCAGCGGCGTCGCGCATCTGCTTTTCCAGATGCTCCAGATGGGCGGCAAGGTTGTTGCCCATCATCGCGCCTTCTTCCGCGAAGCCCGAAATATCCGCCCGGACATGATCGCGCTCGTAAACCGAGCCGAGAATATCCGAGATATTCTTCTTCACCGAAGCAGGCGTGATGCCGTGTTCCTCGTTATAGGCGATCTGCTTTTCGCGGCGGCGGCTGGTTTCGTCCATCGCGCGCTGCATCGAGCCGGTAATATTGTCGGCATAGAGAATGACCTTGCCGTCAACGTTACGCGCCGCGCGGCCGATGGTCTGGATGAGCGAGGTTTCCGAACGCAGGAAGCCTTCCTTGTCGGCGTCGAGAATGGCGACGAAGCCGCATTCGGGAATGTCGAGACCTTCGCGCAGCAGGTTGATGCCGACCAGCACGTCGAAAGCGCCAAGCCGCAGGTCGCGGATAATCTCGATGCGCTCCAGCGTGTCGATATCCGAATGCATGTAGCGCACGCGCACGCCCTGTTCATGCAGATATTCGGTCAGGTCTTCCGCCATGCGCTTGGTCAGCACGGTGACCAGCGTGCGGTAGCCTTTTGCCGCCGTATCGCGAATTTCACCGAGCACGTCATCGACCTGCGTTTTGGCGGGGCGGATTTCGACCGGCGGGTCGATCAGCCCGGTCGGGCGGATGACCTGTTCTGCGAACACGCCGCCTGCTTCTTCCATTTCCCAGCCGCCCGGCGTCGCCGAAACGGCGATGGTTTGCGGGCGCATGGCATCCCATTCCTCGAAGCGGAGCGGGCGGTTGTCCATGCAGGATGGCAGGCGGAAGCCATATTCGGCAAGCGTTGCCTTGCGGCGGAAGTCGCCGCGATACATGCCGCCGATCTGCGGAACGGTGACGTGGCTTTCATCGATGAAAACCAGCGCATTGTCGGGGATATATTCAAACAGGGTCGGCGGCGGCTCGCCGGGGTTGCGCCCGGTCAGATAGCGCGAATAGTTTTCGATGCCCGCGCAGGAACCGGTCGCTTCCAGCATTTCGAGGTCGAAGGTGGTGCGCTGGTCGAGCCGCTGCGCTTCCAGCAGGCGACCGGCGCGGGTCAGTTCGTCAAGCCGGTGCTTCAGCTCTTCCTTGATCGACTTGATCGCCTGATTGAGCGTCGGGCGCGGCGTCACATAGTGCGAGTTCGCGTAGATCTTCACCGATTTGAGCTCGCCGGTCTTCTGGCCGGTCAGCGGGTCGAACTCGGTAATGGATTCGATCTCGTCACCGAAAAGCGAAATGCGCCAGGCGCGGTCCTCAAGGTGGGCCGGGAACAGTTCGATCGTGTCGCCGCGCACGCGGAACGAGCCGCGCACGAAATTGATGTCCTGACGCTTGTATTGCTGCGCCACGAGGTCGGCGAGAAGCTGGCGCTGGTCGAGCCGGTCGCCGATCTTCATTTCAAAGGTCATGGCCGTATAGGTTTCGACCGAACCAATACCGTAGATGCACGATACGGAGGCGACGATGATCACGTCGTCGCGCTCAAGCAGCGCACGGGTGGCTGAGTGGCGCATCCGGTCGATCTGCTCGTTGATGGACGATTCCTTCTCGATATAAGTGTCCGAGCGCGGCACATAGGCTTCCGGCTGGTAGTAATCGTAGTAGGAAACGAAATATTCGACAGCGTTGTTCGGAAAGAAGTTCTTGAACTCACCATAAAGCTGCGCGGCCAAAGTCTTGTTGGGCGCGAGAATCAGGGCAGGGCGCTGCGTCTGCTGGATGACCTGCGCCATGGTGAAGGTCTTGCCGGAGCCGGTGACGCCGAGCAGAACCTGCGTGCGGTCATTGTTCTCCAACCCTTCCACCAGATCGCGAATGGCCGTCGGCTGGTCGCCGGACGGTTCGAACTCGGTCTCCATGCGGATCGGCACGCCGCCTTCGGATTTCTCCGGGCGGGCGGGGCGGTGCGGGGTCCACAGCTCGCCATTCTTGAACAGCGGATTGCCGGAGGCGATCAGGTCCGACAGGGCCTGAACCGTCGCCGTCGCGCCGGACGGGTTCAGGCCTGCGGCGTCTTCAAGGCTGATGTCGAGACCGGCGACAGGATTGAGGCCAGCCGCCGCGCGTTCCTTGGCGGAAGCCGCGCCGCCCATCGACGTGCCGCGGCCCGTGCGCGAGGCTTCCTTGCTGCGCTCGGGAATCTTCTTGGGTTGTTTTGGATTTTTTGCGCGCAGCTTGGCCGCCTCATCGCCGATTTCCTTTGCCCAATCAGCAATGGACCCGGATAGGGGCGCGCCGGAAAACCCGGCCTGTGGCGCTTCACCGAAGCCGCCAGCCTTGTCGTGCGAATCCTGGGAGTGTTTGTCTTTTGAGGAAGCCATGGCCCTATATTGTTACCGCATGTCTTAAGCGGAACCGGTTTCCACTTTCCGCGTCATGCTTCCAATATGGAATTTCAACGCCCAAATGAAAAGGGCGAGAAGGTGGAATCCTTCACGCCCTCAACATATCCAACGATGCTCCTGACAGAAGGCTGTCAGGAGCAGACCTTTTTACCGCCTGCCGAAACGACGCGGGCCCGGCCCGAAATTGTGATGATAGCCCGGATGATCGTTCCAGCCCGGACGGTCTACCCAATGCGGGCGCGGCGGTCCCCAGTTCGACTGGCAATTGCGGCCAATGCAGCCATTGACGATGGTCGGGCCGCGACCCCAGCCGCCGCGATAATAGGGGTCGTAATAACGGGGTCCGCTATTGGCGACCGCCGCGCCTATGGCCATGCCCGCGATCAGCGGTATGCCGACAGCGGCGGCAGTGGAGCCGAAATTGTCGTTGGTCGTATAGACGCCGCCTGTGGACTGGATGGCGATGTAGCGGGAAGAAGCCCAGCCGGACAATCCGCCATAGCTCACCTGACACCAGCCATAGCCGTCCGTGCAGCCCGCAACCGTGACGCCGACGCCGTTGGGGATGCTGCCCAGACTTCCATAGCCGGTTCCCGGTCCAGTACGCAGGTTTATCGTGGTGGTTACAATGGCGTTTGCAGCTTGCGCGCCGGTTGTAGTTAGAAGTGCTAATGTAATAACTGCTGATTTAACTATATTCCGCATCCTGTCGACCCCTATTGCATCGAAATTGATATATTAATATCATGGATATTCCGGTATTTCTTTAAATTTATTTATGATGGTGTCGTTATGATTAATGGATATCAAGCAAAGCCGTGTAAATAAGCTGTGATTGAAGATTGATTGGCAGCTCTTTTCACCGCCGTGCGCCTGTTACATACTCCGGCGCGACTCTCCGGTGTCTGTTCCGGTGCCCGCCGGTTTGAAATCAGACACCCAAGCTTTGAAGGAACCATGTTGATGAGTAGTGATGGTACGCCGAAGGGTATGCTGACATTGCGTGTGCCTGCCATGCCGAAGGATGCGAATGCGGCATTTGATATTTTCGGCGGCTGGGTGATGGCGCAGATGGACTCCGCCTCCGGCATTCGTGCTGCGGAGCGCGCAAAGGGGCGCGTGGTGACGGCAGCGGTGCGGGAAATGTCCTTCGCCAAGCCCGTGAAGATCGGCGATGCGCTGTGTGTCTATACGGAAATCACGCGGGTGGGACGCAGCTCGATCACCCTGCGGGTTGAGGCCTGGGCGCAGCGTTATCTGACCCAGCAGATGGATCTCGTGACCCATGGCGAGTTCATCATGGTGGCGCTGGATGAAGAGGGCAAGCCGACGCCGGTGCCGCCGGAAAAATGAGGCATCGTCAAGCCCGGCATCGCGCCGGGCTTATTTGCAGGCGCGATACCCGCTGCGGCGCTGCATCAGGTCGAAATGGAAATGGTCGGCATGTTCCGGGTTGTAGCCGGGGCCGAGAACCGTGGTGAAATAGCCGCAGGCATCGGAGCGCACGCTGTTGAGCAGGCCCTTTTCGCGGAAAGCGAAGAAGCCCGGCTTGCGCACCATGATGTTCTTGCCGTTGTTGAGCACGATCTTGGTGACGTCGATGGCGTTGCCGCGTGAATGTTCCGACATTTTCGCGCCGCGACGGTGGTTCATCGTGCGGCAGGAATAGCCCCCGGCATTATAGATCGTGCTGACACCGGACAGATAGCGCAGGCGCGAGGCGGGTTGCAGGTCGCCCTTGATCCAGCGGGCAAAGGCTTCGGTCACCTGACAGTTCAGCGTCGCCGCCGGCTTGAAGGCGATGGAGCCGCTGTTGAAGCCTGACACCTCGATCGGGTTCTCGATATGGCAGGAGCTGCTGCGATAGATGGTCGGCTTTTCCTTGAAGACGACGCCGAGCCGTTTGAGGCGCGTGCGGCAGGCTGCTTCCGCGTTGGACATCGTATAGATGTTTTCGGCAGCCGTCACCGGGTTCTGAATGGGGGCCGAGAAGCCATAGTCGCCCGAATATTGCGGACGGCTCTGCGGTGCGGATTGGGCGACGTGGTTTTCTTCCTCTTCGGCAAGGCCGACGACGCGCTCTTCATGCGGCTCCTGCATGACAGGCGGGGGCGCGACCGGCGCCGTTCTCGCTACCGGGGCCTCGGGCACCATCATATCGGAATTGCCGACACTGGCCTGCGGACGCGGGGCGCTTTCGCCGGAACAGCCAGCGAGGACGGCGAGCAGCAGGATGGATAAAGAGGGGGCCAGACCTCGCAACCGGGGGCGCTGGCGGCTGACTGGAGCGGCGGCGGACAACGCGGAACTCATGTCCATACCTTTCTTCAGGAGACCAGACCGATGGCGTTTCCTGAATATTAGCCTGCAAGCGTAAAGGAAGAGTCAGCGCCCGCGTTAAGGGCTGTGGCGGAATGGGGGCAACAGGGGGCAGGATTGGCAAATCGCCGCCGTTGTTTTATCACCGTGCGGCGGTTTTCGGGCCATGCCGCAGACAACTCCTCCCGGTCCCTGAAGTCATTTCCATGTCAGCACTGATTTCGCCAAGCGTCCTGCCGATCCTGCTTCTCATCGGTTCCAACGTTTTCATGACATTCGCCTGGTACGGGCATCTGAAATTCACCAGCACGCCGCTCGTCACCGTCATTTTCATCAGCTGGGGCATTGCGCTGATCGAATATTGCATGGCGGTTCCGGCCAACCGCATCGGGCATGAGGTCTATTCGGCGGCGCAGCTCAAGACCATTCAGGAAGTCATCACCCTGGTGATCTTCAGCCTGTTCTCGGTCTTCTATCTCAAGGAAGCCTTTACCTGGCACCACCTGCTGGGCTTTGCGCTCATTGCGGGCGGGGCGGCCTTGATTTTCAAGGCCTGATGAAATCACTCGGCAGCGGCAAGTTCCGGCTTGCGTTTCCAGAACATGGGTACAAGCTCGACAGCCATCATGGCGGAGAAGATCAGTCCGCAGCCGATGAGACCGATGAAGGTCACGCGTTCGCCGAGGAAGATGGCGCCGAACAGGGCCGCGAAAAGCGCTTCCGATGCCAGGAAGATCGCGGCCTGCGCGGAGGTGGTATAGCGCTGCCCGATGGCTTGCAGGGTGAAGGCGACGCCGGACGAGAAAACGCCGGTGAAGAGGATTTCCTTCCAGGTCAGCGTGATGGCGGTCCAGTTGAAATCTTCAACCATGGAAGCAATGGCAAGTCCCGCGACGGCGCTGGTCGCGAACTGGACGCAGCTCAGTGTTATCGGCCGTCCGGCGCGGTTTGCGCGGCTGATCAGCACCACCTGCAATGCCCAGAACACGGCGCCGCCGATGACCAGCAGGTCGCCCTGCTTGAGCGCGGTTAGCGTGCCGCCGGAGAGCAGGAAGATGCCTGCAAGGCAGGCCACGGCGCTGGGCCAGACCACCGGATGCGGCCATGTGCGAAACAGGATGACGCCGAGCACCGGCACCATCACCACATAAAGCCCGGTCAGAAACCCGGCATTGGTGACGGACGTGGTGATGAGCCCGATCTGCTGGAGGACGAGCCCGATGAAGAGGCTCAGGCCGATGACCATGAAGAAGAGATAGTTCGAGTGGCTGAGGCTGATCTTCGCGCGGCGCCCTTCCGCCACGGCCCATGGCAGGACGGTGAGCGAGGCGATTGCCGAGCGGATGCCGATGAACAGGAACGGCCCGATGCTGGCCATCGCCGTCGATTGCGCGACGAAACCCATGCCCCAGATGGCGCCCGCCAGAAGCAGCAGCATGTTGGCCTGTACGCGCGTCATCCTTACCTCGGTTCGATCTTTTCCAACCGTCATGCTATAGGCAATATTGCGGGCAGGCGGCAAGGGACCTTCCGATTCTGCGACATTCATGCATGACCGGATTTTCAGGGATTCATACCGGCGGGGGTTTTATGCTTTCTTTATCTCGTCAATCCACTTTCGGGGCCGCTTTCGGCGCCGCTTTCGGGACCGCTTTCTTGGCGTCGATTGCCACGGCGATGCTGTTTGCGGCCAGCGGAGAATCGCAGGCGGCTTTCAAGAAGGTTCGCGACACGCAGGTCCTGTGCGATTTCGCGCAGAACTGCACATTGACCCTCACGCCGGTCGCAGGCGATGGAGCGCCCGAATCCGGTATAGGACTTGGCATTTTTCGCAGCAGCCAGCTGGGGTCGAAGCCGGTGCTGCAGCTTTCCTATGTCGATCAATCCCGGAAAACCGGCAAGCTGGAGATTTCCGTCGACGGCCAGCCGCTGCTTGACGTCGATGTCTCGGCCTTGAAGGCAGAGGACGATCAGCTCGATTATACGGGCGATCTTGCCAAGGTGCTTGAAGCCATGAAGAACGGCCAGAAGTTGCAGCTGAAACTGGCCGGAGTGACTTCGACCTATTCACTTTCGGGATTTGTCGGCGGGCTGATCTATGTGGATGAACAACAATCGCGCGATGGAACCGTCGAGGCGTTGCAGGTCAAGGGCAGCAAGCCGGCGCCCGCTCCACCCGTACTCAAGCTGATTGAGACGGTCCAAGAGATACCGGCTGAAATCCGCAAGGACTTTTCCGAGGAAACGGCGGTTTGCGGCGGGACCAGTCCCGGCATGTTCCGCAATGCGGGCGGCTT
This sequence comes from Brucella pseudintermedia, assembly GCF_008932435.1. GTDB lineage: Bacteria > Pseudomonadota > Alphaproteobacteria > Rhizobiales > Rhizobiaceae > Brucella > Brucella pseudintermedia. The sequence goes on along the minus strand of NZ_WBWE01000001.1, from coordinate 254,364 downwards.
CGAGACAAGGATTGCCGATGGTCTCGATCTCATCGGACTGCCGTGCGGATCGCCGGGCGCCTATAATCAGCCCTATGCTTTCTATAGCCGCTATGAAAACAGGATCGTGCCGATCTCCCTGCCTACCATTTCCGACGATGGCCCCACAGTGACCGATACGGCATGGAACATAGACTGGAACCAGAAATCCCTGACGCTGACGGCCTTCTTCAAGGGCAGGGGGCTTGGTGATTGCGGCATTTACGATGTCTGGAAAGCCACCGACAGCGGCGAGGGCCGGGTGCGTTTCGTGCTGGTGCAGGAACGCTCAAAAGGCGATTGCGATGGCAGTTATGCGGGAGGCCCGGAGAAATGGCCGGCGAGCTGGCCAGTCAACCCGAAATAACCGGCGCGGGAAAGCGCCGCTTTTGCAGAGAGTTGACAGGGACATATTTTTCCGCGTGAAATGATTGATGGAAATGCTATAGTTCTGTGAATGGTTATTCGAACGGTTCCGAGACGGATGTTTCGGCGACCGTTTTCTTTTTGTGTCTCGGGGGTTGGAAGCCTCCGAAAAGCGCCTCGCACTATCCAAGCATTGCGCGAGGTGAGGCGGGCAAATCAAACTGCCGGTGCGTGCAGGGCCTCGGGGAGAGGCGAAGCGCCGGATGAAGGAAAGGACTGGGTATGGAAAAGTTCCCTATGACCCCTGGCGGTTTTGAAAAGCTCAAGGAAGAGCTGCGCTGGCGCCAGCAATCGGAGCGCCCTCGGATTATTGAGGCAATTGCTGAAGCGCGTGCGCATGGCGACCTGTCCGAAAACGCCGAATATCACGCTGCGAAAGAAGCCCAGAGCCTGAATGAAGGCCGTATCAACGAGCTGGAAGATCTGGTTGCGCGCGCGGAAGTCATCGACGTTTCCAAGCTTTCGGGTAATCGCATCAAGTTCGGCGCGACCGTCACCATGATCGACGAAGATACGGAAGAAGAGAAAATCTACCAGATCGTCGGCGATCAGGAAGCCGATGTGAAGCAGGGCCGGATTTCCATCTCATCGCCGATTGCGCGCGCGCTGATCGGCAAGGGCGAAGGCGACACGATTGAAGTCAACGCGCCGGGCGGCTCGCGCTCCTATGAAATCGTCGGCTTGAAGTTCGTCTGATTTCCATGAAAGTCCCGGTTCAGGATGTCGAGGTGGTGGCGCCGAATTTCAAGCGCCGCCTCTCCGGGGTTACATCGACAATCGTCCAGCTCATCCCGTTGCAGCGCGCAAAGGGGCTGAACATCGCGACGATGGGGCCGGGCCTGCCCGATACGCTCCCGCATCTTGGCTGGAGCGCGTTGCTGTCCTTCTGGTCGAAGCCGCGAACGAAGCCCTTCCGCATCTGGCACGCGCGGCGCAATATCGAAATGCTGGCCGGTATTTTCATGCGCGATGTGCTGCGCATGAAACTGAGGCTTATCTTTACTTCCGCTGCGCAGCGCCACCACAAGCCCTTCACCAAATGGCTGATCCGCCGCATGAATGCGGTGATTGCAACGAGCGGCCGTTCGGGAAGCTTTCTTGAAGTGCCGCATGATGTCATCATGCATGGCGTGGATTTGCAGCGGTTTCATCCGCCGGTTGGCGGCGAGGACAGTTTCGCGGCGTCCGGCCTGCCGGGAAAATATGCCGTCGGCTGCTTCGGTCGCGTGCGTTCCTCCAAGGGAACGGACCTTTTTGTCGACGCGATGGTCGCGCTTCTGCCCAAATATCCGGACTGGACGGCGATCATTACCGGGCGCACGACTGCCGAACACCAGTCTTTCGAGGATGCTCTGAGGGCGAAGATCGCGGCTGCGGGCTTGCAGGATCGCATTCTTATTCTGGGTGAAGTGCCCGATATTCGCGTGTGGTATCGCCGCCTGACGCTTTATGTAGCGCCTTCGCGCAATGAAGGTTTCGGGCTGACGCCGCTGGAAGCCATGGCGTCACAAACGGCAGTGGTCGCCAGCGATGCGGGCGCTTATGCGGAAATGATCGTGGAAGGCACCGGAACATCGGTTGCGGCTGGTGACGGGGAAGCGCTGCGCAAGGCTATCGAGCCCTATCTGGCCGATCCGGGAATGGCCGAACGCGACGGCGAAAATGCACTCAGGCATGTTCGCGCCACGTTTCCGCTCGAAAAGGAAGCGGCTGCGATCAGCGGTGTTTACGAGCGCGTGTTCGCCGGGAAATAATCGGAAACTTCCCGGCCTGCCGTCAGACGATCAGAGGATCATCAGCGGTTCGTCCTTGACCGGACGAATGGTCAGCGCGGTACGCACGGAATCCACGTTGGGAGCCGCGGTCAGTTCCTCGATCACGAAGGTCTGGAACGTGTTGAGATCGCGCGCAACGCAATGGAGCAGGAAGTCGGATTCGCCCGAAACCATCCAGGCGCGGCGTACCAGCGGCCATTGCTTGGTTTTCTCCGCAAAAGCCTTGAGGTCCGCATCCGCCTGACGATGCAGGCCGACCGAACAGAACGCAACGAGGTCCTGTCCGAGCGAGTTGCCGTTCAGAATGGCGCGATAACCGCGGATGACGCCGCTTTCTTCCAGCTTGCGCACGCGGCGAAGGCAGGGCGGGGCCGAAATGCCGACGCGCTCGGCCAGCTCGACATTGGTGATGCGCCCGTTATTCTGGAGCTCCCGAAGGATTTTCCAATCGATTTCATCCAGATCGGCCTTGATCGGCATGCGTAACTCCGCGCGCAAGGAAATTTCATTCCGGGGTAATTATAGAACATTCGTCGCCATCGCGGCGCAATCTAATCCTGCTCATATCAAATGATGCGGCTGGATGTAAACTGCCTGACGCCCTGTCAACGCACCCAAAAAGCGCGAGTGAACAGGATATACACCGTAACGAGCTCCAGACGCCCGACCAGCATAAGAAATGAAAGCACCCATAATGCCGGGTCGTGAATGGTGGAAAAGTTGCCGACGGGGCCAATCGTGTCGCCAAAACCGGGGCCGACATTGGAAAGCGCCGTCAGCGCGCCGGTGAAGGCCGATACGAAATCGAGGCCCAGTGAGGCGAGCAGCACCGCGCCGATCACGAGCGACGCACAATAGAGGAACAGGTAGAGCAGCACGTTCTGCGCGATATCGCCGGAAATTTCCGAGGTGCCATAGCGGATCTTGATGACCGCATGAGGCATGATGAGGCGGGCGAGATTGGCTTGCGTCAGGCTCCACAGGATGATGAGGCGGTTCATCTTGATGCCGCCCGACGTCGAGCCGGCGCAACCGCCGAGAAACGAGGCGAGGAAGAAAATTCCAATCGCAGGCGGTCCCCACAGCGAATAGTCTTCCGTGGCATAGCCTGTGGTGGTCATGACCGACACGAAGTGGAACGAGGCGGAAATCAGCGCGTCGCCGAAAGGCACGTCGGAGCCGAGCCGCAGCACCACGGCAAGCGCAAAGCTGAAACCGATGGCGATTGCGAAGAACAGTTTCACCTGCGGGTCGGCAAGCGATTCCATGCGGCGCGGCATGAAGGCCTTGATGTAAAGCACGAATGGGAGCGCCGAAAGCGCCATGAAGATGGTGGAGACGACAAGAAGCAGCCGGTTTCCCTCATAGAAGCCGATTGAGCTGTCATGCGTGGAAAAACCTGCCGTGGCCACGGTCGTCAGGCCATGATTGATGGCGTCGAAAACGCTCATGCCGACAGCAAAATAGGCGATGATGCAGGCCGCCGTCAGGCTGAGATAAGCCAGTATGATCCCGAGCGCGATCTGGTTCATGCGCGGGAGGATTTTCTCCGACTTGTCGGAATTTTCCATATGAAAGAGCGCCAGCCCGCCCGCCCGCAGCGATGGCAGCAACAGAAGGGCGAGGCCGATAAAGCCGACGCCGCCGATCCAGCAAAGGATCGAGCGCCACAAGAGAATGCCGCGCTGCATGTTGTCGAGCCCGGTGAGCGCGGTCGCGCCTGTGGACGTGACGCCCGACATGGCCTCGAAGAACGCCGTGGCGTAGCTGATCGGCAGATGCGAAAAATAGAGCGGGATCGAGCCGAGGAAGCTTGCGGTCAGCCACAGGCAGGCCGTCAGCAGAAAACCGAGACGCGGCGTGAAGCGCATTGTCTGGTTTTGCGTGGCCAGCAGGAACAGGGCGGAAAGAGCGCCGGTGGCCGCAGCCGAGCGCACGAAAATGAGCCAGTCGTCGCTTCCGTCGCGCAGGTCGATCGCCGCAGGCAGAAGCATGGCGGCAGCCATGATGAGGCCGAAACGCGCGCAGATATTGGCGACTGACTTGTAAATGGCGGCCGGCTCCGGGTTGGCGGATTATTCATTGCATGAAGCTTGTTTAGCGTGAGATCGATCTACCCGCAACGTATTGGCGCGAAAGGCTTTGCTCAAATGGTTACAAGCTGTGGCTAAAGCGCAGCAAATCCCTGTGGAACCTTGCAAACGATGAGGGCCGGACCTACCTTGGCCATAATATCGGGGCATTGGCCGAACAGGATGCGAAAGCGATTCTGCTGGGCTGGAACCCGCCGCTTTTAATCGATTTTAGTGTGTGCCGGATTGTGAGCGGTTCGAGGCGCACGTGAAAGCCAACATGTGGGGCGCTGACAAGGCCTGAGCAGGCCGAAGCGCTCCGGGACCGGAGAAAACTTCATGTCACAGCGTCATGCGCCAGTCATTGTCATCGGCTCGGGTCCTGCTGGTTATACTGCGGCGATTTATGCCGCCCGCGCCATGCTGAAGCCCATCGTGATCGCCGGGCTGCAGCAGGGCGGTCAGCTGATGATCACCACCGACGTGGAAAACTATCCGGGCTATGCCGATCCGGTGCAGGGACCGTGGATGATGGACCAGATGGCGACGCAGGCGCAGAATGTCGGCGCTGAAATCGTCCATGACATCATCACCGAGGTTGAAACGACGGTGCGTCCTTTCCGCCTGAAAGGCGATTCCGGCACGGTCTATACCTGCGATGCCCTGATCATCGCCACGGGCGCACAGGCCAAATGGCTTGGCCTCGACAGCGAGCAGACCTTCATGGGCGGCGGCGTTTCGGCCTGCGCGACCTGTGACGGCTTCTTCTATCGCGGCAAGGATGTGGTCGTGGTCGGCGGCGGCAATACCGCTGTCGAGGAAGCGCTTTACCTTTCGCATATTGCCAAGAGCGTGACGGTTGTGCATCGCCGCGACGGTTTCCGCGCAGAAAAGATCATGCAGGATCGCCTGCTTTCGCGCCAGAACGTCTCCGTTATCTGGAACAGCGTGATCGATGAAATCCTCGGCACCGAAGCAAAACCGCCCATGGGCGCGACCGTCACCGGCGTGCGTCTCAAGAATGTCGTGACCTGCGAAACGCAGGAACTCGACACGCATGGCGTTTTTGTCGCCATCGGCCATGCGCCTGCGGTTTCCTTGTTCGAGGGCAAACTGAAGCAGAAGCCGAACGGCTATCTATGGACCGCGCCCGATTCGACGGCTACCGACGTTCCGGGCATTTTCGCCGCGGGCGACGTCACGGACGACATTTATCGTCAGGCCGTGACTGCTGCCGGCATGGGCTGCATGGCTGCCCTTGAGGCCGAGCGCTGGCTTGCCGCACAGGAACCGCTGCACGAAGCTGCGGAGTAATGAGAGGGGAATACCGTGGTCGCACCGCTCGACTGGGATAAACTGCGCATTTTTCATGCGGCGGCTGAGGCTGGGTCGTTCACCCACGCGGCCCAGACATTGCATCTGTCGCAATCGGCTATTTCGCGTCAGGTGAGCGCGCTTGAGCAGGATGTCGGCGTCCCGCTGTTTCATCGTCATGCGCGCGGTCTCATCCTGACCGAGCAAGGCGAAACGCTCTATCGCACCGCGCATGATGTGCTGATGAAGCTGGAAAACGTTCGCTCGAAGCTTGCCGAAAGCAAGGAAAAGCCGACAGGCCGCCTGCGCGTCACGACGACCGTCGGTCTCGGTTCCGGCTGGCTGATCGAGCGCATTCAGGAATTCGTCGAGCTTTATCCCGATATCCAGCTCCAGCTCATCCTCGACAATGAGGAACTGGACCTGACAATGCGCCATGCGGATTGCGCCATCCGGTTGCGGCAGCCGCAGCAGCCCGACCTGATCCAGCGCCGCCTGTTCACGGTGCATATGCATGTCTATGCATCTGCGGGTTATGTCTCGAAATATGGCAAGCTCAACTCGATAGACGAGATCGACCAGCACCGCGTCGTGACCTTCGGTGAACCGGCGCCGAGCTATCTGACCGGCCTCAACTGGCTGGAGATCGCCGGACGCACCGACGGCAGCTCGCGCATCCCGGCATTGCAGGTCAACAATCTTCTGTCGATCCGCCGCGCCGTGCAGCGGGGCGTCGGCATCGCGGTTCTTCCCGACTATATGGCGGACAAGGAGTCCGGTCTGGTCCAGCTTCTGCCGGAGCTGGAGGAAATACCGTCCTTCGATACCTTCTTCTGCTATCCGGAAGCCTTGAAGAATTCCGCGAAACTCCACGCCTTCCGCGACTTCCTGTTCTCGAAGGCCCGCAACTGGACCTATTGATCGCATCTTGCACTCCATCAAAAGGCCGCGCTGATCGCCAGCGCGGCCTTTTTGTTTAGGGCGGACGGCATCCCGCTCCCCGCATCCTGAGGAGCTGCTGAAGGCAGCGTCTCGAAGGGCGAGGGAGCGTATACTGCACCCTCGCCCTTCGAGGCTTCGCTCCGCTCCGCACCTCAGGGTGAGGGCTACTGGGATCAAGGTTTGACTACTTGCGCGGCAGCAGGCGCTGGACTTCTCTGGAAGCGTCGGCAAGGGCGTCTTCCGGCGTGGCGGACTGCTCAACGACGCGGGAAAGATTGTCGACGATGGTCTGCGTCACCTTCACGCCGTTGGAACCGGGGAAGGCATACCACGGGATCATCAGGTTCATCTGGCTGAGACCGGCCTTGAAGAGTGGATTTTCTTCATAGAATTTGCCGAGATATTCGTCGGACTTTGCGGCCAGTTCGTTGTTCGGCACATAGCCGGTGCCGGGGACGACCACGGACGCGCCATAAGGTCCGGCGGCGAACTTGGCGAATTTCCATGCCGCATCAAGCTTGGACTGGTCTTCGGTCAGGATGACGACCGCATTGCCGCCGGTTGGCAGGCGACCCTTTTCGGCGTTGATGAGCGGGATTTTCGCCGTGCGAAGATCGAACTTGTCGCCGACATTCTTGATCGTGTTGCGCAGCGCGCCGGTGGTCTGGAACGAGAAGCCGACCTTGCCAGCCGCGAAAGCCTGTTCGCCAGCCGCCTTGGTCAGAACCGGCATACCGCCTTCCTTCACCATGCGGTCGATGAGCTTGAAGGCTTCGAGCCCCTCCGGTCCGTTGAAGGCAACCTTCTTTTCGTCTTCGGTCAGCATGGTGCCGCCCGCGCCGAACAGAAGGGCGGAGAACATCCAGTCGTCGCCCTGCCAGCGGAAATCGATGCCCTCATTGCCGTTGCCGAGCGCCTTGATCTTGCCGCCCAGTTCAATCACTTCGTCCCAGGTGGTGGGGGGAGTGTCGGGATTGCCGCCTGCCGCTTTCAGAAGATCGGCATTGTAATACATGATCGGGTTGGAGGTTGCGAAAGCAAGACCGACCTGACGGTCGCCGACGCGGGCGAGGCTCAGCAGGTGATCGGTGAAGCCCTGCGCTTCCATGTCGGTTTCTTTTTCGACCAGCGGCTTCATGTCGACGCCGATATTGCGCTCCGCCAGCACGCGCAGGCGGTTCAGGCCGGTGAAGGTGATATCCGGCATTTCGGAGGTTCCAGCCTGACGCATGATCGTCTGGATACCTTCCTCATAGGTTGCCGAGGGGCTGACGAAGTTGATCTTGATGCCCGGATTTTCTTCCATGAACTTCTTGGAGATGTCGGCCATGACATCCTTGAAGAAACCCGGCATCGGGTAGTGCACGTTCAGCGTCGTGTCGGCAAGGGCGGGCGAGCCGAAGGCCGTTGCCATGGTCAGAGCGGCGAGTGCGCCGGAAAAGCGTTTCATGTTTGAACTCCTGTGGAGGATGGGAGGGACGAATTCAGCCCTTGAGGCCGGTGAGGGTGATGCCTTCGATGAAGCGGCGCTGGGCGGCGAGAAATGCCAGCAGCAACGGCAGGGTGATGATGAGCGTTGCCGCCATCAGCGCCCCGTAATCATCGCCCGCTTCCGCAGCGCGGAAATAAAGGAGGCCGAGCGGCGGCGTGGCGCGTTCCATGCCGTTGACGACGATCAGCGGCCAGAACAGGTCGTTCCAGTGCGCGACGACGGAGAAGATCGAGAAGGCGGTGATGGCAGGCCAGGCATTGGGCACGATTACCCGCATGACGATGCCAGCTTCCGACATGCCATCGAGACGCGCGGCGCTAATGAGATCATCCGGCATGGCGCGGAAGAATTGCAGGAACAGGAATATGCCGAAGACCGAGATGAAGAACGGGGCGCTTAAGGCAAAGTAGCTGTTGAGCACGCCGAGCTGGTTGAAGCCGACATAGAAGGGCAGTGCCGTGGCATGGATCGGCACCAAAAGGCCGAGCATGACCATCATCATCATGATGCGCTGGCCGCGAAAGTTGAGCTTTGCCATGGCGTAGGCGCAGGGAATGGCGACCACGACCTGGATGACCAGGACGAGCGCGCAGACCACCACGCCGTTGAACAGCAAAAGCCCCATCGGCACGCGGCTCATTGCCTTGGTGATGTTTTCCCAAAGCGCCCAGTTGTGCGGGATCAGCGACAAGGAGGATGAGAATATGTCCTGCTGCGATTTTGCTGCCGTCGACAGCATGAAGATATAGGGCGCGAGGAAAAGCAGGGCACCCAGCGACAGAAGTCCAAGACGGAAAGAACGAGCCAATGTCATCCGGGTATCCTCAATAATGGGTGCGGCGGTCCAGCACGCGGAATTGCAGCAACATCAGGATCACGAGGACCGCGAGAAAGATCACCGTCATGGCAGAGGCATAGCCGACGCGCAGATAGACGAAGCCTTCCTGATAGATGGTCCAGAGCAGGACTTCCGAAGCCTTGTTCGGACCGCCTTCGGTCAGCGTCTTGACTGTTTCGAAGACCTTCACGGCGTTGATGATGCTGATCGTCGTGACGAAAAGCGTGGTCGGGCCGAGCAGCGGCCATGTGACCAGCCGGAAGCGTTCCCAGCCGTTTTTGACGCCATCCACTTCTGCAGCGGAATAGAGTTCGCGCGGAATGGCGGTGAGACCGGCCAGAAACAGCACCATGTTGAAGCCGACGCTCTGCCAGACGCCGATCAGCGCGAGGCTGAACAGCACGGTGTCGCTGGAGCCGAGCCAGTTGGGACCGGCAATGCCGATCATGCCCAGCATGGCGTTGACGGGGCCAAGGGTCGGGTGCAGCAGATATTGCCAGACGGTGGCCATGGCGACGAGGAGCGAGGCGACCGGCAGGAAGTAAACCGTGCGGAAGAAGGATTTGCCGCGAACTTCGCCTTCGATAAGGAGCGCCACGCCGAGACCGAGAAAGACGGAAGCGGGCGCGACGATGGCGGTATAGATGGCGGTGTTCTTCAGCGAGACGAGGAAAGTGCGGTCACTGAACAGTTCGGCATAGTTTTCCAGCCCGATGAATTCGAAACCGTCATAACCGAGCTCGAAATTGGTGAGGCTCCAGAAAATGACGGCGGCTGTCGGAAGAAGAATCAGCAGCACCGTGAGGATGATGGCCGGAGCCGCCAGCTTCCAGGCAAGCCGTTCTTCGCGGCGGCGGGCTTCCTCCGCCGCCGTGCGTGCGCCGGTGACTGCGGTGCCGGATAACGTTATATCAGACATGAGCGGCGGCCTTTGCCGGAGATGCGGTTTTGACGATATTCCCGGCGGGCTGGCGCAGGCGCAGGCCATCCTCCCCGAAGAGATAGGCGTGGGCGGCATCGAAATGCAGCCCGACAGGCAGGCCAACAGCGATGTCGCGGGCTTCTTCCGGGGCAAGCTTCACGGTGAGGTCCTGCGCGGCGCCCGGAGCCTTGAGGTAGACGAGCACTTCGGAGCCCAGAAACTCAATCCGCGCGACCGTGCCTGCAATACCTGTCTTGTCGTGCGGCTTGAGCTTAAAATGCTCGGGACGAATGCCGATGCGGATATTGGTGCCGGAATGGGCGGCGACATCCTGCAAAATGGCGCGGCCGGCAAAATGCACCATGCCGTTATCGCTGACCAATGCTTCCAGAATATTGATGCGCGGTGTGCCGATGAATTGCGCGACCTCGATATGGCGGGGATCGTTATAGATCGCGGTCGGCGTGTCGATCTGGAGCAGCTTGCCGCCCATCATGACCGCAACGCGGTCGGCCATGCTGAGCGCTTCGGCCTGATCGTGGGTCACGTAGATGGTGGGAACACCGGCACGGCGATGCAGTTCGACGATTTCGGCCCGTGTGTGAACGCGCAGATTGGCATCGAGGTTCGACAGCGGCTCATCCATCAGGAATGCGCCCGGCTGGCGTACGAGAGCGCGGGCAAGCGCCACGCGCTGGCGCTGGCCGCCCGACATCTGGCCCGGCTTGCGGTCGAGCAGGTGGTCGATCTTGAGGCTGGTTGCGGTTGCCTTGACCTGTTTCTGGATGGCGGCGCGTTTGCCGCGCTGCCCCGGAACGAATGCGCCGATCATCGGCAGGCGTTCCACGGCGGTCAGGTCGCGCATGGCAAGCGGCACGGCAATGTTCTGCGCCGCCGTCAGGTGGGGATAGAGCGCATAAGACTGGAATACCATGGCGATGTTGCGGTCGGCGGGATGAGCGCCGGTTATGTTGCGGCCTGCAAGCTCGACGCTTCCTTCATCGGCATGGTCGAGACCGGCGAGAATGCGTAAAAGCGTGCTCTTGCCGCATCCTGACGGGCCGACAAGGGCGATGAATTCGCCTTCCGCGGCTTCGATGGAAATGCCATCGAGAATGCGGTTTCCCCCGTAGGATTTGCCGATGTCGCGGAGGACGAGCGTGCTCACTGGCTTGCCTCCTCGGTAACCTTCTCGCCATCGCCGGTGTGGTGCGGATAGACTTCATGCACCACATCGTCGATGACATAAGGCGTCAGCGTATCGATGCGGACGATGCTGCTCGTGGCAACTTCATCGAGATCGTGAACGGCTGCGCCCAGAATGCGCTCGCCGGGGAGATCGCGTTCCATCGGTCCGACAATGAAGGCTGCGGCAGGCGCCCAGACATAGTTCGTGCCGAAGGCGTCGCCCGACCATGCGCGGTGCAGATGGCCGCTGGCGTGAAGCTGTACATTATACTGCGCGAAAAGATCATAGAGACGCTGGCGCGGGGCAGGGCGGATGCCCCAGTAACCGCTGTCGCCTTCGTCCGGACCGTCCACAAAGAGCGGCTTGTGCGCGAAGACGGCGACCGGCTTGCCGTCGCTGTGCTTCAATTCGTCTTCGAGCCACTGGAACTGTTCGGCTTCTTCGGCTTCGCCGGAACCGATAATGAGACTGTTGAGACCGATAATGCGCCAGTCGCCGAAGTTTTCCGCCCAGCGGTCGGGGCCGATATGACGGCGCCAGCGCATCAGGCGCTGCGCATTGACGGGCTGGTGGCTTTCGGGAAGATGACCGATATCGTGATTGCCCGGAAGGGTGAGAACGCGTGCGGGAAGTTCGTTGAGGCAGGCGCGGCAGAACAGAAGGTCGGCCTCCACATCGGCGCCGTCCACCGTCAGGTCGCCGGTGTGGATGATGAGATCGGGCTTCTGCTGGTCGATCCAGGCAACGAGCGGCTCCCAGTTGCGGTTGAAGTGCGGCTTGATGGGGCTGAGGTGGGTGTCTGTAATCTGAACGATCCGCACGGGTACGCTCCTTCTCGGGTCTGTCTGTGGGGGCAGCGCATTTCACGCGCTGCTCATGCGCCGGGCGCATCATGCGCGGCGTCTTGCCGGGGCTTTTAGGCTCGTTATGTGACAGGCCCGCTGCATTGCAGTGACAGTTGCGTGACATCTGCTAGGGCGACTCAAAAAGGGTGATTTGCCAAATTTGCGGGCATCGCTTTGCTGCCAATGCCCATGCTTTAGGCGGTCGATCTGCCAATCATAATATAATCAAGTAATTCTGATCGAGGTAACTTGATGATTTTAAATGGTTTTCTTGTCTGATCTAGACATGCGTAAAATGCATAGCTGCATTGCGCTAAAGTCTCATTGCAAAAACAATGGGCAACAGGCATATAAAGGTCATCTCAGCGCTGCGTTTCCTCCTCCCATTTGCGCGGGCTGAGTGTTCCCCTCTGGAGGTTTGCCTTGAAGGCACCTTCAAAACTCAAAGCCAGACATTTGTCTGGCTTTTTTTTTGACCTTTCGCCGGGCCGTGCGACGCATTGCAAGGATAGCCGGATGGTTTTCACGCTCAACTGTCTGTTTTGACAGGTCCGGGCACCCGCCACGGCATGTCCCGACATGCAGATATGAAAAAGGGGCCTTTCGGCCCCTCGGTATTCTTTGCTCTGACTATTTCACGCCTTTGCTGGAAATGCCCTAGCGCAGGCTGGCGCAGAAGCGCTGGATGCGGGTGCAGGCTTCTTCCAGCAGCGCATCCGATGTCGCATAGGAAATGCGGAAGTTCGGTCCGAGGCCGAATGCCGAGCCGTGCACGACGGCAACGCCTTCAGCTTCCAGCAGTTCGGTGACGAAATCTTCGTCGGTTTCGATGACCTTGCCAGCTTCCGTCTTCTTGCCGATCAGGTCAGCGCAGGATGGATAGACGTAGAATGCACCTTCCGGCGTCGGGCACTGGATGCCCTTGGCCTGATTGAGCATCGAGACGACCAGATCGCGACGCGCCTGGAAGATTTCCTTGTTCTTCGGGATGAAGTCCTGCGTGCCGTTAAGCGCTTCGACCGCAGCCCATTGTGCGATCGAGCAGGCACCGGAGGTTTGCTGGCCCTGCACCATATCCATGGCCTTGATGAGCTGCAGCGGTCCGGCTGCGTAGCCGATACGCCAGCCGGTCATCGCATAGGCCTTCGACACGCCGTTCATGGTGAGCGTGCGGTCATAGAGCGAAGGCTCGACCTGGGCCGGCGTCGTGAAGACGAAATCGCCATAGACCAGATGCTCATACATGTCGTCGGTCAGAATCCAGACATGCGGATGACGGACGAGAACATCGGTCAGGGACTTGAGTTCTGCTTCCGTGTAAGCCGCGCCGGTCGGGTTCGACGGCGAGTTGAAGATCAGCCACTTGGTCTTCGGCGTGATGGCCTTTTCCAGATCGGCGGCGGTCAGCTTGAAGTTGTCCTCGATCTTGGTGTTGATGAAGACCGGGTTGCCGCCATTGATCGCCACCATTTCCGGATAGCTCACCCAGTAAGGGGCAGGGATGATGACTTCATCGCCGGGGTTCAGCGTCGCCATGAAGGCGTTGAACAGGATCTGCTTACCGCCGGTGCCGACGATGGTCTGTTCCGGCTTGTAGTCGAGACCGTTTTCGCGCTTGAACTTGGCAACGATGGCCTGACGCAGCTCGGGAATGCCGGAGATGGGCGTGTACTTCGTTTCGCCGCGATTGATCGCGTCGATAGCCGCCTGCTTGATATTGTCCGGCGTGTCAAAGTCGGGCTCGCCCGCACCGAGACCAATCACGTCCTTGCCCTTGGCTTTCAGTTCACGTGCTTTCTGGCTGACCGCGATGGTCGCAGAGGGCTTAACACGGGAAAGGGCGTCGGCGAGAAATGCCATGATAGATCTCCATAGATGGCAGGCTCTGATAACCGGCACCGGGCGCGGTCCGGTTTTGCGAATTTTCTATGTCCCATTGGCCCGGAAAGCGCAACAGAAGGATTGAGAATTTGGCGGCAATTGCGGGATTTCGCGCAAATGTGTTGCCGAAACGAACAGATCCATCAGCAATGCTGACATATTGGCGCAAAGAAACTGATTGGACAGGAAGCCGGCGGGCAGGAATATTGCGGCAAACAGGAGACGACCATGCTGACGCTTTATGAACAAGCCGATTCCGGCAATTGCTACAAACCCCGCCTGCTTCTGGCGAAGATCGGCAGGCCGTTTCGCCATGTCGCGGTTTCCTCGCTCGATGGATCGACGCGCACGCCGGAATATCTGGCCAAGAACCCGAACGGCAAGGTTCCGCTGCTGGAACTGGAAGACGGGCGTTTCCTCGCGGAATCGAATGCCATTCTCCTGCATCTGGCGGAAGGGACGCCCCTGTTGCCGGAAGATGCTTACGAGCGGGCTCTGGTTTACCAGTGGCTTTTCTTCGAGCAATATAGCCACGAGCCTTACATTGCCGTGCGCCGTGCGTTGAAGGTCTATCCGGAGCGGTCGCGTGATGCGACGCCGGAGCGTCTGGCTTCCACGCTGGCTGGCGGCGAAAAGGCGCTGGCGGTGATGGAAACCCAGTTGAAGAAAACGCCCTTCATCGCCGGAGACAATTATACGGTGGCCGATATCGCGCTCTATGCCTATACGCATGAAGCCCATCTTGGCGGCTTCGACATGCAGCAATATCCCGCCGTGGGTGAATGGTTGCAGCGTGTCGCCAACGACAAGGGGCATGTGCCGATCAATTGGCTGCCGTAACCTTCTGTCCGGCGCTGATGCTTGCACAAGCGTTATGACGTTGGAATAGCAGAAAAATGCGGACAAACAAAAAGGCGGGCCCGAAGACCCGCCTTTTCCATGCCTTGCGGCAAAACTTATGCTGCGACGAGGTTGTCGGCAGACGAACGGCCCGAACGGCGGTCCTGGACGATTTCGTAAGAAACCTTCTGACCTTCATCGAGCGTGGCAAGGCCAGCGCGCTGAACGGCGGAGATGTGAACGAAAACGTCCGTGCCGCCCTGGTCAGGCTGGATGAAGCCGAAGCCCTTGGTCGTGTTGAACCACTTAACTGTTCCCGTAGCCATGGGAAATTCCTTTGTAACAAGTAGTAGAATAGTCCGTATGCTTCGCACACGTCCCTGTGGATCGAATTTATGGACAGGAGATCGTCAGGAAGCACGGCTGGCCGCACGGGTCGCAAAGTCACTCGACCGAAAAATCGATGCGCTAACTATATGCGACAAATTTGACCAACACAAGACAGCTGCGTTGCCAGCTAGAAATTGATTTTATTCAGGCTTCCTGCCATTCCGAGGCCCAGCCGGTCTTGTGCGCTCCGGCGGTCGAGCCAGAACAGCCTGAACAGAATCGGATCGCTTCCGCCGCATGGCGACATTTCATAATGGTCCCAGGTTTCAGGCAATGCAGCCTGCAATTTCAGATGGAAGCAATGGCGGCGGTGAGGTTCCGTATATCCTCTTTCCGGATAGTCATAATCGACGGTTTCGAGATGGATCATCCCGTCGCCGTAAAGAAGCCCCGTCTCTTCGGTGAATTCGCGATAGGCGGCGGCGAGAATGTCTTCTCCCGCCTCAACCGTGCCGCCCGGCACCTGAAGCGGCGTTTCGGGAAAATCCGGTTCTTCAAAGACTAAAAGGCGGTTGTTCCACGTCGCATAAATGAGCACCTTGTCGATAGGCGTAATCGTGACAGCCATGTATTGCTTCCCGGCAGGATTGGTTTCCGGCCATGATTGCAGCGAATGGTTCTCGACTAAACCCGCATATTGTTGTGGGTCACCACGGCTGGTTTGCACGAAAAGCGTGCTGGTATCCTATCTTTGACTTCCGCGTGACGTACATAATGCGCATGTTGCAAATATATCTGCACCATGGAACGGCGGGTGGGCAGCGAGGCAGGAAATGACGTCTGAACCAGACAAGGACAAGACGAAGCAGAGCGCACCCAAAAAAGGCCGTCCCCGCAAGAGGGCGAGGCGCAGCGTCACGGAACGCCTGCGCAAAAGTTCAGCGAAGCTGTTCGGCGGCACTCCGTCCCGCGATGGGACCGATCTTTTTTCGCAGGTCTCGATGATGGTGGGCGCTTTTCTGGTTTCGCCGGTGCGCAACACGCTGATCGCGCTGGGGACCGGCATTTTCGTGCTGGTCGTGCTGATCGCCATCGGGCAGGTCGCCATCAATCGCTGGAACGAGCCTTTTTACGATGCGCTTGCCCGCCGGGATTTGCAGGCTTTCTTCCATCAGTTGCTGGTGTTTTTCGGGATCGCGGGCGCGCTCCTGCTGCTCAACGTATCGCAGACCTGGCTCAACCAGATGTTCAAGCTGAAGATGCGCGAGGGGCTGGCCCGCGATCTGGTAGGGCAATGGCTGGTGCCGGGGCGTGCCTTTCGGCTGGCCAATGCGGGCGAGATTGGCATCAACCCGGACCAGCGCCTGCATGAGGACGCCCGCCATCTGGCCGAAACCTCCTGCGATCTGGGGATCAACCTGCTCCAGTCGACTGTCATTCTGGTGAGTTTCGTCGGGGTCTTGTGGTCGCTGTCGAGCGGTTTCGTGTTTCATGTCGCCGGTTACAGTTTCTCGATCCCCGGCTACATGGTCTGGGCCGTCATCATCTATGCGGCCTCCGCATCGTGGCTCACATGGATGGTCGGACGCAGCCTGGTCAATATCAATGCCAATCGCTATGCGCGCGAGGCGGATTTTCGCGCGTCGCTGATGCGGGTCAACGAGCATCTCGACGCCATCACCCTGTCGCGCGGCGAGGGCGACGAGAGGCGCCGCCTCGATCTGGACATTGATGCGGTTCTGGGCGCGATCCGCAAGATCGTCTACGCAACCACCCGGCTGACATGGGTGACGGCCGGTTATGGCTGGCTGACCATCGTCGCGCCGATCCTTGTGGCGGCTCCCGTCTATTTCGGCGGCGGGCTGACATTCGGCGGGTTGATGATGGCGGTCGGCGCGTTCACGCAGGTGCATAACGCGCTGCGCTGGTTCGTCGATAATTTTGGGGCGATTGCCGACTGGCGGGCGACGCTGCTTCGCGTCGCGAGTTTTCGTCAGGCGGTGCTGCACATGGATGCGCTTGGCCATCTGGACCGGCAGATCGATCTTGCAACGAATGACGATGACAGGCTGACACTGGACGGTGTGTCGATCGCCGCGCCCGATCAGTGCCTTAAGCTTTCCCGCAGGGCCTTTTCGGTGAAGCCCGGCGAGCGGGTGCTGGTGACTGGCGGGACAGAAACGCAACGAACGCTGCTGTTTCGCGCATTGGGCGGGCTTTGGCCATGGGGCGAGGGGCGGATCGGCATGCCCGCCAGCGATGGGGTCGCCTTCATGCCGCGCGCGCCCTATTTCCCGCCGGGCAACCTCAAGGGGATCATGGTCTATCCGCTCGATATCAGGAAGTTTTCCGAAGAGGATCTGGAAAATGTCCTGCGGCGGGCCGGGCTGGACCGGCTTTCCACGAGCATGGATCGCGTCGCGCGCTGGGACCGCGTCCTGACCGACGACGAGCGCCAGTGTATCGCCTTTGCCCGCCTGATCTTGCAGAAACCGAAATGGATCGTCATCGATGGCGCGCTCGACGGCCTTGATGCGGAAGCCTACGACCGAATCCGCGACATGCTGACTAATGAACTGAAGGATGCGGCTGTCATTCATCTGGGAAAACCGCATCTGCATGACGGGCTTTTCACCCAGCAGGTCAGTCTGGAAGACGATCCTTCGGGAAAGCCTCTGGAGGTGCGGGCTGCGAAAACGGCATGAAAAAAGCCGCCGGAATGACCGGCGGCTCGGTAGGCTCATCGTGACAGATGATCAGCGGAAGTAATCCTGAAGCGGACGCACTTCCAGCGAGCCGGCCTTGAGTGCGGCGATGGCTTCGGCGGCGGCTTCTGCACCGGCCATGGTGGTGTAGTAAGGCAGCTTCTGCATCAGGGTTGCGCGGCGGATCGACTTGCTGTCGGAAACAGCGCTTGCGCTGTCGGTCGTGTTGAAAACCAGATGAATCTGGCGATTGCGGATCGCATCTTCCACATGCGGACGGCCTTCGATGACCTTGTTGATCTTGGTCGATTCGACGCCATTGGCTTCGAGGAACTTCTGCGTGCCGCCGGTCGCCATGACCTTGAAGCCGATGCCAGCCAGCAGGCGAACCGGACCGAGCACGCGTTCCTTGTCCTCATCGCGGACCGACACGAAGACAGTGCCTTCGCGCGGCAGTTCCACGCCCGCGCCAAGCTGTGCCTTTGCAAAAGCCAGTGCATAGTCGTAGTCGAGGCCCATGACTTCGCCGGTCGAGCGCATTTCGGGTCCGAGCAGCGTATCGACGCCGGGGAAGCGGGCAAACGGGAACACGGCTTCCTTGACCGCGATATGCGGGCGGGAAGGCGTCTTCGGCTTGCCGCCATAAGCGCCGAGTGCGGCTTCAAGGCTTTCACCGGCCATGATGCGGGCCGCGACCTTGGCAATCGGCGTGCCGACCGTCTTTGCCACGAATGGCACGGTGCGCGATGCACGCGGATTGACTTCGAGAATGAAGATTTCGCCGTCCTTGATGGCGAACTGCACATTCATCAGCCCGCCGACATGAAGCGCCTTGGCAAGCGCTGCCGTCTGACGCTCCAGTTCTGCGACGATTTCTGGCGAAAGCGTGTGCACCGGCAGCGAGCAGGCCGAGTCGCCCGAATGGATGCCAGCTTCCTCGATATGTTCCATGATCCCGGCGACGAAGCTGTCCTTGCCATCGCACAGGCAATCGACGTCCACTTCGATGGCTTCGGTCAGATAGGTGTCGAACAGAAGCGGATTCTTGCCCAAGAGCGTGTTGATCTGGCCGGTCTTGTCGTTCGGGTACTTTGCCTTGATGTCTTCCGGCACCAGTTCCGGCACGGTGTCGAGCAGATAGTTCTGCAAAGCCCGTTCATCGTGGATGATCTGCATGGCGCGGCCACCCAGAACATAGGACGGACGCACGACCAGCGGGAAGCCGAGATCGGCGGCGACGAGGCGCGCCTGTTCGACCGAATAGGCGATGCCGTTCTTCGGTTGGTTGAGGTCGAGCTTGATGAGCAGCTTCTGGAAACGGTCGCGATCTTCGGCAAGGTCGATGGCGTCCGGCGAGGTGCCGAGGATCGGAATGCCTGCCTTTTCAAGCGCATTGGCGAGCTTGAGCGGGGTCTGTCCGCCAAACTGCACGATGACGCCGTGAAGCGTGCCTTTTTCCTGCTCGACGCGCAGGATTTCCAGCACGTCCTCGGCGGTCAGCGGTTCGAAATAAAGACGATCCGACGTGTCGTAGTCGGTCGAAACCGTTTCCGGGTTGCAGTTGACCATGATGGCTTCGTAATCGGCATCGCCGAGCGCGAAGGCCGCATGGCAGCAGCAATAGTCGAACTCGATGCCCTGACCGATACGGTTCGGACCGCCGCCGAGAATGACGACCTTCTTGCGATCCGACACTTCGGCTTCCGAGCGCGGTTGGCCGACGAAAGGCGTTTCGTAGGTCGAATACATATAGGCGGTCGGCGAGGCGAATTCGGCGGCGCAGGTATCGATGCGCTTATAGACCGGATGCACGTCCAGCTCGGCGCGCAGCTTCGCCACGTCTTCGGCGTCCTTGCCGGTCAGGCTTGCAAGGCGCGCATCGGAGAAGCCCATGGCTTTCAGCATACGCAGGTTTTCAGCGTCCTGCGGCAGACCATGTTCGCGAATACGCTCTTCGGTCTTCACGATGGCTTCGATCTGCTCGAGGAACCACGGATCGATCTTCGATGCGTCGTGGACCTGCTCGGTGGTGAGGCCAAGGCGCATTGCCTGCGCGACCATGCGCAGACGATCCGGCGTCGGCGTGCCGATAGCGGCGCGGATGGCGTTCTTCTCGTCGCCTTCCTCGATGTTGGGGATGGCGATTTCATCAAGGCCCGTCAGGCCGGTTTCGAGGCCGCGCAGCGCCTTCTGCAACGATTCCTGGAACGTGCGGCCAATGGCCATCACTTCGCCGACCGACTTCATGGCGGTGGTCAGGATCGGCGAGGAGCCGGGGAATTTTTCGAATGCAAAGCGCGGGATCTTGGTGACGACATAGTCGATCGACGGCTCGAACGAGGCAGGCGTCGCGCCGCCGGTAATGTCGTTGTCGAGCTCATCGAGCGTGTAACCAACGGCAAGCTTCGCCGCGACCTTGGCAATCGGGAAGCCGGTTGCCTTGGAAGCCAGCGCGGACGAGCGCGAAACGCGCGGGTTCATTTCGATGACGATCATGCGGCCATTGGCCGGGTTGATCGCGAACTGCACGTTGGAGCCGCCGGTTTCGACGCCGATCTCGCGCAGCACCGCAATCGAGGCGTTGCGCATGATCTGGTATTCCTTGTCGGTCAAGGTCAGCGCTGGCGCAACCGTGATCGAGTCGCCCGTATGCACGCCCATCGGGTCGAGGTTTTCAATCGAGCAGATGATGATGCAATTGTCCGCCTTGTCGCGGACGACTTCCATTTCATATTCTTTCCAGCCCAGAACCGACTCTTCGATCAGAACTTCGGTCGTCGGCGAGGCGTCGAGCCCGCGTTCGATGATCTCGAAGAATTCCTGACGGTTATAGGCAATGCCGCCGCCGGTGCCGCCGAGCGTGAAGCTTGGGCGGATGATTGCCGGAAGGCCGACCACGTCGAGCGCCTGCGCTGCCTTGGCGAGCGCGTGGCTCATATAGCGCTGCTTGCGCTCCACTTCACCGAGCTGCCATTCGGTTTCCAGCTTGTCGAGCGCCTTGTCGAGATCGTCGCCGGAGAACTGCGCCTTCACTTCGGCGCGCTTGGCTTCGTGACGCTTGCGGTCCTCGTCCTTGATTTCGGTCGCGTTGGCGAGCATCGAGCCCGGCGTGTCGAGGCCGATCTTCTTCATCGCCTCGCGGAAGAGCGCGCGATCTTCCGCCTTGTCGATGGCTTCGGCATTGGCGCCGATCATCTCGACGTTATAACGTTCCAGCACACCCATGCGGCGCAGCGACAATGCGGTGTTGAGCGCGGTCTGGCCGCCCATGGTGGGCAGGATCGCGTCCGGGCGCTCCTTGGCGATGATCTTGGCGACCACTTCCGGCGTGATCGGCTCGATATAGGTGGCATCGGCCAGATCGGGATCGGTCATGATCGTGGCAGGGTTGGAGTTGACGAGGATGATGCGGTAGCCTTCCTCTTTCAACGCCTTGCAGGCCTGCGTGCCGGAATAGTCGAACTCGCAAGCCTGGCCGATGACAATGGGGCCCGCGCCGATAATCAGGATCGATTTGATATCTGTACGTTTCGGCATGAGCTCATCCTATCTTCTTCGCGCGCATTGTCTTGTCCCGAAACCGGTTCCCACTTTCGAGAGACATGCTTCTTAGCCTGCCAGAAAAGCCCGCACGGTTTTCCGGCGGGTTGGCAGCGTATGAATTCTGTGGGCTAAGCGGGCCTTATAGGCAATCATTTCGATAAGCGGAACCCCACAAATCGTTTTATTTCAAAGAAAGTGGGGGCATTCACGAAAATTCTGCTTTCTCGAAAGATGTTATAACCGAACCAAAGCGTTTACGGGCCGTTCAGGCTTCCGCCTGAGCGACCGTCAGCGATGGTTTGTTGCGCCTGGTGAGCATCTGGCCGAGCCTGTTCGACGGCTGTTCAATCAGGCGATACGAAATCTTGGCCGCGATGATCGCCGCGACCACGATGGCTGCCATGCCGGCGATTTCAGTAGCAGGGCCAAGGTTCAATTTACGCAGCACCGCCCAGCCGAAACCGACCACGAACATGTGCGTCAGGTAAAGCGAATAGGAAATCGCGCCGAGATCCACAAAGAAATTGTCTCGCAGGTCGCCAAGCCAGCGCTCGACGCCCAACGCGCCAGCGACCAGCAGGACAGCCGCGCCGCACATGATGAGATATATCGGGAAATTGTTGAACGCGGCCAGCGGGGTGGAGAAGGTGCCGTAGAGCGCGGCCACAGCCAGTATCCCGATTCCAGCCAGTGTTGCCGGGGGCATCCTTTCCCACAGGCGATGTTTTTCCGCTTCCGCCAGCCACATGCCGCTCATGAAAGTCAGCAGGTTCTTGTGCAGATAGAACGCGGCGACACTTGCCGACGGCTCGACAAAGAAGCTTCCGATAACGCAGGCACCGAAGACTATGGTCAGGAGGACCGTGCGCTGCAAGGCGCTTTTGCACCACCAGAACAGGGCGAAGACCGCATAGAAAAACAGTTCGTAGTTGAGCGACCAGCCGAGCTTGAAGATCGGGCGCCAGTCACTCGGATCGCCCGGCGTGGCCGCAGGAATGAAGAAGAGCGACTTGATGAAATAGCCGACATCCGCGACCGTGGTTTTGAACAGGGATGGCAGATAGAGCGCGCAGAAGAAAACCGTGATCGTGCATAGCCAGTAAAGCGGCACGATGCGGAAAACGCGCCTTGTCAGGAAGTCGCCGGGCCGGAACGGACCATCGGCGTTGACATAGGCGATGATAAAACCGCTGATGACGAAAAACAGTTGAACACCGAAAACGCCCAGCATCGTGATGGCATTGTTGGTTTCAGCGCGTGGATGCTCGATCGTATGAGCGATCAGGACGGCAGTTGCGGCGAGACCGCGCAAGATCTGGATCGAGTAAAGTTGCTTTCGGTTCTGCATCGTCTGTGCCCACATTGACGGTACATGCTGTAGCGATAACCGAGCATTTCTGCAATTGCTAGCGTATAGATCGCAGAGGCTTCGCCTATCGGCGCATGACGGGTGTTCTTGTGCCCAAACTATTGCGAAAGAGTCTTCGTTTGTGATTGACGCTGCCATTTACTTTTTATGTTGCCGTGCCAACTCTTTCTGCGACAATTACAGGTATAGTTTGGTGGCGCTTCTTCGGAGCGGCACGGTGCAGGGGAGTTGGTCAATGCGCTGGCAAGGCCGTAGGCAAAGCGACAATGTTGAAGATCTGCGCGGAGAGCAGGGCGGTGGTATAGGCGGCGGCTTCGGTCGCGGCGGGGGACTCGGCGGTCCCGGTTTTCGAATCGTGCGCGGCGGCGGCATTTCCGGCATTCTCATTCTGGTGGTAATGTTCTTCGTGTTGCGCGCGCTCGGCATTGACCCGCTGCCGATCCTGTTCGGCGATGGCAGCATGGGACCGAGCATGACCCAGCAAGTCGACCAATCAGGACGGACGGTCGCCGAAGGCGGCAATGTCGCCAATGATGAGACCACGCAGTTTGCCCGCACGGTGCTGGCCGAGACGGAAGACGTGTGGAGCGGCATTTTCCAGTCGCGGGGCCAGACCTATACGCCGCCGACCATGGTGCTGTTTTCCGGCCAGGTCCGTTCAGCCTGCGGCTTTGCTTCTGCCGCATCCGGGCCATTTTATTGCCCCGGCGACCGCAAGCTTTACATCGATCTGAGTTTTTATAAGGAACTGGCGAACCGTTTCGGCGCATCCGGCGATTTCGCGCAGGCCTATGTTCTGGCGCACGAGGTCGGGCATCATGTCCAGAATCTTTTGGGCATTCTGCCGAAATTCAACCAGATGCGTCAGCAACTGAGTGAGACGCAGGCGAACCAGATGTCGGTGCGCGTGGAATTGCAGGCCGATTGCTTCGCGGGTGTATGGGGTTATTACACCGAGCAGAAAGGCATTCTGGAAGCCGGAGACCTGGAGGAAGCGCTGAATGCCGCGCATCAGATCGGCGATGACACGTTGCAGCGCCGCAGCCAAGGCTATGTCGTGCCGGAAAGCTTCAACCATGGCACCTCAGCCCAGCGCGCCAAATGGTTCCAGCGCGGTTTCGACAGCGGAAAGCTGGAATCCTGCGATACATTCAGCGGCGATGTTTAAGGCCACTGTGAGACTATAGAAAAAGGCGGTTTCGACCGCCTTTTCCTTTTTGCATGAACATCGCTTATTCTTTTGTTCAGGACTGGCAATATTCGCCTTGTCGTGAAATAATTTTCCAGATAAATGCTTCGCACCGGCGCGGCCTTTTTTCGATTTACAAGCGTGACGCTCATTTTTGAGCGGCGATGGCGCGCGAGTTCTCCAATCAACACAGTTTTTGAATGTTCCACCTTGTCTCTCGTGGAGCGTATTTCAGGTGTCCCATGCATGATCCCCAGTTTGTACGGCGGGGCTTGTTACTCGTCTTTATGACACTGTTTCTCGACATTATCGGCATTGCGATCATCATGCCGGTTCTGCCGACTTTTCTCGAAGAGCTGACCGGGGCGGATATCAGCACCGCTGCCGTGGATGGCGGCTGGCTTTTGCTGGTTTATGCCGGGATGCAGTTCCTGTTCGCCCCGATGATCGGCAATCTGAGCGACCGCTTTGGCCGACGTCCGGTGCTGCTCGCCTCGATCTTCACCTTCGCGCTCGACAATCTCATCTGCGCGCTGGCAACGACCTACTGGATGCTGTTCGTCGGCCGAGTGCTGGCAGGGATCAGCGGCGCGAGCTTCGCCACGGCTTCGGCCTACATTGCCGATGTCAGCGATGACAGCAATCGTGCGCGCAATTTCGGCCTGATCGGTATTGCCTTCGGTGTCGGCTTCGCGCTCGGTCCGGTTCTGGGCGGCTT
This sequence comes from Brucella pseudintermedia, assembly GCF_008932435.1. Classification (GTDB taxonomy): domain Bacteria; phylum Pseudomonadota; class Alphaproteobacteria; order Rhizobiales; family Rhizobiaceae; genus Brucella; species Brucella pseudintermedia. Next base: position 229,956 of record NZ_WBWE01000001.1, on the reverse strand, counting down.
GCTGGGTGAGTTCGGCCCGCGCGTTCCGTTCTACGGAGCGGCGTTCCTGTCCTTCATCAACTTCATTCTGGCCTATTTCCTGCTGCCGGAAACCTTGAAGCACGAAAACCGGCGCTCATTCCAGATCGCGCGCGCCAATCCTCTTGGCGCGCTCAAGCAGATGCGGAACTATCCCGGCATCGGCTGGGTCGTGCTGGTCTTCTTCCTGTTCTGGCTGGCCCATGCCGTCTATCCGTCCGTCTGGGCTTTTGTCGGCGCTTACCGCTACGGCTGGAGTGAAGCGCAGATCGGCTTTTCGCTCGGGCTTTTCGGCATCGGCGCGGCTGTCGTCATGGCGCTGGTTCTGCCGCGCATTCTGCCGGTGCTCGGCGAGCGGCGCACGGCGATTACCGGCGTGCTGTTTTCCTGTCTGGGCCTGATCGGATACGCCATCGCGTGGGAAGGCTGGATGGTCTATGCCGTCATCTTCCTGACGGCGCTGGAAGGTCTGGCCGATCCGCCGCTGCGAAGCATCGCTGCGGGTAAGGTTCCGCCTTCGGCGCAAGGCGAATTGCAAGGCGCCCTGACAAGCGTGTCGAGCATTACGACCATTATCGGCCCGCTCATCTTCACGCAGCTTTTCGCGATTTTCACCGGCAAGAATGCGCCGTTCGTCTTTGCGGGCATGCCTTATGCGGTGGGCGCCGGGCTGGTCTTTCTGGCGCTGGTCATCGTGGTGGCGCGGGTGCGGCCCGCGCCTGCGGCCAAGCTGTCAGAGGTTTGACGGATGTGAAAACGGAAAGGCCGGAGTTTTTCGCTTCGGCCTTTTACTTTGATAATTTGCGGCGGGTTTAAGCTGCCTGTTCGCGTTCTGGAAGCAGCGCTTCACCCTTCCTTTCGCGGATCAGATTGATGAAACGGCGGAAGAGATAATGCGAATCCTGCGGGCCAGGCGATGCTTCAGGGTGATGCTGCACCGAGAAGACCGGCTTGCCGACCACGCGCAGGCCGCAATTGGTGCCGTCGAAGAGCGACACATGCGTTTCCTCGACATTTTCCGGCAGCGAATCTGAATCCACCGCGAAGCCGTGGTTCATTGACACGATCTCGACCTTGCCGGTCGTGTAGTCCTTGACCGGATGGTTGGCGCCGTGATGACCCTGATGCATTTTCTCGGTGCGTCCGCCGAGCGCCAGCGCCAGCATCTGGTGACCGAGGCAGATGCCGAAGACCGGGAGTTCGGTTTCGACCAGCTTCTTGATGGTCGGCACGGCATATTCGCCGGTCGCCGCCGGGTCGCCGGGGCCGTTGGACAGGAAGACGCCATCGGGATTGTGAGCCAGAACATCCTCAGCCGTCGCAGTTGCAGGCAGTACGGTGACTTTCGCGCCGAGACCGGTGAGCAGGCGCAGGATGTTGCGCTTCACGCCGAAGTCGAGCGCCACTACGTGATATTCCGGGGCTTCCTGTTCGCCATAGCCATTTGCGAGCGTCCATGGCGTTTCCTTCCATGTGAGGCTCTGTCCGACCGTAACGTCCTTGGCGAGATCGAGGTTTTCGAGGCCGCTCCACGCTGCAGCGCGGGCCTTGAGCGCGTCGAGGTCGAACTTGCCGCTCGGATCATGCGCGATGACTGCGTTCTGCGCGCCGCGTTCGCGGATGAGCGAGGTCAGCGCACGGGTATCGATACCGGCGAGGGCGATGATGCCGCGATGCTTGAGCCACGCGTCCAGATCTTCCGTGGCGCGGAAATTCGATGGGGAGGTGATGTCGGCCTTGAAGATCGCGCCGACCGCGCCATGGCGGTTGGCTGGCGTGAGGTCTTCAATGTCTTCGGCATTGGCGCCGACATTGCCGATATGCGGGAAGGTGAAGGTGACGATCTGCCCGGCATAGGACGGATCGGTCAGGATTTCTTCGTAACCGGTCAGCGCCGTGTTGAACACGACTTCGGCTTCGATCGCGCCGGTCGCGCCGAGGCCCTTGCCTTCGATCACGGTTCCATCTGCAAGCACCAGGATGGCGGTTCGCTTCTCGACAGTCCAGGGTGCTGTTTTGGGTGTATTTTCTGTCATGGTCTGCACTCCTGTTTCGCCAGCATGTTATTTCATTGTCAGTTCGTGCGGCACGCGTTCGTGTTCCAACCCGCCACCGGTAAGGTAGCTTGAAAGATGAAGCGTCAAGGGTCATATATGCGCCAAAAGGCAGCGGGGATTTCAAACCTCCCACTGCCAGCACGTGCCGATGTCCTGCTAAGCCTTGAGCAATAGAGAAACTTGAAGGCCGGGTCAATCGTCTGCAACCTGGCTTTCCCGAAATAATGACGATATTCATCGCATTATTTCTCGGGATGTCGGTTCGGACAGCTCGGCGTTTCTGTGCGCTTGCTGTATAGATGCACGAAACGAACAACACAGAACAAACACCGTCAGGAGAGACGTTATGCTTCGCCAGGAGATTTCCCAGGCCCTCACGACCGCGCTGAAAGCGCAGGACAAGCGCCGCATGTCGACGCTGCGCCTTGTCATGGCCGCGGTGAAGGACCGAGATATCGCCAATCGCACCGCGGGCAAGGACCCGGTAGGGGACGAGGAATTGCTCGGCATCCTCGGCAAGATGGTCAAGCAGCGTGAGGAATCCGCCCGCATTTACGAGGAAGGCAGCCGTATCGAACTGGCGGAAGCCGAGCGTGAGGAAATTGCGATCATTTCCGAGTTCCTGCCGCAGCAGATGTCGGACGACGAGATCAAGCAGGCCTGTGCGGATGTCATTGCCGAAATCGGCGCCCAGGGCCTGCGCGACATGGGCAAGTGCATGGCGGTGCTGAAGGAGCGCTATGCCGGCAAGATGGATTTCACCAAGGCCAGCGCCATCGTGAAATCGCTTTTGCAGTGAAAAGATAGAGCTTCTCTGCAAGCCTTTCGGGCCTCCGCCTTGGCGGAGGCTTTTTGAATGGATCAGCTCTGTTTGGCGGCCTTGAGGCGCGTGTCGCTGAGCAGCCCCTGTTCTTCGAGCACTGGATAGGCCATGGAGGCCAGCAGCGAGTTGATCTGCTTGAGGTCGCGGATCGTGTCGAGGTGGATGGAGCTCGTTTCGATGCTGCGGGTGGCACCTTCGCGCAGGCGCGTGAAATGGCGCATGCTCGTCTGCTTTTCCAGTTCGCGCAACTGGTCCTTTTCCTGCACAAGCTGGCGGGCCGTGCGGCCATCGCGCGAAACAATTACGTTGAACGCCATATGCGCATTGGCCAGAACCATGGCGTGGAAATGGCTGAGTTCCTTCCAGCCTTCCTCGGTAAATTCAAGGTTGTGGTCCATCTTCTTTTGAACATGCGCCAGCATGTTGCGCACGATGATGTCGCCCACCTGTTCGAGCTTCACGCAGGCGCCGAGCAGTTCCTGCATCCGCAGCGACTCGAAATCGGTCAGCTCATGGGTCGCAAGCCTGGTGAGATAGAGCTTGATCGCCGCGTGCTTCTTGTCCACCCGGTCGTCAAGCGCGGCCAGCTCATTTATCCGGGCTTGATCCGGCTTTTCATAAAGTTCAATGATGCGGCGCAGCATGACCTCGATCGTGTCGCAGACGCCGACAACTTCGCGGGTCGCATTGGCGAGCGCTTGCGAAGGCCGGTCGAGCACGGCGGCGTCGAGCGCGCTGTATTCCTCGGCCGCCAGAGGCTGCGCGGGCGCATTCCTGTCGGCATTGAGGTGCACGAGCGCTTCGGTCGCGCGCAGAACGAGGCCGGAAAGAGGGATGCCCGCAATCATCACGATGACGTTGAACAGGATATGCGCGTTGACCACCTGCGAAACCGGGTCAGCGCCAAGGAAGGCTATAGACGGTTTGAAGGTCTGATAAAGCACCAGCATGATGAGCGACCCCGCACCGCGCATCAGGAGATTGCCGAGCGGCACGACGCGGGTTTCGGGCGGGGCATGGCGGGTCAGGATCGGGGCGATGATCGACGAACCCAGATTGACGCCCAGAACCATCACCACGGCAAGCTCGGGATGGATCAGCCCGCGCGAGGCAAAGGTGGTGAGCAGGATGACGGCGGCAACGCTGGAGTGAAAAAGCCATGTCATCAGGGCTGCGAGCAGATAGGCCGTGACCGGATCGCCGGAAAGATAATCGACGATAACCGGCAGCAATTCGCTTTGCCGCAGCGGCTCCGTGGCTTGCCCGGTCATTTCCAGCGACATGATGAGCAGGCCGATGCCAACAAGAATACGCCCGATCTGCCGCCAGTCGCGGCGCTCGGTGGTCATGAAGATGCCCGTGCCGATGACGAGGCAGAGCGGCACCAGAAGCGTGAGGTCGTAGCTCAGAATCTTGACGACAAGGGCGGAGCCAAGCTCGCCGCCGCGCACGGCCATGAGGCCCCCGATGCCGCTGACAAAGCCGGAGCCGACAAAGGAGCCGACGAGAAGCGTAACCGCCGTCGAGCTTTGCAGGGCGACAGCAAGGGCAAGGCCAAAGGCAACGGAAAGCAGCGGGTTCTGCATCTGGTTGCGCAAGCGCCTGCGCAGCCGGTCGCCATAGGCGCGCTCCACCCCGGTCCGCACCATGCGTGTTGCCCATAACAGGAGGGCAACTGCACCGGCCAGATGCAAAAGGACTACAGAACCATTCACGGCAAAATCCCTTCGGGTTGGAGACAGGGTTGAAACTGGTTGATTGAGCTAACGCAACAAATGAAGAAAAAATATGTTCCGGCTAATCAAATTTCCAAGAGATATGGGCTTGTTCGCAACCAAAAGCAATCCATTCCCATGCAGTCATGACGAATATATGACAGTTTTGTGACAATGAACTTGTCTGCTCGCGACATGTGATTAGCGGGGAGGGACGCGCCTGCGCGATGGACTGCGGAAGCGGGCGCGCCTATATACTCTGTTAAATGCACGCGCTGCCCGAACAGCCTGCCCTATCAACCGAAAGTGAAATCTGTAATGCGTTTTCCGCCCTCCTTTCTCGATGAGATCAGAGACCGCGTCCCGATCTCGACGCTGATTGGAACGCGCGTTTCGTTCGACCGCAAGAAGAGCAATCCGCCAAAGGGCGATTTCTGGGCCTGCTGCCCTTTCCATGGCGAGAAGACGCCGAGCTTTCACTGTGAAGACCGCAAGGGCCGCTATCATTGTTTCGGTTGCGGTGTGACCGGCGATCACTTCAAGTTTCTGACCGATCTTGAGGGGCTGAGTTTCCCTGAGGCTGTCGAACGCGTTGCCGATATGGCGGGCGTTCCGATGCCTGCGCGTGACCCGGAAATGGAAAAGCGTGAGGCGCAGCGCGCTACGCTCTACGATGTCATGGAACTGGCGGCGCAGTTTTTTGAGAGCCAGTTGCAAAACGCTGTCGGGGCCAAGGCGCGCGCCTATCTGCGCGACCGCGGCCTTTCGACGGCGACGCAGCAGACGTTCCGTATCGGCTATGCGCCGGAATCGCGCAACGCCTTGAAGGAGTTTCTGGCTGGCAAGGGCGTGTCGCGCGAACAGATCGAGGCGTGCGGCCTTGTCGTCCATGGCGAGGGCATTGCCGTTTCCTATGACCGTTTCCGCGATCGGGTCATGTTCCCGATCGAGGATCTGCGCGGGCGCATCATCGCCTTTGGCGGGCGCGCGCTTTCCGCCGATGCCCCGGCCAAATATCTGAACTCGCCGGAAACCGAACTGTTTCACAAGGGCCGGGTGCTCTATAACGGCCTGCGGGCGCGCAAGGCCTGCCAGCCGCAAGGCGGCGAGCCCGCCAAATCCATCATTGCCGTTGAAGGCTATATGGATGTGATTGCGCTGGCGCAGGCGGGTATCCATCAGGCGGTGGCTCCGCTGGGCACGGCGCTGACGGAAGAACAGCTTGATCTGCTGTGGCGCATCAGCCCGGAACCCGTTCTGTGCTTCGATGGCGACGGGGCGGGGCTTCGCGCCGCCTACCGCGCCGTCGATCTGGGATTGCCCGCTTTGCAGCCCGGCAAGTCGCTGCGTTTCGCGCTTCTGCCGGAAGGTCAGGACCCGGACGATCTCGTCAAGGCGGAAGGTCCGGCTGCGTTCCACGCGGTCCTGCGCGATGCCAAGCCGCTGGTCGACATGGTGTGGACGCGGGAAACGACGGGCGGTGTCTTCGATACGCCGGAACGCCGGGCCGAGCTTGAAGCGCGGCTGCGCGAGATTACGAGCCGCATCGCCAATGAGGATATTCGCCGCCACTACAGCCAGGACATGCGCGACCGGGCGCAGGCTTTCTTCGGTCAGGGACGTCAGGGGTATCAGGGCGGAGGGCAGCGCAATTCGTCTTTCAACCGCAGGAACGAAGGCGGACGCGGGCGCGGCGGACCGGCTGGCGCCGGGGGGCGTCTTGCGATTTCCGACAGTCTGGTGCGTTCCACGCTGGTAAAAGGCGGCAGGCCGGGGGCGGGCTCGCACGCGCCTTTGCGCGAAACCGCAATCGTGCTGACGCTTCTCAACCATCCGCGCCTGATCGAAGAGGATTTTGAAACGCTGGCCGCGCTCGATCTGGGGCATGAAGCGTTGAGGTCGCTGCATCTGGCCATGCTGGATGTGCTGGCTGCCGGTCACATCGAAGATGGCCATGCGATGCGGCGGGCGCTGGTCAATGCCGGACATGGCGAACAGATCGAAATGCTCGAACTTGTGGTGAAGGGCGCGAAGCTCTGGACCGCGACGGCTCTGGCCGCTGAAGATGATGCCCGGGAAGCGCTTCGGCAGGCGCTTCACTTGCATCAGCGGGCGCGTACACTACATAAGGAACTGCGAGCCGTTGAAGCCGCGCTTGAAACAGACGAAACGGGCGAGTTATTCGCACGTCTTAAGGATATACAAAATCAGATTTTGAAAGCTGATGCGACAGAAGCGCTGATCGATGGTTTCGGCCTGTCTTCGGGACGTCCGCCCGGCGGTTTCTGATTCGGTTTACGAATCAGGCTTGCCGAACTGCCGGAAATGCGGGGTTGCGATCCCAAAACCGTGCTCTATCTGGCCAGCGAAGGGGCCGCGACAACAAAATGATTCGCTTTTTAGGCGCGAATCAGGTGAGTCGCTCTTGACGTATGGCGTAAATGACGGAATCACGACAGTTCGAACAAGGAAAAGAACAGAAACCGGTGATATCCGAGGCTGCAAGGCGGCAAGCTGGGTACGGGCCGGAAAGCTGCCCGGAAGACTGGCCCGGAAAATCGGTATTGTCCGGTGGACCGCCCGATCTGCCCACAAGAAATCGGAGATGAAGAAGCCCGATACCGATGGCAAGGTTAATCCGCCATTAACAGGAAATCGGCTACTCGCAGAATCAACTGACGGATTGCGACCTCGCAAAACTGTCCGAGAACTCTATCTATCTTAGAAGCGACCGGGGTCGCCTGGAGAAGAACATATGGCAACGAAGGTTAAGGAAAACGAAGAAGCCGAAGTCGAGCGCGAAGGTGCCGCCGACGGTCCGCTTCTCGACCTTTCTGACGATGCTGTCAAGAAGATGATCAAACTCGCGAAGAAGCGCGGCTACGTCACGATGGACGAGCTGAATGCCGTGCTGCCTTCTGAGGAAGTGACATCCGAACAGATCGAAGACACGATGTCGATGCTTTCAGACATGGGCATCAACGTCGTTGAAGACGACGAGCAGGACAACGACCGCGAAGACAACAGCGACGACGACTCGGAAGAGGGCGGCGATCTGGTCGAAGCCGGAGGCACGGCTGTTGCCACCACCACGACCAAGAAAGAGCCGACCGACCGTACCGACGATCCGGTGCGCATGTATCTGCGCGAAATGGGTTCGGTCGAGCTTCTGTCGCGTGAAGGCGAAATCGCCATTGCAAAGCGCATCGAGGCCGGTCGTGAAACCATGATCGCCGGGCTTTGCGAAAGCCCGCTGACCTTCCAGGCGATCATCATCTGGCGCGACCAGTTGAATGATTCCAACATCCTGCTGCGCGAAATCATCGATCTCGAAACCACCTATGCCGGTCCGGAAGCCAAGCAGGCCCCGGTGATCGAGCGGGTGGAAGAGGACAAGCCGCGCGATGACAAGCCTCAGCGCCGTTCGCGTGACGACGACGACATTACCAATGTCGGCGGCGACATGCCGGTTGAAGAGGAAGAAGAAGACGAGGACGAAGCAAACCTGTCGCTGGCGGCCATGGAAGCCGAACTGCGCCCGCAGGTCATGGAAACGCTCGATCTCATCGCCGACACCTACAAGAAGCTGCGCAAGCTGCAGGACCAGCAGGTCGAGGGCCGTCTGGCCGCGACCGGCGAACTGTCGTCAAGCCAGGAGCGCCGCTACAAGGAACTCAAGGATCAGCTCATCAAGGCAGTGAAGTCGCTGTCGCTGAACCAGAACCGTATCGAACAGCTTGTCGAGCAGCTTTACGACATCAACAAGCGTCTGGTGCAGAACGAAGGCAAGCTCCTGCGTCTGGCCGAATCCTTCGGCGTGCGCCGCGAGGAGTTCCTGAAGGAATATCAGGGCCACGAACTGGACCCGAAATGGGTCGAGCGCGTCAGCACGCTTTCGGCGCGCGGCTGGAAGGAATTCGCAGCCAAGGAAGAACGCACCATCGATCGCTTGCGTTCGGAAATCCAGATGCTGGCGACCGAAACCGCGATTTCGATCGGTGAATTCCGCCGCATCGTCAATCAGGTGCAGAAGGGCGAACGCGAAGCGACCATCGCCAAGAAGGAAATGGTGGAAGCCAACCTTCGCCTCGTTATCTCGATTGCCAAGAAGTACACGAACCGCGGCTTGCAGTTCCTCGATCTCATCCAGGAAGGCAATATCGGCCTGATGAAGGCTGTCGACAAGTTCGAGTATCGCCGCGGCTACAAGTTCTCGACCTATGCGACATGGTGGATCCGTCAGGCGATCACCCGCTCGATTGCCGATCAGGCGCGCACCATCCGCATCCCGGTGCACATGATCGAAACGATCAATAAGATCGTTCGTACATCGCGCCAGATGCTGCATGAGATCGGTCGCGAGCCGACGCCGGAAGAACTGGCCGAAAAGCTCGCCATGCCGCTTGAAAAAGTGCGCAAGGTCTTGAAGATCGCCAAGGAACCGATCTCGCTCGAAACGCCGGTCGGCGACGAGGAAGATTCACATCTGGGCGATTTCATCGAGGACAAGAACGCGCTTCTGCCAATCGATGCGGCCATTCAGGCCAATCTGCGCGATACGACGACCCGTGTTCTGGCTTCGCTGACGCCGCGTGAAGAACGTGTTCTGCGCATGCGTTTCGGCATTGGCATGAACACTGACCACACGCTGGAAGAAGTTGGCCAGCAGTTCTCGGTTACCCGTGAACGTATCCGCCAGATCGAAGCCAAGGCGCTGCGCAAGCTGAAGCATCCAAGCCGTTCGCGCAAGCTGCGTTCGTTCTTGGACAGCTAAGCTTGGACAGCCAAACGATACGGGAAGGGGAGGCGATATGTCCTTTTTGAAGCGTCTTTTTGGTGGAGGCTCCGCCTCTGAAACGCCAGCGGAGCCGAAAGAGGCTGGTCGCCTTGAGCATAAGGACTTTCTTATCATTGCCACGCCCTATAGCGAGGGCGGGCAGTATCAGGTCTGCGGCGTCATTTCCAAGTCGATTGACGGTGAAGTGAAGGAATATCGCTTTGTTCGTGCCGACCGTTGCCCCGGTATCGAAGATGCCGCCAGCATTGCGCTGAACAAGGGGCGACAGATCGTGGACGAACAGGGCGAGGCCATTTTTCGCTGACCGCCTGCAAGAAGATTGACAAAGCCGCGCACGTAAAATGCGCGGCTTTTTCGATTGAAGTTCAGTGCGGATGGCACACCATGGCGACCAGTCTGCGCACGATGGGCAGAATGGCGAGGAGCACCGGAAACGCGACCACCCATGAAAGAGCCCAGGCGCCCATCCAGCTCGACGCGAGATCGGGATGGGTAAAGCCAAGGCTTTTGGCGGTCGCAATCAGCGACACGATGAATGTCATCATGATCGAGAGGATGAAAGGCATCACAATGGATGCATAGCGAGCGGGCAGCTTCCTGCGGCGTGCGCATTCAAACCGAGACATATGTATTCCTGAATATTATGCTGGGAACGCAACGAACATCAACGTGATTGCCGTTCCCGGCGGGATCGACGCGTTGCCTGACGTAAGACGCTTACGGTCATGATGATGACGCTGTTTGATTAGCCTGTCCGTGAGCCGATTTCAACCGTTCAGAATGGCGGCGATTTGTCCATGCCATTCCCGACACAATTCCATTATACGCTGCATCATGAACGACAAACCATTCTGGCGCACCAAGACCCTGAACCAGCTTACCCGCAGCGAGTGGGAAAGCCTGTGTGACGGTTGCGGCCAATGCTGCCTGCATAAATTGCAGGACGAGGACACCGACGAGATTTACTGGACGAGCGTCGCCTGCACGCTGCTCAATGCCGAAACGTGCCAGTGTCGCGACTATCCCAACCGGAAAAAGACAGTGCCGGACTGCGTGTTCCTGACGCCGGAAATCGTCGATGAAGTGGACTGGCTGCCTGTGACATGCGCCTACCGTCTGGTCGCGGAAGGTTCGGACCTGTACTGGTGGCACCCGCTTGTTTCGGGTTCACCCGAAACCGTGCATGAAGCGGGTGTCTCTGTTCGCGGCAAGGTGACGGCCTTCGATCATGATATGGAAGATGACGACGATTATCTCGATCATATGGTGATGCCGGGCGAGCGATGACGGCTGGCCTGTGTTTTTCAAACATTGCTTAAATTTAATCCGCGACCGGGACAGTGCGACGCGGTTTTTTGCATTGCCATAACGTATTGAATTTATTTGTTTTATAGGGATGCGATGCGGATGTGTCTTCCGCTTCACGGTAAGCTGAACGGCACATGAATGATGGCTTTTCATTCTGTTCATCTATTGCGGGCTAATTCTCGGGTGTCTCAGGCAAGCCCTGGAAGCAAATCGAAAGAGGTTCAATGATGTCTGCAATTTCGCTCAAGTCGTTCGTCGTAACCGCCGCTCTTGGCGTTGCCGCCATCTTCACGACGGCAGCTACGGCCGGCGCCGCATCGCCGGTCGCCGTTCCCGCTGTCGCCACGTCGGCAAGCTCTGCCATCGTGAACGTCGACTATCGGGGGCATCGCCATGGCCGCCCGGTCTATCGCGGCCCTGCCTGCTCGGTTGAAGGCGCCAAGATGAAGGCCAACCGCATGGGCATCCGCAATGCGCGCGTCGCCTATCGCGGCAAGTCGGTTCAGGTTCGCGGCTTCCGCCATGGTCGCCCCGCCGGGGTCGTCTTCGCAAATGTGCGCGGCTGCCCGATCATTCGCTAAACCCGGTTTGAGTTTGAAAAGCCCCGGCCTGAGCAGTCAGGCCGGGGCTTTTCTTTGCCGACAGGTAAAGAAAAGGGGCGCCGGTGCGCCCCTTTGATCTTGCCAGTTGAGTTGTCGTTATTCCTTGATTTCGAAAACAACGTTGACCGAAACGTTGTAGCTGTTTTCGCCCGCTGCGACAGGCACGGCATCTTCCGGCGTTGCGCTGGCCATGGTTTTGAACTGGGCACGAGCGATCGGCATCGGCATTGGCGGGCGGCTTTGTTCGTTGATCTCGACGACGCGACCGATACCTACACCGGCAGCATCGGCAAGCGTCTTCGCCTTGGCGATTGCGTCGGCAACGGCACGTTTGCGCGCTTCATTGATCGTGGCGGACGGGTTGTCGTTGACGAAGCTCAGATCGCCGCCCTGATTGACGCCGAGCGTCACGGATTCATCAAGTACGTTGCCGACCTTGGCCAGATCGCGGACGCGCACCGTCAGGCTGTTCGAGACCGTATAGCCGGTGATGCTGGGCTCTTTCAGGCCATTCTTGTCGTCCGGGTAGACGTAGCGCGGCTGGATGTTGATGCCGCCGGTCTGAAGGTCGCGGTCTTCAATGCCCGCCTTCTTCATGGCTTCGAGCACCTTTGCCATGGCCTCGTTGTTGGCGGTCATCGCTTCGCGGGCGGTCTTCGCCTCGCGCAGCACGGAGAGATTGAGGATGGCCATGTCGGGCGAGGCGGTCATGGTGCCTTCGCCGGTCACGGCGATACGCGCAGGCTGCTTCGTCATCTGATTCTCCTGTGCCAGAGCCGGCAGGGTCAGCGCGCCTGCGAGCATGATTGCAGAAAAGGAGGTTGCAAGAAGAGTGGTAGCGCGGTTGTTCATAAAATCTCCTGTAGAGAAAGTTGAGGCAGCTTTGGCAGAGCAGGCCGTGCCGGAAGGGCTGGCCGCTTTGTCTTTGAAATCATTTATTTCTTGAGTTCCCTCTCATGCGTGGAGCCGACGATATCAGATTCGAGTTGCGCGCCAAATGCAACCTCCGGTTAAAACAGCGGAAGTGCTAGGAGCCGCTCTAAGTATTTGTTTCGTCGCATGTCTTCATCCCGAAACCGGTGCCCACTTTCGAGAGACATGCTCCCGGTTGCATGCATCGCAACTGAATATGTGCGCATTAGGGCAACTGATGCATTTGACAGCTTGTGTCCCGGCTTTCTTTAGGGTAGGGCAAGGATGCGTGGGGCCTGTAGCTCAATTGGTTAGAGCCGGCGGCTCATAACCGCTTGGTTGGGGGTTCGAGTCCCTCCGGGCCCACCATTTTCCTCTCAGCAGTTTTTAGCGACAGAAATTCCTGTCCGAACGCGCGCTTTCCGTGGCGTGTCCGCTGCAAAAATTCGATCTCCGATAAGTCAGTTTCGACAGGATCGGCCTTGGCAACAATCGCACATGAAAAACAGCCGCCTGTTCCAACAGGTCGGTGGTGCTGGCCTCACTACAAAGTTTCAACAAATTTTAGCGGTTCGTTAAGAAAATAGTAACGCAATGAAACAATTTTTTAAGTGACGTGAACTGGCAACAAATTGGAGGTTTTTGGCGATGAGAAAAAATGCAACCACCGTTGCGCTGGCACTAGCGGGGTTGGTGGCGAGTTCTCTCGCGGCTTCAGCGAAGACGAGTTATCTGGGTGAATTTCGGGATTGGGGTGTTTACCAGAACACCGAGCTTGCGGGAAACAAGTGCTATGCTTTGACCGTGCCGATTAATTTTCATCCTGCCGGCGTGCGGCATGGCGATAATTTTGTGATTATTTCCAAGGCGGATGGACAATACAGCCCCCAATTGGTGATGGGATATCAGTTGAAGGCCGATAGCGCAGTCAATGTGGTGGTTGATGGCGCGCGCTTCCCGTTTTTCAGCGAGGGCAATCGCGCCTGGGCGGAAAATGTCGCCGATGAGGCGAAGCTGATACGTGCAATGCGCGCGGGTAAGACGCTCAATGTGCAGGCGACATCGGCGCGGGGCACACAGACCCGCTACACGTTTTCTCTGATGGGGCTGTCAGCCTCCTTGCAGCGCGTGGATAGCTGCCGGTAATGCCGAAAAAGCCCTGCCGGCTGGCAGGGCTTTGACTTGAAATGTCCGGCCTCAGGAAAGCCAGGTCTGACGATTGTACCAATCGTCCAGCTCCGACCGAACACGGTCCTTCTCAATGCCGTAGCGTTCCTGGATCTTACCTTCCAACTGCTCGCGCCGGCCGTTGATTTGATCAAGATCGTCATCGGTGAGCTTGCCCCACTGTTCCTTGATCTTGCCCTTGGCCTGTTTCCAGTTTCCTTCAACGCGATTCCAGTCCATTGGTCGTTCCTCCGTTCCGGGTTGGTTATGGTTAACTAACGCAACGGACCACGATTGGTTCAGTAAAAAATTGCGCAATCCGCTCAGAGACCGAGAAACTGGAAGGGCTCGCTTTCCTTGAACATGTCGTTGACGACGCCATTGAAGGTGTTGGTCTGGTTGACGCCAAGGTCGAGTTTCTTCACCTTGCCGCTCTCCGGTGAAAAGTCGATTTTCTTCAGATCGACCCAGAAGACATTCGGTGTCAAAGCAGATTCAAAGAAGTAAAGCTTGCGCTTCTGGTCAGCTACCGTTCGCCAGCGCGTCGAGGAAATGTTGGGCTGGTCAGGCGTCGTCAGGCCAAAAGGAACGGATGTGTTTCGGATAACACTGAACACGCTGGCAATCGACTTGACCGGATCTTCGGTTTTCGGGACGGCGTTTACGTAGAACGATGCGCGTGCAAAACGGTCGGCAGCGCGATTTGTGCCCGGCAGCATCACGGTGCCGCCAATCTGGGTCCAGTAGGCGTTGAGTGCCAGCTGTTCGTCATAAACCGGCGAGTTGGTCATCACCTGATATTGCCTGCCATGATGGATAACCTGCTTGCCTTCGATATATTCAATGACCGCGCTGTCGCCGCTCGAATCGGAAATGGCCAGATGCAGCGTCGCCAGCCGGTCTTCGCCGGGGACTTTGTCCGTCACGATTGTAAAGGGATCGCTGCGCAGCTTCTGGACCGCCTCGTCGACGGTTGCGAAGTTGTCGAGTACATATTGCGCCCATGCGGCGATGGTGAGGCCCGGCGTGGTGCCGTCATATTTGGGATATTCGGATTCGACCAGCCACAGCGCGCCAACGGAAAGTCCTGCTTCGTTCAGGCCGTCGGTAGTGGAAATGTCGTAACCGGAGGCGATAACGCTGCCATATTTGGACGTCCACTGGAGCGAATTCTTGCCCGCCTCGCCGGAGCGTTTCATGCCGCGCGGAAAGATCCAGAGATTGGTTGCGACATCCACTTTCCAATCCATGGATCGGGCGGTCATCACCTGATCGTTGGCCCCATGATAAACGAAACGCGTACATGCTTCGGCAACCGGTGCGGCGAGCATGCTGCCTGCAACGAGCGCTGCGATGCAGGTGCTGGAAAAAGACCGCTTCGAAATCGGCATGAATAGTCCCCTCTGTGATGCCCGTAATCTTACGGGCAGAACGCCCGTTGGCCGTCGGGCGAATGCCCTTCGCAACGCGATATAAGGCAGCGATTGCTGTTGGGAAGACAGGTGCACCGGCAATAAAGCGCGTTTTTATTTAATCTTGTCAGATCAGCGCTAAAAAGCCTTTTACTTGAAGCATATTCTTATCGATCCTCGTTTCACTCCGGTCGGAGTATACTCTAACGCTCTCCCATATATCCGCGCTGTTTCCATTGCTGCAATGGCATGACGTCCGGCGGCCCTCCGCCTGCCTCGTACCAGGAGTCGACGGCCCAGCGCTGGCCTTGCCGGTCTTCGATAACCGCTGTCCAGTGCGGGTAACGACCGTCAATGAAAGCGCCGCGGGATGCGCGCCGGGCGACCGTGTGATGTTTCAGCCACCCGCGTGATTGCAGATAGCGCAGGAAGTTGTCGGTATTGGTCGATTCATCGATGCAATCCATCTGGCCCCGGATGCGGGCCTTGCCGAACTGCATTCTCGGCTTGTCGCGGATGCCGATGGTCGCGGTGCTGCGCTGTTCGAAGATGGCCACTGCGGCCCGCAATGCCTTGCGCTCGCCGTCTGCACTTCGGTTACCGTTCTGCAGCAGATTGCGGATGCGCTGTTCGTCCTTTGCGCTCAGCGTAACCTTGGTCCGGTAATGGCATTCGTAACCGTGGCAGACGCTGAAGGTCTGTGCCGAAGCCGGTCCGCCAGGGAACGCCAGACCTATGAGGATGCCTGTACCCAGCAGTTTTATCAAATCGCCGCTCCGTATCCGGTTGACCGAATTTCCGTGCAATTTCAGCAAGATAAAATAGACCGAATCTCCCGATATTCTAGCGATGCTTATGGCTTGTGAAAAGCAGGGAGGGCTCCAGGCGCTCCAGCCCCTGATAGGGATTGGCATGGATTGCCAGAATCCAGAGACAGAACGAGGCCGTCAGTGAGTAGATGACGAGCGCTTTCACGCCTGCCCGCACGCGGTCGGCGTGAGTTGCGGCGATGGTTATCGCGGTCAGAAATGTGAGCGAAAGCACAAGATACCATTTGTAATAGTCGATCGAGGTCGATCCGACCGCCAGACGGGTATTGCGGGCATCCTGCAATTCATCGAAGTCGTTGATGAGCTGGGAGATGACGGGCGAGGGGACATCGGTGCGCGCAAGATTGATGATCTCGCGCCTTATGTCCTGCAGTGCGGTTTCGACGGAACCGGCGGGCTCGACATTGATCTTGTCGCGCCATTCATCGTCGATCACCGCGCGGCGATAGCCGGTGAGGGCGGTTGTAAGGGCAGGCGCGGCCAATATCTCCGCATTGGAGGTTCCGATCAGGCGGGAAATCGCCGAGCGTTCTTCACTGACAGCCTGATCGGCCCGGGAATTGACGCTCCATATATCGGCCGCGACAAAGCCGAGCGATAAAGCCCAGGCCGTGGCGATAGTGCCGATGAAGGCACCGATCGGAATTGACAAAGCGTCACTGGCTGCGTGTTTTGACAGCATGTCCAGTGCGAAACGCCCGACCCCATAGAACACAATTCCGAGTACGGCGAAGGCTACAAATGACAGGTAAATCGGCAGCTCGAAGATAAAGGTCATTCTTCCCCACTTGGAGCGCTGCCGGTCGATCGGGATCGCTCTCACCTGTTGTTCTGCCGCATATCTTTCATCAAAGCCGCTTTCGGCTGCGCTCTGATATCGGCTTGTTGGCAGCTAATATTAGGGAGAAGTGTTGAATTTTACTTAGAGCATTTCCAGCAAAAGTGTGAAACGGTTTTGCGTTCGGAAACTCGGCTAAAACAGGAACTGCCCCAATAGAAAAACCCGCCGGTTGAGCCGGCGGGCTGAGCAGGTGAAATTCGAATTTGCCGGGGTCAGAACGAGACGGAAAAGCCGACAACAGGCCCATGCTGGGTCACGTCATACTTGAACTTCGAAACCGTATCGTTGTCCTTGTAATCCTGGTAGAGCGCACGATAACCAACGCGGAATGTTGTCGGCACATCGAAAACCAGCGTGCGATAGCCCAGATAGATCTGGCCGTTGGCGCTGAGTTTGGTTCCGGCTCCGAAGCCGCCGATATCGGCTTCCGCGAAAATGTTCCACCGGTCATTGATATCGTAGAAGACGCGGGTGCCCACGAACGGGTCAGTCCATTCCACCTTGCGCGAACCGCTGAAACGCCCGACTTCCAGTCCCGCTTCCAGCTTTGTCCAGCGCACGCCGATTGTCGGTTCAATCGCGAAAACACGCTGGTTTCCGAAAAGCGTTGTTCCTTCGAGTTGCTGTTCATAAATACGGTAGTACGCGCCGCCCGACAGGCTTGTCGTTGTGATGTCAAGCGACAGCTCGTTGTCGCGGAGGTTCTCCTCCTGGCTGGTTTTCACGTACTGCCCGTCGATGAAAAAGCCGAACGTACCGTTGGAAATATCAACATTGCCCATCAGGCCCATATCGAGATTGTCGAAAATCTCACTGAACGGCATATGGACATCGGTGCTGCGGCCCAGCAATCCGGCGCTGCCATTCAGCGAGGCGCCCCAAAGATAAGGGCTGACGACCACCCGCCAGCGCTGCTGATCCTGAATTTCTGGTTGTGGCGCCACGGCATCGGCGGCAAGGGATGCTATTGATGAACCTATTAAAACAGTTGTTGCTAATATAATATTTCTGGAAAATTTTGACAGTAAATTCCCGTTCTGGTTACGTGATCTTCCGCGTTTCACTGAAAAAACCCCTCGATTATGTATTAGCATTTCTGATAATACATCGGACTCAAATCTTTCTCCATATATATGTTAATCGTTTTGAGAAATAAAACGAAAATTCTTGCCAGTACTGACGTTTATTCTGTGGATTTTCAGCGGGTGTCGCAATTTATTGGCTGCAGGACAGTACGGCGCTCCTCCGCGATTGCCGCCGGAATCTATCAGCGGCAATACGCTTCTCCCCATTTCGCGAGCTAGTGATGGCTGGAATTGCTTTTCCCGGCGCTGTTGATAATGATTTCGAGAAGCCAGGGCCGGTGGTCAATAATTTCGGTCAGTTCCTGCAGGCCGATCTGCGAGCCGGCTTCCTTCAGCAGCGCGTTGGCGTCAGAGGCCGATCCGTTCTTGCCTTCGAGCGCCACGCGGTGCGCTCGGCGGATAAGCAGTTCGGGTTGTGTAAAGCTGCTCTCGGCCAGTCTTTTCTCGATTCGGCGCTGTAGCTCTTCCGGAGCAATCATCTGCTGAGTTCCTTCGTTCCTGTAAAAGTGCGCAGCCATTGCTGACTGCAATCCGCACCCGGAATCTATGTTGAGATCAAGTTTTTACCACGCGACAATTCGTACAAAACGATCACGTCGAGAGGACTTTACTGCCAAAGGGATGCGGGAGAGGGCGGATTCGTCCGACTTTAGTATCACAGAATAGTAACGAAATATTTCAGCACATCAAATCCGCAAAATTGCCAATTTATTGCCACGCTTTCTCTTGTTTGCATCTGGCCTGCTACTTACATAGCCGATACGCCTTGGCGGGAAGAGCAGTGGTCAGGCAGAACGGATGCGGCAAGCGAATTTCGCTTCGCGGGTTCGTTTTGCGGCGTCCGCTGCCGGTTTCCGTTTGATAACAATAATAATCCGATGGTTTGCAATGGCCACTCTTCGTTATTTCATCTGGCCCATGGTTTTCACCGTATTGGGTCTCGCTGGTGCCGTCTGGCTTGGTTACGAATTGACCGGCACTTTTGGGGGAATGGTCTCCGTCTTCATCATCTGTGCAGTTTTGAGCGTTCTCGAAATCTCGCTTTCCTTCGATAACGCCATCGTCAATGCGCGCATTCTGCGTGACATGACGCCGGAATGGCAGCACCGCTTCCTGACCTGGGGCATTATCATCGCCGTTTTCGGCATGCGCATCATTTTTCCGCTGGCCATCGTCGCGGTTGCCATGTGGACCGATCCGATCTCGGCACTGAAACTCGCCATCTGGCAGCCCGATGAGTATGCCCGCGTGATCTCGGAATCGCATACCGGCATCGCGGCCTTCGGCGGCACATTCCTGCTCATGGTCGGCATGAAGTACTTCTTCGATGTCGAAAAGGATGTGCACTGGATCAAGGCCATCGAAAGCCGCATGTCGAAGTTCGCCTCCGTGCAAGGGGTGGAAATCGGCGTCGCAATCGCGCTGATCATCTTCTTCTCCTATCAGCTTGATGCCGAGCATTCGCACACGTTCCTCATCGCGGCCCTATTCGGTCTTCTGACCTTCCTTGCCGTTGAAGGACTTGGCGAGGTCCTGGACGCGACGCAGGAGCAGATGGACATGGTGCATCGCGGCGGCCTTGGCGCTTTCATTTATCTGGAAGTGCTCGATGCCAGCTTCTCGTTCGACGGGGTTATCGGCGCGTTCGCATTGACCACGAACCTGTTCATCATCGCCATCGGTCTTGGTATCGGCGCCTTCTATGTGCGCTCGCTCACCATCATGCTTGTCGAGCGCAAGACGCTCGGCCAGTACCGCTATCTCGAGCATGGCGCTTTTTATGCGATCCTGGTTCTGGCGGTCATCATGTATGTCCAGACGCTGGTGCATATTCCCGAAGTCATCACCGGCCTTATCGGCGCGGCCCTGATCGGTCTCTCTTTCATGTCGTCGCTACGCTACAACCGGCTCAATCCGAACTGGCAGGAAGAAGCCGAAGAGGCCCCGGGGCATTAGCCTATATTGTGTAGTTTGAAAAAAAGGGGTCGCTCATGCGGCCCCTTTTTTGTTGGGCTTGACCGAATCGCCGGAGTTGAAGACCATTTATGAATGCGATGGATTTCGCAACTTGCCGTAGTCGTGTCGATGCAGCGATGCGGTTTTTACAGGGGGAGGGGACGTTTCCATGGTCGTTACACGGTTGAGCAAGATCGCTTTCGTGGCGGCAATAGCTTTTTTCGCAACGCTGGTTTCGTTCGGCAATATCACCGATTACGACACCAATTTTGCCTTCGTGCAGCACGTTCTGATGATGGACACGATCTTTCCCGACGCCACGACGAAGTACCGTGCCATCGATAATCCGATGCTGCACAACGCCGCCTATCTTCTGATCATCGCGGCGGAAACGCTGACTGCAATCCTGTGCTGGATCGGAGCTGTTGCCATGCTTGGCCGCCTGACCGACCGGGCGGCGAGCTTCAACCGCTCCAAGAAATGGGCCATTGCCGGTCTGTCGCTCGGTTTTCTGGTCTGGCAGGTGGGCTTCATGTCCGTTGGTGGAGAATGGTTCGGCATGTGGATGTCGCAAACCTGGAACGGGATCGAATCTGCGTTCCGGTTCTTCATCACCATCATTGCCGTACTTATCTTCGTGGCGATGCCTGACGGCGAACTAGATTAAGTGTGATGCTGAAACAGGCTCGTCGATCAGTTCGACGCCAGCCTGTTTCATCCTTTCCAGCATGATGTCCATTGAACCGTTGAGGTCGATGCCGCGGCAGGCATCGAGACGGACGCGGACCTGAAAGCCCTGGGCCACGGCATCGAGCGCCGAATAGGCGACGCAGAAATCGGTAGCGAGGCCCACCAGGGTGAGCGAGCCGATATTGCGTTCGCGCAAATATCCGCCAAGGCCGGTCGGCGTTTTATGATCGTTTTCGAAGAATGCGGAATAGCTGTCTATGCCGACGCGAAAGCCCTTGCGGATGATGATCTGCGCCCGCGTCCATTGCAGGGCGGGGTGGAAATCCGCGCCGCGGCTGCCTTGCACGCAATGGTCGGGCCACAGCGTCTGCGGGCCGTAGGCCATTTCCACCGTATCGAATGGCATGGCGCGAGGGTGGGATGAGGCGAAGCTTGAATGGTTGGCCGGGTGCCAGTCCTGCGTGAGGATGACGTTCTCGCTTTCCTCGATCAGCCGGTTGACGGTGGGAATGATTTCATCGCCGCGATCAACCGCCAGCGAACCGCCGGGGCAGAAATCATTCTGGACGTCGATAACCACAAGTGCATGACCGATCATGAAGCGCTCCCGCTTGGTTTGCTCTACGGTCGACTATAGCCAGAGAGGTTTTGCGAGGCCAGCAATAAGCCGCGTTCTGGTATAACATCGGCAAGGGTGCTACGGACGACCCAAACCAGTCCCAACAGGAAATCATCATGACAGATGTAATCGTCCGCGACAGCAATGGCACCCAGTTGAATGACGGCGATTCCGTCACGCTCATCAAGGACCTGAAGGTCAAGGGAACCTCCACGACATTGAAGCGGGGAACGCTGGTCAAGGGCATTCGCCTGACCGGAAACCCGGCGGAAGTCGATTGCAGCACCAAGCAGGTCAAGGGATTGGTGCTGCGAACTGAGTTTCTGAAGAAAGCCTGAGAGCCTGTTCCAAAAGTCGCCCTGTGTAACTACAAGGTCAGGCGTCGATCTCCACGCGACCGCGCGGGCGGCTGCAGCAGGCGAGGATATAGCCTTCCGCGATCTCGTCATCGCGTATGCCGCCATTGTGATTCATTTCGGTCTCACCGCCGAGGCACTTCACCTTGCAGGTGCCGCAGATGCCAAACTCGCAGGCGCTTGGAATCTTGAGCCCGCCATTGCGTGCCGCAAGCAGGATCGTATCGTTTTCGGTGCATTCGACTTCGACACCTGAAAGGCTGAAGACGACGCTGGCGGAAGCCACCGCCGGAGCGGCGGGTGCTGGCGAAGCCGCCTCGGAGAGCGTGGAAGGCACTGGAACCGACGAAATCTCGCTGGCCGGATTAAAGCTTTCCTGATGGTAGTTGGCCATGTTGAAGCCGGCATCTTCCAGCAGGCCGCGCACGCCGTTCATGAACGGCTCCGGCCCGCAGCAGAAGACGGTGCGATGCAGGAAATCCGGCGCCAGAAGTTCGAGCCGGGCGCGGTCGATGCGCCCGTGCAGGCCGGGCCAGACATGGCGTGCCGATGATTGCTCGACGATAAAGGCCAGCCGCATGGCTTCCATGCGTCCGGAAAGCAGTTCCAGCTCCCGGCGGAAAATGATGTCGTCCGGCGTGCGCGCGCAGTTGATAAAGGCGACGTCGGTTGCCGGGGCGCAGTCGAAAAGCCAGCGGGTCATGGAGACCATCGGCGTGATACCGGAACCGGCGGAGACGAAGAGGTATTTTTCGCCGGGATGGTTGGCGAGCGAGAAATCGCCATTCGGCCCGTAAGCCTTGATTTTCATCGGCGGACGCAGATTGTCGAGCATCCAGCGTGTGCCGATGCTGCCCTTCTGCGCCTTGACCGTGACAGAGATGTGGTAGGGACGGGAAGGGGTGGAGGACAGCGTATAGGTCCGCAGCACCGGCCCCAGGCCATCGGCCCGTTCAATCGGCAGTTCGAGGGTGACGAACTGGCCCGGCGTATAGCGGAACCAGTTGTCCTCGGCAGTCTTGAAGGAGAAGGTCATGACGTCTGGCGCTTCTTCGATGGCCGAGATGCATTCCAGCATCTGCAACCTGTCGTTCCACGGCAGCATCTCATCCAGATATTTCAGAGGCTGCATGGCCTTCTCACTTCTCGCTTCATATTACGGTATCAGGCGACGCGGCTAAGCTTTGCCGCTTCGCCACGCAGGCGCGGCGTCATGGTGTTGGTGTACCATTCGAGGAACTGCATCACGCCGCCTTCATGTTCGACCGAATACGGGCCGGGCTGATAAGCGGGCGAGCGAATGCCCACCGCGTTTTCCTCGACGATCTGCCGGTCCTGATCGTTGGTCTGTATCCATACATGGGTCAGTTCGTCGAGATTGTAATCCACGCCTTCGACAGCGTCCTTGTGAACGAGCCATTTTGTGGTGACAAGCGTTTCCTCGGCGCTGATCGGCAAGACGCGGAAGGAAATCGCGTGGTCGGCCATCAGATGGTTCCAGGTCGACGGATAGTTGAACAGCAGCATGGCGCCGATATTCGTGCCGCCAGCCACCTGCTCGCTCAATGGCTTCTTGACCGCTGCCTTGCCGGACATGGTGTAGCTCACCGCGTCGCGCAGAAGCGGAATGCGGGTGATGCGGTAACGGCCATCTTCCGACATGTTGAATTGTGCAGGCAGGCCGACGCTGGCGCAATTCTTCCAGAGCTGGTTGATTTCCGGGTCTTCCATGACGCCCTGCACGCCGGTTGCCGATGGCGCTTCCGGATAGGTGCGGCAGAGTTCGGGGTGGTTGGCAGCGCAGTGATAGCACTCGCGGTTGTTTTCCCAGACCAGCTTCCAGTTGCCCTTCTCGATGATCGAGCTTTCAAAGGCGACCTTCGCGTCCTTGATATTGTGCGGCGCGAGATAAGGTTCGACCAGATTGCGGAAGGCCGCGAAATCGGGCGCTTCATCGGCGACGCAGATATAGATATAGCCAGCCACGGTTTCGCAATGCACCGGCTTGAGGCCGTATTCCGCAGGCTTGAAGTCAGGGCCGACCTGACGCGCGAAGAGCAGGCGTCCGTCGAGCTCATAAGTCCACTGGTGATAGGGGCAGACGAGCTTTGCGGCCGTTCCCTTTTCGGCGGCGCAGATGCGCGAGCCGCGATGGCGGCAGGAATTGTGGAAAGCACGAATGCCGCCCTGCGTGTCGCGAACGATGACGACGGGATAAGCGCCGATCTGCACGGTCATGTAGGAACCGGTTTTCGGCAACTCGCAGTCGTGGCCGACAAACAGCCAGTCCTTGTAGAAAATGTTCTCCAGATCCTGCTTGTAATATTCAGGATCGGTGTAGAATTTCTGCTCCAGGCTGAAATTGGGGTCGCGCCCGGTCAACAGCCCCAGCATTTCGTTGCGAACGTCCATAGCCTCGAACCCTTGCTTTCCATCTTGGATCCGCCTTCTGCTGTTCTCCCAGCGACCATGGCGCGATCCGGTGTTCCCTTTGTCTTCCGGAAGCACGGCTTGTCCCGTTATCTCAATGGCTTGTCCACATCTCCCGAGGTCTGCGGACTGGCTTCCGTTACCCTGATTCAATCACTGAACTATTCTAAACGCGCATTGGGATGCGACATGGTTTTCGCGTAAAGACGACACGTCAAATTATCGCGTTTGCGACGTTTCCAGGATTGCAAATTGGCTTAAAAGCCAGTTACCACGTCAACCATATCCCAATCTGTTTCATTCCATGGGAGGCTCGGTGGCCATGAAACGTTCCGAAATCAACGAAATCATTCGCGAAAGCGACGCCTTCATCCGCTCTTTCGGCTATGTCATGCCGCCTTTCGCCTACTGGTCGCCGGAGGAACTGAAGGCGCGCACCTCGTCCGATGCGCGCGCAATCCGCGACGCGCGCCTCGGCTGGGATATCACCGACTACGGGCAGGGCAAGTTTGCCGATCTCGGACTGTTTCTCTTCACCACGCGCAACGGCAATGCGAAGGACCTCAAGCGCGGCGGCGGGATGCTTTATGCCGAAAAGATCATGATTTCGCGTGAGAATCAGCTTTCCCCGATGCACCGCCATGTAGTGAAGGCGGAAGACATCATCAATCGCGGCGGCGGCACGCTGGTGCTGGAACTGTTCAATTCGCTCCCGGACGGCAGCGTGGATGAGGAAACCGACGTGACGGTCGCAACCGACGGACGCCTTGTGACGCAGAAGGCTGGCGCTCACCTGAAGCTTCAGCCCGGTGAAAGCGTGACCCTCTTGCCCGGCAACTGGCATGCTTTCTGGGGCGAGGGCGGCGATGTGCTGATCGGTGAGGTTTCGACCGTCAACGATGACCTGACAGACAATATTTTCCGCGAGCCGATCGGCCGTTTTTCGAATATCGAAGAAAACGAGAAGCCGCTGCATCTGCTGGTATCGGACTACGACAAATGGCTGTGATCCTACCGATATTTCGTTTCTGGCAGCCTGCAAATGGTGTTGTTTGACGCTTCCGGTCCGCATGTAACTTTAAGTGAACAATGCTCCGGTTCTCCAACGGCTCCATTTCAGGCAAACCGGAACCGGAATCTCAACAGGCTCTCGCGAAGCAAACTGAAGGACTAAATCATGAAGCTGGCGATGATCGGAACGGGCTATGTGGGGCTGGTTTCGGGTGTGTGTTTTGCTGAATTCGGCTTTCACGTCATCTGCGTCGACAAGAATCCGTCGATCATCGAACGGCTGAAAGCCGGTAAGGTCACCATCTTCGAGCCGGGACTCGATGAGTTGATGACCCGCAATATTCGCGATGGCCGACTGGAGTTCAGCACCGATCTTCCGGCAAGCGTGGCGGACGCCGATGTCATCTTCATAGCGGTCGGCACGCCGTCGCGTCGTGGTGACGGCGAGGCGGACCTGCAATATATCGAAGCGGCTGCGGATGAAATCGCCGCCGCCATGAAACCCGGTGCCGTGGTCGTCATCAAGTCGACGGTGGTGGTGGGCACCAATGCGCGCATACGCGACCGCATCAAGGCCGCCAATCCGGGCGTGCCGTTCTCTATGGTGTCCAATCCGGAATTTCTGCGGGAAGGTTCCGCAATCGAAGATTTCATGCGGCCTGACCGTGTGGTGGTCGGCGTGGAGGACGAGCGCGGCAGGGCTGCGATGCAACGTCTCTATCGTCCGCTTTACCTGCGTGAAACGCCGATGGTCGTCACGTCGCTCGAAAATGCGGAAATCATCAAATATGCCGCCAATGCCTTTCTGGCGATGAAGGTGACATTCATCAACGAGGTGGCCGATCTTTGCGAGAAGACCGGCGGCAATGTGCAGGAAGTGGCGCGCGCCATCGGCATGGATAACCGCATTGGTTCCAAGTTCCTGCATGCAGGACCGGGTTTTGGCGGGTCATGCTTCCCGAAAGACACGCGCGCCTTCGCTGCAACCGGCAAGAAATATGATGCGCCACAATCGCTGATCGAGCAGGTCATCGCGGTCAATGAAGCGCGCAAGCAATCCATGGCCGAACGGATCGTGACTGCCGCCAAGGAAAGCGGGGCGGATACGGTTGCGGTTCTTGGCGTCGCCTTCAAGCCGAACACCGATGATATTCGCGAGTCTCCCGCGCTCGACATTATCGCGGCCATCCAGAAAGCCGGGATCAAGGTTCAGGCCCACGACCCGGAAGCCATGGGTGCTGCCCGAGCGGTGTTGCCCAACGTCGTCTGGTGCAATTCAGCCTATGAAGCGGCGGAAGGTGCGGGCGTCGTCGCCCTGCTGACCGAATGGAACGCCTATCGCGCGCTCAATCTTAAACGGATAGCCAGCGCCATGGCCGGAAATGTGCTGATCGACCTGCGCAATGTCTACAAGGCCGAAGACATTGCAGGCACCGGACTTGATTACCGTTCGGTGGGGCGGACGCTTCCAATCTGAGTGAAATGCCGGGGAGTTTACTCCCCGGCTGTCAGCCGCTTCTTTTCATTGGCGATGAGCCAGAGATTGCGGATATAGACGACGAGGCCAAGCGCCTGTCCGGCAATGAAGACCGGGTCCTTGCGCTGGATCGCATAGATCAAAAGTAGCGTGCCGCCGAAAAGCGAGAAGAACCAGAAGGCAACAGGCATCACGCTGCGCTTTGCCTTTTCGGACGCCAGCCACTGCACCACGAAGCGCATGGTGAAACAGGCCTGGGCGATGAAGCCCAGCACGATCCAGCCGTCCCATTGCGCCACGAAGACCTCGTGCAGCCATTGCGACAGGCTGTTGAAAATATCAGTCATGGGTGATCTCCCTCACACGAGGAACGACCTTGCGGCGCTTGCGCAGCCACCAGACGCCATAAAGGTCAAGGATGCCGCGCATTCCACGGTCCAGAATGCCATAATTGGATTTGCCGTGGCGGCGTTCGCGGTCGACCACATCCACATGCACCACGTCATAGCCCTCGCGCAGCGCCAGCGCGGGAAGGTAGCGATGCCAGCCGTCGAAGAAAGGCAGTTGCCGGAACAGGTCGGTGTGCAGCGCTTTCAGTCCGCAACCGGAATCGCGTGTCTTATCCTTGAGGATCGCGCCGCGCAGATTGTTGGCAAAACGGGAAGACAACTGCTTTAGCTTGGTATCGGTGCGCTTGAGGCGCTGTCCGGCTGCAATGCCGTAATCCGGTCCGGCTTTGATCAGCGCATCCGCCAGAACCGGCAGATAGGCCGGGTTGTTCTGCCCGTCGCCATCCATGGTCACGACGATCTTGCCGCGCGCTGCGAAAACACCGGAGCGCACAGCGGCGCTCTGACCCGACGAGCGGTCATGGCGCAGATGGCGGAGCGGCTTGCCCGCATGGATGCGGCCCGCGAGCACATCGCTCGTCGAGTCCGTCGAACCGTCGTCTACGACGATGACTTCGTATGCGCGGCCCTGCATGGCGGCATCGACTTCATCCAGCAGAAAGGCAAGATTGTCGGCTTCGTTGCGGCAGGGGATAACCACAGAAATCGTCGGTGTGTCCAAGCGGAGTGTTCCTTCATTCCTCGCGCCATCTGCCTAAGCCCGGCTTATCTGCCCGGAAACCCGATAGCGCGCAAGGCGCGCTGCATAGCATTGATTGCATGGCAAAGCCAAGACGGTTCAAGTAATCGTGAGTTTTGGCCCCGATAATAGCTCGATTAGTCGATTGACCGCTGTTTTAGCCGGACATTGGCGCAGACGGAAGGGCCGCTGCCAGCCAATCCAGAAAATTCTGTGTCACCTGGTCCCGGTTGGTTTCGTTGAGGCTTTCGTGGCGGGTGCCGGGCAGGATCGTGCAATCGACACGCTTGAAGCCCATGTTCCGCAGTCTCTCCGCCAGCCTCTGCACAGCAGCACCGTTTGCCGTTGCCGGGTCTTCCGCGCCGCCAACGAGATTGAACGGCATGTCTCGCGGAACTTTCGCGAAGTTGCGGTCGTCGGCGGCACGGCGGATCAAGCGGAAAATGTCGATCCATAGCGCCACGCTGGCGTCAAAGCCGCAAAGCGGATCGGCGATATAGGCATCGACCTCCGCTGCATCGTGGGAAAGCCAGTCGAACAGCGTGCGGTGTCCCTTTATGGACCGGCCCCAGGCGCGGAAGGTCATTTTCGGCAGGATGCTGCTTGGAACGTCCGAGCCTTTCAGCATGCGCTCCATATAAAGAAGTGCGAGGGCCGCTGCGCTTTCCGCTCCGCCGTCGAAATTGGCATTCCAGATTGCCGCCGCATCGACCGTATCGGCATGGTTCAGCACATAGTTCAGCGCGATCAGCCCTCCCATGGAATGGCCGAAAAGCACCACGGGCAAGCCCGGATGTTTCTCGTGGATGTGTCGGTTGAGCGCCCGGACGTCCTCGATGGCCACGATATGACCCTGTTTTTGCGCGAACATGCCTCTTGGTGCATGAGCGCCGATATTGGCGCCGTGTCCGCGATGGTCGTGAATATAGACGTGGCAGCCAGCCGCAGCGAGGGCGGATGCGAAGCGTTCGTATCGCGCCGAGTGTTCGGCAAGACCGTGGCATATCTGGACGACCGCTCGCGGCGCGTCGGCACGGATGGTGCGGAACGGAAGTTCCGGTTTGTCTGGGACCGGCAGATGATGAATGGTTTTGAAGGTCATTCCGCCATCTGATTTTATGCCGTGCAAATAGTCAATCTCCCCTTATGTAGCGTCGCATAAACAGGCATCGGACCGTGGGGTGAGTGAATTTTAGGCAACAGCGTTTTTTGTGCAGATTCTGCTTGAAAAGCGCAAAAGCTTGGGCAAATCTAGCCTTGCAGACGGGGTTTTGAAGGGCATTCAGGGGCGTCGAGAGACGGAATTCGCGTCATAACTTGCAGGCCGTCCGATGAAAGGGAGGAAACTTTCGCGGACGGTGGCCAGAGGGGAAACCGGGTGACGGAAATATCCGCGCCCGGTTTCATTATATGTGTTTCATCAGCAGATACGGACTGGCGGTTCCGGCCGCTTCCATTTCACGGGTTGGCGTTTGCTTCCGGGGCGTATTTGGCCTACATACGCGTCAGCAATTTCCGCGCGGTTCGCATGATCGGCGACCCGCGCTTCTCAACCTGCGGAGACGACGCGCTTTATGGCACGCCAGTTCATTTATCATATGTCCGGCCTCAACAAGGCCTATGGCAACAAGAAGATTCTGGAGAATATTCATCTCTCCTTCTATCCTGACGCCAAGATCGGCATTCTCGGTCCGAACGGCGCCGGTAAGTCGACCGTGCTCAAGATCATGGCCGGCCTCGACAAGGAATATACCGGCGAGGCGTGGCTCGCCGAAGGCGCTACCTGCGGTTATCTTCCGCAGGAGCCGGAGCTCGATCCTTCCAAGGATGTGCTCGGCAATGTGATGGAAGGCGTCGCCGACAAGAAGGCGATCATCGACCGTTACAACGAACTGATGATGAATTATTCCGATGAGACCGCCGACGAAGGCGCAAAGCTTCAGGATATCATCGATAGCCAGAACCTCTGGGACTTGGACAGCCAGGTCGAGATGGCCATGGAGGCGCTGCGCTGCCCTCCGGGCGATGCGGACGTGACCAAGCTTTCGGGCGGCGAAAAGCGCCGCGTGGCGCTTTGCAAGCTTCTGCTTTCGAAGCCGGAGCTGCTGCTTCTCGACGAACCGACCAACCATCTGGACGCCGAAACCACCGCATGGCTTGAAAAGCACCTGCGCGAATATCCGGGTTCGGTGTTGATCATCACCCACGACCGTTACTTCCTCGACAATGTGACGGGTTGGATTCTGGAGCTCGACCGCGGTCGCGGCATTCCTTATGAAGGCAACTATTCCGCCTATCTGGAAGCCAAGGCCAAGCGCATGGCGCAGGAAGGCCGCGAGGAAGCTGCTCGCGAAAAGGCGTTGTCGCGCGAACGCGAGTGGATTTCGGCAAGCCCGAAGGCGCGTCAGGCCAAGTCCAAGGCGCGTATCAAGGCCTATGACGAACTGGTCAAGAGCGCGGAAGAGCGCCGCCCCGGCGATGCGCAGATCATCATTCCGGTGGGCGAGCGCCTTGGTCAGGTGGTGATCGAGGTTGAAAACCTGTCGAAGGGCTTTGGCGACCGACTGCTGATCGACGATCTGAGCTTCAAGCTGCCTGCGGGCGGCATTGTCGGCGTCATCGGCCCGAACGGTGCCGGTAAATCGACGCTCTTCAAGATGCTGACCGGTCAGGAACAGCCGGACAAGGGCTCTGTGCGTATTGGCGAGACGGTTCATCTGTCCTATGTGGATCAGAGCCGCGACGCGCTCGACCCCAACAAGACCGTCTGGGAAGAGATTTCCGGCGGCAATGACGTCATCAAGCTCGGCAAGTTTGAAATGAACTCCCGCGCTTATTGCGGCGCGTTCAACTTCAAGGGCGGCGACCAGCAGCAGAAGGTCGGCAATCTTTCCGGCGGTCAGCGCAATCGTGTTCACCTTGCCAAGATGCTGAAGTCCGGCGGCAATGTCCTGCTCCTCGACGAACCGACCAATGACCTTGATACGGAAACGCTGGGCGCACTTGAAGATGCGCTGGAAAATTTCGCTGGCTGCGCCGTTATCATCAGCCACGACCGTATGTTCCTCGATCGCCTGGCAACGCATATCCTCGCATTCGAAGGCGACAGCCACGTCGAATGGTTTGAAGGCAACTTCGAGGACTATGAA
Organism: Brucella pseudintermedia; assembly: GCF_008932435.1. Classification (GTDB taxonomy): domain Bacteria; phylum Pseudomonadota; class Alphaproteobacteria; order Rhizobiales; family Rhizobiaceae; genus Brucella; species Brucella pseudintermedia. The sequence goes on along the minus strand of NZ_WBWE01000001.1, from coordinate 199,611 downwards.
GCTGACAAGATCCGCCGTCTCGGACCGGACAGCGTCAACCCGAAACGGGTGACCTACAAGCCGCTGACGCGGTAAGGTTCGAGATGTTCAGGTTCTCGCGGTCTGCGAATGGCGTGGTTCTGTGCTTCCGGCGCTCACCTACGCAAAGTACGCTTCGAACCTCACCATTTTCGCCTTGCTATAACCAGAACCTCAACGAACCTCTGGCGATTTGAAGTTAAGGCCGGTGCATTGCACCGGCCTTTTCATTTGATGAAAGGAAACAGGATGAAAGACTGGTCTGCGCAGCAATATATGAAGTTTGAAGACGAACGCAGCCGCCCGGCGGGTGACCTTCTGGCCCGGATACCGCTCGACAAGCCGCGCAAGGTTGTCGATATGGGCTGCGGACCGGGCAACTCGACGGAACTTCTGGCCGAACGCTGGCCGGGCGCGGAAATTTCCGGCTTTGATACATCGCCTGACATGATCGAAAAGGCCAGTGCGCGCTTGCCGCAGGTCAATTTCACTATCGGCGACGTGAAGAGCTACGAGCCGGATGCGGAAACCGACGTTCTTTTCTCCAATGCCGTTTTCCAGTGGCTCCCGGATCACATGGAGCAGATGAAGCGCCTTCTGTCGCGGCTTCGTTCGGGCGCGGTGCTGGCCGTGCAGATGCCCGACAATATGGCCGAGCCAACCCATGTCGGTATGCGTGATGTTGCAAGAACCGAAGCCTTTGCCGCCAAGATCGGCACTGAGGGCAGGGACCCTCTGCCGCCAGCGGCGGAATATTACAACGCGCTGGCCGCTCATTCCGCACGCATCGATATATGGCATACGATCTACAACCATACGCTGGATGGCGTGGATGCGATTGTGGAGTGGGTGAAGGGAACAGGTTTGCGGCCTTTTCTCGATCCGCTCGACCCACAGGAGCAGGTGGATTATCTGGCGGCTTACAAGGCGCGGATCGCGCCGCATTATCCGGCAACGGTCGACGGAAAAGTCCTGTTGCGTTTTCCGCGTATTTTTCTGGTTGCCCAGAAGAAATAGCGGGCTCAAGAATCGTTCTACACGGGGATTTGATCGACTGCCCGTGTAGGCCGTCCCTTATTATTTCAACGTTATTTCAAAGGGTTGCAGTGTGCCTGATTTGCGCACCGGTTCCGGTCGCGTCCGTCAGCAATTTCTTATATTGGAATAGATTGCATGCAAACGATTTTGTTCCTATGGTCTGGCCGCATCCTGAAACTGCTCTAGATATGGAGCCTGTGATCGCAACGCCATGATGCTTCATCCCGTTGCGATTTCGTTCAGGATGCCGGTTTCGATGCTTTTGCTCCGTTACATTTTTCGTTGGGAATGAACACCGAGACCGCCGGTCCAAGGACTGCTCGCCGTCGCGAGCGATTGAGACGGCATGGTTTGGCCGGGAGGACATTTCAAATGCGTGCCTGCCTTGTGGTTGAAGTGCGGCCCGCACCTTTGTGACGTGAAACAAGCGCCGACTTCGGTCATCCCGCGTGTGGGACCGGCGGCTTGCAGGCGGTTTCACAAACCGCCTGCTATCGGGAGTTTTCAGAATGAACAATGCAGAAATGCATGCTGACGCCAATGGCGAGATCGAAGCGGCACATGATGCCCATGACACGCGCCGCCGCGTGTTTGCCATCGTGGCCAGCGCATCGGGCAATCTGGTGGAGTGGTACGATTTTTACGTCTATTCCTTCGGTGCGCTTTATTTCGCATCGCAGTTTTTCCCTGCGGAAGACCAGACCAGCCAGTTGCTGAACGCGGCTGCGATTTTTGCGGCAGGCTTCCTCATGCGTCCTATCGGCGGCTGGCTTTTTGGCCGCATTGCCGACCGGCTCGGCCGGCGCACATCCATGCTGATTTCGGTCACGATGATGTGCCTTGGCTCTTTCGCCATCGCCATTCTGCCGACCTATCAGAGCATCGGCATTCTGGCGCCGTTACTGCTGCTGATCGTGCGGCTTTTGCAGGGACTTTCCGTCGGTGGCGAATACGGCACCACCGCAACCTATATGAGCGAGGTGGCGCTGGCCGGTCGCCGCGGCTTCTTCTCCTCGTTCCAGTATGTCACGTTGATCGGCGGGCAGTTGCTGGCCGTTCTGGTTATCGTGGTGCTGCAGTTCTTCCTGACATCGGATGAGCTTCACGCATGGGGGTGGCGCATCCCGTTCGCAATTGGCGGTGTTGCGGCCATCGTGGCGCTTTTCCTCCGGCGGACCTTGCATGAGACCTCGACGGAAGAAACCCGCGGCAACAAGGCGGCAGGCAGCTTCGCCAATATCTGGAAGAACCACCGCAAGGCTTTCCTTGTCGTCGTCGGCTTCACGGCTGGCGGCTCGCTCGCCTTCTATACTTTCACGACCTATATGCAGAAATATCTGGTCAACACCGCCGGCATGAGCAAGGAAACAGCCAGCGAAACCATGACCTTCGTGCTGCTGGTCTATATGCTGATGCAACCGCTTTTCGGCGCATTGTCCGACAAGATCGGGCGCAAGACGATGATGATCGGCTTTGGCGGCATTTCGATCCTGACCACGATTCCGCTTCTCACGCTGATCGGTTCGGTGCAAAGCCCGGTGTGGGCATTCATCTATATCGTGATCGCGCTCGCGATCGTCAGCATGTACACCTCCATCAGCGGCATCGTGAAGGCAGAGCTGTTTCCGGCGGAAGTGCGGGCGCTGGGCGTCGGCTTTTCCTACGCCATCGCCAATGCGATTTTTGGCGGCACGGCTGAATATGTGGCGCTGTGGTTCAAGCAGCAGGGCATGGAAAGCGGCTTCTTCTGGTATGTGACCGTAATCATGGTGGTCGTCTTCGCCGTCAGTATCGTGATGCCCAACCCGCGCAAGCACGGCTATCTGCAAGGGCATGGTATGGTTGATTGAACAGCCCGAAATGGCTTATGAGTTGACACTCTTGAAATATAAGTAAATTGTAGTATTATAAGATAGTATTAATTATTAAAAACAATTTATCTATTTCTAGTTTAAGTATTAAAAATTACAATTAATATATAGTTATTCAGATATGTAAAATAACAAAATACAACCCGGCGAATTTTATTCACTGGGTTATATTATAAGTCATGATATGTTTTCTACATCAATCAATAAAATTAAAATTTTTGCTTGCTGAAGCAGTGGCGCAATATGCTGTAAATTTCACCTCGCCGCCAATCTCCCATCTGCCGATAGTAATTACAAAAGAACCAGTAGAGTCTGTTTTTCCCAATGCAGTATAATGATCAAAAGCTATAATATTTTCACGTTCAGCCAGGGAGGGTGCAAATGAGTTCATTGGCGCATTGTCAATGGTGCAGCCTAACACTGCATCCGGTACCGGCTTTCCGTGCCAGAAAACAGTAACCTTAGCTATATCGCCAACGCCGGTGTTTACCTTTACTCCATCTACAAGTTTATCAATTTTAATGGTCCAACCTGACGAAGCTAAGGTTCCTCCACTGACTGTTCCATCACTGATTTGACATACTCCTAAAAAGTCAAAATCAGACTCGGAATTTAAAGTATTAGATAGATCAAAAATTTTATTATTATGCATTTTAAACTCCTGTATATAACAGTCGATATATTAATTTATTTTATAAGCATTATAAACTGTCACAAATAGCAGGTATCAAATTTTTACTAAAATAGTATTAGGTTGTATTGATAAATCCACTTTCGATTCGGTAATAAGGCGAATTCGGCCGAACACAATAATCCAAAGTAAGGATTTATTCTTCCAAGAAGAGATCTCTGTACATTCAGTGGAGGATTCTGTGTCGCTTCACGATGTAACGAAATGCTCCGCCTTGATGTCGCATATTGCGGAGTGTTGGTCGCCATCACTGTGATGTGTGATCTTGTTTTCAATTATTGGAGCGCATCCCGAAAAGTATGAATCTGATCCACTCAGATCTAAACGCACTCTAAAACGTTGCATGCTTCCATGCGGTGTTTTCACATCTGCACCGCTTCGTCGTCTTCCGGCGAGACGAGACGGGTGGCGCGCCATTCCGTAAGTTTCGCGTTGATCGCATCCATGACGAAGAAACGTGCCGAATCCCTATCATAGCCTTCATCACGCAACGCGTCGTAATCGGTATGAGCATGGCGCACATGCGCAACGGTTGCGAGCCACACCGCGGTGGATGGCGGCAGCGCCTTCATATGGGGGCTGAGCGCCGCGGCGCGGATCGGCTCGGAATCCGAATAGGGTACTGCCGGAAGCAGGAGCGTCAGCGATTTGGCAATTGCCTTTTGGCGATTGGTGCCTGCGCTCATTCCGCTCTCCTTCCATGTTCTGCATCTGCCTGAAAATCCGAAACGATTTTCTGAATGCGCGATGCGTGGCTTCGCTATTTTGAATGTCCTTTGTGCGTCCGCAAGGACGGATCGCGCTCCACTGCGAATCCCTTATGTCACCCATTCTGCATGAAAAGTCCTTGCGTCGGAATCATTTTCCATATAAACATATCTTTATGTCTTTTAGTCGGCCTGAGGGCAAGGGATGAGCGGTTTGCAACTGCAACTCGATCAGATGGTGGATGTGTTGAAAGCGGTGGCGGAGCCAAGCCGTTTGCGCATTCTGGCGCTTTTGGCGCGGGGCGACCTGACCGTCTCCGACCTCACGACAATATTGGGGCAGTCACAGCCGCGGGTTTCGCGTCATCTGAAGCTGCTGGCCGAAGCTGATCTCATTGATCGCTATCAGGAAGGGGCGTGGGCCTATTTCCGTCTCGCGGACAATGCGATCAGCGGCGATCTTGCGCGTGGGCTTCTGGCGCGTCTCGATAGCGCCGATGCGCTGGTTGAGCGCGACATGGAGCGGCTGTCGCAGGTGAAGTCCAGCCGACAGGAAAAGGCGGCCGCCTATTTCAGCGCCAATGCCGGAAGCTGGGATCAGATTCGCAGGCTGCATGTTTCCGAGGATGCGGTCGAGGTCGCGCTCAAGAAGATTGTCGGCGACAAGCCGTTTCAGGCCATGCTGGACGTCGGCACAGGTACAGGCCGCTTGCTGGAGCTTTTTGCCCCGCTTTACCTGCGCGGCGTCGGCATCGACATCAATCGCGACATGCTGGCCGTGGCGCGTGCCAATCTCGATCTGGCGGCAATCGGCAATGCACAGGTTCGCCAGGGCGATGTCTATGCGCTGCCTGTCGAGCGCGAGAGTTTCGATCTGGTGACTATTCATCAGGTTCTGCACTTTCTCGACGACCCGCTGGCCGCGATCCGGGAGGGCGCGCGGGCGCTGCGCCCCAACGGACGGCTGCTGATCGTCGATTTTGCACCGCACAGGCTTGAGTTCCTGCGCGAGGAACACGCACATTTGCGGCTTGGTTTCAGCGATGAGCAGATGCTGGGCTGGATGAAGGATGCCGGACTTGAGCCGGAGAAGACACTGGAACTGGAGCCGAAGGCCACCAACGGAGATGAGGGGCTGACAGTGAAGCTGTGGCTTGCTCGCGATCCGCGCCTTCTGATCGCCGACCCGGTGTCGAAAACAATTGAGCGCGTTTCGGCCTGACGAGGTTGGACGGAAACGCGCTTTGAATATTTGTATTCACGGCATTATGCGACGCCAGATGTTTGTATCCGGCTGCAAAATGCTCCGAGCATGACGGAGACAGTTTGATGGGTTTTTACGGTCTTTCCCGCCGACCGGACGTTGGCCAGACCACCCGGGTATCGTTCGAATTCTTCCCGCCCAAGACGGAAGAAATGGAACAGCGTCTCTGGGATACGGTCACGCGGCTTGCCCCGTTGCAGCCCGAATTTGTTTCGGTGACCTATGGCGCGGGCGGTTCCACGCGGGAACGCACGGCACGCACCGTAGCGCGCATTCTCAAGGAAACCGACATCAAGCCCGCCGCGCATCTGACATGTGTGGATGCGACGCGCGAGGAAGTCGACCGTGTTGTGCGTGAATTCGCTTCGCTTGGCGTCAATCGTTTCGTGGCACTGCGCGGCGATCCGGCAGCCGGTATCGGCGAGAAATATGTGCCGACGCCCGGCGGCTACCAGAACGGCGCCGAACTGGTCTCCGGCCTGCGCAATATTGCGGATTTCGACATTTCGGTCTCTGCCTATCCGGAAAAACATCCGGAAAGCCCGGATTTTGCGACCGATATCGATATGCTGAAGCGCAAGGTCGATAATGGAGCGACGCGCGCCATCACCCAGTTTTTCTTCGAAAACGATCTTTACGAGCGTTATGTCGAGCGCGTACGCCGCGCCGGTATCTACATTCCGATCGTTCCGGGCGTGCTGCCGGTCCATAACTTCAAGCAGGTCAAGAATTTCTGCGCGCGCTCGGCGACGCATATTCCAAGCTGGCTGGCGGAACGATTCGAGGGGCTGGACAACGATCCGCAGACACATCAGCTCGTGGCGGCGGCGATTGCTGCGGAACAGGTGATGGACCTGATCGAACGCGGCGTGCAGGATTTCCATTTCTATACGATGAATCGCGCCGATCTGCCTTTTGCGATCTGTCATATGATCGGCATAAGGCCGAAGGCAGAGGCGGTTCTTGAGGTTGCCTGAAATAAGAAAGCCCGGCAATTTCGCCGGGCTTTCTCGTTTTCGTGCGGGTCGGCCTATCCTCAAAAACCGAAGCCGCCGTAATGGTTTAGGCCATTTCCCTTAGAGCATTTCCTGTTTAGGCTGGATCGTCGGAAATGCTCTCGATTTGTTTTCACGCATGTCTTTATCCCGAAACCGGTTCCCACTTTCGGGAGACATGCTTTAAGGGATGACCCCTGCTATCAACGCTGCAACAAATGCAAATGCCGCACAGATCATGAGGACATTCAAAGATCGCGTAAGTCCCATTGGTCTGTCTCCTTCATATGCGCCCGACGGAGCGGACGCGCGCTGGTAGGAAACAGGAATCTAAGCGCAAAACGCCTCGAACAAAAGAAGATTTCGTTCTGCAATCTGCCGTGATAGGGGAATAAACCTATTGTTTACCCTCTAAATCATTGAAATATTTGACCAGAAAAATTTGTTCACATTTCATGAAAAAGACATCGAACTGCCACGTTTGGTGCTGTTTTCGCCGCAGTTGCCACAGGTTTTTTGGCATGTTTTTTGTGGTTTTTAGCGAATTAGCGCCAGATATGCCGACAAAGTGAGGATGGATAGCACGGTCGAATAGAGGATGACGTTGGAGGTTATCGTTGCTTCGCGGCGATAATGCTCGGCCAGCATGAAGGGACCGGTGCCGGTGGGGAGGGCTGCGAGAAGGGCGGCGCTCTGCGCGAGGAGGGGCGGCAGTCCGAATACATAGACCGCCAGCAGCCAGGTTGCGAGCGGCTGCACGATCAGCTTGACAGCAACAAGGAAGGCTATGGCATTGACGCTTTCGCGTTCGATCTTGCGGGGCTGGGCGAGGAACAGTCCAAGCGCAACCAGCGCGCAAGGGGATGCGGCGCCGCCGAGCATCTTGAGGAAGGTTTCCGCAGGGGCGGGGATGGTGAGCCCAAGAAAAGACGCAGCCGCGCCCAACGCCGGAGCGACAAGCAGCGGATTGCGGATCAGGGACCGCATGACCTTCCAGATGAGGCGGAGCGGTTTCTTCTCGGTTTGCAGGCCGATTTCGATCAGCACGATTGCGAAAGCAAAGGTGACGCAGACGGTGATGATGATCGAAATGGTGGTTGCGGCCAGAACGCCGGAGCCGAAGGCAATCATCGAAAGCGGGATGCCCATATAGCCGGTATTGGGATAGGCGGCGTTGAGGCCGTCGAGTGCGGTATCCGCAAGCGGCAGTTTTCCGCGCAGCCGCACCACAAACGGCAAGGCGAAAGCAATCGCGCTCGAAAGCAGGAACACCGCAATGAAGCCGGGCTGCCATAGTTCGCTGCCATTTGTATTGGCCATGATGTCGAACAGAAGGGCGGGCAGCGCCAGATAGACCACGAAGCGGTTCAGCTCCGCTATCGCATGAGGACCCAGTATTTTCAGCTTGAAGGCGCCCCAACCGGAGAAAATCAGCGCGAAAACGGGAAGGACAACGAACAGCGTGGTGAGCATGGGGCGCATTTCAGTTCAGGAAAGGAAAAGGCGCGGGCTTTGAACTCCGCGCCTTGCCGAAAATCAGAGCTTATCGAGAAGCTCCGGCGTCGGCCATGAATCGGCCGGCATTCCAAGGCGCATCTGTTCGGCGCGCACGGCATCGCGGGTGGCGACACCGAAAACGCCATCGATCTTGCCCATGTCATAGCCACGCGCCTGAAGCTTGGTCTGAAGTTCCTTCAACTGGTCCTGCGTCAATCCCTGATCAGGATTGCCCGGATCGAAGGCGGGCGCGCCAGCCAGGCGTGTGGCGAAATAGGCAGCCGTCGTGGCGTAGACGATGGATTTGTTCCATTCCACGAACACGTCGAAGTTCGGATAGGACAGGAAAGCCGGTCCCTTGCGGCCAAGCGGCAGCAGAAGCGACGCATCGCCGTCATCCGGCCCGAGGGGACCATTGATCCCGGTCACGCCCTGTTCGGCCCACCAGGAATGCGGCTTGCGGTTGGTGCGGATCGCTTCTTCCCAAGGCAGATCCTTGGTGAGACGAACTTCCTCAAGCCAGGGCTGGCCGCGTTTCCAGCCAAGTTCCGAGATCATACGACCGGCGGTCATCATGGCATCGGGAACGCTGTTCTTCAGATCGACCTTGCCGTCGCCGTCGCCATCGACGCCGCGCTCCAGATAATCCTTCGGCAGAAGCTGCATCATGCCGATTTCGCCGGCCCAAGCGCCGGTGGTCGCCGCATCGACGACGCCCTGATCGAAAAGCTTGAGAAGGGCGATGAGCTGCGGGCGGAACAGGTCCGGGCGGCGGCAATCATAGGAAAGGGTGACAAGTGCGTTGAGCGTATCGAAATCGCCCTGGATCGCGCCGTAATCGGTTTCAAGCCCCCAGAAAGCGGCAAGCACCGGCCCGGGAACGCCATAGGTGTCCTCAACCTTCTTGAAGACATCGGCATATTTGACCAGATTTTCGCGGCCCTTCTTCAGGCGCGCATCCGAGATGAGACGCTTGGAAAATTCAGTGAAGGTCAGGTTGAAGACGGTCTGCTTGCGGTCGCGGTCGAGCACCTTTTGCTCAAGCATGGCCTTGTGCAGTTCCGCGATACCTTTTTCGCCGACACCGGCGTCACGGGCTTCCTTGGTCAGATTGTCCATCCACTGGCCGAAATCAATCTCGCATTCCGGCTTTGGAAGGTTGACGGTGTTTTCAGATGGCGTCACAGCGGGCGCCGGAGATGCGGCGGCCTGTGCGGTGGACATGGTTGTCGACGCGAGCAATGCGGCTGCTATAACTGAAGCAAAAAACTTCATTGGTAACTCACACTAATGATCGGGAGCATGCGGCTCCCTTCCGAGGATTGTTCTGCTATTGCCTCAACAAGCATCGGAAATGAAGCAAAACTTAGAGTGAACCGCCAAACCGAGCCGTGTTAGCGAACCTTGTTGCTTTCCAGCCACTTTTTCCAGGTGTTGGCATCGCCAGCGAAGACATTGATGTCGGCGTCGCCCTTGATGCCGGGAATGGAGCCGGTGCCCGTATATTGCCAGAACGTCCACGGATGCGGACCGTATTTCTCGTCCGGATGACCGGCAACGGAGCGTAGCCAGAATGGATAATCCGCCATCTGCCGCAGGTCATTGTCATCGAAGAAATCGACCGTCGTGTAGATGATCGGGCGCTTGCCGTAATGCTTTTCCAGCGCTTGCAGGAAGATGCGCATTTCCTTGCGCACAACGGCTGCATTGGGGCGCAGCTTGCAGGTCGGCGATTGCGGGTTCCATTCCATGTCGAGGACGGGCGGAAGCGCGCCGGGGTCACGCGGCACGTTCTGGATATACCAGCGCGCCTGCTCGATGGCCGGACGGCAGAAATAGTAGAAGTGATAGGCGCTCCGTGCGATGCCTGCCTGACGGGCGCCGTTCCAGTGCTCCTGAAAACGGTCATCAACCCTGTCACCGCCTTCGGTCGCCTTGATGAAGGCGAAGGAAATGCCACTGGCGCGAACGGCGCTCCAGTCAATATTGGTCTGATATTTGGAAACGTCCGTGCCGTGGATCGGATAGTGCCAAGGGGTCTTGCCAGTCCAGTCGTGCGGGTCGCGATCACCGAAACGCGATGCCTTCACAGGGCCGGAGGGCGGCGGAATCCGGGCTACCGAGCCGCCTGATTTCTTCACATCGGAAAAGTCGTAGTCCACCGTCGTGCAGGCGGAAAGCAGAAAGGCGCTCAAAGACAAGATGCCCAGAGACGGGATAAAACGGCTGGCCAGGTGATTCATACAGGAGTTCCACAATATGGAATGGGATATAGTAGTTTCTGTAAATTGGCTGGATTGACGCTGGTTTCCAAAAATCTTTTTAATTTAAAAAATCTATGGTTAAAATTATGTTAAAAAAAGCGCTAACGGCCGTTTCGGCGGGTATTTTTAGTTTTATATTGATTTCATCAGCGAGTGCCGAACAAAAATATATTGTTACTTTTCAAAATGCGACGTCAAAAACGACCGTTATGAAAAGGATTTGGGTCCAATGCATGCATGATGCAGGTCCTGAGAGTATTGATGTGAGTAATACCCCTAAACCTTTTGTTATTCAGGATAGCAATTTTATGGTTTGTGCCGATGGCAGTAAAGCAGTTAGGTGGAGAGATCAAAACAACAATAATATTATAGAGTTTAAACACTGGAAATATAATAAAAAGTGGCTTACGGCAGTAACTGGGGCTGTTAATGCAACTTGTGATGGCAAAGAATGTACCGACCCTCATGGTTTGGAAGGCGTTCAGGACGATGCGGAAATCAAAATTACTGTGGAATAATATTATAATGCGCGGTTAGTATATTTGTTAAGCTAATGAATAGCTTTAGCCGTGATGATCCACGCGAAGCCGCGATAAAGAATGCGTTGTTCGGTCGAAAAGCCGCGTTCTGATGCAAGCTGTTCGCAGAAGGAGAGCAGGTCGTTGCGCGGCGTCACACGGAACCACTCAAGCCATGTATAGAGGGCGCGCTTGAACCAGCCGGGCAAGCGCGCCTGATCGCCGAAATCGACGATGTGCAATTCCCCCTGTGGAGCGAGATGGCGGATACTCTCGCGGACAACTGACTGCCATTGCGGGATCATCGACACGGCATAGGAAATGAAAATCCGGTCGAAGCCCGTTTGTCCGAACAATCGTTCGGGATCGAATTGCGCGGCATCGGCACGCTCAAGCCGGACGCGGCTTTCGATGCCGGCGCGCTCCGCAGCCCGGCGGGCGGTATCCAGCATTTCCGCGGAAATATCGATACCGAACAGCCTGGCGTCGGGATAATGTTCCGCGGTCTTCACCAGATTGCGGCCTGTGCCGCAGCCGATCTCCAGAACCGTGCCGTTCTTGGGGACGGCCAGTCCCGCAATCATCGGATCGCGGCCCAGAAGATAATATTTGCGCGTGGCATCGTAGAAGTGCCGCTGGCGGCGATAGACCCGATCCATGAGGCTGGCATGGTCGATACCCTGAATGCTCCATGGGCTGCGCAGCATGTCAGGCATCCTTCAAGATATAGAGATGAAAGCCGCCATAGATCGAGGAACGATCGCGGTCATGCAAGGCGCGGGATTGGTCCGCCTGGTACGTCCAGCGATCCAGTATCTCTGGCGCCACCCGTCCCGGAAGCAGGCTCGGTTCGGCAGCGGTGCGGAAGATGACGCGGGCATTGGGCGCCGCCGTGCGGGTGATCTCGCTCCATAGCGCGTTGAGTTGTCCGTCGCTCATCCAGTCCTGCGCATCGAGCAGAATATAACGGTCGACGGAAGCGGCAGGCTTGGCCGCGAGAAAATCGGTATAGCTCGCGTTCTGCACTGTCAGGCGATCGGCGCGGGCGCGCACCGTTTCGAAATTGCCCCGTGACAGATAAGGCGGGAGCGGCCCGGTCTCTTCATCGCCGCCATAGCCGCGCCCGAAGGCCTGCCAGGCGAAATAATTATCGGCGAGGGGAAAGCCGCAGGCGAGTTTTTCAAGGCGGCTGCACAGGACAAGCGCCATGTCGCCATTTCCAGCGGTGGCAAGGGCGTCATATTGCTGTGGCGGTATGCCAAGCCCGAACAGGGAGGATTTGCGGGCTGTCGCCCAGCGCACCATGCGTTTTTCAAAAAGCGGTGCCAGCGCCGCGTCGAAGAAGCTGCGCTGTTCTTCCATCGTGCGCGCCTTCAATATGTCGCGCGGATCGATCCCGTAGAGTCGCGCCACGCGGTGACCCATGCCGATGAAGACGCCGAGCAAGCCGTGGCGATAAAGATCGCGCCAGAAGATGGAAATGCGCTGGCGGCCGTTCCATTTGCGCTTTTCCCAATAAGCGCGGCTTTCGCTGTCGAGATGCGGGCGGATGAAGCGCTTGTAGGCGGCCAGATTGGTCTTGTCGTCAGCCTTGCCATAAAAGCGATAAAAAGCCTGATAATCGGGCAGATGCTTCAGTGCCGCCAGCTTCAGCCGGTTGAAGGCGACATGGGCTTGGTTGAGATCGACGGCCTCGATGCGGGCCGGGTCGGCGGTCAGATAGGAAAGGGCGTTGCAGCCGCCCGATGCAATCGTGACGATGCGGTGGCCCGGTTCGATGGCAAGCGCCGCCATATCGACTTCCGGGTCCTCCCAGATTTGCGGATACACCAGCCCCTTGAACAGCCACGCGAACAATCTTTCGGAAAAACCCGCGCGTGAAAGGGCGTTGTTTTGTGTCACCGCACGTTTGAGAATTGTGCCGCCTGTTGCTTGCTCTGTCATCAAAAGTTCCTCAATGCGCGAATCCGGCTTCGATTATGCAAAGTTAAACATCGTCCAATGACAGGGACGTGACGAAATAATTGCGGGCCCATGAACCGGCGGAATTGGGCTACAGCCCTGTAATACTATCGCTTTATTACGTCTGGTAAGACTATTTGAGAGAACCTTTTCGCGCTGCTGCCGTTTTTTCGGGTGAAGGTCCGGGTCGACAGGATTTCTGTGTCGATGAGAGGCCGCAAAGGTGATTGGCCGGAAAACCGGCCACGCACGGAGAAACAGAGAGGCGTTTGGCAACTTGCCATTTGATGCCCAAACCAGGCCAAGAGCCTAACCTAGGAAGGAGAGCCTAAGTGAAGAAGTTTCTGATTGCTTCTGTCGCCGCCGTATCACTTCTCGGTCTTGCAGCGTGCAACGACAAGAAGGACGACACGACCAACGCGCCGGCACCATCCGCGCCGACAGCGCCTTCGAACAACGACACGGCGCCAGCCCCGACCACACCCGCACCGACCACTCCGGCACCATCGACGCCGGGTACGGGAACCGCACCTTCCAACTAGTGCGCGTTTCGATCTGAGTGGGATGCGCTCCAAGGTCGCGACGTCGTGACCGCTTTGCAGCCGAATGGCGATCCGGGTTACGGATCGCCATTCTTGCCTGACGGCTTTTGCCGGTGGTTTCGGATTTGATATGAATGTTAAGGCAACCATAGTGGGAAAAGACGGGCATTCTGCGTTTTGCGTGTTTCAACGCAGGCTCGGTTCGGTTATGGCTTTTGTCATGAACCGTAACTTCGTGTTTTTCATCTCTGCGATTGTTCTCGTTGCGCTTGCTGCTTGCGGCAAGGGGAATGACGAGACCGCTACAACGACCAATGGCGGCGAACAGGGCGCTGCCGCCATATCGCAGCCGGCCAAACCAGCGGAAAGCGCAGGCGCGGAAAAAGGCCCCGATCTGGTCAAGTCGCTTCGCGAGAATGCGGGGGTGGTAACTCCGGAAGAAAAAGCTGCAGCCATCGAAAGGGCGCGCGCAAATGCGGTCGCGGCGGCGCAGTCGGTGGGGCAGACGGATGAGCAGGCACAGGCGGCGGGGGAGGCCGCGGCTGCGGTTGCACAGCGTTCCTTCAATGATCGCGAGCCCCAGCAATAATCTGAGCCTGCGGCTCGGTGTTCTTTCTAAATATTTGTTTTTTCAACTTTCGCTCGTGCGGGCGGTTTTCAGTTCATTTGGAATTCTATAGAAAAGTCCCATGTCGATTTGGGTTCGCATCGGTGAGTTTGTCACGTCCGTGGCGTCGAATGCCATCACTGGCGTTATCGAAGCCGTGCGCACCGTCTTTGAAGGCGATGCCGACACACGCCGCCGGGTGGCATTCTCCATCGCGATGATCGCGCTTTCCGCCAAGATGGCCAAGGCGGACGGGATCGTCACCCAGGATGAAATCCGTGCCTTTCAGGACATATTCGCCGTGCCGAAGGAAGAGACGGCGCATGTCGCGCGGCTCTACGATCTCGCCAAGCAGGATGTGGCGGGCTACGAATCCTATGCGCGTCAGCTTGCCGGATTGTGCAGCGAGGGACAGAGCGACTGCCATTTGCTGGAAGACATCCTCGACGGACTTTTCCATATCGCTACTGCCGACGGCTATGTGCACGAAAAGGAAATGGCCTTTCTTGCGGGCGTTGCGGAAATTTTCGGCTACGACGAGGTGGCTTTCGACCGCATCGCCATCCGGCATGTCCAGCGCGGCGCGGATGATCCTTACGCCATTCTGGGGCTGGAGCGCGGCGTTTCCTTCGATATGGCCCGCAAGCGTTATCGTGCGCTGGTCAAGGAGCATCACCCGGACCGGCTGGTGGCAGAGGGCCTGCCGCTCGAATTCATAACCATTGCCAACAGGCGTCTTGCGGCGATAAACGCGGCCTGGGCGAGTATCGAGAAGAATCTGGAGGCGGCATGAGCGGCGCGCGCGACATCGAGAGCCAATCGTTGGAGGAGCTGGCGCTGATCCAGCCGGATTTCGCCGGGGCAACACTGGACCCGTCGCCCAATTTTGGTCCTCGCCGCGACGGCAAGGTGCCCGCCTTTCTGATCCTCCACTATACGGGTCTGGCAACCGCCGAAGAGGCGGTGCAGGTTTTGAAGTCGCCCGAGATGGAAGTTTCCGCCCATTATCTCGTCCATGAAGACGGGCGGATCGTGCAGATGGTATCGGAAAAGGCGCGGGCCTGGCATGCAGGCAAGAGCTTCTGGAAGGGCGAAACGGATATCAATTCGGCCTCCATCGGCATCGAGATCGTCAATCCGGGCAATCTCGAAGATTATCCGCCGTTCAAGGATGTGCAGATCGACGCGGTCATCCGTCTTTGCCGGGACATATGCGAGCGCCACGCCATCAAGCCGGAGAACGTGCTGGCCCATTCGGACATCGCGCCGGCGCGCAAGACCGATCCCGGCCATAATTTTCCGTGGAAGCGGCTCCATGAGGCGGGCATCGGCCACTATATCGAGCCGACCCCGATCCGGGGCGGGCGCTTTCTGGCACGCGGAGAACAGGGCCAGCCGGTCGAAGCCTTGCAGTCCATGCTGGCGCTTTACGGCTATGGAATTGGCATCACAGGGGTCTTCGATGAGGACACGGAGATCGCGATCAAGGCCTTTCAGCGCCATTTTCGGCCGCAGAATGTGGACGGCGTGGCCGATGTTTCTACCATAGATACCCTCTACAGGCTGATTTTTTCCCTGCAGAATGTTACCGCCTGACACGGCTCAGGCGGCCGGTTCCTTCACGGGGCGGCATTTCTTATTTTTCTAATGTTTTCATTAAAATAGATCGATCCGGCCCCATCGCGGACGGATTGCAACGGCAGTTCGCGCCGATCGTGCATGAGTCGCCAATGTTGCAACCTGTAAGACTATTTTACTTTTGCAACCAATCTTCGGCTGCATTTGCCCACCAATTCATTCGGCAATCCCAGCGGTCATGGGCCTGACGGGCCATATCGGGCGGGATCAAAAACAGGGTCGTCACCCCCCAAGACAGGCGGCCTGACAAAAGAAACGTTCCAAGACGGTAGGTTATGAAAATCAAATTTGTTGTTGTTAGCGCCCTTGTCGGCGCGATGAGTTCGTTTGGCCTGAATCCGGCACTGAGTGCCCCATCAACCGAACCGACCAACCTCGCAGCTCTCCTCAAGGCACGCCAGCAGAACAAGTCTGCAGAGGCAGAAAAGCCAACCACAGCGCCTAAGAAGGCATCGGTCATCACCCGCCGCGCGGCTCCGGCCACAAAGGGTTTCACCGGCAAGCGTTCGCAGTCGAAAGACACGACTGCCCGCAATGTCAAAGGCAGCGCCTATTCCAGCATCATCAATCGCTACGCCTCGACCTATGGCGTGCCGTCCGCGCTGGCCCATGCGGTTGTGCGTCACGAAAGCAATTTCCAGCCGAACGTGCGCGGCAAGGCCGGTGAAATCGGCCTGATGCAGATCAAGCTCTCGACCGCACGCGGCCTTGGCTACACCGGCTCCGCCAAGGGCCTCTACGAGCCATCCACGAACATCCAGTTTGGCATGAAGTATCTTGCAATGGCGCAGAAGCTCGGCGGCGGAAGCACCTGCGGCACGATCCTGAAATACAATGCCGGTCACGGCGCAACGCGCATGAACCCGACCTCTGCCAAATATTGCAGCTCGGTCAAGGCATATATGCGCGGGCTCTGACCAATTTGCGTCGGCGGTCGCGTAGAGTACAGGCAGCCTGATGCGAACGGAAAGCCGACAGTGGCAACACTGTCGGCTTTTCTGTTGCCGCTGCGACCAGATTTTTTCCGGAATCCGGTTTCACTGTTGCGCTATCGTTGCTATATGCGCGCTGTCAGTCGGTCGGGCAGCCGCGCCTGTCATATGCCGAAAGGCGGCAGGTGAGGAAAGTCCGGGCTCCATGGAAACACGATGCCGGGTAACGCCCGGCGGGGGCGACCCCAGGGAAAGTGCCACAGAAAGCAGACCGCCCCGTCTTCCGTACCGTTGCATGACGTAGCGGCAGGGATGACGGGGTAAGGGTGAAAGGGTGGGGTAAGAGCCCACCGCGTCTGCAGTAATGCAGACGGCACGGTAAACCCCATCGGGAGCAAAACCGAATAGGGACGGCGCGTCGGTTCGCAAGGGCCGGCAATCGGTTTCCGGATCAGCCGTCCGGGTGGGTTGCACGAGGCGGGTGGCGACATCCGTCCCAGATGAATGGCTGCCACGTCGGGCGCGAGCCCGGCCATACAGAACCCGGCTTACAGATCGGCTGACAATCTTTCTCCAGAGCGGTTCCGACGCTCCGTTAAAACAGGAACCGCTCCAAGTGTTCCAGGAACAGCCTTGGAATGAGGTTAGATCGGCACGCCGGTCAGGAAGTCGTAAATCAGCTTCATGTTCAGAACGACGATGATTGCGGCGGTGATGGCGGCAAGCAGCGTCACCCAGCGCGGCGCGACCAGCGATCCCATCTTCTTTTTCTCTGCCGTGAATATGACAAGCGGAATGATCGCAAAGGGCAGTTGCAGGCTCAACACGACCTGAGACAGGATAAGAAGCTCGGTCGTTCCTTCAGAACCATACATCATCGTCACCACGGCAGCCGGAACGATCGCCACGAAGCGCGTAATCGCACGGCGCAGCCAGGGCTTCAGGCGAATGTCGATGAAGCCTTCCATGACAATCTGCCCGGCCATGGTTGCGGTGATGGTCGAGTTCAGACCGCAGCACAGAAGCGCAATGGCAAAGAGCGTCGGCGCGAGAGCCGAGCCGAGCAGCGGGTTCAGAAGAGCATGGGCCTTGTCGAGATCTTCAACCGCGGTATTGCCGGTGGCGTTGAAGCTCGCAGCCGCCAGGATCAGGATCGACGCATTGACCAGAAGCGCGAATGTCAGCGCAATCGTGGAATCCCACGTTGCAAAGCGGATGGCTTCCCGCTTTTCGGGCGTGGTATGGCCGTAATCACGGGTCTGAATGATGCCGGAGTGCAGATAGAGATTATGCGGCATGACCGTGGCGCCGATGATGCCAAGCGCAATATAGAGCATATCCGGATTGCGGATGATCTCGGTGGTAGGCGCAAACCCCCTGATGACCTCGCCCCATTGCGGCTGCGCCATCAAGATCTGTATGAGGAAACAGAGCGCGATCACGCCCAGAAGCGTGATAATGAGCGCCTCGACGCGGCGGAATCCCTTGTTCTGAAGATAAAGAACCAGAAGCACGTCGGCGGCGGTGATGATGACGCCGATTTCAAGCGGAATGCCGAACAGCAGGTTGAGGCCGATGGCCGTGCCGATGACTTCGGCAAGATCGGTGGCGCAGATTGCAAGCTCGGCCAGAAGCCAGAGCGGCCAGGCGAGAAAACGCGGATAGGCATCGCGGCAGGCCTGCGCCAGATCGCGACCCGTCGCGACCGCAAGGCGAGTGCAGAGCGCCTGCAAGAGCACGGCCATCAGATTGGACAACAGAACGACACAGAGCAGCGTATAGCCGAAGCGGGAGCCGCCAGCCAGCGAGGTGGCCCAGTTGCCGGGGTCCATATAGCCAACAGCTACCAGATAGCCGGGTCCGAAGAAGGACAGCGCGCGGCGGAACTTCGAGCCGGATCGATTGACTCTGATTGAGCGGTGGACATCGGACATGGATGCCTCGCCGCGATCACGCCGCCAGCCTTCAAACGTAACTTCGCCAGCGCCAGACGAATTTTCTCCATGAGGAGCCATGAGAAATGCCTTGATGACTTAATGCAGTTGCAAACTATTTGCATTAAATAAGCGCGTGCGCGGCAGGTGTCAACGGGAAAGGGGGAGGAAGGGGAATAGGGGAATAGGGGAATAGGGGAATAGGGGAATAGGGTGCGAAGCCGATGGCGACAAGGCAAGCAAAATATTTGCCTTGACCGAGAATAAGGATTTTTTTCCCTTACTCCCTTACTCCCTTACTCCCTTACTCCCTTACTCCCTTACTCCCTTACTCCCGCCAAAGGATAACGCTTCATTAAGCTTAATATCCGATAACTGATGAACGAATCCGTCATGCCCCCACGTTGACGGCAAATGGGCGGAATCCAAAGGCAACACTCAGGCATGTCTCCCGAAAGCGGGAAATGCTCTAAGCGCAACGCGCTTTAGATAACGGGCCGCGTACCCGGGAAAGGATCGGAATGATGGCAAGCCTCGGCGGAGACAATTCTCAAGCCGGTGGGGCTGAAGTCCGTCATGTTCCGGTGCTGATTGCCGAAGTGATCGATGCCCTGAAGCCTGTGACCGGCGCGGTGATCGTCGACGGGACATTCGGTGCTGGCGGTTATACGCGCCGCATACTCGAAGCGGGCGCGGACGTGATCGCGATCGACCGCGATCCAACCGCAATCGAAGCCGGGCGGGCGATGGAAAAGCAGTTTCCGGGCAGGCTCAATCTGGTCGAGTCGCGGTTTTCTGCTTTGGACGAAGCAGTCTCGACCGTAAAGGGAGCAGGCAGCAAGGTGGACGGCGTTGTGCTCGATATTGGCGTGTCATCGATGCAGATCGATGAGGCCGAGCGCGGCTTTTCCTTCCAGAAGGACGGCCCGCTTGACATGCGCATGTCGAAAAAGGGTCCAAGTGCTGCCGATGTGGTCAACCGTCTCAAGACCGGCGATCTTGCCCGCATCTTCAATTTTCTGGGCGAGGAGCGTCATGCGGGCCGCATTGCGCGCATGATCGACAAGCGCCGTGCGGCGCAGCCTTTCACCCGCACGCTCGATCTTGCCAATGCCATCGAAACGCTGGTGGGGCGCAATCCGAAGGATCGCATTCATCCGGCGACGCGCGTGTTTCAGGCGCTGCGCGTCTATGTAAACGATGAACTGGGCGAACTGGCGCGGGCGTTGCTTGCTGCTGAGCGCATCCTGAAGCCAGGTGGCCGGCTGGTTGTCGTGACCTTCCATTCGCTGGAAGACCGCATGGTGAAGCGCTATTTCGCGGACCGCGCGGGCGGCAGCGCGGGGTCGCGCCATCTGCCGGAAACGCATGTCCGCCTGCCGAGCTTCACGGCTGCGGTCAAGGGCGCTGTCGGCCCGACGGCCGAGGAAGAAGAACGAAACCCGCGCGCGCGCTCCGCGAAGCTGCGCGCCGGGATCAGGACGGATAATCCGCCACTGGAAGACGATCTATCGCTTTTCGGACTGCCCAAACTGCCCGAGACGAACGAACTGGCCCGGAGTTGAACGAGTGCTGCGTACTTTCGACATCATCATGATAGCGGCGATGCTGGTGGCGGCGACCGTCACCTACACGATCAAATATGACGCGGAAAAGCAGATCGCAGTGATCGCCAAGCTGAAGCGGCAGATCGATTCCGAGAAGGACACGATCACGCTCCTGCGCGCCGACTGGGCCTTGATGACCCAGCCTGGCCGCTTGCAGAGCCTCGTCGGGGTCTATGAAAAGGAACTCAATCTCCAGCCGATCGAAGCGGAACAGCTTCTGCTGGGCGTCAACGAAATTCCGGAACGTCCGGTTGACGATATCCAGAAAATCATTTCCGGCAGCGACGAATTGCTCGCAAGCGGCGTGCTCGAAAAGGATGCCATCACGACCGGCAGCGTCAAGAAAAGCGGGGCGAGGCACTGATCATGCGGCTGAGACCTTTCAGAAAAAAGAATTTGCAGGCAAGTAACGGTGTTGAGCCGGCTGGCGATGAAAAGCTGGCCGGCAACATGGCGTTTGTCGGCTCGCGCAAGAAGCATGGCAACCGCGCGCGCAATCGCCTGTGGATGGCCATCGCCTGCTTTGTCGGCATCTATGGCGTGATGGGCGGCAAGCTTATCTATTTCGGCGTTATCGGGGGCGAAGACGAGGAGAATGCAGGACCGGCCGTGCAGCAGCTTGCGTCGCGCCCGGACATTCTGGACCGCAATGGCGAAATTCTGGCGACCGACATCAAGACGGCCTCGCTCTATGCCGAGCCGCGCAAGATCGTCGATCCCGACGAGACCATCGAAATGCTGTCCACCGTGCTTCCAGACCTCGACTGGGAAGCGACATACAAGCGTCTGAAAAGCGGTGCGGGCTTCGTCTGGGTCAAGCGCGGGCTCACGCCGCGCCAGCAGAGCCAGATCATGGCGCTCGGCGTGCCGGGCATTGGCTTCCGGACCGAAAAGCGGCGCTTCTATCCGGGCGGCCCCACCGCATCGCACATTCTCGGTCTCGTTAATGTCGACAATCAGGGCATTGCGGGCATGGAGAAATATATCGACAGCCAGGGCCTGACTGACCTGCGTTCCGTCGGCCTTGCGACCGGGCAGTCGCTGGAGCCAGTGCGTCTCTCCGTCGATATTCGCGTGCAGCACATCATGCGCGACGTGCTGGTCAAGGCCATGGAACGCTACCGGGCGATTGCCGCCGGTGCGGTTGTGCTGAACGTCAAGACCGGCGAAGTGATCGCCATGGCATCGGTGCCGGATTTCGATCCGAACAATCCGGTCCACGCGCTGGATAAGGACCGCCTGAACCGCATGTCTGCGGGCACCTATGAAATGGGCTCGACCATCAAGAGCTTTACCACGGCGATGGCGCTCGATTCCGGCAAGTTTAACCTCAATTCTCGCCTTGATGCGTCGCGCCCGCTGGTGTTCGGTCGCCAGACCATCCGTGACTTCCACGGCAAGGGTCGCGTGCTGACGCTGCCGGAAGTCTTCATCTTCTCATCCAACATCGGTTCAGGCCGCGAAGCCGATGCCGTCGGCATCGAAGGACACCGCGCGTTCCTGAAAAAGATCGGCCTTCTCGACCGCTTGCAGACGGAGCTGCCCGAAGTGGCGCGCCCGGTCGAGCCGCGTGTGTGGAAGAAGGTTCATTCCATGACCATTTCGTTCGGCCACGGCATGATGACAACGCCGTTGCAGACGGCGGTTGGCGCTGCGGCCCTGATGAATGGCGGCAAGCTGATGCCGCCGACATTCCTGATGCGCACGCAGGCAGAGGCCGATCAGGTGGCCAAGCAGATCATCCATCCACAGGTTTCTGCCGACATGCGTTATCTCTACCGCCTCAATGCGACGGCGCCGGGTGGGTCCGGCAAGCGCGCGACGGTTCCGGGCTATCGCGTCGGCGGCAAGACCGGCACGGCGGAAAAAGTGGTGCATGGCCGCTATTCGAAGGACGTGCGCTTCAACGCGTTTCTGGCGTCATTTCCGATGGATGACCCGACTTATGTCGTGCTGACCATCATCGACGAACCGAAGCCGGAAGAAGGCAAGTTCAGCGCAACCGCGGGTCTCAACGCAGCGCCGATGGTTTCGGAGATCATCCGCCGGTCCGCATCGTTCCTCGGGGTGAAGCCGGATTTCCAACTCGAAGCCCAGCCAGCAATGGTTAGCAATTTAAGCGGCAGGCCCGATTTTCAACAGGAAGTGCCGCCAGCAATGGTTTCCAACGAATACGACTGATTCGCTTAAAACAGCCTTTGCAGCGTTACGCGCACAACTGAATCTGGATTTGGTATGACCATGAAACTGAAGGAAATCGCTCTTTTCAAGGAACTGGCCTCCGGCAATGCCGGCGAGGTGGAGATCACCGGCGTCACATCGGATTCCCGCAAGGTTGAACGCGGTTTTCTTTTCGCAGCCTTGAAGGGCGTGAAAGCGGACGGCGCGGCTTTTGCCGCCGATGCCATCAAGCGTGGCGCCAGCGCTATCGTTGCGGGCAAGGACACGGTCATCGCCGATGCAGGCGTGCCGGTCCTCCATGTTGATGACCCGCGCCTTGCGCTGGCGGTTGCCGCCGCGCAGTTCTATGGCAAGCAGCCGCAGGTCATGGTTGCCGTTACGGGCACCAGCGGCAAGACCTCCGTTGCCTCCTTTACTCGCCAGATCTGGGCCTATGCCGGTTTCCCGGCCGCGAATATCGGCACGACGGGCGTCTTCTCGCCGACACGCAGCGACTATAATTCACTGACCACGCCCGATCCGGTGGAACTGCATCGCGTGCTGGCCGAACTTGCCGATGAAGGCGTTACCCATGCGGCGATGGAAGCCTCGTCGCACGGCCTTGACCAGCGGCGTCTCGACGGCGTCAAGCTTGCTGCCGGTGCGTTCACCAATCTCGGTCGCGACCATATGGATTACCACGCGACCATCGATGAATATCTTGGCGCTAAGATGCGCCTGTTCACCACGCTTTTGCCGAAGGGCGCGCCAGCCATCATCTTCTCCGACGATCATTTTTCAGCGCAGGCCATCGAAGCGGCGACGCTTGCCGGTTGCGACGTGAAGACGGTTGGACGGAAGGGTAACTTCATTGCCCTCAAGCGTGTCGAGCATGAACGTTTCCGCCAGCACGTGGAAGTGCGCATCGGCGACGAGATTTTCGAGATCGAGCTGCCGCTTGCCGGAGATTTTCAGGTGGCGAATGCGCTGGTGGCGGCAGGGCTTGCCATGGTCACGGGCGTTCCAGCCGCGGCTGCGATGCGCGCCCTGGCGCTCCTGAAAGGGGCACCCGGACGGCTTGATCTCGTTGGTGCGACGGAAGACGGCGCCCCGGCCTATGTCGATTACGCCCATAAGCCGGAAGCGCTCGAAAATGTGCTGACTTCGGTGCGGCCGTTCACGACGGGCCGGGTGATCGTGGTCTTCGGCTGCGGCGGTGACCGCGACAAGGGCAAGCGCCCGATCATGGGTGAAATCGCTTCCCGGCTGGCTGATGTGGCAATTGTCACGGACGACAATCCGCGTTCGGAAGTTCCGGCCCAGATCCGCGCCGAAATCATGGCGGCAGCGCCGGGCGCAACCGAAATCGGTGATCGCCGCGAGGCAATCTTCACCGCCGTGTCGATGATGCAGCCGGGCGATACGCTGGTCGTTGCAGGCAAGGGACATGAAGAGGGGCAGATCGTCGGCAATATCACCCTGCCGTTCTCGGATCACGCCGAAGTGGCGGCAGCGCTGGCCGCCCGCCTTGAGGAGCGCTCGGAATGAGTGACTGGCTGTGGAAATCCGATGATATGGTCGAAGCCATGGAAGGAAGGCCGTTTGGCAACCTTCCTGCTGGCATTACCGGTATCTCAATCGACAGCCGCTCGCTGAAGCCGGGCGAGGCTTTTTTTGCTATCAAGGGCGAACAGTTCGACGGACATGATTTCGTCACCGCTGCCATGGCTGCCGGTGCCGGTCTGATCGTGGTGGCGGAACATCGTCTGCCCGCGTTCGGCAATTCCAAGGTGCCGATGATCGTGGTCGAGGACGTGCTTGAAGCCCTGATCAAGCTTGGCATTGCCTCGCGCGCACGCTCAAAGGCACAGATCATCGCGGTGACGGGTTCGGTCGGCAAGACGACGACCAAGGAAGCCTTGCGCCATGTGCTTTCCGAAGTGGGCAAGGTTCATGCTTCGGTGGCGTCATTCAACAATCACTGGGGCGTGCCGCTGACGCTTGCGCGCATGCCGGCCGATACCGATTACGGCGTCTTTGAAATCGGTATGAATCATCATGACGAAATCCGCCCGCTGGTGAAGATGGTGCGCCCGCACGTGGCGCTGATTACGCTGATCGCGCCCGCGCATCTTGGCCATTTCGCCAATCTGGAAGAAATCGCCGTCGCCAAGGCGGAGATTTTCGAGGGCATTGTGCCGGGCGGTTATGCGCTCCTCAATCGCGATGACAAGCGCTTCAAGCAGTTGGAAGAGCTGGCTGAAAAGGCAGGCGTCGAGCATATCGTCACCTTCGGCGAGAATGCCCGTTCTGATTACCGCCTGCGCGAAGTGAAGCTGCATCCGACCTGTTCCTGCATGACGGTGAAGGCTGGCGCGCATGAAGCGGCAGTCAAGGTCGGCATGCCGGGCCGTCATATCGTGCAGAACATGCTCGCCGTCCTTGGCGCAGCCGATCTGGTCGGCGCGGATATCGCCAAGGTGATGATGGCAATGGCAACGCTTTCTGCCGAAGGCGGTCGTGGCGCGCGCCATGTGCTCCAGCACCCCGAAGGCACGTTCACGCTGATCGACGAGAGCTATAACGCCAATCCGACCTCGATGCGCGCAGCCCTGTCACTCTTGCATTCGACGGCACCGGAAGGCTCGCGCGGCCGCCGTATCGCGGTGCTGGGCGACATGCTCGAGCTTGGCCGTCAGTCGGGAAAACTCCACGCCGATCTGGCGCGTCCGATCGTGGATGCCGAAGTGAATGCGCTTTTTATCGGTGGACCGGACATGTCGGCGCTCAAAAATGCCTTGCCGGTTGAAATTCATACCGAGTACAGGCAGAGCACCGACGAATTGTTGCCGCTGGTGATCAAGACGGTCCGTCCGGGCGATGTCATCATGGTGAAATCGTCGAAGGGGATCGGTTTTTCCAAAATCGTCAAGGCGCTGATCAGCCAGTTTCCGCCGGTGGAACCGGCGGAATAAGCGGTATTTGAGGGATTTTTCTCTACATGTTTATGCTTCTCACCTTCTTCGCCGAACATATGACACCGCTTAATGTGTTCCGCTACATCACCTTCCGCACCGGCGGCGCCATGATCACATCGGCGCTGATCGTGTTTCTGTTCGGCCCGTCGATCATCAACTCGCTCCGGGTGCGTCAGGGGAAAGGCCAGCCGATCCGCGCCGACGGCCCGCAGACCCATTTCAAGAAGGCCGGTACGCCGACCATGGGCGGTCTCATGATCATGACCGGCATTCTCGTGTCGTGCCTGCTCTGGACCAATCTTTCCAGCGTCTATGTCTGGGTGGTGCTGCTGGTTACGGTGGGTTTCGGCGCTATCGGCTTCTATGACGATTATCTCAAAGTGACGAAGCAGTCCGACAAGGGTTTTTCGGGCAAGGCGCGTCTTGGCATTGAATTCCTGATCGCCGCAGCCGCCGCCTTCATCATCATGCGGGCAGGGCAGGAGCCGTTCTCGTCCTCGCTGACATTCCCCTTCGCCAAGCAGTTTGTCATCAATCTGAGCTGGTTCTTTATCCCGTTTGCAGCCTTTGTCATGGTTGGCGCGGGCAATGCGGTAAACCTGACCGATGGCCTCGACGGGCTTGCAATCGTGCCGGTCATGGTGGCCGCGGCCTCCTTTGGCTTTATCGCCTATCTTTCCGGTAACGCGATCTTCGCCGATTATCTGCAAATCCATTTCGTCCCCGGCACAGGTGAGCTTGCCGTCGTCCTCGGCGCAGTCATCGGCGCCGGTCTCGGCTTTTTGTGGTTCAACGCGCCGCCCGCCGCCATCTTCATGGGCGACACGGGTTCGCTGGCGCTGGGGGGGATGTTGGGCACGGTCGCCGTTGCGACGAAGCACGAGATCGTCCTTGCCATCATCGGCGGACTGTTCGTCATGGAAGCGCTTTCCGTCATTATTCAGGTCGGTTCCTTCAAACTGACTGGCAAGCGCGTCTTCCTGATGGCGCCTATCCACCACCATTTCGAAAAGAAGGGCTGGACCGAGAGCCAGGTCGTGATCCGCTTCTGGATCGTTGCGATCATCCTCGCGATGATCGGTCTTTCCACCCTCAAGCTCCGGTAAAGTGCCATGATCCCGATCACCGCCCTCAAGGATAAGACAGTCGCCCTTTTCGGACTGGGCGGGTCGGGCATTGCGACCGCCAAGGCCATTCTTGGCGGCGGAGCAAAGATCATTGCCTGGGACGACAATCCCGACAGCGTTGCCCGTGCGCAGAGCGCGGGCATTGCCACGGGCGATCTCAGGCAGGCAGACTGGTCGCAATTTGCGGCATTCGTGCTTTCGCCCGGCGTTCCGCTGACCCATCCAAAGCCGCACTGGACCGTCGATCTGGCTCATGCGGCCGGGGTCGAAATCATCGGCGACGTGGAGCTTTTCGTGCGCGAGCGCAACCACATTGCTCCCGATTGCCCATTCATTGCCATTACTGGCACCAACGGCAAATCGACGACGACCGCCTTGATCGCCCATATCATCAAGGCCTCTGGTCGCGACATGCAGCTCGGCGGCAATATCGGCACGGCAATCCTGACGCTGGAACCGCCGCAGGCAAATCGTTTCTATGTGGTTGAGTGCTCCTCCTACCAGATTGATCTTGCGCCGTCGCTAAACCCGACTGCAGGAATTTTGCTCAATCTGACGCCGGACCATCTCGACCGTCATGGCTCGATGGAAAACTATGCGGCGATCAAGGAACGGCTTGTGGCAGCAAGCGACACGGCGATTGTCGGCGTGGACGATCAATATTGCGAAGCCATTGCCGACCGGCTTTATCGCGACGGCGTAAATGTCGTGCGGATTTCCAAGGAAAAGCGTCTTGGCAAAGGCTATTTTGCCGATGGCGCGAAACTGTTCTGGGCGCAGGATGGAGAAGTCGATGAAATCGCTTCTCTTGAAGGTATCGGCTCGCTGCGCGGCGCGCATAATGCGCAGAATGCACTTGCGGCGATTGCCGCCTGTCTGTCGGTCGGCCTGAGCCTTGAAGAAATTCACGCCGGTCTGAAGAGCTTTCCGGGCCTCGCCCATCGCATGGAGCAGGTCGGGCATCGCGGGAAAGTCCTCTTCGTCAACGATTCCAAGGCAACCAATGCGGAAGCGACTGCTCCGGCATTGTCATCCTTCCCGCAGAACATTTACTGGATTGCAGGCGGCGTGCCGAAGGCAGGCGGGATTGCTTCGCTGTCAGTTTTCTTCCCGCGGATTGCCAAGGCCTATCTGATCGGTGAAGCTGCGGCGCAGTTTGCGGCAACGCTTGGCGATGCGGCGCCGTTCGAGATTTCCGACACGCTTGCTGTTGCCGTCGAACATGCCGCGCGCGATGCTGGCAACGATGCCGCGCCGGAGCCTGTCGTTCTGCTGTCGCCTGCCTGCGCAAGCTTCGACCAGTTCCAGAATTTTGAAAAACGCGGCGATGCATTCCGCAGCGCCGTTCTGGCGCTTCCGGGTGTAACGCCAATGAGAGGGGAAAGCTGATGGTAAGCCGTGTCGATCGCGGTCCTGTCGCCAATTGGTGGTGGACAATAGACCGCTTCTTCCTCGCTGCATGTCTGGCCCTGATGGGGCTTGGAATTTTGCTGTCATTCGCCGCAAGCCCGGCTGTGGCGTCGCGCATCGGGCTGGACAGCTTCCATTTTGTCGAACGCCAGATTTTCTTCATGCTTCCGGCGGTCGCCGTCATGATCGGCGTGTCGTTTCTCTCGCCGCGCCAGATCAGGCGGTTTGCCCTGATCCTGCTTGGCATTTCGCTGGTATTGATGGTTGCCGCCCTGTTTTTCGGCATCGAAGTGAAAGGCGCGCGGCGCTGGGTCAATCTTGCAGGCATCTCCATCCAGCCATCGGAATTCATGAAGCCCGCTTTCGTGGTGGTTTGCGCCTGGCTGTTCTCAGAACGCGAACGCGGCGGCGAAATGCCTGGCAATTTTCTGGCCATGCTGCTGTTCGGTACTGTTGCGGCGCTGCTCGTTCTCCAGCCTGACCTTGGCCAGACGATGCTGACCACAGGCACATGGGGCGCCATGTTCTTCCTCGCCGGTCTGCCGATGTTCTGGATTCTGGTCCTCGGCGGCCTTGCGGTTTGCGGCGGCATTTCAGCCTATTTCATGTTCGACCATGTGGCGGGGCGTATCAACCGCTTCATGACGGGCGAGGGTGACACGTTCCAGGTCGATGCCGGTCGTGAGGCAATCCTGCGCGGCGGCTGGTTCGGGCAAGGTCCGGGCGAAGGCACGGTAAAGCGCATCATTCCGGACAGCCATACCGATTTTATTTTCTCGGTCGCGGCGGAAGAATACGGCATCATCCTGTGCATGGTCATCATGCTGCTGTTCGCGTTCATCGTTGTGCGCGGTCTTTCGATTGCGCTGCGCGAGCGCGATGCATTCACGCGTCTGGCCGTCTCGGGGATTGTCATCCTGTTCGGTTTCCAGTCGATCATCAACATGGCCGTGAACCTGCATCTCATGCCTGCAAAGGGCATGACCCTGCCGTTCATTTCCTATGGCGGGTCGTCGCTCATTGCCATCGCCATCACGATGGGCATTCTTCTGGCCCTGACGCGCCGCCGTCCGGAAGCCCGCATGACCCACACGGTCAGCATGGGCGCCGATGTGAACAGGCGCATTCCGGCTTTGTGAGGGAAATATGGGGAAGGGCGTAATTGTATTGGCTGCCGGTGGAACAGGCGGTCACCTGTTCCCGGCGGAAGCGCTGGCGCATGAACTGAAGGCGCGCGGCTGGGACGTCCATCTGGCGACCGATGCGCGCGCGCAGCGTTTCGCAGGCGCATTTGCGGAAGACCATGTTCATGTCATCCGTTCGGCGACGATTGCCGGCCGCAATCCCATAGCGCTTCTGAAGACGTTCTGGTCGCTGTGGCAGGGCAATCTCGATTCCCGCAAATTGTTCCGTCGGCTGAAACCGAAGCTCGTGGCGGGTTTTGGAGGCTATCCGACGCTGCCGCCACTCTATGCGGCGAGCAACATGAACATCCCGACCCTGGTGCATGAGCAGAACGCCGTCATGGGCCGCGCCAATAAAGGGCTTGCGGGCCGCGTGAAGGCCATTGCCGGTGGCTTTTTGTCTGAAACGGGCGGCGTCCATGCCGAAAAGACGGTCGCGACCGGTAATCCGGTGCGCCCGCCGGTGCTGGTCGCAGCAGGGACGCCCTATAAGCCGGTCAAGGCGGATGAACGGTTCCGCCTGCTGGTCTTTGGCGGCAGTCAGGGCGCGCAATTCTTTTCGAGCGCCATTCCCGCCGCCGTGGCCTTGCTGCCTGAGAAAGATCGCGCACGGTTGCTGATCACCCAGCAGTCCCGCAAGGAAGATGAAGCCGCGGTGCGCGATGCTTACAAGAAGCTTGGCATTCCGGCGGATGTCGCGCCGTTCTTCAACGACATGCCTGCACGCATGGCCGATGCCCAGTTCGTGATTTCGCGTTCAGGGGCTTCCACCGTTTCCGAGATCACAGTCATCGGTCGCCCAGCCATGCTGGTGCCGTTTCCGCACGCGCTCGATCATGATCAGGCGGCGAACGCGGCGGCACTTGCGGCCGCGGGCGGCGGCGAGGTCGTTCGTCAGTCGGAATTGTCGCCGGAACGCCTGGCCGGGCTACTCCAGGCCGCCATGAATGAGCCGCAGCGCCTCGAAGCACAAGCAAAAGCTGCAAAAAGCGTTGGCAAGCCGGATGCTGGGCGGTTGCTTGCCGATCTGGCAGAGGCTATTGCAGCGGGTAAATCTGTTCAGGAATTCAAAGAAGGAACTCGGCCATGAAAATGCCGCTGAATATCGGGCGCGTCCATTTCATCGGAATTGGCGGCATCGGCATGAGTGGTATTGCCGAAGTGCTGCACAATCTGGGCTACAAGGTGCAAGGCTCGGACCAGTCCGACAGCGCCAATGTGCAGCGCCTGCGTGAAAAGGGCATTGAGGTCTTTGTCGGGCACAAGGCTGAAAACATTGGCGATGCCGAAGTGGTTGTCGTTTCGACGGCGATCAAGAAGAACAATCCCGAACTGGTGGCCGCGCGCGAAAAGCTGCTGCCTATCGTGCGCCGCGCCGAAATGCTGGCCGAGCTGATGCGCTTCCGTCATGCGGTCGCGATTGGCGGAACGCACGGCAAGACGACTACCACCTCGATGGTTGCGGCCTTGCTCGATGCCGGGCATCTCGATCCGACCGTCATCAATGGCGGCATCATCAACGCCTATGGCACCAATGCCCGCATGGGCGATGGTGACTGGATGGTCGTGGAAGCCGACGAAAGCGACGGCACCTTCCTGAAACTTCCAGCCGATATTGCGGTTGTCACCAATATCGATCCGGAGCATCTCGATCATTACGGCAATTTCGATGCGGTGCGCGCCGCCTTCCGCCAGTTCGTCGAGAACGTGCCATTCTATGGTTTCGGCGTGATGTGCCTCGATCATCCGGAAGTGCAGGCTCTGGTGAGCCGCATTGAGGATCGTCGCATCATCACCTACGGTCAGAATCCGCAGGCCGAAGTGCGTTTCGTCAATCACCGCATGGACGGTGCCGCGAGCCTGTTCGATGTTGTTATCCGCTCCCGCAAGGGCGAGGCTACCGAGATCAAGGATCTGCGCCTGCCGATGCCGGGCCAGCACAACGTATCCAACGCCACGGCGGCAATCGCGGTTGCGCATGAACTCGGTATTTCCGCCGACGATATTCGTCGCGGTCTCGGCTCGTTCGGTGGCGTGAAGCGCCGCTTCACCCATACGGGCTCGTGGAACGGCGTCGAAATATTCGACGATTACGGCCATCACCCCGTTGAAATCCGCGCTGTCCTGAAAGCCGCGCGTGAAGCCGCCAAAGGCCGTGTGGTCGCCATCGTACAGCCGCACCGTTTCACGCGTCTGGCAAGCCTGTTCGACGAGTTTGCGGCATGTTTCAACGATGCCGATACGGTCGTCGTGGCGCCGGTCTATACGGCGGGCGAGGACCCGATCGAAGGCGTCAATTCCGAGGCGCTCGTATCGCGCATCAAGACGGCTGGCCATCGCGACGCGCGCTATGCAAGCGGTCCCGAAGCGCTGGCGCCATTGGTCGCGTCGATTGCGGAGCCCGGCGATTTTGTCGTCTGCCTCGGCGCAGGCAACATTACGCAGTGGGCCTACGCATTGCCGAAAGAACTGGCTGAACAGGGCAAGAAGTAAGATGGAAAGCGGCGAGACGCTTCTGAAGAAGCTCGATGGCAAGCTGTCGGGCCTGCGGGGTCGGCTGACAGCCGATGCAAGCATGGACAAGATAACCTGGTTTCGCGCTGGCGGACCGGCACAGGTGCTTTTCCAGCCTGCCGATGAGGAAGATCTTTCCGCATTTCTGAAGGCTGTCCCGGAAGATATACCGATCCTTGTCGTTGGAATCGGCTCCAACCTTCTGGTGCGCGATGGCGGCGTTCCGGGCTTTGTTGTGCGGCTTTCCGCCAAAGGCTTTGGCGAGGTGGAGCAGGTTTCCGATACGCAGTTGCGGGCAGGGGCGGCAACGCCCGACAAGCGCGTGGCTGCGGCGGCTCTGGAAGCGGGGCTCGGCGGCTTTCATTTCTACCATGGTATACCCGGCGGCATCGGCGGCGCCTTGCGCATGAATGCGGGCGCCAACGGCGTGGAAACACGCGAGCGCGTGGTGGAAGTGCGCGCGCTCGACCGCAAGGGGGAAGTGCATGTGCTTTCCAATGCGGAGATGGGCTATGCCTATCGGCATTCGTCGGCTTCGCCGGACCTGATTTTTACTTCCGTCCTGTTTGAAGGCACTCCCGGCGATCGTGAGGCGATCCGGCAAGCCATGGACGAGGTGCAGCATCACCGCGAGACGGTGCAGCCGGTGCGCGAGAAGACAGGCGGTTCGACCTTCAAGAACCCCGAAGGCACATCGGCCTGGAAGGAAATCGACAAGGCAGGCTGCCGCGGTTTGCGTGTCGGCGGCGCGCAGATGTCAGAAATGCATTGCAATTTCATGATCAATACAGGCACCGCAACGGGGCATGATCTGGAGACTTTGGGCGAAACGGTTCGCGCCAGGGTTTTTGAAAATTCGGGCATTCGCCTGCATTGGGAAATCAAACGTCTCGGTTTGTTCCGCGATGGCGAGCCGGTTGAAGAGTTTCTCGGAAAATTCTAATAAAAAAGTTGCCCGGATTTTCTACCTGAAATTCCGGGCTTTTTTGCCTTCGCAAGCGACGCGTAAGGTTCGTCCCTTCCTATAGGGTCTTGTCACGGAATCAATCCTCTGATTCTTTAGGGTTAACCACACAGTGATTTGATTCGGCAGGATTTTCCTGTCGCGGGTGCCTGCGGCCTGTGCTGCTGGGTTGCCTGGATTCTGTTCAATTGATGCGCAGGGGATTGCGCAGAGGGGATGCTGACATGACGGGAAAGCACGTTGCCGTTTTGATGGGCGGTTTCTCTTCGGAGCGTCCGGTGAGCTTGTCCTCCGGAGCGGCTTGTGCTGCGACCCTCGAAGGGTGCGGCTATCGCGTGACGCGTGTTGACGTGGATCGCAATGTTGCCAGCGTTCTTGCCGAGCTGAAGCCCGATGTTGCGTTCAATGCACTGCATGGTCCTTTCGGTGAAGACGGCGCCATTCAGGGCGTTCTTGAGTATCTCCAGATTCCCTACACGCATTCGGGCGTGCTTGCTTCGGCGTTGGCCATGGACAAGGATCGCGCCAAGAAGGTTGCTGCTGCCGCTGGTGTCGCTGTTGCCCCCTCGCTTCTTCTCAATCGCTTCGAGATCGGCGCGGAGCATCCGATGAAGCCGCCTTACGTGGTCAAGCCGGTGCGCGAAGGGTCCAGCTTCGGCGTCGTCATCGTCAAGGAGGATCAGGCTCATCCGCCGCAGATCATCAGCTCTGCCGAGTGGAATTACGGCGCGGAGGTTCTGGTCGAGAAATACATTCCCGGTCGCGAACTGACCTGTGCCGTTATGGGCGATCGCGTCATGGATGTGTGCGAGATCATTCCCGTCGGGCACCAGTTCTACGATTACGATTCAAAATATGTTGCAGGTGCATCAACTCACGTGTGTCCCGCAAAAATTTTACCAAATATTTACCAAAAAATACAAACAATGGCCCTTACGGCGCATCGGGCAATCGGGTGTCGGGGCGTAAGCCGGTCGGACTTCCGTTTCGATGATCGTTTCTCCGAAGATGGCGAAGTTATCTGGCTGGAAATCAATACCCAGCCGGGGATGACTCCTACCTCGCTCGTGCCTGATATCGCCAAGGCGGCTGGTATCTCTTTCGGTGAATTGTTGAGTTGGATGGTGGAGGACGCGTCTTGTTTGCGTTGAACGGAAAATCGGACGGATACGGGCGCTCGGGCTCGATGCGGGATGCATCGGGCGCGATGGGTGCCGCTTTTGTCCTGCCGCGCTTCCTGCGCAAGCCGTTCCGCTTTGCCGTCCGCCTGTTTCAGGGCAATGTCAACATTCCGCGCCATGCCGGCACCGTCGGCATGCTGGGCTTTCTTGGCGCGACTGGCCTTTATGGAATGGCCGTGGGTGGCCATACACCCGAAGTCGTCAAGGCAACTGCGTCCACGCTTGGTTTCGCAATCGAGGATGTGAAGGTTGTCGGCAACAACGAGACCTCCGACATCGATATTCTGGGTCAGCTCGATCTGGACGGCGAGACTTCCCTGGTCGGCCTGAGCGCCGAAGAGGCACGCCAGTCTATCGACAAGCTGCCTTGGGTGGAAAGCGCGGAAGTCCGCAAGGTTTATCCCGGCACCGTTCTTGTGTCGCTGCGGGAGCGCAAGGCGTTCGCCATCTGGCAGAACGACAAGGATCTGTCGTTGATCGATGCTGCGGGCGACACCATCGTTCCGTTCCGTCCGGGCCGTTACAATTCGCTGCCGCTCGTGGTGGGTGAGGGCGCGGAAAAGAAGGTCAAGGGTTTCGTCGATGAAATCGCGGCCTATCCGGCGCTGGCCGGAAAGATCCGGGCTTATGTTCGCGTGGGCGACCGCCGCTGGGATCTGCTGCTGGATAATGGTGTGCGCATCATGCTGCCGGAAACCGATCCGCTGAAGGCGCTGGCGCAGGTCGACAAGCTCGACCAGGAACAGCATCTTCTGTCGCGCGATATCGCTTCGGTCGATCTTCGTCTCGAAGACCGGGTCACGGTGCAACTGACGGCGAGCGGCATGGAGCAGCGCCAGAAATTTCTGGCAGAGCGTAAAAAAGAACTATCCCGCACGGGGAAGCGCGTATGAGTATTCTGGGCGGCAAGGGAACATCACAAGGCGGGGCTGCAGGGCGCAAGGTGCGCCTTCTGACGGTTCTGGACGTCGGATCGAGCAAGGTTTCCTGCGTCATTGCAAGGTTGCGCCCGCATGAGGGCGGCGCACTGCTGCCGGGTCGCACGCACCGCATGGAGGTGCTGGGCATCGGCCATCAGCGTTCGCGCGGCGTAAAGTCGGGCGTCATCATCGATCTTGACGCGGCTGAACAGTCGATCCGTCTTGCGGTCGATGCGGCAGAGCGCATGGCCGGACTGACCGTCGACAGCCTGATCGTCAATATTTCTGCCGGCCGCCTTAAGAGCGAAACCTTCACGGCGAGCGTCAATCTGGGCGGCCATGAAGTAGAGCAGGCGGATATTCGCCGTGTGCTGGCCGCTGGCGCCAAGCAGGCGCTCGCCGCCGAACGCCATCTCGTTCATTCGCTGCCTGTTGGCTATACGCTCGATGGCGAGCGCGGCATTCGCGATCCGCTTGGAATGCTGGGTGACAGCCTTGGCGTCGATATGCATGTGCTGACCGCCGATGCCGCGCCGTTGCGCAATCTGGAGCTTTGCATCAATCGCTGCCATCTGTCGGTGGAAGCCATCGTAGCAACGCCTTATGCCAGCGGTCTTGCAGCTCTGGTGGGCGACGAGGCTGAGATGGGCGCGGCCTGCATCGATATGGGCGGCGGCACGACGACGATTTCCGTCTTCTCCGAAGGCAAATTCATTCACGCCGATGCAGTGGCTATCGGCGGCACGCATGTCACGATGGATGTGGCGCGCGGCTTCTCCACACGCATGGAAGATGCCGAACGCCTGAAGGTCATGTACGGTTCGGCGCTGCCAAGCGCTGCCGATGACCGCGACCTCATCTCGGTTCCGCCAATCGGCGACGATGAGCGTGATGTACCCAATCAATATCCGCGCTCGGTGCTGACGCGGATTATCCGTGCGAGGGTGGAAGAGACATTGGAACTGGTGCGCGACAGGCTCAACCAGTCCGGTCTCGGACATATCGTCGGCAAGCGGGTGGTTCTGACGGGCGGCGCAAGCCAGCTGCCGGGAATGCCGGAGGCAGCCAGACGAATCCTTGCAAGAAATGTACGAATCGGGCGTCCTCTAGGAATAGCGGGATTGCCTGAGGCGGCTAAGGGGGCGGCTTTCTCCGCGACCGTTGGACTTCTGATTTACCCGCAGGTGGCCGGGATAGAAGAGCGGTCGGTGAAAGCAGCTTCCTCCGGTCTCATGACCGGTACGGGTGGGCGCATTCAACGTGTCAGCCAATGGCTGAAAGAGAGTTTCTGAGTACCAGTATTGTGTAAGCTGTTGAATTAGCGTGTCGACTTATTGGGGCGTGACCATCTGGGTAACAACCAATCCACACCGCGGCGGCGAAGCGGTGGTAAGGCTTAAGAGGAACAAGGACCTATGACTATCAATCTGCAAAAGCCGGATATCACCGAGCTGAAGCCCCGCATCACCGTATTCGGTGTCGGCGGCGGCGGCGGCAATGCGGTCAACAACATGATCAATGCCGGCTTGCGCGGCGTGGATTTTGTCGTGGCCAACACCGACGCTCAGGCTTTGACGATGTCGAAGTCCGAACGCATGATCCAGCTCGGCGCTGCCGTTACAGAGGGTCTCGGTGCGGGTTCCCAGCCAGAGGTTGGCCGTGCGGCCGCTGAGGAATGCATCGACGAAATCGTCGATCACCTGAACGGCACACATATGTGCTTCGTGACGGCTGGCATGGGCGGCGGCACCGGCACCGGCGCTGCTCCGGTCGTGGCGCGTGCTGCCCGTGAACGCGGTATCCTCACCGTCGGCGTCGTGACCAAGCCTTTCCATTTCGAAGGCGCCCGCCGCATGAAGACTGCCGATCTCGGCATCGAAGAACTGCAGAAGAATGTCGATACGCTCATCGTCATTCCGAACCAGAACCTCTTCCGCATCGCCAATGACAAGACCACCTTCGCCGATGCTTTCGCAATGGCTGATCAGGTGCTCTATTCCGGCGTTGCCTGCATTACCGACCTGATGGTCAAGGAAGGCCTCATCAATCTCGACTTCGCCGACGTTCGCTCGGTCATGCGCGAAATGGGCAAGGCCATGATGGGCACGGGCGAAGCTTCCGGCGAAGGCCGTGCAATGGCTGCTGCCGAAGCTGCAATCGCCAACCCGCTGCTCGACGAAACCTCGATGCGTGGCGCAAAGGGCCTCCTGATCTCGATCACCGGCGGTCGCGACATGACCCTGTTCGAAGTCGACGAAGCCGCGACCCGCATTCGCGAGGAAGTCGATCCGGATGCGAACATCATCCTCGGCGCAACCTTCGACGAAGGTCTTGAAGGCGTCATCCGCGTTTCTGTCGTCGCTACCGGTATCGATAAGCAGTTAGGAGACGCGGCGCCTGCGCCGCTGGAATTTCGCCAGCCGGTGAAGCAGACTGCCGCTCAGGCAAAGCCGATGGCTCCGCATGGCGCACTGCGTCCTCCTGTCGTTGAACAGCCGCGTCAGGTCGACCCGATTGCCCAGGCGATCCAGTCCGCCGAAACCGAAATTCCAGCCGCACCCGCAGCCCCTGCCGCTTCTGCCGAATCGGAATTCCGTCCGCAGAGCCGCATCTTTCAGGCTCCGGCGCCGGAATCCTTCGAACGCGCTCCGGTCGCCCGTGCACCGATGCCGCAGGCTCCGGCAGCCCATCAGGCAGCTCAGGCCGTGCAGCCGCAGACCTATCAGCAGCCGCAGATGCACGAACAGCCCGTTCGCGAGCCGCGTCCGGCTCCACGCATGCCAGCCGTTTCGGATTTCCCTCCGGTCGCACAGGCTGAACTCAATGCCCGTCGCGCTCCGCAGCAACCTGTACAGGAAGAACCGCGCGGCCCGATGAGCCTCCTGAAGCGCCTGACCCATGGCCTGTCGCGTCGCGAGGACGATCAGCCTGCAGCCCGCCTGGAACCGGCCCAGCATCGCGAGCCCGGCATGCGCCCGGCCGAACGCCGTGCTCCCCAGCAGGACTCGTCGATCTACGCACCGCGTCGCGGCCAGCTCGACGATCAGGGCCGTCCGCAGCCGCGGGCAGCTTCTGAAGAAGATCAGCTCGAAATTCCGGCCTTCCTGCGCCGCCAGTCGAACTGAGGCTTTGTCGAGCAGAGCCATTTCGGACAATGAATTTGAAAGCCGCGGGTAATTCCGCGGCTTTTCGTTTCTGTAAACAGAAACAGCGCTTCGGTAAGAAAGCGTGATTTTGTTCAGGCCGCGCGAATTATTATCTTGAGAGAAACGGGGTATGTTTCGAGGGTCAAGTTTTGTGAACCTTCGCGTATTTCCTGTCGCAATTTTAGCTATATCTATCCATATAGACGCAAGAATTGCGAAATCGGCTGTTGAAATTCCTTTGGACGGCCTGCACTCATTTTATTCAGCAGATTGGAACTGTCTTGAGCGCTTATCAAAAGACAATCGGTCGTGCGGTGACGCTTTCAGGCGTCGGCGTTCATGGCGGAGCTCCTGCTTCGGCGACATTTTTCCCGGCGGATGCTGATACTGGGATCGTATTCCAACGCTCGGACCTGAAGGGCAAAGCGTCGGAAGTCCGGGCCCATGTTTCGCAGATCGGCGCAACGGACCTCTGCACCTCCCTTGGACCGAAAGAGTCCAAGATCGACACGGTGGAGCATCTGTTGGCGGCAATCGTCGCTCTCGGCATCGACAATCTTGTCGTGGAAGTCGATGGCCCGGAAGTTCCCATTCTTGATGGGACTTCGGCGCGTTTTATCGAAGCTTTTGATGAGGCAGGTATTGTCTCGCAGGAGGCGAAGCGCCGGTTTATCCGTATTTTGAAAACGGTGCGTGTGGAAGCCGGCGGTTCCTGGGGGGAATTTCGCCCCTTTGCCGGTACACGATTTGAGGTGGAGATCGATTTCGAATGTCCGCTGATCGGCCGACAGAAATTTGCGGACGATGTGGATGAGGCGACCTTCCGCAAGGAGCTTTCCACCGCGCGCACTTTCGGTTTCATGAAGGACGTGGAGCGTCTTTGGGCTTCCGGCCATGCACTTGGATCCTCCCTCGATAATTCACTTGTCATCGGCGACGATAATTCTGTCATCAATCCTGGCGGCTTGCGCTTCAAGGACGAGTTCGTCCGTCACAAGACGCTCGACGCTGTTGGCGATCTGGCATTGGCAGGCCTGCCGTTCATCGGCTGCTTCCGCTCCTATCGCAGCGGCCACAGGCTAAACGCGGAAACGGTGAAGGCGTTGCTCTCGGACAAGTCTGCGTTCGATATTGTCGAGGCTTCCGGTATCCGCCCCGAGCATCCGATTTCGTTGCCATGAAGCCGAACATCGCTGCTCCCTCGGCGCTTTGATATTGATCAGGAAAATGCGTGGGTATCGGCCCTTGGCCTTAATTGGGCCGTGTTCGCCGGTTCACCTCGCAATTGAGTCGGTGCGCCGTTCCGCGGTGGATTGATCGGGGAGTATCTACCCATGCGGGTGGCCAATACCGGGGACAATTCACACTGGTTACGCGTTTCGATGTGCCGTCCGGCGGATTTCGGGCCACTAGACGATTGCCGATTTCGCCTGCATGTGGTTTATGGACGGCCAAAACAGCGTCAGCTATGTTCTTACATTTGCTGGAGCTGAATGTTTTGTATGGATGGAGCAGCCGTGCAGTGCTAGAAGCACGCAACTCCAAACAGGAATGACGCTGCCAGAAGGCCGGAGACCGCATGACGAGTTTCAAATTCAAGGGTGTGACGAAAACCGCGCTGCTGACTGGCGCCATCGCCGTTCTTATCCCGCTCGCCGGTTGTGCCAGCAAGGACGACGACATCGATCTCACCAAATATGTCGAGACAATCGATCCTGCCGACAAGCTCTATAATGAAGGTCTCGCCAATCTGGATGCAGGTCGCCTTGATGAAGCAGCGAAGAAGTTCGCTGCCGTCGACCGCCAGCATCCTTACACCGAATGGGCGCGCAAGTCGCTCGTGATGGCTGCCTTCACCAACTATCGCAAGGGCAATTACGAAGAAGCGATCTCGATGGCCAAGCGTTACAACACGCTTTACCCGACTTCGTCTGAATCGGCTTATGCCTATTACATTATCGGTCTTTCCTACTTCCGCCAGATTCCGGACGTAACCCGCGATCAGGCCGCAAGCCGCCGGGCAATCGCCGCGATGCAGGAAGTGGTCGATCGCTTCCCGGATTCCGAATATACGGATGACGCCAAGGCCAAGATCCGTGTCGCCCGCGACCAGCTCGCAGGCAAGGAAATGCAGGTTGGCCGTTACTATCTGGAACGCAAGGAATATCTGGCCGCCATCAAGCGCTTCCGCGGCGTGGTGGAAGAATATTCCAACACCCGCCAGGTGGAAGAGGCACTGGCCCGTCTCGTGGAAGCCTATTACGCGCTCGGCCTGACGTCGGAAGCCCAGATGGCCGCTTCGGTTCTCGGCAAGAACTATCCGGACAGCCAGTGGTACAAGGACAGCTACAAGCTTCTGCAGAGTGGTGGCCTTCAGCCGCGCGAGAATGGCAATTCGTGGCTGGCCAAGGCTTCGGCGCTCATCACCGGCGGCGGCTCATAAGCTGATTCTCACATGCTGTCGCACCTGTCGATCCGCGATATTGTTCTGATTGAAAGGCTCGACATCGAGTTCAAGACGGGCTTGTCTGTGCTTACCGGTGAAACCGGGGCGGGCAAGTCCATCCTGCTTGATTCGCTTTCACTGGCGCTTGGCGCGCGTGGCGATGCCTCGCTGGTGCGTCATGGTGCCGATCAGGGGCAGGTGACGGCGGTATTCGATGTGCCGGGCGGACATCCTGCCCGGAATTTTCTGCGCGAAAACGGTTTTGACGATGATGGCGACATCATCCTGCGCCGTCTGCAGATGGGCGATGGCCGCACACGCGTCTTCATCAACGATCAGGCGGCAAGCGTCGCGCTTCTTCGCGATCTCGGGCGCAAGCTGGTGGAAATCCACGGCCAGCACGACGACCGCGCCCTGATCGATACCGATCTTCACCGTACATTGCTGGATGCTTTCGGCGGTCTTGAGCAAGAGGCGGCAGTGGTCCGCGAGCGTCACAAGGCCTGGCGCGACGCGGAAACGGCGCTTGCCAAGCATCGCGCCCGCGTCGAGCAGGCTGAGCGCGAAGGCGACTATCTGCGCTCGTCGGTTGAGGAACTGACAAAGCTTGATCCGCAACCCGGCGAAGAGGAAGAACTCGCTGAACGTCGCGCGATCATGATGAAATCGGAAAAGATCGCCGGTGACGTGAACGAAGCTGGCGAATTGCTGTCGGGGCAGGGCTCGCCTGTGCCGTCGCTGGCAAGCCTTGTGCGTCGTCTGGAGCGCAAGATTCCCGAAGCGCCGCATCTGCTGGAGCCGGTCTGCAAGGCAATCGACGAAGCACTCAACAGTCTGGCTCTTGCGCAGGACGGTATCGATCACGCCATGCGTGAAATCGATTTCGATCCGCGCGTGCTGGAACAGGTCGAGGAACGGCTTTTTGCTCTGCGCGCTGCGGCACGTAAATATTCCGTTGCGGTGGAAGGCTTGCCCGCGCTACGTGACAAGATGGATGCCGATCTCGCCGATCTCGACGCTGGGGCCGAAAAGCTCATCCAGCTTGAAAATCAGGCGGCTGAATTGCGGGTGGCTTATGACGTGGCTGCGGCCAAGCTCTCCGGTTCGCGCAAAGAAACTGCGGAACATCTCAAGGCCGCTGTGATGGCCGAACTGCCCGCACTCAAGCTTGAGCGTGCCGAATTCATCGTCGAAATGACGACCGACCCGGAAGCGCGGGCGGCGGAAGGCATCGATACGGTGGAATATTGGGTTCGCACCAATCCGGGCACGCGGGCCGGGCCAATGATGAAGGTCGCCTCGGGTGGTGAGCTTTCGCGTTTCCTGCTGGCGCTGAAGGTTGCGCTTGCGGATCGCGGCTCTGCCCCGACGCTCGTATTCGACGAAATCGATACCGGCGTGGGCGGTGCGGTGGCGGATGCCATCGGCCAGCGCCTGGCACGGCTTTCCGGACGCGTGCAGGTGCTTTCGGTGACACATGCCCCGCAGGTGGCAGCGCGTGCCTCCACACATTTCCTGATTGCCAAGTCAGCAACCAATGAAGACCGGATGGCGACCTCGATCCGTTCCATAGGCGTGGACGAGCGGCAGGAAGAGATCGCCCGGATGCTGGCCGGCGCCAGCATCACCGACGAAGCGCGCGCAGCAGCGGAACGCCTGCTTGCCGAGAATAGCGCGCTGGCTATCTAAAAGCCTGTCAGCAGCCAATATGCAGTTCGCTGTTTTCGTAGGCGTAGCCGTATTTCTTGGTTATGTTGAGCAAAATTGAATCAGCAGGTTTTGCTTTGCCTATGACCTATATTCCCGTCGAAACATTGACCGAGCTTGAAGCTGTTTCCGAACTGGAGCGGCTGGCGCGTGAAATCGCTCATCATGATGAGCTTTATCATGCCAATGACCGACCGGAGATTTCGGATGCCGAATATGATGCGCTGAAGCGGCGCAACGATGCGATCGAAGCTCGCTTTCCGCATCTGGTGCGGGCGGATAGCCCGACCTTACGGGTCGGCACTGCGCCGGTTTCCAAATTCGCCCCGGTTGTCCATGCGCGTCCGATGCTTTCGCTCGGCAATGCGTTTTCGGATGAGGACGT
Organism: Brucella pseudintermedia; assembly: GCF_008932435.1. GTDB lineage: Bacteria > Pseudomonadota > Alphaproteobacteria > Rhizobiales > Rhizobiaceae > Brucella > Brucella pseudintermedia. The sequence goes on along the minus strand of NZ_WBWE01000001.1, from coordinate 157,404 downwards.
GCGCGATTTTGTCGGCAGCGTTTATCGCTTTCTGGGGCAGTTGCCGGATAATTCCATCGCTTTTACCGCCGAGCCGAAGATCGACGGGCTTTCCATGTCGATCCGTTACGAGAACGGAGTTCTGGTCAGCGGCGCGACGCGCGGTGACGGCACGACCGGCGAAAACGTCACCGCCAATATCCGCACCATTGCTGAGATTCCCAACAGGCTTCCGGCTGGGGCGCCTTCCGTCGTGGAAGTGCGCGGCGAGGTCTATATGGCCAAGAGCGACTTCCTCGCACTCAACGAGCAGATGGCCGCTGAAGGCAAGCAGACCTATGTCAACCCGCGCAATACGGCAGCAGGTTCGCTGCGCCAGCTTGACGCCAAGGTGACGGCGAGCCGCAAGCTGAAATTCTTTGCCTATGCCTGGGGAGAAATGTCCGAGATGCCCGCCGACACGCAGATGGGCATGGTCGAGACGTTCCACGAATGGGGTTTCCCGGTCAATAATTTGACAAAGCGGCTTCACAGCGCGGACGAACTCATTGCGCATTACCGCGCCATCGGTCTTGAGCGAGCGCAGCTCGACTATGATATTGACGGCGTCGTCTACAAGGTCGACCGGCTGGACTTGCAGACGCGGCTCGGTTTCCGCTCGCGCAGCCCGCGTTGGGCAATTGCGCACAAGTTTCCGGCAGAACAGGCGTTTACAAAGCTTCTGAAAATCGACATTCAGGTCGGGCGCACCGGCGCAATGACCCCGGTTGCGCGACTGGAGCCGATTACTGTCGGCGGCGTGGTTGTCACCAATGCCACGCTGCACAATGAGGACTATATCAAGGGCATCGGTCTCAAGGGCGAGCGTATCCGCGCGGATGAGCATGATATCCGCATCGGCGATACGGTCATCGTGCAGCGCGCAGGCGATGTTATTCCCCAGATTGTCGATGTTGTATTGGAGAAGCGTCGGGCAGATGCCACGCCTTTCCAGTTTCCGCATGAATGCCCGGTCTGTCACAGCCATGCGGTGCGGGAGGAGGGCGAGGCGGTCTATCGTTGCACCGGCGGTCTTACCTGTGCGGCGCAGGCCGTCGAGCGCATTCGCCATTTCGTGTCGCGCAATGCGTTCGATATTGAAGGCCTTGGCGAAAAGCAGGTCGAGTTCTTCTTCCATGCCGAAGATGACAGCCTGAAGATCAAGTCCCCTGCCGATATTTTTACGCTGCAGAAGCGACAGGCGGGTTCTCTCAAGAAGCTGGAGAACATCGAAGGTTTTGGCGCGACCTCCGTGAAGAAGCTTTACGATGCGATCAATGACCGGCGGGAGATTGCCCTGCATCGCTTTTTGTTTGGACTTGGCATCCGTCATGTGGGTGAGGTGAATGCCAAGCGTTTCGCGCGGGCCTATCTGTCTTATGCCGCGTTTGAAAAAGCTGCTCTGGAAGCCGTTCCGCCGAAGGAAGGCGACCGTGCCGATAAGGGCAATGAAGCCTGGCAGGACCTGATTGCGGTTGAGGGTATCGGTTCCATTGTTGCCGAAGCGGTCGTGGATTTTTATGCCGAGCCGCATAACCGGGAAGTGCTGGCGGCCCTTCTCGCGGAAGTGACGCCGCTTGATGAAGAAGCGCGGGTTGCGACTGGTTCACCAGTTGAGGGCAAGACTGTGGTGTTTACCGGCAGCCTGGAGCGCATGTCGCGCGATGAGGCCAAGGCTATGGCCGAACGCTATGGGGCAAAGACCGCCGGATCGGTATCGAAGAAGACCGATCTTGTGGTGGCGGGACCGGGGGCGGGCTCCAAGCTCGCCAAGGCATCTGAGCTCGGTATCGAAGTCATTGACGAAGATGCCTGGTTCAAGCTGGTCGGAGAAGAATAATGGCCCCGTTCAACGGTTTTGGCGAGAAAGCGATCCCGTTTCTGAAAGCTCTGGATTTTCATCAAAGCCGCGAATGGTTTGTCGAGAACAAGGATCTTTTCGAGCAGCACTTGAAGGAGCCGCTTGGCGATCTCGTCGAAGAGCTGACAAGCCGGTTTGAAAAGGCCGGTCTGCCCTTCAAGGGAGACCGGGTGAAATCGCAGTTCCGTATCAAGCGCGATACGCGGTTTTCCAAGGACAAGGCCCCCTATAATCGGCATCTGTCCGCCCTACTGTCGCAATCAGGCACGAAATGGGACGAGAGCGGGTGCTTCTATGTCTGCATCGGCTTGCCGGGTGTGCGCGACAGCTACGCCTGTGTCGCGTGGTGGGGGCCGAAGAAAGAACTGCTTCAGGCCATTCGCACATCCATTGTCGAGAAGCCGGAAGAATTTCGCGCCATGGTCGCGAAGCTCAAGAAAAACGGTTTGAAGATCAGCGATTATGATCGGCTGAAACGGACGCCGCGTGGTTTCGAAGCCGTGGCTGACGATGATCTGCTGGAAGCGATTCGCAATCGGCATTTCTCTTTGCGGATGGAAATCGATCCTGAAACGATTACCCGTGCCGATCTGGCTGATCGCCTTGTCGACTTCACCGAACGCGCTCGTCCGCTCATCGACTGGATGCACAAAATCGAAAAGACCGTTCCGCAACAATCATGAACATTCATGGATGCATCAGCCGAATTCATGAGTGATGCGCAAATGCGGCATCGCTGTTTAATAGTATGATTTTTTGGGAAATCGTATTTCAACTGGCAGCAGAATTTCATAACTACTCTTCATTCGGAGGAGTGAATATTCGTGAACCAGACTTTTCGGCCCGGAAGGGCTTCAGCGCGCGCCGATATTGTTGACGGTGTCCGGCGCGGACTTCCGCTTGTGGTTGCCGGCGCGCCCTTTGGCCTGCTGTTTGGCGCCCTTGCTGTCGATAACGGATTGTCGCTTGCCGAAGCGGTTTTCATGAGTGCCGTCATCTATGCAGGCGCCAGCCAGATGGTCGGGCTCGATCTTTTCGGCCAGAGCATCGCGCCATGGATGATTGTCATGTCGATTTTCGCGGTCAATTTCCGGCACGTGCTCTATTCGGCGTCCACGGGGCGGCGTATCCGACACTTCAAGCTGTGGCAGAAGGCGCTGGCCTTTTTCGTTCTGGTGGATATCCAGTATGCGGAAGTCGAACAGCGGGCGGAAGCCGGAAAGCCGGTCACTTTCGTCTGGTATATGGCATTAGGGCTGACATTTTATTTGACATGGGTTCTCGAAGCGCTGATCGGCGGGTTGTTCGGCAATCTCATTACCGATCCCTATGCCTTTGGCATCGACTTCCTGCTGCCCATCTATTTTCTCGGCATGGTGATGAGTTTCCGCCATCGGCAGAACTGGCTGCCAGTCGTCATCGTCAGCGCGATTTCCGCGGTGGCGGCTTACAAGCTGGTTGGCTCGCCTTGGCACGTAACATTGGGAGCGTTGGGCGGTGTGGTTCTTGCGGCGGTTATTGCCAAGCCGCGCGAGGGGGAGGCGTAAATGTCCACCACGATCTGGATTATTCTCGCGGGCGCGTTCTGCACTTATCTCACCCGTATTGGCGGGCATCTGGTCCTGTCACGCTTCAGCCGTGTGCATTATCGGGTGGAGGCGGCACTCAATGCCGTGCCCGCAGCGGTTCTGACGGCCATTGTCGCCGCGCCCGCTTCGGATCACGGCTGGCGGGAACTGCTGGTGCTCGCGGTTTGCATCGTGCTTTCGCTGCGGTTCAGCTTGATGACCATGTTCTTTGCGGGCGTAGCGCTTTTGATCGCGCTACGCCATTTCACGGCATAAAGGCATTATCAAAGCGGCGCGGTTGCCGCTTCGAGCCACCGGCGTTCAGCATCCTTGAGGTGGCCTGACAGTTTCTCGCGCACGCGGGCATGATAGTTGTTCAGCCAGTCGATTTCTTCTTGTGTGAGAAGCGATTTGTCGATCAGACGCCGGTCGATAGGGCAGAATGTCAGCGTCTCGAACCCCATCATCGGTATATCGCCGCCTTCCGGCACTTCCGGTTCGGTGACGATGATGAGGTTTTCGATGCGGATGCCGAAAGAACCCGGCTTGTAATAGCCCGGCTCATTGGAAAGAATCATTCCCGGCAGAAGTTCCTGCGCGCCCTTCTTCGAAATGCTCTGCGGGCCTTCATGGACCGACAAGTAAGAGCCGACGCCGTGGCCGGTTCCGTGTGCATAGTCGAAACCATGCTTCCACAGCGCGATACGGGCCAGAACATCGATATCCTGCCCGCGCGTGCCCTTCGGGAAGCGGGCGGTGGTGATCGCGATCATGCCTTTCAGAACGAGCGTGAAGGCCTTGATGGTGGTCTCGGGCACTACCTTTCCGATCGGCACGGTGCGCGTGATGTCTGTGGTGCCATCGCGATATTGTGCGCCGGAATCGACCAGATAAAGCTCACCGTCTTCAAGCGTTCTGTTGGTGTCGGTATTGACGCGATAATGGATGATCGCGCCATTTGGACCCGCACCGGAGATGGTGTCGAAGGATATGTCTTCCAATGGCATCTGAAAATCGCGTCCAGCCTCGGTGCGGGCTTCCTCCAGCTTTTGGGCAGCGCTGATTTCATCAACCGAGCCGGGCTTCTGTGCGTCGATCCACGACAGGAAATTGACCATCGCCACGCCGTCGCGTTCATGGGCTGCGCGTGAGCCGTCAAGCTCTGCCTTGTTCTTGATTGCGCGTGGGATGCGGGCAGGGTCCTTGCCTTCGATCACGTTGCCGCCTGCGCTGGTGACGATGAGGCGAAGCTTTTCTGCCGCGAGGATCGGGTCGAGAAGAATGGCTTCATTCCTGGCAGCCCGGGCGCTGAGATGTCCTTCCAGATCGGCAGGTGCCGAGAGCTTGGCAAGCTGGGTCAGATAGGCGCGGGGTTCGATTGCGAGTTTGCGCTCATCGATGAAAAGCTCCGGCTCACCCTTTGCAGGAATGATGGCAAAGCTTAGCGGAAGCGGTGTATTGGAAACGTCCTTGCCGCGGATATTGAACACCCATGCGACCGAGGAGGGATCGGTGAGAACGGTCGCGCTGGCCCCGCTTGCGGCAACGGCGGCCTGCATTTCCTTGATTTTGTCTTCTGCTTCATGGCCAGCGAAACGGGCTGGCTGGATCGTGACTTCCGCTGCGGGCACTTCCGGCTGGTCGTCCCAGATGGCATCGACAAGATTGTTTTCGACCGGAACCAGTTGGCCCCCCTGAGCTTCAAGCGCCTCGCGCAAGCTGCGCGCTTCCGAAATGGGGTGAAGCCACGGGTCGAAACCAATATTCAGACGCTTGCCGTTTTCCGTCAGCCAGGAGGCCGGGGGATTTGTGACAAGGCTTTCATAGGAAAAGACTTTCGGGTCGGTCTGAGCCCGAACCTGCAATTCGTAGCGTCCGTCCACGAAAATATAAGCGCTGTTCTTGAGGATGAGCGCCGCACCCGCCGATCCGGTAAAGCCGGTCAGCCAGGCGAGGCGCTGCGCATGGGGCGGAACATATTCGCCCTGATGCTCGTCGGCGCGAGGAACCAGAAACCCGTCGAGGCCAAGCTCGGCCATCTTTGCGCGCAGCTTTGCAACGCGCGGGGCTCCATTGCCCGGGTTCGTGGTGACGTCGAAACTCTGAAAAGCCATTGTGTAACTTGCTCCAAACGGGAATACGCCGTGGTTTATGCGGCCTGTTACTTCAAATGGATCGCCACCCAGCCTTCGCGATGCAGCGTCTTTTGATGGGTCAGGCCCTGTGCCTGATAGGCAGCGAGCACCGCATCGTGCTGGCTGTCAAGTATTCCGGAAAGAATGATGGAACCGCCCGATGCAAGATGTTGCTTGAGGGAGGGCGCAAGCTCGATCAGCGGATTGGCCAGAATGTTGGCGACGATCAGGTCGAAGGGCGAATAGGAACGGAAGATCGCGTGACCGAAGCCTTCCGCCGTTGCCGTGACGATATGCTCCGCCACGCCGTTCTTGGCAGCATTTTCGGCGGCAACGGTGACGGCGACGGGATCGATATCGGTAGCCAGTACCGGAATGGGCGCGAGCTTGGCGATAGCAATGGCGAGAACGGCGCTGCCGGTTCCAAGGTCAAGCGCATTGGTCGGATGTTCGCTGGTGACGATTTCCTCAATAAGTTCGAGGCATCCCGCCGTCGTTCCGTGGTGGCCGGTGCCGAAAGCAAGGCCCGCGTCGATTTCAATTGGGATGTCGCCCGCTTCGATCTTGTCGCGGTCATGCGAGCCATGGACAAAGAAACGCCCGGCCCGGACCGGCTTCAGACCTTCCAGCGAATGCGTGACCCAATCGATGTCCGGCAGTTCTTCGACGGCAAAAAGGCCGGTTCCCACCAGTTCATCGATCCGCGTGGCGACATTCTCGGCGTTATCCTCGACATAGACCGAGACCTCGAAGATCTGGCGGTCTTCATCGATCTCGGTAATTGCGATGGGAAAGCCGTCATCCTCGAAAGCCTGTTCGAGGATGTTGTAGACGCGCTCGGCTTCCGCCTTATCCGCCGAAAAGAAAAGTCGTGACTGGGCCATGAAGTAAAAAGCTTTCTGCTGGAAACGTTCTTGAGTTTCTCCTTAGCTCTTTGCAGCGCCTTTGGCCAGATTCTTCAACTTTTCCAGAGCCGTATCCGGGTTTTCCTGATAGGCGATGGTGCTGCGGAAGCGCCCGCCCTTGTCGAGCAGAAATACGGATGCCGTATGATCCATCGTATATTCGCCGTCTTCGGTCGGAACCTTCTTGGCATAGACGTGGTAGGACTTGATCACATCGGCGATGTTCTGCGGCGTGCCCGTAAGGCCGATAATGCGGTCGGAAACATTGCCGACATAGGTCTTCATGATCTCCTGCGTGTCACGTTCCGGGTCAACGGTGATGAAATAGGCCTTGATATCCCCGGCCTCCGGTCCAAGCTGCTTCAGCCAGCCGTCCAGTTCATAGAGCGTGGTGGGGCAGACATCCGGGCAGTGAGTGAAGCCGAAGAAGATGGCCGCCGGTGCGGCGCGCAGGTCGTTTTCTGTGAAAGGCGTTCCGTCCATGGTGACAAGATTGAGCGGACCGCCAAACGGTTCTTTCGCCGCTTGCTTGTCGCGGAAAAGATTGAGCCCCGCCGCGCCGACAATGACGACGATAAAGGCGATGATGAAGATGGGTAGGAATTTTTTCATGTCCAGTCAGCCTTGAATTTCCGAACGCGCCTTGTTGTGCTGCTCAACAACCTATCTTTTCTTTATGCATTGCAGAACCGTCGATATAGCCGCATTCATGCCATCATGAAGAGCTTATGGCAGTGTACGGTCATTTGCCCAATTTTCAATAATTTCTGAAACTTTTGACTATTTGTCGCGTAGTAGCGGAAATCAGTCTGGCAGAATGTCTGCCTTGTCTTTCACGGGTGTCAGAACTGATATATGCCTGTCATAAAATGGCAGCGGCATAAGGCGTTATTTTGAGGATTTGGTTGTTTTTAGCGATGCTTCGGGTGAATTTGCATGACATCGTCGGATGATCTTCGTTTCCAGAACAGCGAACCCCGCATACATTCCACGGCCCAGCTGAAATCCGTCAAGCTGGGGCGGTATGCGGATATCGGTGAGCGCGTGATTCTGCGTGAGGTCACGGTCGGTGATTTCACCTATTTCGAGCGGAACGGCGAGGGGATTTATGCGGAGATCGGCAAATTCTGCTCCATTGCCGCGAATGTTCGCATCAACGCGCTCGAACACCCGATGGAGCGGCTGACGACGCATAAGGTCAGCTACCGGCCAAATGAATATTTTCGTTATCTGGGCGTCGATGGCGAGTTCCGCGCAAGGCGTCAGGAGCGGCGTGTGGTCATCGGCAATGATGTATGGATCGGCCACGGTGCAGTCATTACACCGGGCGTCCAGATTGGCCATGGCGCTGTGATTGGCGCGAATGCGGTGGTAACGAAGGATGTGCCGCCTTATCATGTGGTCGGCGGTGTTCCCGCCCATTTTATCCGCAAAAGATTCGAGAACGCGGTGATTGAACGGTTGCTTGAACTTGAATGGTGGAACTGGCCGGTGGAAAAGCTCTATGAAGCGGTGCCGGACATTCAGACGCTTGAAATCGAAGCTTTTCTCGAAAAGTGGAGCGGCTAAATTCCGGCCCTTGCAAAGCCGCAATTGTTCACCCACCCTGCTATCACAACAGTTCTGGAGGCTGGAAGATGGTCGCGCTGAAGCGTTTTGCCGGTTTGCTGCTTGCTCCGATGATGGTCGTTGCTGCTTCGGCGGCTCCCGCCGAGGAAGTCGGCAAGGTCGGTGTCGACTGGCTTGGAAACGATATCGTCATCGACGCGGTGCAGGACCCGAAGGTGCAGGGCGTAACCTGCCATCTGGCGTCGTTTTCTCGCGGCATGATCGACCGGCTGCAAAAGGGTAATTGGTTCGAGGACCCGTCCAATGCTTCGATTTCGTGCGAACAGACAGGGCCGATCACCATCGGAAATATCGATCTGGGCAAGGGCGGCGAGCGGGTTTTTTCCGAACGCACCAGTCTGATCTGGAAGAAACTCGTCATCACTCGAATTTACGACAAGACAAACAATACGCTGCTTTATCTCGCCCACGCGACGCAGGTTCAGGACGGTTCAGCGAAAACGTCGCTGTCAACCGTGCCGCTTTACAAGGGTGATGTCACGTGGACGAAGGGCAAGCCGGAATAGTCCGGCTGCCAAATTCTTATTTGACGATGGAATTTAGATCGGCTGGACGAAGCTGTCGAGAACGCGCTTCTGCCCGGCCTTGTCGAAATCGATGGTCAGCTTGTTGCCGTCGATAAGCGAAACCGTACCGTTGCCGAATTTGATATGGAACACGCGGTCGCCAAGCTTGAAGGCTGATGGCTTGTCGGCGACTGACTTGGCCACCAGTTCGCCGTCTATCGTGCGTCCCTTCACGGAGCCGCGCCCGGCGCCGAAGCCGGAATCGGTCTCGCCATAGCCGATCCGCTCGACGCGGCTGCCGGAGCGCGAGCCCCAGTTGTTGCGTGTTGCATCGGAACGGTTCTGCTGCGCGCGCTGCCATCCCGGCGTCGAATAGCTGTTCTGGAATGGATCTGCCTTGTCGAAGCGGGACTGTCCATAGCCACCGCCATAACCGCCGTAATTACCTTCCAGTTCGGCCACTTCCACATGCGCTTCCGGCAGCTCCTCCAGAAAACGGGAGGGGATGGTCGATTGCCACATGCCATGGATGCGCCGGTTGGAAACGAACCAGATATGCAGGTTCTTCTTGGCGCGCGTCACGCCGACATAGGCAAGGCGGCGCTCTTCCTCAAGACCGGAACGACCGCCTTCATCGAGCGCGCGCTGGTGCGGAAACAGGCCTTCTTCCCAGCCGGGAAGGAAAACCGTTTCAAATTCCAAGCCCTTGGCAGAATGCAGCGTCATGATGTTGACGGCATCCAGATCCTCGTTCTGTTCGGCATCCATGACAAGGGCGACGTGTTCGAGGAAGCCGCGCAGGCTTTCATATTCCTCCATGGAACGGATCAGTTCCTTGAGGTTTTCAAGCCGTCCCGGTGCTTCCGCCGATTTGTCGTTCTGCCACATGGCAGTGTAGCCGGATTCATCCAGAATGGTTTCGGCCAGCTCCGTATGCGGCGTGTTGTCGATCATCGACTGCCAGCGCAGGAAATTCTCCACCACTTCGCGCAGCGCGGAGCGTGGCTTCGGCTTCAATTCCTCGGTTTCGATGAGATCGCAGGCGGCGGCAAACATGGAAATATCGCGCGCACGCGCATAATCGTGCACCTGCCGTATAGCCGCTTCGCCCAGACCGCGCTTCGGCGTGTTGATGATGCGCTCCAGCGCCAGATCGTCGGCCGGTTGCGCGACCACGCGCAAATAGGCCATCGCGTCACGGATTTCGAGCCGCTCATAGAAGCGCGGACCGCCAATGACGCGGTAATTGAGGCCAAGGGTGACAAAACGGTCTTCGAACTCGCGCATCTGGAAAGAGGCGCGAACGAGAATCGCCATGTTGTTGAGAAGATGCCCCTGACGCTGCGCCTGTTCGATGGCTTCACCGACTGCGCGCGCTTCCTCTTCGGAATCCCATGCAGCGTGAACTTTTACCCGCGGGTCGTCCGGATTGGGCGCCTCGGTAAACAGCGTTTTACCAAGGCGGCCCTCATTGTGCGCAATCAGATGCGCTGCAGCGCCGAGGATATGGGCCGTGGAGCGGTAGTTGCGCTCCAGCTTGATGACGGTAGCGCCCGGAAAATCTTTCTCGAACCGAAGGATATTATCCACTTCCGCGCCACGCCAGCCGTAGATCGACTGGTCGTCATCGCCGACGCAGCACAGATTGACTTTGTTTTCGCTCACGCCGAGTTCGCTGCGCTCACCGGCTCCGCGGGGGGCTTCGGACGCCCTAGCGGGCTGTATGGGCGCATTTCCGCCTTGGGTGGTATCAGGTGCGGTGTTTCTTGGCCGCGGCCTTTGTGCCAGCAGGCGCAGCCAGAGATATTGCGCCGTGTTGGTATCCTGATATTCGTCCACCAGAATGTAGCGGAACTTCGCGTGATATTCGCGCAGGATATCGGGATGGTTGCGGAAGATACGGATCGGGTGCAGTAGAAGATCGCCGAAATCGCAAGCATTCAATGTGCGCAGGCGTTCCTGATAGGCCTGATAAAGTTCGCGCCCCCGACCATTGCCGAATGAGCGCGCATCACCTTCTGGAATATCCGATGGCCCGAATCCCTTGTTCTTCCACCCGTCGATCATATTGGCGAAGGTGCGGGCAGGCCAGCGCTTGTCATCCAGCCCTTCGGCCTGGATGAGCTGCTTGATAAGGCGGATTACATCATCGGTGTCGAGGATCGTGAAATCCGATGTCAGATTTGCCAGTTCCGCATGGCGCCGCAAAAGCTTGACGCCGATCGAGTGGAACGTGCCGAGCCAAGGCATGCCTTCCACGGCACCGCCGACCAGATGACCGATACGCTCCTTCATTTCGCGCGCGGCCTTGTTGGTGAAGGTCACGGCGAGAATCTGGCTTGGATAGGCAAGGCCGGTGGTCAGAATATGCGCGATACGCGTTGTCAGAACGCGTGTCTTGCCCGTGCCCGCACCTGCCAGCACCAGCACCGGCCCCTCTGTCGTTAGCACGGCCTGACGCTGTTCCGGGTTCAGCCCTTTCAGGTAATCGGGCTCGCCGCGCTGCTGGTTGCGTGCAGCCATGGCGCGCGCAGCAATGCTGCCGGGAGCAGGCGTGCGGCTTGCCGGAGCGTCGTCATCGCCGAAAAACGGCATATCGTCGGGAAAGTCAGACATTTGACCCGAATGTAATGATTCGTGGCTGAAAGACCAGCGAAAGGGTTAAAATATTCGACTACTCCAAGTGAGTAACGCGACGGTCCGTAAAGTTCAGGCGATGCGAGGCCAGCGCTTCAACAAGTCCGCGCTGTTCGGGTTCGCGCTGCAACAGATCGTCCAGTTCCGTCATCTGGTTCATGGCGATCAACCGCAGAATGTCGTCGCGGACGGTCCCATCTGCGCGCCTTGGCAGGTGAGCAACCGGCTGGATCAGTTCGACCTTCTGGCCTTTAAGCCTTGCGCGCAGGCTCTTTTCGTCGGCATTCAGCGTTTCCACGAAAGCATAGATGCCGACGCCCTTGGCTGGCAGCGAATAGAGGGCCAGCGCCACATCGCTCACACGTGGATCGGATTTCAGCGCTGCGCGGATGGCAGGACCTTCGTTGTCGATCCGGTCGCCCGTACCTTCACCGTCCGACCAGCTGAAAATGCCACGGGTGATAAAGTTGTAAACTTTCTTGCCTGTCGCGAGCCAGATGCGCGAGGGCAGGGACCGGCGCGCCAGAATGCGTTTTTCCGTCGGCGTCATCCGGTCCTTTGCAAAGGCGCGCTTCTGCTTGAGCAGATGACGGAAGTCTTCGTATGCCATCAGGCGATAGAGCGCGCCGCGACGACGATGAACGCTCGCTAGCTGAAAATCGATCACCGCCGCTTCGCCTTCGGGCGTCATCAGCCAGTTCTGCGGCTTGGCGAGATCGTTATGGGTTACACCGAGCCGGCGCATGTCGCGCAGGATGCGATGCGCGGTGCGATACCATTTCGGATCGGACGGGCGTGCAAGGTGCAGCGGCGTTCCCTCGGTCCAGGATCGATAAAGCCCGTCCTTGTCCGTGGCGAGGAGCTGCGGGACGCCTTCGATGCCGCGCACCGTCTTGAGGCCGCGAATTTCACGCCGGGCCAATATCCAGGCCAGCGGCTTTGACCACCAGGGAGCGGCGCTCACCACGCGGCGGATGATGCGGGTGTCAGGATCGTTCACAAAATAGCCGGCATGCGTCTCAGAAAACACGTCGCGCTTGAATACGGCGGTTTCCACAAATTCCGGTATTTGGTCGCCTTTCAGAGGCACATCTATATTGGGGTTCTGAACCATAAGGCTCCACTAGTGGATTGCATCCGATCAATCAAGTTTGAAGGCCGACGAGCCTTATTGCAATCCCGTGATCGAAAGCGCACAAGGAACACACAAATTTCGTGCGGCTCATCAGGGAAAAACAAAAAATGGCGCAGAGCGACGACAGCAAGCAGGCAATCGCGCAGATCATCCGGCAGGAACAGGCGCTTATTTTTCCGTCGTTTGACGAGAATGAAGCATTTGCGCTGGGCTCGCGCATTCGCGATATCGCCGTGAAGGAAAAGCTCGGCATCGCTATCGAAATATCCCTGTGGGACCGGCAATTGTTTTATGCGACGACGACCGGAAGCACCGTGGACAATCAGGAATGGTTGCGCCGCAAGTTCAATGTCGTCCGCCGCTTTCACGCTTCGACCTATCGCCTTGTTCTGGAACAGAATCGCGATGATCGCATGTTCGCGCCCCATAAAGCATTGAATGTGGAAGATTACGCGCTGGCAGGCGGCGGATTTCCAATCCGCGTCGGCGGAGCGGGCGTGATCGGTGCGGTCATCGTATCGGGACTGCCGCAGCGTGAGGACCATAATCTGGTTGTCCGGGCTGTTGCCGGGCATCTTGGGCAAGACCCTGTCGCATTGGCGTTGCCTGCCGTTTGAATGTGAATTTCGGAGAATGAACGATGTCGCTTGAAAATGTGGTTGCGCTCGCACGCAATGAGAACGGTATTGCAGCAGCAATAGGTATTCTCAAGCAGCGTTTCGGTGAACGTGCGCAGACCGGCCAGGCCATCCGCGAGCAGCACGGCCACACGACGACCTATGTGCCGACGCAGGCACCCGACATCGTGATCTTCGCTGAGACCGCGCAGGAAGTACAGGATGTCGTCCGCATCTGTGCCGAGCATCGTGTTCCGGTTGTTGCCTTTGGCGCGGGATCGTCGCTCGAAGGGCAGGTGAACGCGCCCGCCGGGGGCGTGTCTCTCGATCTCACGCGCATGAACAGGGTGATTGCCGTACATGCGGAAGATCTCGATTGCGTGGTGGAACCGGGCATTACGCGTCGGGAACTGAATGAATATCTTCGCGATACCGGGCTATTTTTTCCCATCGATCCGGGCGCCAATGCAACGCTTGGCGGAATGGCTTCCACCCGCGCCTCCGGCACGAATGCTGTGCGCTACGGGACCATGCGCGAAAATGTGCTGGCGTTGAAAGCCGTGATGCCGGATGGACGCCTGATCGAGACCTCCAAGCGCGTGAAAAAGACTGCTGCGGGCTACGATCTCACGAGACTGCTGATCGGGGCGGAAGGAACGCTTGGCATCATCACCGAACTGACATTGAAATTGCAGGGAATTCCGCAGGCGATTTCCGGCGGTATCTGTCCTTTCCCGGATGTGGATTCGGCGTGCCGCACGGTGATTGAAACCATCCAGATGGGCATTCCAGTTGCACGCATCGAGCTTGTGAACACGCTTCAGATGCAGGCGCTGATCCTTCATTCCAAACTGCCTTACGAGGCGCAGCCCTATCTGTTCGTTGAATTCCACGGCACGGAAAGCGGCGTTGCCGAACAGGCCGAACTGTTCGGAGAAATCGCTGCGGGGAATGGCGGCGGAGATTTCCGATGGACCCACGATGCCGAGGAGCGTGACCGGCTGTGGCGCGCACGGCATGACGCCTATCTCGCATCCTTCCTGCTGAGACCGGGCTGCAAAGGCGTTTCAACCGATGTATGTGTGCCGATTTCGCGGCTAGCCGACTGCATCGGCGAAACGGAAAAGGACCTCGCCGAGACCGGTCTGATCGCGCCGATTGTCGGGCATGTGGGGGACGGAAATTTCCATCTTCTTTTGCTGCTCGATACGGACGATGCCAGCGAGATGGAACGTGCCGAAGCTTTCATGGACCGGCTCGCCAAGCGTGCAATCGCCATGGAGGGCACCTGCACCGGCGAGCATGGCATCGGGCAGGGCAAGATGAAGTATCTTGCCATGGAACTGGGTGAGGCCACGGATTATATGCGGGCGATCAAGAAAGCGCTCGATCCAGACAACATCATGAACCCCGGAAAAATACTGATTTCGTGATTCAAATCAGCCGCTTGGAACGGTTGGCGGAGAGTTTGATTCAGGCAGGCGTGCATATGGGCGCGGCTCCGGTGCAATTTGCCTTGTTGTCGCCGGATCGATGCCGTTATGTTGCGCAGATAAAGAGAGCGTGATTCACTCTTTGTTTCACGCTAACGTTAAATCTGTTTGACCGGAGCTGGTTCTTTGGGCCGCATATTCGTCATCGTCGGCGGGCTACTCGTGCTGCTGTTGACGGCAGCGCTTGTCGTGCCGCCTTTTGTTGACTGGAGCGGCTATCGTGCCGATTTCGAACGGGAGGCAAGCCGTGTCCTGGGGCGCCCCGTCAAGGTCGCGGGTGACGTCAGCGCACGCCTTTTGCCGTTTCCCTCGGTTGCATTCTCGGACGTGCGTGTCGGGGCCGATGCAGCTCAGCCAGTGATGACCGTCGACACATTCTCGATGGATGCCGAGTTGATGCCGTTCCTGCGCGGCCAGCTTCTGATTTTCGATATGCGCGTCGACCGTCCGCGGGCAACGATTTCGCTCGACAGGGGTGGCAAGGTCGATTGGGCAATCCGTCCGTCGACGCCGCTTGATCCAGCGAAAATCAAGCTGGAACGACTTTCCGTCAAGGATGGCACCATCACGCTCCACGAAGAGGCAAGCGGTCGCAGTCATACGGCGAGCGAACTCAATGCCGTGATCTCTGCAAACAGTCTGGCAGGTCCGTGGCAGGCAAATGGAAGCCTCGTTCTGGAAGGCGAAAAACTGGCAATCGACCTTGCAAGCGGCGAGGCGAAGCCGGATGGATCGCTGCGCGTGCGGGCTCGAATCTCACCGGACGCAATCCCGGCTTCCTTTGAAACCGATGGTGACGTAACTGTAACCGACGGTCGGCTCGACTATGCCGGTGACTTTTCTCTCCGTTCTTCCGATGTGATTGCAAAGACAGGCAAGGATCAGAAAGCGCCGGTGGAAGCGCCGTTTTTCAGTGGCGTGCGCGTAACGGGAAAGTTCAAGGCAGACCGCAGTCGCTTCGATGCGAGCGAATTCCGGATGGAGCAGGGGCCAGCGGACAATCCTTATGTGGTGGATGGCAGGGCTTTCATTGATTATGGCGAAGAGCCTCGTTTCGAGGTCAGCGCTGATGGTCAGCAACTCTATTGGGGGCCGAACGAAGCCGCCAGCGAAGAACAGACTGCCTCCGCCATGCCAATCGCTGACCGGATCGCGATCGCGCGTCGCGTTTTCGAGCAACTGCCTATTCCGACCATACCCGGTAATGTGGATTTGCGCCTGCCTGCGGTGATCGCGGGTGGCACGACAATACGCTCGGTGACAGTGAGCGCGGAGCCCGACGGGAGCAACTGGAATATCCGTCAGTTTGCTGCCGATCTCCCCGGACGAACGAAGGTCGAAGCCAAGGGAACGCTCTCGGTTGGCAAGGATTTCGGCTTTAGAGGCGATATGCTGGTTGCCTCGCGTCAGCCTTCCGGTCTGGCAACATGGCTCAACGAGACAGTCGATGATTCCGTGCGCAGGCTCGAAGGCGCAGGCTTCTCCGGCCAGGTTGAGCTTCGCGACGGTGTGCAGAGGATCGATAATCTCGAAATCGCGTTGGGAAAGACAACGCTCAAAGGTTCGTTTATTCGCGAAGTGAAGGGGCCGGCGCAGCCCGCGATAACGCTTGCCCTCAATAGTGAAGCGGTGGAAAGCGAAGCGCTGCAAGCCTTTACAGGATTTTTCTCCAGCGGTGACGGGCTCGCGCTGCTCGATGGTCAGTCGCTGAACCTGACATTCAAGGCGGGGCCGGTCCGTTATCAGGACATGGAGGCCGGCAATGTCGATATGGCGCTGAGGCTGCATGACGGACGCTTCGACTTCGACCGGCTGATGATTGGTGACGTGGCGGGTACGACGCTGACCGCAACAGGCACTTATGAGCCTTTTGCCAATACGCCGTCCGGTTCGCTCGACGCGACCATTCTGTCTGCCGACCTCTCGCGGTTCCTCTCGCTGATGGCCAATCGCTATCCCCAGTTGCCGCTGTTCCACGCGCTTTCGATGCGTGCAGCCAACTTTCCCGGCTTGTTCGAGGATAGCGAAATTAATGTGATCGCCAACGCGGTTTCGCCTTCCATGCCAGCGGCGGCGGGCAAGACACCTGCAAAAACTGCGGCATCCAAGGACAAGAGCGACCGTCCTGTCGAAGCGAAAGCCAAAAATCCTCCCGGTGTTGGCGAGTTTTCGTTCAGCGTTACGGGCAAAGCGGGCGGAATGAAGCTGGACCTGTCCGGGACGGCAAGCGGTGGCGAAGGCGAGAGCGAACCGTTGCAGATGCAATTGAACGGGACCGTGGCATCTGAACAAGGCGAAGCGGTGTTCGCACTGATTGGCTTGCCTGCCTTGCCGTTGGGGCTTGCGGGTGAACTTACCGCCGATCTGAGCATGCAAGGCGCACCGAGCGCAGGTATGCGGACACTCCTCAAACTTACGGCGCCTGACGGTTCCGCGACGGCTGATGGTGTGATTTCGCTGATTGGCGGAGATATTGCCGCCAGCGGCAAGGCGCAGTTGAAATCTGCCGATCTACAGCCGTTCATCGCGACGGCAGGTTTTGCGCTGCCCGGATTTGGCGAGGGGCTTTCGGCAGACCTTGCGAGCGACTTCCAGTTTGCAAAAGGCATCTTGCGGTTCCCCAATCTTGCGGGAAAGCTGGACGACGAAGAGGTGTCGGCGCGACTGGAGGCCAATTTTGCCGATAGCGGCCTGCCGCAGCTCAAAGGCGAAGCGAAGCTCGCCACGCTTGAGGTCGACAGTCTTGCAGCGATCATGCTCGGACAGGATGCGTTCGAGTCGGCAAAGCCTACCGCAAAGACGATTTGGCCGCGCGGCGCGTTTGCGGTCCGTTCGTCGCTGCCGCTGTTGCTGGATGTGAAACTCAATGTTGCACAGGCGCATATGGGCGGCTTCGGGACCGCTACGGAATTTTCCACGCGGCTCCAGAAGACCATGGATGGTCTCCAGTTAAACGAATTGACTGGCAATTGGGCAGGCGGATATCTGGTCGGCAGTGTTTCATTGAGCAACAGCGACAAGAATGCTCTCCTCGCGACAGATCTCAAGTGGAGCGGCGCAAATCTCAGGGATTTCTACAAGCTGGAGAACGGTTCTGCACCGCTCGGCGGCGTGGTGAAAGCCGCCGTTAATCTGAACGGCAGTGGTGAGAGCGTCGCGTCGCTGGTCGGATCGCTGGCCGGAACGGCAAGTTTCGACGTGGAGAATTTCACCGTCAATGGTCTGGATGGGGCTGCACTGCCCGCAATGATAGCGGCTGCTGACGCGACAGGCGACCAGTCCTCCGCTCCTGACAAGCTGGCTTCCACACAATTTGTCGGTATCGCCGACAAGGCGACGGGGCAAGGTACGTTCGCGCCCGGTAATGCGCGGTTCGACTTTGCAATCAGCGGCGGCGTGGCGCGCATGGCTGCCGCCAACCTGAATGACGGCAATGCAGTGCTTCTCGGTGATCTGCAATTCGACATGTCTACGCTCGGGATGGGTGGAAACGGTAGCCTGACGTTCCAGAACGATGACGGCTCCGATAACGGCATCTCACCGCAAGTCGCTTTCTCCCTGAGCGGCACCTATAGCGTGCCGGAAGTGACATTCGACAAGCAGCCTTTGGTCCAGTTCCTGACCCAGCGTGCGCTCGAGCGCGAGCAGGAGCGTGTTGAATCCATGCAGGCGAGCCTCATGGAGAAGCAGCATCTTCACCGCCAGCTTGGGCTTTTTGAGGCGGATCAAGCGGAACGCGACCGCTTGCAGCGCGAGGAAGAGGCAAGGCGCCGCTCTGAAGCAAAGGGGCGTGAAGTGGCTCGGCAAGCCGCCCAGGAAGCGCAACAGCTTGAGGCGCAAAAGCCGCAAGCCGCTCCTGCGGGAGGAACAAATATTCCCCTCACATCGCCGGAAGGTGGGCAATCTCTGAACGAATTTCTAAAAAGTCTGGAGCAGGCACCGGTTGCTCCGGCACCTCAGCCTTGAGCTATTCTGGATTTTAGCCAGTCGAGGACATGAAGTCTGAGCGCGGAAGACAGGTTGATCGATCTGTCACGCCCGCTATCAATTTCGGCAATCAGGGCTGCAACAGAAAGCTTCCGGGTGGCTGCAATTTCCTCGATCAGCTCAAAGAAAGGGTCTTCAAGCGTATAGCTTGTCGCATGTCCGCGAATGCTGACGGAATGTTTGCGTAACCGCCCCGATACGCTCACTGTTCCCCGTCCGGCTGATCGCTTTTTTCCAAGCGGTTTTGGTCAAAAAAACGCTCCGCTTTTGTCGCTTCCGCCTGCGTGAGGCTCTTTTCAGTTTTCGTGCGACCGAAAAGAAGGCGGTTACGGTCAGCCTGCTTTTCTTTCTCGACGCGGGCTTTCTGTTTCTTGAACTGGCGTAGGTTGACAATATCGCTCATGGAACCATGCGGAAACGTTGAATGTTTTCCGAAAACTACCGTGTTTCGGCCAAGTCCCGCAAGTGCGTCATGGGATAGCGCTATTTCTGCGTGTTTTTCGGATTGGTGAACCACCAGATGGCCAGAGACACCAGAATCAGGAGTATCAACCCGACCGTCATTTGCAGAAGAGGAAAATTCGGTTCATCCTTGGCCACAAAGAAGGCCGCGACGAGACCGCTTATCCACAACACCGCTTGAGCGATTGCACGAATCATCGAAATCAATCCTGCACTGGTTGCCGTCAGGACGGAGTATAAGGTGTTCTTTGTTTTTTCACCATTGATCGCAATCAACAGCGAAAAGGAAATGTCCAATCATTGAGTGGGCATAAACTGCTGACTGGAGGATAGGCCGACTACTTCTTCCGGAATGCATCCAGCGAAACAACATCGGCCGAAGGCTTGGCCTCCTTATCGGCGTCATCATCCTTGGATGCAGCGTCTTCTTTTTCGGCTGCGGATTTGCGTGACTTGGACTTGGGCTTCTCGGTCTTCTCGATTGGGGCTTCCGTCGAGGCGATCTCGATTGGGGCCACGTTGCCAACTTCGTCATTGTCGCTTTCGGGCTGGCTGACGGCGACATCGAATTCGAGTTCGAAATTGACCGAAGGGTCATAGAAGCCACGGACCGCAGAGAAGGGAACAGTCAGCTTTTCCGGAATATCGCCGAAGGACAGGCCGACTTCGAAAAGCTGGTCGGTCACATGCATGTCCCAGAACTGATGCTGCAAGACGATCGTCATCTGCTCGGGATATTTCTCCTTCAGGCGCGAGGAAATTCGCACACCAGGCGCTCCGGTCAGGAACGTGATGAAGAAATGGTGATTACCGGGCAAGCCGGCCTTGGCCACTTCCGCAAGAACCTTGCGAATGACGCCGCGTAGGGCTTCCTGAGCGAGAATATCGTAACGGATTAGGTCCTGTACCATGGTTTGCTTATCCCACGGATTCGGAGGTCGATGTCAAGTTCGTTCTCGCCGGATATGGCGATATATGACCTGAAAATGTAACAGCGCCGTGCGTCAGGCCCCAAGGTGTGCAATTTTTGAACGCCACAGGGCGCAGCGGCCTATCGGCGTCCAAAGGCCATCAGGAAGGTGCGCACACCGTTCACGGCACTCTTCTCGATTATCGCATCGTCTATGCAATGACCGGTCAGCATATGATAATGGGTGTCGGCATTGATCAGCGCCATGAAATGGCGCGCTGCCAGATCGGGATCATCAACGTGAAGATGGCCATCCATTGCAAGACGGGCCAGACGCGCCGCTATCGCAGGGATAGCCTGTGCGGGGCCTTTCGTATTGCAAATACTGGCGGCAAGCGGCAGGTTGGTCTCATTTGCCTGCATTATCTTGCGCAGAAACGCGCCGGAAGAATCGTAGATGCAGTTCCGGCTCATGCGAATGGAAAATGCCACCAGATCATGCTCCAGATTGTCGCCCGTCTGGGGAAAGGTGGCCAGAACCGCGAACAGGCTCGCATTCATGCGCGCCAGCGCGTCCTCGACGACGGCGGCAAGCAGCGCTTCCTTGTCGCGGTAATGATTATAGATGGTCTGGCGTGACACGCCCGCTTCGCTGGCGATAAGGTCGATGCTCGCGCCCTGAAACCCGTCGCGATTGAAGACGCGCGCTGCGGAACACAAAATGAAGTCGCGCTTCATGCACTGACCGGGCTTGACGGGCGCGGTATTCAGGCCCTTTTCGGATACGGCGCGCTTCTCGGGCAGGACGGCCATGTCGATTATGTCAGTAGGTTTCATAGCTCCAACATAAGATAGCTTGACGTTTTGGACAATGGTGTCTAATTTGACATCAGTGTCAAATCTGTTTTGACCTTCCGTATAGAATGCCTTTCGCTACAGAGTTTTTGAGGCCAGCCCACAACCCAAAATGGACTGACTTCATCCATAGAAAATGAAACCTTGTAGCGAATACAAGTACTTACCTGTCCTGTACCGATTTTGCGAGCCCGATGGCGCCATCCTCCCAAGCAAAACCGGAGATCCGAAATCGGTGCGGGAACCTCACGAAACATTGATGAAAGCGCGTCCCCCATGGCTTCCAGTCTTGTGCGCAATGCCATTGTTCTTGGCCTTCTTTCCGCCATTGGCCCATTTGCGATCGATATGTATCTGCCCGCTTTGCCCACCATTGCCGCTGACCTGCATGCGGAAACCGGTGCGGTCCAAATGAGCCTTCTGGCCTTTTTCATTGCTCTCGCGGTAGCGCAGCTTTTCTGCGGGCCGCTGTCCGACATGATCGGGCGCAAGCTGCCGCTTTATGGCGGTCTGGTGCTGTTCGGTATCGGCAGCATCGGCTCGGCTGTCGCGACCGATATAGATGTGCTCGTGCTTTTCCGTTTTGTGCAGGGGCTTGGTGCTGCTGCCGGCATGGTTATTCCCCGTGCGGTCGTGCGTGATCTTCACACCGGCATCGAGGCGGCGCGTCTCATGTCGCTTCTGATGCTGGTTTTCTCCATATCGCCGATTCTGGCGCCATTGACGGGCTCCGTCATTATTAGCTTCTTCGGATGGCGCGGCGTCTTCTGGGCCGTTCTGGTCGCGGCTGCTATCGGTATCGTTCTCGTCGCGACGGCGCAGAAGGAGACAAGAACCGCAGAAGCACGCCTTGAAAGCAATCTGGGCAGCGCATTGCGCGGCTATGGTCGACTGCTGAAAGATCGTTACTTTCTCGGGCTGGTTTTTGTCGGTGGCTTCGGGATTGCGTCCTTCTTCGTCTACCTCGCCAATTCGTCATTCGTGCTTATCGACCATTACGGCCTGACACCAACACAATATGCCATCGCCTTTTCGGCCAATGCAGTATCATTCTTCGGTGTTTCACAATTGAACGGCTGGCTGGGATCGCGCTTCGGGCTGCGTCGGGTCATGCGATTCGCGGTTTCCGGATTTGCCGCGGCAATGCTCGCCATGTTCGCTGCCGCTCTCATGGGGCATCAGTCGCTTTGGCTGATCACCGGGTTCCTGTTCGTGGGATATGGCTTCCTCGGCCTCGTCATCCCGACAACAGCGGTTCTGGCACTTGAGGATCACGGTGAAATTGCAGGCACTGCATCCGCGCTGATGGGCACGCTGCATTTCGTGATTGGCGGCGTGGCAATCGGCGTAACGGGTTCATTCTTCGATGGAACTGCACTGCCAATGGTCGGAGGAATTGCCGGTTGTGCGCTGATCGCCTTTGTGCTGACGCAAGTCGTTCTGTCGCGCAAGGCGAGCGAACTCAATACCGAAGCTGCGGCTGCGTAATCTTCTGGAAAGGGAAAGTGGAGGCTTCTGTTGCCAGGTGCCTCCGAACCCCGCCTTAAGGGGCTAACCCTAAGGGCTTTAGAGTGGGTTTCCCGCACCGCCATTAGGCAGCGAGAGCATAACCCTGAGCTTTGTTGTCATTTGCAACTACTCAATTGACCCGATAACGGTGGTATCATGCCGAGTAAAAGAGCGATCTTTACACCCTTGTCGATCCTGTTTCGCCCCCGCCACAATACAAAACGCTAACCGATCTGTATTCTGGTGGAGGCGCCGGGTACCGCCCCCGGGTCCAATGGGTTTATTACACCGTCCGTTTATCACCATAGTCAGCTTGCGCCGACACGCCGTATATAGGCGCGGTTGGCCGCGATTGGAAGAGGGGACACTTTTTTTAACGGGTTTTGCCGATATTCCGGTGCCCGCTGTTCCCGTTCATTTTTCATTGACAGTCTGCTTTCGCTGGTCAATCCTACCAATATATCGGGGGCGGCGAGCGAAATTTCGATTAAGCCGGATTCCGTGAGCTGAAAACGGGGTATTAACCCCAATCGAAGGAGAGTGGATATATGAGTGAATATCTCGCGGATGTCCGTCGTTATGATGCCGCTGCCGATGAAGCTGTTGTCGACAAGATCGTCAAGCATCTGGGTATTGCGCTGCGCAATCGCGATTCCTCCCTCGTTTCGGCAACCGACCCGGAAGAATTGAAGCGCGTCCGCACCAATTGGGTCGCCAAGAAGCTTGGCGTTGACGACGAAGCCAAGGGCGATGAGGTCGTTGCCCATGTTGCTGAAGTCATGAAGGGCGACCGCAACAAGCATCGCGTCACCTTCTATTATCTGGTCGCCAAGCAGCTCGGAAAACTCGGCAGCCTTTGATCCACAGCGATCTGGTGAATTCAAAGCCCCGGTGCCCGACACCGGGGTTTTTCTTTATATTGGGTCCAACCGAATCGGATTCTGGATATCCCCCATGCGCACCTATCTCGATCTTCTTCAACATGTGCTCGACAACGGTGTTGACCGTGGCGACCGCACGGGGACGGGCACGCGGTCGGTTTTCGGATATCAGATGCGTTTCAATCTGGAAGAGGGTTTTCCCGTTCTGACCACCAAGAAGCTGCATCTCCGGTCGATCATCCATGAACTGCTCTGGTTCCTCAAAGGCGACACGAACATCGCCTATCTGAAGGAAAATGGCGTCTCGATCTGGGATGAATGGGCAGACGAGAACGGCGATCTCGGGCCGGTTTATGGTTATCAATGGCGCTCCTGGCCAGCGCCGGATGGTCGTCACATCGATCAGATCGCGAATCTTCTGAAGATGCTGCATGAAAATCCGAATTCGCGGCGCCTGATCGTATCGGCCTGGAATCCGGCGCTGGTCGATGAAATGGCTCTGCCGCCATGCCACTGTCTTTTCCAGTTCTATGTCGCTGACGGAAAACTCTCCTGCCAGCTCTATCAGCGCTCGGCTGATATTTTTCTGGGCGTGCCATTTAACATCGCTTCCTATGCATTGCTGACGATGATGATCGCGCAGGTCACGGGATTGAAGCCGGGAGAGTTCGTGCACACGCTGGGGGACGCGCATATTTACGCCAATCATTTCGATCAGGCGCGTTTGCAGCTCACCCGCGCCCCGAAAAAACTGCCGACAATGTGGATCAATCCGGAGGTGAAGGACCTTTTTGCCTTCCGTTTCGAGGATTTCCGCCTTGAGGGCTACGAAGCCGATCCGACGATCAAAGCTCCGATTGCGGTTTGAGGTCCGACATGTCCGCTCCCAAGCCGATTGTATCGATCATTGTTGCTGCCGCGGAAAATGGCGTTATCGGACGTGATAATGACATGCCATGGCGGCTTTCGACCGATCTCAAGCGCTTCAAGGCGCTGACGCTGGGCAAACCTGTCATCATGGGGCGGCGGACATGGGACTCTATTGGTCGGCCCTTGCCGGGACGGCCCAATATCGTGGTGTCGAGGAATAACGGATTTCAGGTTGAAGGTGCCAGCACTGTCGGTTCTCTTGATGAGGCGATAGCGCTTGGACAAAGACAGGCTGCTGACATGGGGGCCGGGGAAGTTTGCATCATAGGTGGCGGAAACATTTATGCGCAGGCTTTTCCCCTCGCGGACAGAATTCATTTGACGCGTGTTCTCGCCAATATCGATGGAGATACACATTTTCCGGAAATCGATCCGCAAGTCTGGCAGGTCGTTTCACAGGAGGACGTGCCCGCCGGTGACAGGGACAGCCACCCAACGCGCTATTTCGTGTACGAAAAACGTGCTGTGTAAAGCATAGTTCACGAATTTTGTCGTCTTCGCGTTGAAAGCGGACCTCCCGATGCCTATAAAACGGAAACATTAGTTGATGACGGGAGTGGGCAGCTCGCTTTCCCGTCGCCTGGACGAGAGGTGAGGATGCCCTGGAGTAATCAGAATGGTGGCGGCGGCCCATGGGGCGGCGGCGGCGATAATAACAACAATAATGGCGGCCCATGGGGACAAGGACCGAAAGGTCCTCGTGGAGGCGGCCAGAACACTCCACCTGATCTCGAGGATATTCTGCGCAAGGGCCAAGACCGTCTGAAGCAGGTCTTCCCCGGTGGCGGTGGCAAAGGCGGCAGCAATCGGGGCGTTCTGTTCCTGATCGGTGCAGCCGTTATCGGCTTCTGGCTTTTCCAGTCGATCTATACCGTGCAGCCGGACGAACTCGCCGTCGAGCTGCGCTTCGGCAAGCCGAAGGAAGAAGTGTCTGAACCGGGCCTGCATTTCCACTGGTGGCCGATCGAAACCTATGAAAAGGCGCAGATCGTAGAGAAGCAGATCAACATTGGCGGACAAGGCAACCGGGGCGCAACACAGGGCTTGATGCTGACGGGTGACCAGAATATCGTCAACGTTCAGTTCTCGGTTCTTTACCGTGTCTCGGATCCACAGGCATATCTGTTCAACGTCGATAATCCCGATGCGATGGTGCAGCAGGTTTCTGAGAGCGCGATCCGCGAAATCGTCGGACGTCGCCCCGCTCAGGATGTTTTCCGTGACAACCGTGCGGCTATTGCAACGAGCGTTCGCGATATCGTTCAGCAAACGCTCGACACTTACAAGGCGGGTATCCTGATCAATGCCGTGTCCATCGAAGATGCAGCGCCTCCGCGGGAAGTGGCTGATGCCTTCGATGAAGTGCAGCGCGCCGAACAGGACGAAGATCGTTTCGTGGAAGAATCGAACCAGTATTCGAACCAGAAGCTCGGTCAGGCCCGCGGTGAGGCAGCCCAGCTTCGCGAAGAAGCGGCGGCCTATAAGAACCGCGTCGTTCAGGACGCTGAAGGTGAGGCGCAGCGTTTCAGCTCCGTTCTTGGTGAATACCAGAAGGCGCCTGAAGTCACCCGCAACCGCCTGTTCCTAGAAACCATGGAACAGGTGCTGAAGAGCACCAAGAAAGTTATTGTCGAACCCGGAAAGGATGTCGTGCCTTATCTGCCGCTGAACGAACTCATGCGCCAGCCACGCCCCGGTGTGAATGCGACTACGACGACCCCGAGCGGAGGTAATCAGTAATGGCCCAGAACAGGCTTCCAATCATTGGCGGCATCATCGCCGTCATCGCTTTCCTGATCTACTCCGCCACGTTCATCGTATCCGAGCGTCAGCAGGCTATCGTGCTTCGTTTCGGCCAGATTGTCGATGTGAAGACGGACCCGGGCATCTATTTCAAGCTGCCTTTCGGCTTCCTGGATGCCGATACCGTGCAGTTGATCGATGACCGCCTGCTGCGCTTCGATCTGGACGATATCCGCGTTCAGGTTTCGGGCGGCAAGTTCTATGACGTCGATGCCTTCCTCGTTTATCGCATCACCGACGCGCGCAAGTTCCGCGAAACCGTTTCGGGCAGCACGCTCCTTGCCGAGCAGCGTCTGCGCACCCGTCTGGATGCCGCATTGCGCAGCGTTTACGGCCAGCGTGGTTTTGAAGCGGCGCTTTCGGAAGAGCGCGGCGATATGATGCGTGAAGTGCGGGACCAGCTTCGTCCTGACGCGACGTCGCTTGGCCTTACCATCGCGGATGTTCGCATTCGCCGTACCGACCTGACTGCCGAAGTCTCGCAGCAGACCTATGACCGCATGAAGGCGGAACGTCTGGCCGAGGCGGAGCGCCTGCGCGCCCGGGGCCGTGAAGCCGCCCAGCGCATCCGTGCTGTTGCCGACCGTCAGGTCGTCGAAACGCTGGCTGAAGCGCGCAAGGAATCGGAAATCCTTCGCGGTGAAGGCGATGCCCAGCGCAGTGAGATCTTCGCGCGCTCTGCCAGCAAGGACCCCGGATTCTTCGCCTTCTACCGGTCGATGTCCGCTTATCGTGAAGCACTTGAGACACCGGACACAACGCTGGTTCTCTCGCCGGACTCGGAGTTCTTCAAGTTCTTCCGGGACGCTGGCGGCAGGCTGGCAACGCCGGCCCAGTAACAGCCGGGGCAAACGCTCATGAGCGATTTTTTAGCCGCCGTAGGTCTTCTCTTCGTTCTCGAAGGGCTGCTCTACGGCGGCTTTCCTTCTTTGGCGAAGAAGCTTGCGCGTGAGGCGAGCGAGACGCCGGAGAACATGCTGCGCATCGCCGGGATTGCTGCCCTTGCAATTGGCGTCGGCATTGTCTGGCTTGTCAGGGGATAAGCCGTTTTCCCTCCGTTATTTATCGTCTGCGGTCTATGCGAGGCCGTAAACAGGCCGTATTTTGCAGCGATCAAGCTTTAGTACATCTATCGCTAATTAAACGACTGCAAGCAGACAGGAACGGAGCAGGGCTTCATGGCAATTGCACCAAAGGCGGGATTTGCTCGCACCCTTTTCGCAACCGTGGCATTGGGGGCGATGACAGTCGGCGGCACTCTTTCGATGGGGACGCCTCCGGCAATCGCGGCTCAAGGACCGGCTTCTGTTGCTGATCTGGCCGAGGGCTTGCTTGATGCGGTCGTGAACATCTCGACCTCCCAGACCGTCAAGGGCGACGGGGAGGGTGACGGCGCTGTGCCGATGCCGCAGGTGCCGGAGGGCTCTCCGTTCCAGGAATATTTCAAGGACTTCTTCGGCGACAATGGCGGCGCACAAGGTGACGAATCGCGCAAGGTCCAGTCGCTGGGTTCCGGCTTCGTCATCGATGCCGAGAAGGGTTTCATCGTCACAAACAATCACGTCATTGCCGACGCCGACGAAATCGAGGTCAATTTCAACGATGGTTCCAAGCTGAAAGCGGAACTTGTCGGAAAGGACATCAAGACCGATCTGGCGATCCTTAAGGTGGACCCCTCCAAGCACACGCTGAAGGCTGTTCAATTCGGCAATTCGGAAAAGGCGCGCATCGGCGACTGGGTGCTTGCGATCGGCAATCCGTTCGGTCTGGGCGGAACGGTAACCGCCGGTATTATCTCGGCCCGCAAGCGCGACATCAATTCCGGCCCCTATGATGATTTCATCCAGACCGACGCGGCAATCAACCGGGGCAATTCCGGCGGTCCGCTGTTCGACATGGAAGGAAAGGTGATCGGCATCAACACGGCGATCATCTCGCCATCGGGAGGCTCCATTGGTATCGGCTTCGCCATTCCGGCGGAAATGGCTGTTGGTGTGATCGACCAGCTCAAGCAGTTCGGCGAGGTTCGCCGCGGCTGGCTCGGTGTGCGCATCCAACCGGTTACCGACGATATCGCGCAGAGCCTCGGGCTGAAGGAAGCCAAGGGCGCGCTGATTGCCGGATTGATCGAAAACTCGGGTGTTGACAACAAGGCCATCGAAGCAGGCGATGTCGTAATCCGTTATGAAGGCAAGCCGGTCAATACCGCTCGCGATCTGCCGCGACTGGTTGCAGAAACCCCGGTCGGCAAGGAAGTCGAGATCGTCGTGGTTCGCCAGGGTGAGGAAAAGACGGTGAAGGTAAAGCTTGGTCGTCTGGTCGAGGACGACAAGAGCACCGAGGCTGCGACGGAAGATCAGGCTCCGCTTCCTGAAGGTGAGGGCGGTGATGAAGGCGTGGAAACGCCGGATACGCCGAAGAAGGATCAGAAAAGCGAGGCTGCTCCAAGCGTGCTCGGGATGAAGCTCAGCGAACTGAGCGATGAGGTCCGCGGTGAGTTTGGCATTGCCGAAGACGTAGAAGGTGTCGCGGTTCTTTATGTCTCTCCTGGCTCCGCTGCTGGCGAAAAGCGCATCGAAACCGGAGATGTCATTGTCGATATAGGTCAGGTGACGGTAAAAACGCCGGACGATGTGAAGAAGCGCATCGAGGCGTTGCGCCGCGAGGGGCGCAAGAATGCGCTCCTGATGCTGGCCTCACGTTCGGGCGAACTGCGTTTTGTAACTATCCGGATCAATTGATCCTCCCTATGGTTATCCGCAATGGCAAAGCTTTCTGTTTCATAAGCTTCGGCTGTGCTATGGACCGGCGCCATTCGGAGTAGGGTGAGTTGGAAACAGTCGATATTGTGGTCATAGGCGCTGGCGCGGCAGGCATGATGTGCGCCATCGAAGCCGCGAAGCGCGGGCGTTCCGTATTGGTCGTGGACCACGCCAAGGCAGCCGGAGAGAAAATCCGTATATCGGGTGGCGGGCGCTGCAATTTCACCAACCTGCATGCAAGCCCGAAGAATTATCTCTCGCAAAATCCGCACTTCTGTATCTCGGCCCTGAGCCGCTACACACAGCGCGATTTCATTGCACTGGTCGAGCGGCATCGCATCACCTATCACGAGAAGACGCTCGGACAACTCTTCTGCGACGGTTCGGCATTGCAGATAATTGAAATGCTGCTGGCAGAAATGAAGCGCCATGGTGCGCGACTGAAGCTTGGCTGCAGCGTCAGTTCGGTCGAAAGAACCGCGGATGGTTTTTCGCTCAAATTGTCGGACGGGCCCGTCCGTTGCCGCTCGCTGGTTGTGGCCTGTGGCGGAAAATCCATCCCGAAGATGGGGGCGACAGGCTTTGGTTACGATATCGCAAACCAGTTCGGATTGCGGATCGTCGAAACGCGACCGGCGCTGGTACCGCTGACGTTTGAGCCCAACACGCTGGAAAGGTTGAAGCCGCTCGCCGGTGTTGCCGTCGATGCGGTTGTCGCCTGCGGAAAAACCAAGTTTGCAGAGGCAATGCTGTTTACGCATCGGGGCATTAGCGGCCCTTCGATCTTGCAGATTTCTTCCTACTGGCGCGAAGGTGACGAAATCCGCATAGCCATGCTGCCGGAAACTGACATTTTCGAAGCATTGCGCGAGCAGCGCAAGCAGAACGGCAAGCAGGCGCTACAGACGGCACTCGCCATATATCTTCCAAGGAAACTGGCTCAGACGATAGCAGAGGATGTCGGCGCAACCGGCCATCTGGCGGATATGTCCGACAAGACGTTCCGCCGGGTCGAGACAGCGATAAATGACTGGCGCATCAAACCTGCCGGTTCTGAAGGTTATCGCACCGCAGAAGTTACGCTCGGAGGGGTCGATACACGCGATCTTGACTCCAAGACCATGGAAGCCAAATCCGTGCCCGGCTTGTTCTTCATCGGCGAAGTGGTCGATGTTACCGGCTGGCTCGGCGGCTACAATTTTCAATGGGCGTGGTCTTCCGGTTGGGTCGCCGGTCAGTCCGCCTGAATACGATAGACAACATGACGCTTCAAATGCGGCGTTTCGTCCGGCACACCGGGATGATCAAAATCGCTTGCCGAGTCACGGGTCATACCGATGCGCTCCATGACGAAGGTAGACCGCTCGTTGTTGTGGACGGCAAAGGAGACGACCTCCGGGAGGCCGAGGGTTCCGAAAGCGTAGTCGATCAGCGCTCTGCCCGCTTCGGTTACATAGCCTTTGCCCCAAAAGGGAGTGGCCAGCCGCCAGCCGATTTCTACGCTGCCGTTCGGTAAATGAGGTTCGAGATCGGTGCGGGCGAGACCGGCAAAGCCGATGCACTGACCGCTTTCCTTTTCTTCCAGCGCATAGAAACCGAGACCCGTTTCAGAAATCATCTTCTTGAGGCGGTCGAACAATTCATCCGATTGCGAGCGGTTTCTGCGAAACGGAAAGAAACGCATGACCTCTTCGTCGGAATTGATGACGTGGAACAGATCGCGGTCGCGATCTTCCCAGTTTCGGATGATGAGGCGCGGCGTTTCCAGGATGCTCATTGAACGAAGTCCGTCTTTCTGTAGCCCTGAATATAGAGGAGGGCGGTCAGGTCGCCATGGTCAACCCGCATCCGGGCCTGCGCTGCCACGGCCGGTTTTGCATGAAGTGCAACGCCGGTTCCCGCAAGCTGGATCATGCCGAGATCGTTCGCGCCATCGCCCACCGCAATCGCATCGTTCGGCGTCAAGCCAAGACGATCAGCGATTTCCACGAGCTTCTCCACCTTGGCTTCACGACCGAGAATGGGCTCCGTAACCAAGCCGGTCAGATGCACGCCATCATCGATCAGCCTGTTTGCGCGCTCTTCGTTAAAGCCGATCATTTCGGCAATGCGCTGCGTGAAAGAGGTAAAGCCGCCGGACACAAGCGCCGTGTAAGCGCCATGTTTGCGCATGGTGCGCACCAGTTCCGGCCCGCCGGGCATCAGCGTGATGCGCGTTGAAATGACCTTGTCTATGACGGTGAGCGGCAGTCCTTTCAACAAAGCTACCCTTTCGCGCAAGGCGGGCTCGAACGCGATCTCGCCATTCATGGCGCGCGCGGTGATTGCCGCCACATGCTCGCGCAGACCGGCTTCTTCTGCCAGTTCGTCAATGCATTCCTGCTGGATCATTGTGGAATCCATGTCGGCAATAAGAATCTTCTTGCGTCGACGCTCCTGTTCCTGCACCACCACATCGACTGGCGCGCCATCAAGCGTATCACGCAGCAGGGCTTCGGCTTCTTTGCTGCCGATTCCCAAAGGAAGCGGAATGTCGCAGGCAATGTCATCGGCCAGCCAGTATAGCCCGGTTGCATTCACTGCCGCCGAGGCTTTAATCCCAAGCGCTGATGCGAGCGAAGCCTTAGCCGGATTGGCGATCAGGGTGGCGACGAGAGAAACCTGTTGGGACATGGAGAGCAATTCCGGCGATGAGTGAGGATGCGGTCAAGAATGCAATCCTGATAGCTGGCCCGACGGCCAGCGGCAAGTCGGCACTTGCAGTTCGCATGGCGCAAGAGACCGGCGGCTTCATCGTGAACACCGATTCCATGCAGGTTTACGATGTTCTTGATCTTCTGACCGCGCGGCCGGGCAAGGCTGATCTGGCTGCGGCGGAACATCATCTCTATGGACACGTCGCGCCTTCGATATCCTATTCCACGGGACGGTGGCTGGATGACGTAGCCAGCCTGCTATCGCAGCCCCCGATGAAGGGCCGGACCCCGATCTTTGTCGGCGGTACGGGGCTTTATTTCAGGGCATTGCTGGGTGGGTTGTCGCAAATGCCCGAAGTGTCGGGCGATGTTCGCGCTTATTGGCGAGGCCGCATGGAGACGGATGGACCGGAGTTTCTTCACGGGGTCCTCAGTGAACGCGACCCAGACATGGCCGCAACACTTAAACCTTCCGACAGTCAGCGCATCGTTCGGGCATTGGAAGTATTGGAGAGTACCGGAAAGTCACTTCTCGACTGGCAGCAGACCAAAGGTCGGGCGCTGGTCGACGACAACAGCGCGCGCAAAATCGTGTTGGCGCCTGATCGGGCATGGCTTTCGGAGCGCATTGCGAGGCGATTTGCGCTGATGTGGGACAATGGCGCGATTGACGAGGTCAAGGCATTGCTTGCGCTCGATCTGGACCCGGCATTGCCTGCAATGAGGGCCATCGGTGTGCGTGAAATCACTGCATATATCGAAGGCTCGCTGTCGCGAGATGAAGCCATCGAACGTTCGGTCATCGCCACGCGGCAATACGCGAAGCGTCAATCGACATGGTTTCGAAATCAGCTCGATGCCAGTTGGTCTGTGCAAGCAAATTCTAATACTGCTCTCACTCAATTAACGACAACGAAATAACTCGCTGGCACTCTCTGAAACAGGAGAGGCGGGCGCGGATTATGCGGTTTAACAGATCGGAGCGGGCATTCTTTATTTTGATTGTTTTGATGGTCGGTATCGGGCTGTTGCTCTACCAGGCTCGTGCCGACATCGGACAATTGCAGACCTTGCCGATTGATGGGAATGCTTTGGAACTGGTTTCGCGGCTGGACCAGTTGAGCTACATCACGATCTGGGTGCTGGTTGCGACGCTGGCTTGCGGGCTGTTCCTGATCTATCCGCAAATTAGAAGCGATGCGCTGGATCGCGGCAAACTGCAGGTCATCACCCAGGATCTTTCCGAGCGGTCGCAGACCCTCGAGCACGCCGCGCTGACGGACAGCCTGACGGGAATGCAGAACCGGCGTTACTTCGACGAGGCGCTAAAGGAATATCTGATCCAGTTTGACCGTATTCACCGGCCTGTTGGACTAATGATTATCGACCTTGATCACTTCAAGGCCGTGAACGATACTTACGGGCACGATGTTGGCGATATCGTCCTGCAGGAGGTGGCGCGGTGCCTCAGGGATTACACGCGATATCATGACGTTGTCGCCCGGCTGGGCGGCGAGGAATTCGCAGTCCTCGCACCGAACATGGACGCGGAATTGATGATCAAGCTTGCCAATCGAATTCGCAAGGCGATATCGACGCTTGAAATCGATCTTGGCGACGAAAAGCTTGGCGTTACCGTCAGTATCGGGCTTGCGATATGGGACCGGCGCGAGACCTCGAAGGATCTCTATCGCCGCGCAGACAAGATGCTTTATGCCGCAAAGAATATGGGCCGCAACCGCGTCTGCGCTTGAAGTTTTGCCTAGCGCTCACGGTCCTTGCGGAAACTGCGCACCAGTTCACCCATCTTCTCAATGCTCTGCTTCGTGTCGAGGCTGAGTGGAGTTTGCGGCTTCAAAGGCGATGGCCGGTGAAATTCATCATCAATCGATGCATGGTCACGATGAGTGGTGGAAACCGGGTTGCCCCAAAGGCTGTCCTCGTCTGGGAACCGGTCCGCCGGGTCCGTCTGGGAGCTGCTTTCAAAGGCGCGCAGCTTTTCGACGATCTGGTCAAGCGATATCTTGCCATCGCTGCGCCAGCCGGAAAGCGCGCTTTCGCTTTTGCTGCGTCCCGGAAGCTGATGGGATGGGATGGTCTCAAATGTCAATCGCATGGGCGTCGAGAAGGCTTCGCCAAAGGCGATGGCCTCGCGATTGGCGATTGATGAAAGAAAGCCCGCCATGCTTTGCGCGCCGCCGCGAATGGCGCCCTTGATGATTTCCTGGTCGCGTTCATTGCCAAGGCGCATTGCGAAAATGGAATTGCACTGCGACAGGATTGTCGCGTCCAGCTCACCGGGACGCTGGCTGATGACGCCCAGATAGGAACCGTATTTCCGGCCTTCCTTGGCAATTCGGGCTATAGCCTGCCGCGTCGGCCAGAAACCAGCGTCGCGGTCGGCTGGAATATAGCGGTGGGCTTCTTCGCATATCACCAGCGTTTGCAGGCTGCCTTCGCTTGAAAGAGCGATATCGAAGGCCAGTCGGCACAAAACCGACGCGACGGCGTTGACAACTTCGGATGGCAATCCCGCAAGCTGGAATGTGCAGATGGGCCTTCCGTTTTGCGGAATGCGAAAAATACGGCCGATAGCTTGCCGCATTGTCTCAGGTCCGCCGGTCACGGCAAACATGAAGCGGAACCGAGGATCGGCGGAAATCGATTCCAGGCGAGCCTTGAGGCTACGCAGATAGGGTCGTTCCGCCTTGCTGTCGAGAAGTCCCATACGCTGGTCGATGAGCGCGATCAGATCGGGGAGGCGATAGGCTACAGGTGTGTCGGCGCTGACGCTCTGCCGGTCTGCCAATTGTCGCCGCAAGGTTTTCGCGGACGAGGACTCGGCACCTTGCATTTTTTCCCGCGCAAGCTGGACCAGATCACGCAATATGTCGAGCTCCATCGGGTCCGGCGCGCGTCCGCGAAAGATTACGTCGGCAAATTCATCAAGCCGCAGCATCCAGAATGGCAGCTCGATATTCGTCTGATCGACGGCCACTGCCAGGTCCGGAAATGCACTCGCGAATTCATTGTGCGGGTCAAGGATGAGTACTCGCAGATTGGGTTTTTGGGCAACGATGCGGCGCAGAAGCAGCATGACCGCGCTCGATTTGCCGACGCCCGTAGTGCCGACGATAGCAAAATGCCGGGAAATAAGGTCGTCGACCGAAATATGAGCCGGAACAGTTGCGTCCTGTGTCAACGTGCCGATGGAAACGCTGCTTTGTCCGGTCTGAGCATAAATGGCAGCGAGATCGGTGGCGCGGATACGGTGAGCAATAGCGCCCGGATGGGGGAATTGGGAAATGCCGCCATTGAATGTGGTTTGCCCATTCGGCTGTACGCGAACCTCGCCCAAAAACTCGACATGAACATGGAGCGTATTGTCGCCTCCGCGTATCCACACATCGCCCGGCACAAGCACGTTGCGAATGAGGCCGACGACGCGATTGTCACCAGCTCGAATGGATATCAGCTGGCCTACGGCCCAATAATCGTCGGATGCGGCGGATGAAGGACCCGACAATGCCGATACGATGGCGCCTTCGCCATCGCACTGGATGACGTAACCTTCCGTGCGATTGCGCTGCACGTATTCGCCGTGTTCTCGTGCGCCGGAATTGCCGCCGATTTCGCTCATGCTGCCCGCTCGCCCCAACTTTCAACAGGAGGTTTTGCGTCAGGGTAAGTGTCTTCGGTTGAAATAAAGTTATCGTCGAGGCGGGTGAATCTTAAGAAAATAACGCAGGCGACGTATTTATGCGTTGACGACGACGAATCCGGCTATTAGTGTCCGCCACCATGAACACGATTATTATTCTTGTGGTACGGGCGCGCATGGGCAGGATGGTGTAACCATCCGGCGAAAGCTCCCATGCGCGAAAGACAGGCTCCCTCGGGGGCCTTTTTTATTATCCAGATCAGAAATGAAATGCAGACGGGAAGAGAACAATGACTGCAGGTAAACGTGAGGCGGATGCAAACGCCGCAGAAACGCAGGAAGCAAGCAATCCGCGCGAAATGACAGGCGCGGAAATGGTCATTCAGGCCCTCATCGATCAGGGCGTAGAGAGCATCTTCGGTTACCCCGGCGGGGCTGTGCTGCCGATCTATGACGAGCTCTTCCAGCAGGACAAGGTTCAGCACATTCTGGTGCGTCACGAACAGGGCGCCGGGCATGCGGCGGAAGGCTATGCGCGTTCGACCGGCAAAGTTGGGGTGATGCTTGTCACGTCCGGTCCAGGTGCGACCAATGCGGTCACGCCGCTTCAGGATGCCCTGATGGATTCCATTCCTTTGGTTTGCATTTCGGGTCAGGTTCCGACGACCCTGATCGGCTCCGATGCATTTCAGGAATGCGATACGATCGGCATCACGCGCCCCTGCACAAAGCACAATTGGCTCGTAAAAGACGTCAACGATCTGGCGCGCATCCTGCACGAAGCCTTTCATGTCGCTTCCACCGGTCGTCCCGGTCCCGTCGTGGTCGACATTCCGAAGGATATCCAGTTTGCCAAGGGCATTTATACGCCGCCGGAAACCGCGCCGCGCACCAGCTACCGTCCGGTTCTCGACGGCAATGCGCAGGCAATTTCGGATGCCGTACGTCTGCTCGTCAATGCCAAGAATCCCGTCATCTATTCCGGCGGCGGCGTGATCAATTCCGGCCCGGCAGCTTCCCGTCTGCTGCGCGAGCTGGTTGAGATCAGCAATTTTCCGATCACGTCGACGCTCATGGGGCTGGGCGCTTATCCGGCTTCCGGCAAGAACTGGCTCGGAATGCTCGGTATGCACGGAACCTACGAAGCCAACATGACTATGCACGACTGTGATGTCATGCTGTGCGTCGGCGCTCGTTTCGACGACCGTATCACCGGGCGTCTGAATGCATTTTCGCCCAACTCGAAGAAGATCCACATCGATATCGATCCATCTTCGATCAACAAGAATGTTCGCGTGGACGTGCCGATCATCGGCGACGTTGCCCACGTTCTGGAAGACATCGTTCGTCAGTTTCGCGCTTCTGAGAGGAAGCCGGAAAAGCAGGCGATCGCTGCCTGGTGGGAACAGATCAACCGCTGGCGTGCCCGCAATTCGCTGGCCTACGCGCCGAACCGGGAAGTCATCATGCCGCAATATGCAATTCAGCGGCTCTATGAACTGACCAAGGATCGCAAGACCTACATCACCACTGAAGTTGGGCAGCACCAGATGTGGGCTGCGCAGTTCTATGGTTTCGAGGAACCGAACCGCTGGCTGACTTCCGGCGGCCTTGGCACCATGGGTTATGGTCTGCCGGCGGCGCTCGGCGTGCAGATCGCGCACCCTGATGCACTGGTTATCGATATTGCGGGCGATGCCTCGATCCAGATGTGCATCCAGGAAATGTCGGCAGCGATCCAGCATAATGCGCCGATCAAAATCTTCATCCTGAACAACCAGTATATGGGCATGGTGCGCCAGTGGCAGCAGCTTCTGCATGGCAACCGTCTGTCGCACTCCTATACGGAGGCGATGCCGGATTTCGTGAAGCTGGCCGAAGCCTATGGCGCGCATGGTATCCGCTGCGAAAAGCCGGGCGATCTCGACGCCGCCATTCAGGAAATGATCGATATCGACAAGCCGGTCATCTTCGACTGCCGGGTGGCAAACCTCGCCAACTGCTTCCCGATGATCCCCTCGGGCAAGGCGCATAATGAAATGCTGTTGCCGGATGAGGCGACAGATGAAGCCGTTGCCAATGCCATCGATGCCAAGGGCCGCGCGCTCGTCTGATCCGGAGGAAAGAAAATCATGAATGCACAGAACCTAGCTTCCGGATCGGCCTATTTCATCGCAGCCGAAACCCAGACCCCGGAAACGCATACGCTTGCCGTTCTCGTTGACAACGAACCGGGTGTCCTTGCCCGCGTGATCGGTCTTTTCTCCGGCCGAGGCTACAATATCGAAAGCCTGACGGTTTCGGAAACCGAGCATGAAAAGCACCTGTCGCGCATCACAATCGTGACGCGCGGCACGCCGCATGTGCTTGACCAAATCCGCCACCAGTTGGCCCGCATTGTGCCGGTTCACCGTGTTGTTGATCTCAGCCACCGTGCTTCCGAACTCGGTCACGACCGTCCTGTCGAGCGTGAACTCGCTCTGGTGAAAGTCGCTGGCAAAGGCGAAGCACGGGCGGAAACACTCCGTCTTGCGGATGCGTTCAAGGCAAAGGTCGTGGATGCGACGACCGATCATTTCATCCTGGAGATCACCGGCAAGCCCGCGAAGATCGATCAGTTCATCTCGATCATGAAGCCGCTGGGGCTGGTTGAAACCTGTCGCACCGGCGTTGCGGCCATGAACCGCGGACCGGAAGGCATGTAAAAGCTTCCAACAATACCGATACAATATCGTTGGAAACCGGCACAATGTTTCGATTGTGCCGGTTTTTTATTGAGCTAATTTGTCCCAATAAATCGGGGCCATACCATGTCTATCGAAATTTTTCTGGCGCTTCTCGTCTTCGCATTCGTCTCATCCGTTACACCGGGACCAAACAATCTGATGCTCCTGGCGTCGGGCGTGAATTTCGGTTTCCGCCGCACAATTCCGCATATGCTGGGTATTGGCGTTGGCTTTTTTGTATTGTTGCTGTCGATTGGTTTCGGCCTCGGCGCTTTGATCGAAACGGTACCATCCGTCTATACCGCGCTGAAATTCGCCGGTGGTGCCTATATGCTTTATCTCGCCTGGAAAATTGCCATGTCGCGTTCCATCGGAGAAGCAAAACACCGCGACAAGAGCGAGCCAATGACTTTCCTTCAGGCGGCAGCCTTCCAGTGGGTCAATCCGAAAGCCTGGGTGATGGCGATCACGGGGATTGCGACCTATGCCAATCACGACAACTATTATGTCGCGGTACTTCTGGTCAGCGCTGCCTTCGCGATTGTGAATTTGCCGAGCGTTTCGGTCTGGGCGGGATTTGGCACATTGCTGCGCAACTGGCTTTCCGATCCTGTTCGGTTGAAATGGTTCAATCTAATCATGGCCTTGTTGCTCGTCTTGAGTCTTTGGCCGATGCTGAAATAAAGAATGAAGAGGCGAATGATGAACAAGCTTCCAACTTACGATGACGTGATCTCGGCCGCAAAGCAGATCGAAGGCCATGCCCACCATACGCCGGTCTTCACATCGTCCATGATCGACCGCGAGACCGGTGCGCAGTTCTTCTTCAAATGCGAGAATTTTCAGCGCATCGGCGCGTTCAAGTTTCGCGGCGCTTTCAATGCCCTGTCGCGGTTTACAGATGAGCAAAAGGCGCGGGGTGCACTGGCTTTTTCGTCCGGCAATCATGCCCAAGCGATAGCGCTTGCCGCGAAATTGCTTGGCATCGGCGCTACCATCATCATGCCCGAAGATGCGCCACGCGCCAAGCTTGAAGCAACGCGAGGCTATGGTGCGAAGGTTGTAACCTATAACCGCTATGAAGAAGATCGCGATGCGATATCAAGCCGACTGGCGGAGGAGGGCGGGCTGACCCTCATTCCGCCGTTCAATCATCCTGATATCATCGCCGGTCAGGGGACTGCCGCCAAGGAATTGATCGAAGAAACCGGGCCTCTCGATGCACTGTTTGTCTGTCTCGGTGGCGGTGGCCTGCTTGCCGGTTCGGCACTGGCCGCGAAAGCCTTGTCGCCTGCTTGCGATGTCTACGGCGTGGAACCGGAAGCTGGAAATGACGGTCAGCAGTCTTTGCGCTCCGGCAAGATAGTTCACATCAATGTGCCAAGGACGCTGGCGGATGGCGCGCAGACGCAGGCTCTGGGCGACATGACCTTCGCCATCATTCGCGACACCGTTCGCGATATTCTGGCCGTCAGCGACGATGAACTCGTGCAAGGCATGAAATTCTTCGCCAGCCGGATGAAAATGGTCGTCGAGCCTACGGGCTGTCTCGCTTTTGCCGGCGCACGGCAGATAGCGCCGAAACTGCAGGGCAAGCGGGTAGGCGTCATCGTCAGTGGCGGCAATGTCGATCTCGACAGGTTTGCAACTTTGGTGAGCAAAGGCGTTTGATCACGGTTTGATCTTGTTTTCGGGCGGCGAATCCTGTCTGAAGGGACGATGCAGTTTTCACCGGAACAGGATCAGGCGCTGAAAGCCGTCGGGCATTGGCTCAAGGACGGACGCAGCCCCATTTTCAGATTGTTCGGCTATGCGGGTACGGGCAAGACGACGCTCGCCCGCTATTTTGCCGAGCATGTGGATGGCGATGTGCAGTTTGCGGCCTTTACCGGTAAGGCGGCACAGGTGCTGCGCTCGAAAGGGGCCAGCAATGCCCGCACGCTTCATTCACTGATCTACCGCCCGCGCGGTGAAGAGGCGATTGAAGACGAAACGACTGGCAAGACTTCCATCGCGCCGACCTTCTCGCTCAACCGGCAAAGCCCTGTCGCCAAAGCGGCTATGATCGTTGTGGACGAATGTTCCATGGTCGACGAAGCGCTGGGCCGGGACCTGATGAGTTTCGGCACGCCTATCCTTGTCCTTGGCGATCCGGGACAGTTGCCTCCAATTTCCGGGGGCGGCTTTTTCACGGAGCACGAGCCGGACTATCTTCTGACCGAGATTCATCGTCAGGCGCAGGATAATCCCATCATTCGCATGGCGCTTGATGTACGGGAGGGAAGGGAACTTGCCTATGGCGACCATGGCGCTGCGAAGGTTATCGGTAAAGGCGACGTCAATCAGGAGATGGTTCTTGCTGCCGATCAGGTGCTTGTGGGCACAAACCGGACGCGGCGTCGCTATAATCAGCGCCTGCGGGAGTTGAAGGGCTTTACGGCGGATTATCCGCAGGCAGGCGACAAGCTGGTGTGCCTGCGCAACGATCCTGCCAAGGGACTTCTCAACGGATCATTATGGAAGGTTATGACCTCTTCCAAGGAAACCGTGAAACCCGGCATCAACCTGCTCGTAACGCCCGAGGACGATGATCGCGGCGTCGCGAAAATCAAGCTGTTGAAGGCGCAGTTTGAAGATCCGGACAGCGAAATTCCGTGGCAGACCAAGAAGCGCTATGACGATTTCGATTATGGCTACGCCTTGACGGTTCACAAAGCGCAGGGTTCCCAATGGGATGACGTGGTGCTTTTTGACGAAAGTTTTGCGTTTCGCGATACGCGTGAGCGTTGGCTTTATACGGCGATCACGCGAGCGGCTGAACGCCTGACCGTGGTAAAGTGATTATTCCTGGATCGGCTTTGCGCCGAGCCATTCCCAAGCTTCTTCTTCTTCGTCCCCTTCAAATGCGCGAAGCTCTATGGACAGGAAAGGCTGCATGAGGGTGATGCTGGCCTGTATCCACAAGGGGCCGCCGACGATAGCGTAGCGGCGAAGCTTTTTGAGTGATTTGGCACGCATGGACAACATGCTCTCCGAGAACGCAGCGGTCCAGTCGAACCCTTCATATCCGGTGAGGCGCACCAAAAGATCAATTTCGTCGTGGGTTTCGTAAGCTGCATCGAGAAGCCCGTAGAGATTCTCCAGCGACGCATCGTCAAGGTGTCCCTCGATTGCAAAGGCGAACACGCCATCCCGGTTTGTTGGAATACGGCGAATGACGGGTATGTCCTCATTTCGCATTACAGGCCTCCATCAATGATCAGATTCAAACGTCGAAGCGGGGGCAAAGGTTGCGTCCGGCCGCAAATTGATACGAACAGGAAAAGTTCTGCAAACCCAGTTTGTTACAATCAATTTGCGCTGTTGGGGATTGCGGGCGTGGTGCGACGGCAAAACACTCACATTTTTTCAATGCAGACGTTATAAAGCAGAATATTCAT
Organism: Brucella pseudintermedia; assembly: GCF_008932435.1. Lineage (GTDB taxonomy): Bacteria > Pseudomonadota > Alphaproteobacteria > Rhizobiales > Rhizobiaceae > Brucella > Brucella pseudintermedia. The sequence continues at coordinate 116,278 of NZ_WBWE01000001.1, read as the reverse complement.
CCCGGGGGTCTCCAATGTCTGCCAAATTATCGGTCAATCTCAACGCTGTTGCGATGCTGCGGAACCGGCGCGATTTGCCATGGCCAAGCGTTACCGGTTTGGGCCGTGCCGCGCTTGCCGCTGGGGCTGCGGGGTTGACGGTGCATCCGCGCCCGGACCAGCGTCACATCCGGTTTTCCGATCTCGGCGAAATCCGCGCTTTGATCGATGACGAATTTCCGCAGGCGGAGTTCAACATTGAAGGCTTTCCAAGTGAGGCATTTCTCGATCTCGTGGAAAAGCATCAGCCTGAGCAGGTGACGCTTGTGCCTGACGATCCGACACAGGCGACGTCTGACCACGGATGGGATTTCGTGTCGAAGTCCGATTTTCTCGCGCCGATAGTCGCTCGCCTCAAAGCGGGTGGAATGAGGGTGTCGTTGTTCGCCGATCCTGATCCGCTGGGTTACGAACGCGCAAAGGCTATCGGAGCGGACCGGGTGGAACTCTATACGGGTCCCTACGGCGCCACTTATGATAACCCGGCTGCGGCAGCGCGTGAACTGGGTCGTCTGGAAAAGGCTGCAAATGTTGCCGCTGCGTTGGGATTGGCTATTAATGCGGGGCATGATCTGACAGTAGACAACCTGCCTGCGCTGGTTAAACATGTTCCACAATTGAGCGAAGTTTCCATCGGGCACGGATTGACAGCCGATGCCCTGATGTACGGGATGCCGACGACGGTAAGCCGTTATATCGCGGCCTTGAGATAGTTTTGATCAATGCGCTTCATGCATAGCTACGATCGGAGCTTTGCAAAAAGCGCATTTGCATTCGGATGCGACAAGCTATAGGCGTCCGCCACTATTCAGACGCGTTTGGGGGCGCGCGCGATCGTATGAGGGAAGCATTGAAGCAGTTCTCCGACGCCTGCCTTGCGCGCTGCGGCAATTGCAATGCTGTTGCAGTCGTGCTGATTGCCGTGTTCAGTCGACGGCGCGACCATGATTAAAGCTGGTCGGGGCAAGGCTCGGCAGCAATGCCGCAATTCGCAACTTTTTGCGAATACGCTCATTATCTCAATTCGATCCCAGTAACTCCAGCCAGAACGTTTTCAGGAAGTTGCGAGGTGCCTGCATATGAGCGGCGAGCTAAATGGCAATGACACGCCGATACAGGCTGCGGTGCCTGCAATCGGTGTTCCTGAGGGCGTCGCTTTTGCGGAAGATGCCGCGCAGCATAATGAGAGCATGAAGACGCTGGTGCTGGGAGCGCTGGGCGTCGTCTATGGCGACATCGGCACCAGCCCTATCTATGCTTTTCGTGAAGCGCTTCATGCGGCGGCAAGCGACGGCATTCTTGCCCGCAGCGATATTCTGGGCGTCGTTTCGCTGATTTTCTGGGCGCTGACGCTGGTTGTTACTGTCAAATATGTGTTGTTTGTTCTGCGCGCCGACAACAATGGCGAAGGCGGCATTCTTTCGCTGATGGCTCTTGTCAGAAGTGCGTTGAAAGGCAGGCCGGACCTGATCCTGGGGGTTGGCATCTGCGGTGCGGCACTGTTTTTCGGTGATGCGGTCATCACGCCCGCCATATCGGTCCTTTCGGCAATGGAAGGCCTGGAAATCGTCGCTCCCGATCTGACGCCTTTCGTGGTCCCCATAACCGTCGTTATTCTCGTAACGCTGTTTTCTGTACAGAAATTGGGCACCGGAAAGGTTGCCATCGTCTTCGGACCGATCATGGCATTGTGGTTTCTGGCGCTCGGCGCATCGGGTCTCTGGCATATTTTCGACGATCCGACCGTTATGGTAGCGCTCAACCCCTATTATGCGGTGCGCTTTCTTGCGGTCAGTCCCGGCATCGCCTTCATCACCGTTGGTGCGGTGTTTCTCGCCATGACCGGTGCCGAAGCCCTTTACGCCGATCTAGGCCATTTTGGGCGCAAGCCCATTGTCCGTGCGTGGCTCTGGGTCGTGTTCCCGTGCCTGCTGCTCAATTATTTCGGGCAGGCTGCGTTCATTCTCTCACATGGTGAAGCGGCTGCGCTGCCGTTCTTCCAGATGATGCCTAGCTTTGCGCTCCTGCCCATGGTCTTGCTGGCAACCGCTGCAACAGTGATAGCAAGCCAGGCGGTTATTACCGGGGCCTATTCCGTGGCGCGTCAGGCCGTTCAACTCAACATCCTTCCGCGCCTCGAAATTCAGCACACCTCGGAAAAGCTGCACGGCCAGATCTATATTCCGCGTGTCAATCTGCTTCTGGGGCTGGCGGTGGTCATTCTGGTGCTGGGCTTCGAGAAATCCAGCAATCTGGCGGCTGCATATGGCATTGCCGTCACCGGCAACATGCTGGTCACGACGGTTCTGCTCTATATCGTGATGACCCGTATCTGGAACTGGCGTGTGAGCCGCGCCCTGCCGATTATTGTTGGCTTCCTTATCATCGACATCATGTTTTTCAGCGCGAACATCATCAAGGTTCACGAAGGAGGGTGGGCGTCAATTAGTATCGCGGTGGTGCTCGTCCTCATCATGTGGACCTGGGTGCGCGGAACGCGTCACCTTTTTCACAAGACCCGCAAGGCCGAAGTCCCGCTTGATCTCATCGTTCAGCAGATGACCAAGCGTCCGCCGACCATCGTGCCGGGTACGGCTGTTTTTCTGACAGGCGACCCCAAAAGCGCTCCGACCGCCCTCATGCACAGCCTGAAACACTACAAGGTTCTGCACGAAAACAATGTCATACTGACGGTTGTGACCGCATCGAAGCCATGGGTTTCAAGCGCCGACCGCGCACGTGTTTCGCAATATAATGAGCGTTTCATGCAGGTGACGCTTACTTTCGGCTATATGCAGCAACCGAATATCCCCCGCGCGCTTGGCATTTGTCGCAAGCTCGGCTGGAAATTCGACATCATGACCACGTCCTTCTTCCTGTCGCGCCGGTCGCTCAAGGCTTCCGCTCATTCCGGCCTGCCACTCTGGCAGGACAAGCTGTTCATCCTGCTCGCGCGAACGGCATCGGATGCAACCGAATATTTCCAGATTCCCACCGGCCGAGTCGTCGAGATTGGAACGCAGGTAAACCTTTAGCCCGCACAATCTCCGCTGACCTCGAAAATCGAAAAGCGCTCTCCGGCCCCCTATATCCGGAGGGCGCTTTTTTGCGTGACCAGCGCGCCGAAATTGGGAGTGTGCGTTTCCGGAATTTGTGAAAACATGCTTGACCATTGGCGGAACAATATTTATGAAATGAGAACCGTACCGTACGGTACAAATTGGAGGAAAGAGTTCCGTGACCGATACAGGCGACGAATTGCAGGTTCTTTCGCCGCGTCAGAACGACGTTCTGGAGCAGGCTTTGCGCCTTCTGGTGGAGGGCGGGGACCGTGCTTTGACGACGGCGAGTATTGCACGTGCCGCCAACTGCTCGAAAGAAAGCCTCTACAAGTGGTTTGGGGATCGCGACGGCCTGCTGACAGCGATGGTGCGATGGCAGGCATCCAAGGTGCGCGTCGTGCCGCTGACGCGCGAGAAACTCGACGCGGAGTCGCTGTTTTCCAGTCTGGAACATTTCGCGCGCGACTGGCTGTTGGTGTTGTCGGGAAAGACCTCGATTGCCCTCAATCGCCTTGCGGTGAGCCATGCAGCGTCCGCTAAATCCGCATTGGGCGATATCGTTCTGGCCAACGGCCCCGTGGCCATGGCCAAGCGCCTCAAGCCCATTCTGCATATGGGGCAGGAGGCAGGTTTGCTGGCCTTCGACGATATCGATGAGGCATTTCGCACGTTTTTCGGGCTCGTCGTCCGGGACATGCAAATACGGTTGCTGCTTGGTGACCGTCTGGAGTTGACTGATGACGTGGTTATCCGGGATGCCCGGCGGGCCACCAAGCAGTTTTTCGCCCTTTACGGGGCCTAGCCATCGGTGGACGCAAGAAAGCCGAAAGAACAATCTGAACGAAGGGAATAAGGAAATGCGCGTTTATTACGATCGGGATGCAGACGTTAACCTGATCAAGTCCAAGAAGGTGGTTATCGTCGGTTATGGCAGCCAGGGCCGCGCCCATGCGCTCAACCTCAAGGATTCCGGTGCGGCTAATGTGCGTGTGGCCCTTCGTGAAGGTTCCGCGACTGCGAAGAAGGCGCAGGCTGACGGCTTCGAAGTGATGAACGTTGCCGACGCCGCCAAGTGGGCCGATCTCATGATGATGGCAACCCCTGACGAACTGCAGGCCGACATCTACAAGGAACATATTCACGACAATCTTCGTGATGGTGCCGCCATCGCTTTCGCCCACGGCCTCAATGTACATTTCGGCCTCATTGAGCCGAAGAAGTCGGTTGACGTCGTCATGATCGCACCGAAGGGCCCGGGCCATACGGTTCGCGGCGAATACCAGAAGGGCGGCGGCGTTCCCTGCCTTATCGCCATTCATCAGGACGCCTCGGGCAACGCTCACGATCTGGCGCTCTCCTATGCTTCGGGCGTCGGCGGCGGCCGTTCGGGCGTCATCGAAACCACCTTCAAGGAAGAGTGCGAAACCGACCTGTTCGGCGAACAGGCCGTTCTCTGCGGCGGCGTGGTCGAACTGATCCGCACCGGTTTTGAAGTTCTGGTGGAAGCTGGCTATGCGCCCGAAATGGCTTATTTCGAGTGCCTGCACGAAATGAAGCTGATCGTGGACCTGATCTACGAAGGCGGCATTGCCAACATGAACTACTCGATCTCGAATACGGCTGAGTGGGGTGAATATGTGACTGGCCCACGCATCATCACTGCTGAAACCAAGGCCGAAATGAAGCGCGTTCTGAAGGACATTCAGACGGGCAAGTTCACCTCGGACTGGATGCAGGAGTGGAAGGCCGGCGCTGCCCGCTTCAAGGGTATCCGTCGCATGAACGACGCTCACCAGATCGAAGAAGTTGGCGGCAAGCTGCGCGCAATGATGCCGTGGATCGAAAAGAACAAGCTGGTCGACAAGGCTCGCAACTAAGAGACTTCAGCTCCATTATCCAATCAAGGGGGCGTTTTGTGCGCCCCCTTAATAGTTGGCGCCTCGGGGCGGCTTGTCGTTCGTTGCGAACGAAAAGAACTCAAATTCAGCGCCAGCTTTTTCGTTTCATGCACTTAACGGCCCAAAACAATTCCGAATATCTTTATTCCATAGAAGCATGGGAAAAGCTGTTCTCGTCTGCTGAAAAGTGCGCTAGAGCTTCACATCCAATAGCCAGGTTCCGAGGAGACTTCGCTATTACAAGTTCCGTAAAATGTACGGATAGTCTAATTGAGGAGATTTCCCGTGTTGGACTGGGAAAATGTATTTGCAACGCGCTCGAAACGTATGCGCGCATCGGAAATCCGCGAACTTCTGAAGCTTCTGGAACGCCCCGATATTATTTCGTTTGCGGGCGGAATTCCTGATCCGGCGCTTTTCCCGCATGAAGAATTCCAGGCAGCCTATAAGGATATTCTTACCGGCCCCGAAGCCAATGCAGCGCTGCAATATTCCATTTCGGAAGGCTACAAGCCGCTGCGTAGCTGGCTTGTTGGTGAACTCGCCAAGATCGGCATTCCCTGCACGGAAGACAATGTGTTCATCACATCGGGTTCGCAGCAGGCGCTCGATTATCTCGGTAAGCTGTTCCTGTCGCCTGCCGATACGGCGCTCGTGACCGCCCCGACCTATCTCGGCGCGCTTCAGGCTTTCAACGCATATGAGCCGAATTACGACATCCTGGCGATCAAGGGCAATCGCACACCGGAATCCTATGCGCAGGCAGCGGAAAAAGCTGGCGGTCAGGTGAAGTTCGCTTATCTCTCTGCCGATTTCAGCAATCCGACCGGCGAAACCGTCGATCTTGCTGGCCGCGAGAAATTGCTCGCGCAGGCGGATGAACTCGACATTCCGGTGATCGAAGATGCAGCCTACCAGTATCTTCGCTACAATGGTGATGCGATTTCGCCAATCCTGGCGCTCGACATTGCCCGTAAGGGCGGCGATATCGAGAAAACCCGTACGATCTATTGCGGCTCCTTCTCCAAGACACTGGCGCCGGGTTTGCGTGTCGGCTATGTGGTGGCGTCGAAGCCGGTCATTCGCAAGCTTGTTCTGATGAAGCAGGCAGCGGATCTTCACTCTTCCACGATCAACCAGATCGCTATCCAACGCGTTGCCAGCGGTGGCTTCGATGCGCAGGTGGCGAAATTGCATCGGGTGTATAAGCATCGTCGGGACAAGATGCTCGAGGCGCTGGCGAAATATATGCCGGAAACCACGAGCTGGACGAAGCCGGAGGGCGGCATGTTCGTCTGGGTCACATTGCCGGAAGGCATGGATGGCGCGGCCCTTCTTGCGGCATCTATCGATAGCGAGAAAGTCGCATTCGTTCCGGGCCGGGCGTTCTTCGCCGATGGCAGCGGAGCCAATACGCTGCGTCTCAGCTATTCCTGTGCCAATGACGAGATGATTGATGAAGGCATCAAGCGGCTTGGTCGCCTGATACGCGCTCACACAAAATCTGCCGCTGCCTGATCAGCGTAAAAGCCGGGCTCTGACCCGGCTTTTCAGTTATTGGAAGGGGGAATTGCAGCCTGTTCTCGGACCGGTCAATGGCTGATACGTATTGTCAGAGGTTCGATAGCTGCGATAACGGTTCGAGCACCACTGGATATGGTTGATGCTTGGTTGCGCACCTGGGGTTGGCGGCTGCATTGTGCGACGATATTGCAGGGGATCACCGTTCTTGTAATTCAATACGCCGTGCTCGGTAATATATGTTCCGCTTTCCCCGCAAAGCGTTGAGCCGTAGCAATTGCGGGCGCTCGGATCAGTGCGGTTGGCGCCAGCCTGACCGCCGATAATCAACGGGCCGCTCGGCTTTAGTGAGGGGAGATACTGGCTGTTGCGAAGTTCCACGGCGGAGCCCGCGCTTGCAATGCCGGTGACAAAAAGTCCGGTCAGTATCGTCAGACGCAGTATTTTTCCCATCGTCCAGGCTCGCTTGAGTTTCAAATCCCCCGGTATATGGGGATACTCTATGTCAAAATCACGGTATCGGCAGAAATTTATCGGTTTCGGAATTCATTCTCTTGCCAATTGCCCGGCAAGCGGAGAGATTGCGCAGGCATGTTTACAATAGCTACCTTCAATGTCGAAAACCTGATGCGCCGGTTCGATTTTTCCGGCTTTCGCAATGAATTGCATCAGGATCGCACCTTGCAACTGTTTGAAATCAGCGACGAGGCGCAGTATCGCCTCCTCGAGCAGGCTCGTGCCATCGCGCATGCTGACGACACGCGCCAGATGACGGCTCTGGCCATCGCCGAAACGCGGGCCGATATTCTTTGCTTGCAGGAAGTGGACAATCTTGCTGCGCTCAATGCCTTTGAGTATGGCTATCTTTTCAAGATGATAGGCCATGGCTTCCGGCATAAATATCTGATTGACGGAAACGACAGCCGTGGCATCGATGTTGCCGTTATGATGCGCGACACCACACGGGACGGCCAGCCCATTGAGGTTGATGAGGTCACAAGCTACGCCTACGTGACCTATAATGATTTCGGTCTTTACGAGCCCGCCCTTGGCGAGCTTGGGCTTGAGCCCCACGACCGCATTTTCAAGCGGGACTGCCTGAATGTGGACATCCGCATTGCCGGAAAGCCGCTATCGCTATTCGTGACGCATCTGAAATCGATGACAGGCGCGCGTAACGGCTTTGATGGGCGGACATCCTCTTTGCCGGTGCGTCGCGCGGAAGCGCGGGCTGTACGCCGCATCCTTGAAGACAAGTTCGGCCCCGCCAATGTCGCCGAGCGTCGCTGGCTTATTTGCGGTGACTTCAATGACTATCGTGAGCGGATCGTCATCGGGGGCGATGAATGGAACGGCTACCAGTTTACCCCCATGGCCGAAGAAGAAAGTGCGCTGGACGTGCTTCTGGGGGATGGATTTGCAGTGAACCTGGTCGAACGCCGCCCCATCATGGATCGCTGGACGCTATATCACACGCGCGGGCCGCAAGAGCGTCATCTTTGCCAGCTCGACTACATCATGGCTTCGCCTTCATTTGCGAAGAAAAACGAGAAGGCGGTTCCGAACATTATCCGGCGGGGGCAGCCATGGCGTACGATCTTTCCGCCGGAACAGCAGATAGACCGCTATCCCCGGACCGGATGGGATCGTCCGAAAGCAAGCGATCATTGTCCGGTTGCAGTGACACTTAATATGGTTTGAACGATGAAAAACATCCGGGAGAACACCGTCCATATAATCGGCCGTGCGGATGTGCGTGTGCTGCCCGGTCCTTTGCCATATGCCGTGAAAAATAGCGAAGCGATTGCGTCGAACTGGACGAAAGAGCGGGCTGCGAACCCGACCTTGTTCGATGGTGAGTTTTACCTCGCGCCGCAAGCCGAATTGACGGACGGTCTGTTCAAAGCCGGTTTCATGCGCACCAGTTTCGCGACGTTGATGTACTGGCGACGTGACATGTCGCAAGAGCGTCCGTGGCACATTTTCGGCGTCGGTGTGATCGTCTCCGGCGAAGGGCATCTGATCGCAGGCCGCATGAGTGCGCAAAATGCGGGAGCAGGAAAGGTTTATTTTCCGGCAGGCTCAATCGACGATAACGACATTGTCGACGGATATGTTGATTATGATGCCAATCGCTGGCGGGAGGTTCGGGAGGAAACCGGTCTCGACCTTCACGAGGCCAAAGCGGAGCAGCAAATCAATCTCGTGACCGGCAACCGCAGCATTGCGCTTTTCCGCCGTTATTATTTTGATGCACCATCCACGGAGCTGGTGTCGCGGATCGAACAACATTTGTCTGAAGAGGCCGAGCCGGAACTGTCAGAGATCATGCCGGTGAAGGCAGCAGGGGCAATGGGCGAGGCTACGCCGACTTATGTGCGGGCCTTCGCAGACTGGCATTTCAACAATCGCTAAAACTTGGTCAGACTTGCAGATGACAGCGCCGGGAAATTGTCTATGCTCGCAGATAACGCGCAACGCGAAGCATCGGAGTGAACTCGCTTTTGCAATCTGTCTTGTAAGTATGTCGTGGGGAGAATGAGGGATGAGTGAAGCCGCTGTTTCCGGCAGATTTTACGAGGTTTTCGACGTTTTCGCCGACAAGGCTCTGGCTGGAAATCCGCTGGCTGTGGTTCATGATAGCGAGGGTTTGAACGATACGCGCATGCAGGCTATCGCGCGCGAGTTCAATCTCTCTGAAACGGTGTTCATTTTCCCGCCAAGCAATCCGGCGCATGAAGCCTCGGTGCGTATCTTCACGCCTGATTATGAGCTTCCCTTTGCCGGGCATCCGACAGTGGGCGCAGCCGTGTCGTTGGCCCGGCGCCGCAAGACGGGAGACGAGACGGACAGGCTCGTCGCTCTGGAAGAGAAGGTCGGCATTGTTCGTTGTGGCGTCATACTAGGCGAGAACAGCGCTTTTGCCGAATTCGATCTGCCCCGGCTGCCGGAGCAGCTTGACGTGAAGGTCGAGAAGGAAGAGGCCGCCGCTGCGATTGGTCTCGGTACACATGAGATCGGATTTGAGAACCACGTGCCAGCCGTATGGAGCGCGGGCACGCCTTATCTGCTCGTGCCGGTGCATAATCTGATTGCAGCGGCGAAAGTGTCCATCGATCCGGTTTATGTCAACGAAAGCCTGCCGCACGTCGACGGCCGGCCCTTGCCGATTTATGTCTATTGCCGGGAAACGATTTTGTTCGATAGCAATTTCCATGCACGTATGTTTGTAACGGGGGCGAATGTCTACGAAGACCCCGCTACCGGTTCTGCGGCCGCAGCCTTTGCAGGCATGATTCAGAAGAACGACAAACCCGTTGATGGCAGTTCGCAGTGGTGGATCGAGCAAGGCATGGAGATGGGGCGACCTTCACGGATTCGCCTGGAACTGGACGTTGCCAAACAGCAGCTTACGGGTGCCCGGATCGGCGGGACCGCAGTCAAGATCGCGGAAGGGCGCCTCTTCGTCTGACAAGATCACCGCGCCTTGCGATTTGATTACGGTCAAAGTCGGAACGCTGCCCTATGTTAACCTGTCGACTGACGAGCGAATGGCGGAGGCGTGTACCATGATGATCAGGGAAATGTCGCAATACGATGTCCGGAACATGATACAGCACACCCAACTGGGGAGGCTGGCTTATGTTTTCGACAATCGCCCGTATATTGTACCATTAAGTTTCCGGTTCAGCGGCGGTTCACTTTACTGTTTTACGACCGAGGGTCATAAAACCGACGCCTTGCGCAAGAACGACGCGGTTTGCATTCTTTTCGACCATATTGAATCCCGGACCAACTGGCGCACCGTAGTGCTGAACGGTCGATATCGTGAAATCGAACATGAAGACGAGAAAAACTCGATCGTCGCGCTCATGGCTTCGGAGCCAACCTGGTGGGAACCCGCATATACAAAAACAGTTGCGAACGACGGGCACGAACGCAAACTGACGCCCATCTTTTTTCGGGTCGATATCGAAAGCGCGACAGGTCACCAGACCGGTTGAAACGAACGGTCGCAAGAGCATTTCCAACTTAAAGTGAAGCGTTGAAAATGCTCTATTTTCGAGCCGTTTCGATTTTCTAAGTTACTTTACCACCAGAACCGGCGTGTTGCCGCGGGTCAGGACTTCATAGGTCTGGCTGCCGAGAAGCATGCCTTTCAATCCGCGACGGCCATGGGATGCCATGACGATGAGATCGCTCCCCAGCTCCTTGGCCGTTTCGATGATGGATGTCGCGGGATGCGGGGCGACCTCATGGAGCGTATGAACTTCGACTTCCGCTTCCTTTGCCAATTCGCGCGCGCGGGCGAGGGATTTGTCGGCGTATTCGTTCCATTCCTGTTCGAACCGCTCAATGAAAGCAGGGCTGTCAGTCCACCCGCCAGGAAGTCCGGAAACGGAATAGGGGGCGGTTACAGTGAGCACCGTCACCTTCGCGCCAATGCTGCGCGCCAGTTTAAATGCATGGACGAGCCCGCGTTCCGCAAATTCCGAGCCATCGGTCGTGACGAGAATATTCTTGTACATGCTGCCCTCGCTGTTGGTTTTCCATCTTTAACCTAATGTTTTAAACAGCCATATCAAACCCCTTGCCTGACAAAGTTGTTTAGATGGAACGAATTCATGCCCCTCGATTGTGACGCATTCCATGCCAGCTGGGTAGCGACAGTCCTCAATCTCGATTGGCCGTCGCGCGGTTCGTCCCGGATCGAGGACGATGCTGAACGCATAAAGCGCCAGAAACTGGAACTGGCCAGGCTTTTCGACGAGGCATCCGAGCATGGCATCAATGCCGTCATTTTCCAGGTCTCGCCTGCTGCCGATGCATTCTATCAATCAGCCTATTTGCCATGGTCGTCCTATCTGACGGGAACGCTCGGCAAAGATCCGGGTTTCGACCCGCTGAAATTCGCTATTCAGGAAGCGCATAAGCGCGGCATAGAACTGCATGCATGGCTGAACCCGTATCGCGTTTCGATGGATACAAAGCCGTCTACCCGCAAGGAGTTGCGAAACTCATCGAAAGAATCTCCGCCCAGTGTTTATAAAACCCACCCTGATTGGGTTGGCGTATCGGCAGACCGTTATGTTCTTGATCCCGGCATTCCGGCGGTCCGCGAATGGGTGACGAATATTACAGCAGAGGTCGTGCAGAAATATAATGTCGATGGCATTCAGTTCGATGATTATTTCTACTACGAAACTGCATCGTCAAAACTCGATGACGATAAATCCTTTGCGCAGTTCGGCACGCATTTCTCGGATAAATATGAATGGCGTCGCTATAATACCTATACGCTGGTGCGGCAGATTTCAGACAAGATAAAATCAATCAAACCGAATGTTCGCTTCGGCATCAGTCCGAGCGGCGTATGGCGCAATGCAGCAGACGATCCGCGCGGTTCTGCAACCCGCGCCGGAAAAACCAATTACGATGGAGATTTCGCCGACACCCGGCGCTGGGTGAAAGAAGGGATGATCGATTATATCGCGCCGCAGATTTACTGGTCCTTTGGCCGGAAGGACGCGTCCTACGGAACGATCGCCAAATGGTGGGCAGGGACGGTTCGTGGGACGAAAACCGATCTTTACATCGGCATGGCACTTTATCGAGCCGGTTCCGGTACGGCGCTTGAGCCCGGATGGCAGGCTGGCAACGGCGTGACGGAAATCAAGCGTCAGCTTGAACTCAACGATTCCCTGCCTGAAGTGAAGGGAAGCATCCTATTCCGCCAAGGGTTCCTCTCCGAGCCGAAGCTGGGAGCCGTCTCGAACTACCTGAAGAAGACATGGGGTAAATGCAGGCCAGGAAAAAACTGACTGCGAAAAGCGACGGGGCCACGGAATTGCTTCTTCTTTGATTGAAATCAAAGAGCTGCGTTTCAGCGGGTGCTAACTAGCCATCGTTGCCGGTTTCCACCAGAGCTGGCAACCCGGGGTGCCGAGGCCCTACTTGAAAGGCACCCCGGCTAAATCAATCTGTCGAGCGCATGAGCGCGATCTTCTGCAACGTCGCTTGTCGGCAGCCAGCGGGTGCTGTCGGCGTTGCTCCCCTCTGTTTCATCAAATCAGCACCCGCGTCTTCAACGATATCAACGTTTTGACTGTTCTTGATCCTAATCAAGGCGAACGATTTCTGCGATGGCTAGAGCAGGCCCGACAGGTCGTTTGCGATTTTGGATCGCTTCTCCCAATTCATCGGTTGCTAAATGAGAAGGTCGTTCCATATTCTGAAAGGGTTCTGGCCGATGCCAGAGGCAAGGCGGGGGCACTGAAACCCCTTGCAGACAGCGACCGCTTGCCGGTGCTTCGTTCGAAGACGGTATTGCAACGACGATGGCAATGAGGGTGTTTCTTCATGGTTTTCAACCAAAAGCAATGGATACTGGCTGGCGTGCTCATCGCCCTTGCAGTAGGCGGATACTATGCCTGGAAAACGTTGAACGGCAATGGTTTGCCGGAAGGCATTGCCAGCGGCAATGGCCGCATAGAGGCGGTGGAAATCGATATTTCGACAAAGAGTCCGGGACGTATCCGCGAAATACTCGTCGATGAGGGCGATTTCGTGCAAGCAAATGATGTCCTTGCGCGCATGGACACGGATCAGTTGGAAAGCCAGCTTAAACAAGCGGAAGCGCAATTGCGCCGGGCGGAAATAGGTATCGATACGGCGCGCAGCCTTGTTACGCAGCGGGAAGCCGAACACACGGCTGCCGAAGCGACCGTGGCTCAGCGAGAAGCGCAGCTCGATGCAGCGCAACGCCGTCTGGCTCGATCCCAGCAGTTGACGCAGTCGCGCACGGTTTCGCAACAGGTTCTTGACGATGACCGCGCAACCGCGCAAGGCGCAGAGGCGGCTGTCGGTGCAGCCAGAGCGCAGCTTGCCGCTACGGAAGCCGCCATAGGCGCCGCAAAGGCGCAGGTCATCGATGCCGAGGCATCGGTAGAGGCTGCCAGGGCGGCTATCGCCAGCATTCAGGCAGATATCAACGATGCCACCTTGAGGGCGCCGAAACCGGGACGTGTGCAGTATCGGGTCGCCCAGCCGGGCGAGGTGCTTTCCGCCGGTGGCCGGGTGCTCAACCTTGTCGATGTCAGTGACGTATATATGACCTTCTTCCTGCCGACCGCCCAGGCAGGACGTGTCGCCATTGGCGCCGACGCCCGGATCGTTCTCGATGCGGCGCCGCAATATGTCATTCCAGCGAAAATCAATTTCGTCGCGGATGTGGCCCAGTTTACGCCGAAGACCGTTGAAACCGAAGAAGAGCGCCAGAAGCTGATGTTCCGCGTGAAGGCGAAGATTCCGCAAGAACTGCTTCAAAAATATATCCAGCAGGTAAAAACAGGCTTGCCGGGCATGGCTTATGTCAAGCTCGATCCCAATGCGGAGTGGCCAAAGCATCTTGCGGAAACTGTGAAATGAATGATGCTTCGGTCAAAGCTGGCGCCAATAACGACAGCTTTGTCGTCCGGGCGCAAGGCGTGGAGCTATCCTACGGGCAAACCCGTGCGCTTCGCGACGTCAACCTTGATATTCCCGCCGGTCGGATGGTTGGGCTGATCGGGCCTGACGGGGTGGGCAAATCGAGCCTGTTATCGCTGATCGCTGGCGCCCGGACGGTTCAGCAGGGCCATATTGAAGTGCTGGATGGCGATATTTCCGACAAGCGGCACCTTCAGTCTGCCTATCCGCGCATCGCCTATATGCCTCAAGGCTTGGGAAAGAACCTTTATCCGACGCTTTCAGTGTTCGAGAATATCGATTTTTTCGGGCGGTTATTCGGACATAATCGAAAAGAGCGGGAGCGGCGCATTGCCGATCTTCTGGCGCGCACCGGAATGTCGCCATTTGCTGATCGTCCGGCTGGCAAGCTGTCGGGCGGCATGAAGCAGAAGACCAGCCTCTGTTGCTCGCTTATCCATGATCCCGACCTGCTCATACTCGATGAGCCGACGACCGGCGTTGACCCTCTGTCTCGTCGCCAGTTCTGGGAGCTGATCGACGATATCCGCAAGGATCGTCCCGGAATGAGCGTCATCGTCGCCACGGCCTATATGGAAGAGGCCGAGCGTTTCGACTGGCTTGTAGCCATGAATGATGGGCAGATTCTGGCAACGGGCACGCCGCAGGAGTTGCTTCAGCGAACCGGCACCCCCAATCTCGATGCAGCGTTTATCGCACTTCTTCCGGAAGAATTGCGGAAAGGACATCACGATATCGAAATCCCAAAGCGCGAATTTGGCGGCGATGCCGAAATCGCAATCGAGGCGCAAAACGTCACTGTCCGTTTCGGTAATTTCACGGCGGTGAATGACGTGAGTTTTCGAATTCCGCGCGGCGAAATTTTCGGTTTTCTGGGCTCCAACGGTTGTGGCAAGACCACGACCATGAAGGTCCTGACCGGGCTGCTGCCTGCCAGTGAGGGAACGGCGCGGCTATTCGGTCGTGAGGTCGACCCGAAGGATATCGATATACGCCGCCACGTCGGATACATGTCGCAGGCGTTCTCACTTTACTCGGAATTGACCGTTCGCCAGAATCTGGAGCTTCACGCCAAGCTGTTCGACATGGCGTCCGACCTGACGGAACGCCGCATCAGGGAATTGACAGAACGCTTTGATCTTACCGAGGTCATGGATTCCTTGCCCGACGCACTGCCGCTCGGCATTCGCCAGCGTTTGTCGCTGGCTGTGGCTTTGATCCATTCGCCCGATATTCTTATTCTCGATGAGCCGACATCCGGCGTCGATCCGGTCGCGCGTGACGCCTTCTGGCAAATCCTTGCCGATTTGTCGCGCAAGGACAACGTCACTATCTTCGTTTCTACCCATTTCATGAACGAAGCGGAACTCTGCGACCGCATTTCGCTGATGCATGCTGGCAAGGTGCTGATTAGCGATACGCCGAAGGCGATTACCGAAAGTCGCCAGGCGGAAACTCTGGAGGAGGCCTTCGTGGCCTATCTGCAGGATGCGATTGGCGAAACAGAACAGCTCGCGCAGTCGCCCGCAGCACTGCCGCTTGAAGTGTCAGGGGCAGACGAACCGCATCCAAAGCAGGCTTCAAGCTGGTTGCCGGACCTGCGACGGATGCTGGCCTATACGCGGCGCGAGTCGCTGGAATTGAGGCGCGATCCGATCCGCGCGACACTCGCTATACTCGGTAGCGTTATCCTGATGTTCGTCATTGGCTATGGCATCAATATGGACGTGGAGAACCTGAAATTCGCAGTCCTCGACCGGGACGATACGACGATCAGCCGGAATTACGTCCAGCAGATTGCGGGTTCGCGCTATTTCTCCGAACAAGCTCCGATAACCGATTATAATGATCTCGACCGGCGAATGCGCGAGGGGGAGATCAGCTTGGCCCTCGAAATTCCGCCGAATTTCGGGGCAGACGTCACGCGTGGACGCCCGGTGGAAATTGCGGCATGGATCGACGGCGCGATGCCCTCCCGCGCGGAGACAATCAAAGGCTATGTCCAGGGCATGCACGCCACCTGGCTGGCACAGAAGGCGCGTGAACTTTATGGTCGCGCGGCAACTGCTGGCAGTTTCAATCTGGAAATACGCTATCGTTACAATCCCGATGTGCAAAGCCTCGTGGCCATGGTGCCGGCAGTCATTCCGCTTCTGCTGCTCATGATCCCGGCGATGCTGGCGGTGCTAAGTGTGGTCCGGGAAAAAGAACTTGGTTCGATTATCAATTTCTATGTGACGCCGGTCACGAAATTCGAGTTTCTGTTCGGCAAGCAATTGCCGTATATCGGACTGGCGTTCCTCAACTTCCTGATGCTGACCGCCTTCGCAGTCTTCATTTTCAGGGTGCCGTTCACCGGTAGCTTCCCTACCTATGCACTGGCGGCGTTGCTCTATGTCACGATCGCGACCGGAATGGGGCTGGTGCTGTCCACCTTCATGAGCAGCCAGATAGCGGCAATATTCGGCACAGCGCTGCTGACGCTCATTCCGGCGGTGCAATATTCCGGCATTATTGATCCTGTGTCGTCGCTGCAAGGTGCGGGCGCTTTCATCGGCAAAATCTATCCGGCGACCCATTTCGTAACCATATCGCGCGGGGTTTTCTCCAAGGCGCTGGGGTTTGCCGATCTCGCAAGTTCGTTTCTGCCCTTGTTGATAGCTGTGCCGGTGCTCATGGCGCTCGCCATCGTTCTTCTCAAGAAACAGGCGGGCTAAGATGCGGATATCCAACATAGTCCAGCTCGGCGTGAAGGAACTACGCGGTCTCGCGCGCGACCCGATGTTGCTGATCCTTATCGTCTATGCTTTTACACTTGCAATCTATACGGCGTCCAAGGCGATGCCTGAAGCTCTCAACAATGCGGCGATAGCGATTGTCGATGAGGATCAATCACCGATTTCAAGCCGGATCACGACCGCGTTCTATCCGCCATATTTTGTGCCTCCGAGGCTGATTTCATCCTACGAAATGGATGCCCGTATGGATGAAGGGCTCGATACGTTTGCGCTGAACATACCACCCAACTTCCAGCGCGATCTTCTGGCAGGACGTTCGCCGACAATTCAGCTCAATGTCGATGCGACCCGCATGAGCCAGGCCTTTACCGGCGGCGGCTATGTGCAGTTGATCGTATCGAGCGAGGTGAGCGAGTTTCTCAATCGTTATCGCGGCAGCGCCCAGACGCCCGTCGAACTCAATCTCAGGGCGAGGTTCAATCAGGATTTGAACAAGGGTTGGTTCGGGGCCATCAACAATGTCATTTCGTCGGTCACGATGCTGTCGATCATTCTGACCGGCGCAGCCCTTATTCGGGAACGCGAACACGGAACCATAGAACATCTGCTGGTCATGCCGGTCACGCCCGTCGAAATCATGGTGAGCAAGATATGGTCCATGGGGCTGGTCGTGCTGATTGCTTCAGCCTTTGCCCTGATTGTGATGGTACAGGGACTGCTCGCCGTTCCCATCTATGGGTCGGTGACGCTGTTCCTCGTCGGGGCGGCGCTGCAGCTTTTCGCAACCACCAGCCTTGGTATATTCTTGGCGACGGCGGCCGGTTCCATGCCGCAGTTTGGAATGCTGCTGATGTTGGTGCTTCTACCGTTGCAAGTGCTTTCAGGGGGCACAACACCCCGTGAAAGCATGCCGGAGATCATCCAGACAATCATGCTGGCTGCGCCGAATACGCACTTCGTCATATTGGCGCAGTCGATCCTGTTTCGCGGCGCAGGGCTGAGCGTCGTCTGGCCGCAATTTCTGGCATTGATCGTCATTGGTTCTGTGCTGTTCTACTTCGCGCTACAGCGTTTCCGTGCGTTCCTGCGATAGAAAACTCTTTGAAATCAGGAGGCTTGTCCCATTTCTTGCCGATGTGATTCAGTTTGTGCCTTGGATTGCGCAGCGTAGGAGTTGCGAATCCTTAACCATGTTGCTATCGCAATCATCAGGAAACGGTTCCGCTGTTCAGGCGGATGAAAAGGGAACACGGTGAAGCCATTCTGGCTGATGCCGCGACTGCCCCCGCAACTGTAACCGGAGAGCTATCCTCCACAGCCGCGCAAGCGGTGAAAGCCACTGAAAGCAAACGTGCGATCGGGAAGGCGGAGGGAAGGCGATGACCCGGAAGTCAGGAGACCTGCCGTATCCGGTCACCCATGCTTGGATACGGGGTGTGTCCAGGCGCGGCTGTCCGTGGCGGTGACATTGTCGAAATGTTGCCGTCAGGACGAAGGGCGATTCACGCCACTATCTCTTCAACCTGCGGTGAGAGGAAAAGCCGGTTATCGGTTTCCGGTGCTGGCGGGTTGAGGAAAAATGCATCTTTTGAAATCATCGGTTCTGTTGCTATCGGCCAGTGTTCTTTCCCTGCCGTCCGAGGCGTTTGCGCAAAACCTGCCGGACAGTGATGGCAGCATCGTCCTTGATACAATCGTGGTCACGCCGTTACGGCGTGCGTCTTCGCTGCAGCGCTCCACCTCGTCAGTGACTGTGATCGATTCCGGAGACATCGAGCGGTCGGCGGCCCCCGATCTGCAATCGCTGTTGAAGTCCTATAGCGGTATCTCCATTAAGACAAATGGAGGGCAGGGGTCATCTTCAGATATTTACCTCCGAGGCATGTCTTCCAAGCAAACCGTCGTTCTCATCAACGGCGTGCGCACGGCTTCGGCCACCACGGGTGCGACTGCGCTTGCGAACATCCCGTTGAGTTCTATCGACCGCATCGAGATCGCCAAGGGCGCTCATTCGGCCCAATATGGGGCCGACGCCATGGGCGGAGTAGTCAATATCATCACCAAGCAGGGTGGTGCCTGTGGCGAACGCTCCTGGTGCCGAAGTCTTGCTACCGGTGTCAGCCATCCATGGGGCAGCTATGCCTCCGGTTCCGTTCAGGGGCGCAGCAACGCTGGTGTCGATTATGCATTCGGTGCTGCCATAACCGGCACGCAAGGATATGACTTCACCACGGCGGATGCGTACGGCCATGAGCCGGATCGCGATGGATTTTTGCAGGGCTCTTTCAACTTTGCACTGTCGAAGGATTTCGACTGGGGTAAAATTTATGCGGACGGTCTCTTCAGCCGGGGACGCAACCAGTATGACGCCAAAGCGCCATCGCCGAACCAGGCCGACAGCACCGCATTTACCGGCAAGCTCGGAACCCGCATCGATCATTCGGCGGACTGGTCGTCAACACTGGAGTTCAGCACCGGTATCGACAACGCCCGTAATTTCCGCAAAGGCGTGAACGGATCTGATCGGTTTGAAACCAAGCGTTATGGAATATTTGCGTCGACCGAAAAGAGTTTCGATACCGGCAATGTCAATCATATCGTGACCGTCGGCGTGGAGGCCTATCGCGAGGAGATCAATACCACTATTGCCTATGATGAAACCAGCCGTGATCTGGCTGCGATATTCGGTCAATACTCGCTGGAATATGAGGCGTTGCGATTGGATGGCGGGTTGCGTTACGACCACAATGGGCAGTTCGGCGATATCCTGACCTATAATCTCGGTACGAGCTATGAAGTTCTGCCGGATTTGGTTTTGCGGTCATCCTATGCCACGGGTTTCCGGGCGCCGACTTTCAACGAACTTTATTATCCGGGTTTCGCCAATCCCGACCTTCGACCGGAAAAGTCCCGTTCGTATGAACTTGGCTTAAACTGGCAGGCAACCGCCTCTACAAGCCTTGATATGGCATTCTACCAGACATGGTTGCGCGACGCGATCATGAGTACGGCGCCATCCTATCTGCCTTACAATATCGCCAGTGCGAAAGTTACCGGATTCGAAGCCACGCTGGCGCATCGTTTCAATGATCGTTGGGGTGCCAAAGGCTCGATGGACTTGAAGCTGCCTATTGATGAAGACACCGGAAATGACCTTCCTTACCGCGAACGTTTCAAGGCGGCCGCTGAGGTCAACTTCACGCCGATTGAAAAGCTCGACCTGACTGCAAGGCTGATTTATGGCGGCTCACGCTATGCCGATGCTGCGAATAGCAAGAAGCTGGGAGACTACGTGACCGCCGATTTCGTGGCACTCTATGCCATCGACAGTCAATCGCAGTTGAAGTTCTCGGTCGAGAATATCTTTGACAAGGACTATCAGACCAGCTCTGGCTATATTGCGCCGGGACGTACGATCAATGTCGGATTGACCCGGAATTTCTGAGGCTTGACGGAGAATGAAAAGGGTACCCGCAAAATGGATCACCAGCTTCTGCTTCGCGGCGGCGCTGGCCCTTTTTGTGCGAAATCCAGTAGATGCGATGGAAAGTCCGCAGCGCGTTGTTTCCATCAACGTATGTACCGATCAGCTGGCATTGGTGTTGGCCAGGGACGGGCAGTTGCGGTCGGTTTCGCACTTGTCGCAGGACCCAGAGCTGTCCGTCATGGCTGCGAAAGCTCGTAAGATGCCAGTCAACCACGCACAGGCGGAGGAAGTCTTTCTGATGAAGCCTGATCTGGTATTGACCGGAACCTTCTCGTCGAGAGCAACGGTTGGGCTATTGCGAAGGCTCGGTGTTCGTGTGGAAGAGTTCGCGCCTGCTCGTTCGTTTGACGATATAGAAGATCATATGCGTCGCATGGGTGAACTGCTCGGAAGACAGGCGGAAGCCAGCCGGGAAATTGATAAAATGAAAGCTGCCTTGGCGGCAATCCAGCCTCCGACCCGCCGCAAGACAGTCGCGCTTTATTACGCCAACAGTTACACATCCGGTCGGGGAACGCTGGTCGATGAGGCTGTGCGTCTTGCCGGGCTTGATAATCTGGCTGACAAGGCAGGCGTCAGTGGTTCTGCTCCGCTATCGCTGGAAAAACTGGTGCTTGAAAAGCCGGATATTCTGGTGCGCAGCTCACGAGATCGTGCGCCTGCGCTGGCTTTCGAGAATTTCGAACATCCGGCATTGCGGGCGCTTGAAAAGCAGGCGAGAGCCGTCACCATAGCGGATAATCTGACAGTCTGCGGCGGACCGTTCAGTGTTGAAGCTGTGGCCGAACTTGCGGAGGCGGCGCGTGACTGAACGTAACCGCTTCTATCTTCTGCTGGTCGGGCTGGCTCTGCTTGTGGCTTTGCTTTTCGTCGTTTCGTTGCTGACGGGACCTGCTGCGATCAGTGTTCCTGACAGCATCAAGGCACTTTTCGGCGATGACAGCGACATGATCGTACTGGTCATGCGCGAAATCCGCCTGCCCAGGGCGTTGCTCGCGCTTCTTGTCGGAGCTTCGCTTGGACTGTCCGGCGCTGCCTTGCAGGGCTACCTTCGCAATCCGCTCGCGGAACCCGGTTTGCTGGGGGTGAGCGCCTCCGCGTCATTCGGCGCTGTGATTGCGATTTATAGCGGCCTGTCGCTTCTTTTTCCGCTGGCCTTGCCGCTGCTTGCACTGGCAGGGGCTTTTGCGTCGGTGTTTTTGGTCAAGCTTCTGGCCGGTCGCAATGCCAGTACGCTCGCCGTCATTTTGGCAGGCGTCGCCGTGACGAGCCTGGCCGGTGCGCTGACGGCGCTGGCGCTGAACCTCTCGCCCAACCCGTTTGCGGCGATGGAAATCGTTTTCTGGATGCTCGGATCGCTGGCGGACAGGTCCATGACCCATGTAACTCTTGCCGCGCCGTTTATACTGATTGGCTGGGTGATGCTTCTGGCGCTCGGGCGCTCGCTCGACAGTTTGACATTGGGTGCGGATGCCGCCGCCACCATGGGCGTCAATCTGGCGCGCGTGCAGCTTTTTGCGGTGCTAGGCACAGCGGCCTGTGTGGGCGCTTCCACCGCTGTTGCCGGTGCAATTGGCTTTGTTGGGCTGGTCGTCCCCCATCTGCTGCGTCCGCTGGTCGGGGCGCGCCCGTCACGATTGCTGGTTGCCAGCGGTTTCGGCGGGGCGGTCCTTTTGCTGGCGGCTGACATATTGGTGCGCACCGTCATGCCGGGGCGTGAACTGAAATTGGGTGTTCTGACGGCAATCATTGGTGCGCCGTTCTTCCTGTGGTTGGTGTTCAAATATCGGAGGCAGCTCGTATGACATTGCTTTCGGTAAAAAATCTTTCCGTTGCGCTCGGCGGGAAGGCCGCGCTCAGCGATGCAAGTTTCGATATTCACGGCGGTGAGTTCATCGGGCTGATCGGACCCAATGGAGCCGGAAAGACGACATTGTTGCGTGCCATTCTGGGGCTTGTTGCGTCCGCCGGAGAGATTTTGCTCGACGGAGATGACTTGCACCGAATGACGGCTTCAACAAAAGCGCAGAAGCTTGCCTATCTGCCCCAAGAGCGTGATGTGGCGTGGCCGGTCTCAGTGGAGATGCTCGTTTCTTTGGGTCGTTCTGCTTTGAAACCGATTGTTGCGAGCATGAATGCGCAAGACGAAGCGCTTGTCGATGCCGCAATGCAGCGTATGGACATTGCCCAATTCCGGGACAGGTCCGCAATGGAGCTTTCCGGTGGAGAGCGGGCGCGGGTGCTGATCGCGCGTGTTCTGGCGCAGGATACGCCCGTAATACTCGCGGACGAGCCAGTCGCGGGGCTCGACCCTTCTCATCAGCTTGGACTGATGGAGAGTTTTGTCGGGCTTGCGCGAGAGGGGAGGACGGTCGTAGCCTCATTGCATGAGTTGAGCCTTGCGGCACAGCATTGCACGCGACTTATTCTGCTCCACAACGGACATGTCGTTGCGGATGGAGCGCCGACGAAAGTACTCACTCCGCAATTGCTACACGATGTCTATGGTATTCGAGCGAAAATCATGACGGTAGATGATGAGTTCATCGTCCATCCGATCTCCCGTGTAGGCTAGATATTTTTCCACTGACGCTCGCGGGAAGAAGCATAGATCGTTTCGACGGTCTTCTGGACTTCATATCCTTCGCGGAAATTGGCATGATTGGTCTTCTGTCCCGCGACGGCAAGCAGGAAGTCGCGGACTTCGATTGTCTTCAGGTCATTGAAGCCGATCTGGTGGCCGCCCGCCACGCAAAATGCTCCGTATGGTTCGTGTTCAGGTCCGGCGAAAATCTTGCGGAAGCCCTGTTGTCCCTTCTTGTCGGAAAAGAGAAACAAGTCCAGTTCGTTGAAGCGCTCCTGCGAAAAGTACAGTGAGCCTTTGGATCCGGAAATCTCGAAATCGTGCTGCATCTTGCGTCCGCTCGCGATCCAGCTTGCCTCCAGTGTACCGGTCGCTCCGTTTTCGAAACGTATGAAGGCGCGAGCAACATCGTCCACCTCAACGGATTTCATTTGTGAAGGGTCCAAACTATCCGGGCGTTCGCTGATGACTGTGACGGCGTCCCCCATAACGGCCTCTATCGGTCCAACAAGATAGCGTGCAGTGGCGATAATATGGCTGCCGATATCGGCTAGGGCACCGCCGCCGCCTGCCGGATCAAGCCTCCATGTCCAGGGGATACGGGCGTCGGCCATGAAGTCTTCCGCGTGAACGCCCCGAAAATTGCGGATCTCGCCCAGTTCACCGCTGTCGATGATCTCTTTGGCCAGTTTTATCATCGGGTTTTTGAGATAGTTGAAACCAACGGCTGTCTGAATGCCCATTCTTTCGGCTGCCAGCGTCATTTCCAGGCATTCCGCAGCGGTGGGTGCGAGTGGCTTTTCGCAATAGACGTGTTTACCCGCTTCAATGGCGGCGAGCGCCATTTCTTTGTGAAACCGGTTTGGCGTTGTAATGTCGATGAGATTGATTTCGGGGGCGCAGATCAGTGTTCGCCAATCGCCGGTGGCATTTGCAAATCCCAGTTGTCTTGCGGCTTTTGCCGCCGTTTCAAAATTGACGTCGGCCAATGTATGAAGCTGGACATCGACCGGCAAGTCGAAGACGCGGTTGACGTTTGCGAGTGCAAGGGCGTGCGTCTTGCCCATGAAACCGGAGCCGATCAAACCAGCCCTTACAACATCGGTTCTACCAGCCATTGTCATTCCTCCAGAAACGATGGTCGAAGCGTTTGGCGCTGCGCAACTCCTTTGCGAAATAAGCATATCGTCGGCAGCTTATGCGATTGACATCAGCTATCAGAAATGGAATTATAATTCCATGATAATTTCTTATGAATGTTTCATTCTATTGAATGGGCCGCGATCTGCATGAGTTGCCGGGCAAACGCTTGGAGGAGCGCCGGGATGCAGCAGACGAAGTTAAAGCGTTAACGCAAACCGGCGGGGAGTGCCGGACAAGGGAGGAGTGAACATGCAATCTCTATTAAAGTCGGCCGTGGCCGGGGCGGCATTGCTGGCTGCGTCTTTCGCAGCCCAGGCAGCCGATATTAATATCGTCGTGGTCAGTCATGGTCAGGCTTCAGATCCGTTCTGGTCTGTCGTGAAAAATGGCGTTGCTGAAGCGGCAAAGGATACGGGCGTGAAGGTTGACTATCGCGCGCCGGAAACCTTTGACATGGTGCAGATGGCTCAACTTATTGACGCTGCGATCAATCAGAAGCCGCAAGGCATTGTGGTTTCCATTCCCGATGCCGATGCGCTTGGGCCGTCGATCCAGCGGGCTGTAGCGGCTGGCATCCCGGTCATTTCCATGAATTCCGGCTCCGACGCTTCGAAGAAGCTGGGAGCTCTGCTGCATGTCGGTCAGGATGAGTTCGACGCTGGTAAAGCTGCCGGTGAAGCGCTGAAGAATGCTGGCGGCAAGAAAGGCCTTTGTGTCAATCACGAGGTCGGCAATGTCTCGCTCGATCAACGCTGCGCGGGCTTCAAGGAAGGTTTCGGCGATGTAACGGTTTTGCCGACATCGACCGATCCCGCCGAAAACGAAGCCAAGGTTCGTGCTGCTCTGGCATCTGACGCTACGGTCGACACGATCCTGACGCTCAACGCGACATTGGCGGGGGAACCTGCCGTGAAAGCGGCGGCTGAAAGCGGTCGCACCGGAATTCATGTTTCGACATTCGATATGTCGGCTGGCTTTCTTGAGGCTGTCGAAAAGGGGCAGGCGGATTTCGCCATCGACCAGCAGCAGTTTCTGCAAGGCTATCTGCCGGTATCGTTCCTTGCGCTTAATGCGAAATACGGTTTGATGCCGGGCGGCAATGTTCCATCAGGCCCGAACCTGATCACCAAGGACAAGGCCAAGCAGGTCGTGGAACTTTCGGCCAAGGGCATCCGGTAAGCATTATCTCGACCATTCAATATCGGACCCGCCCATGACAATGGGCGGGAACGGGTATCTGTACCCAGAATGCATCAGGAGAAGATCATGAGTGAGCCACTTCCCCATCAAAAGGCCAGCATGGCAGCGCTCTCGAAGGATGAGCGATTGCAGTCGGCCAGCCCGTTGCAGCGGCTCCTGAGTCGACCGGAATTGGGCGCGGTGTCCGGCCTGATCTTCATTACGATCTTTTTCGTCTCGGTTGCCAATCCGGCGATGTTTACGGCTGCTGGCATTATGAACTTCATGGCTCCCGCTTCGCAGCTTGGCATTCTGGCCGTCGCCGCAGCACTTCTTATGATTGGCGGTGAATTCGATCTCTCCATCGGGTCTATGGTGGCTTTTGCGGGACTGATCTTCGCCGCTGCTCTTGTCGTATGGCAGGTGCCGCTTGGCGTCGCCATCATCGTGACCCTGCTGTTTGCGGCATTCGTGGGGATGGTCAATGCGCAGATTGTTATCCGAACCGGTTTGCCATCCTTTATTGTGACGCTTGCTTTCCTGTTCATTTTACGCGGTCTGTCGCTGGTCGGGCTGAAATGGGCGACAGGTGGCGCTACGCAGTTGCGGGGCGTGAAGGAAGCGGTAGCGGGCAGTTATCTTGCAGGATTTTTTTCCGGCGATGCCTTTCAGGGAGTTTTTGCCTGGATGGCTGGAAAGGACCTGATTGCCAGATTTCCCAATGGCGAGCCTTCTGTGAGAGGCGTGCCGGTGGAAGTTCTCTGGTTCATCGCCATTGCACTCATCGCAACATATGTTCTGGTACGCACCCGCTTTGGAAACTGGATTTTCGCAGCCGGTGGCGACGCTCTGGCGGCACGCAATTCCGGTGTTCCCGTGCGTCGTGTCAAGACCACGCTTTTCATGTGCACGGCCATGGCCGCAGCGCTGGTCGCCATCCTTACGGTTCTTGATGCGGGTTCGACCGATGCGCGCCGCGGTTTCCAGAAGGAATTCGAGGCAATCATCGCTGCGGTCATTGGCGGTTGCCTCTTGACCGGCGGCTATGGTTCTGCAATCGGCGCGTTCTTTGGTGCGATCATCTTCGGCATGGTGCTGATCGGGCTCACCTATACCCAGATCGATCAGGACTGGTATCTCGTTTTCCTTGGCGGAATGCTTCTGATCGCGGTGCTCTTCAACAATTTCATTCGCAAGCGCGCTACGGGCGAGCGCTGAGGGGAGGATTTGCCATGACGACACCCATCATCGAAGTCCGCAATCTCGTTAAACATTTCGGCCCGGTCATTGCTTTGAACGGCGTCTCGCTGAGCGTCGAGCCAGGGCAGGTGCATTGTCTGCTTGGCGACAACGGCGCGGGCAAATCGACCCTGATCAAAACGCTTTCGGGCGTGCATAAAGCGACGAGCGGCGATTATCTGGTCGAAGGAAAGCCGGTCTCGTTCAACAGTCCGCGCGATGCGCTCGATCATGGCATTGCCACTGTCTATCAGGACCTTGCGATGATCCCGCTGATGTCGGTGATGCGCAATTTCTTTCTTGGGCGCGAACCGACCAAGGGTATCGGGCCTTTCCGCTGGTTCGATGCGCAGCAGGCCGAAGAAGTGACGCGCGAAGAAATGCGCAAGATCGGGATCGATGTCCGCGATCCGCAGCAGGCTGTGGGAACACTTTCCGGCGGGGAGCGGCAATGCGTGGCGATTGCGCGCGCCGTCTATTTCGGCGCAAAGGTGCTCATCCTTGATGAACCGACCTCGGCGCTGGGTGTGAGGCAAACGGCTATGGTCCTCAAATACATCAATCTCGTGCGCTCACGCGGGCTTGGTGTCATCTTCATCACGCACAATGTTCGCCATGCTCATGCGGTTGGCGACAAGTTCACCGTTCTCAACCGCGGCGTAACGCTTGGGACGCGAACGAAGAACGATGTCGACATGGACGAATTGCAAAACCTCATGGCGGGCGGGCAGGAACTTGCCGACCTGACGTCCGAATTGGGTGGTCGGGTTTGATCGAAATTCGGAATGTAGAATGAACCATAGTTCAGGGAAAAAGAGATCACGGATTGCTCTATTCGAGTAATGCTTGAGCAAATGATAAAATATTGTGAGAAACTTTTGCGCTCCTGCTTGCGCTTGCAATTTCAGGTAGTTAGAGCATCTGTCTGCCTGACTGATTCAGGCTGTGTGTTTTAAGCCGTTGTTTCAGCCGTATTAACGCGATGTCGAAGCCTCCCTTTCGTCTGCGAATTCGTCTTGGGCGCTGGCTTGCACAGACACCGTTTTAATTTGCGCTGAAAGGACCAGCATCGTGGAGCAGGCAAAGAACGGAACCCGTAAGGGCGGGCGCAAGGCGCTGTGGGCGGCTGTTGCGGTAATCGCTATAGCTGCCGCCGGTTTGACCGGATACAAGTTCACACTTGAGAAGACCATTACATCGCAGCTTGAAAAGCGTGGCGGCACGGCTTCTTCCGTCGAAGCGGATTTTCTCGGACGTATCCACCTGCGCGACGTGACATTGCCGCTGAAGGATGGCTCTAACGTTCGGATCGCTTCAGTCGATGGTCGCCCGAAATTCCTGTTCCTGACAGGGATGCTGAATGCATCGGGTATCAATACAGAGATCGGAAACTACAGGATTTCCATTCCAAGCGTGGCGATTGAGGACGCTAACTTCGATAGCGCCATGCTGAAGGACACATTCGGCAATAGCGGCCTCACGCTGCCGGAGCGCGTTGGCCGTTTTTCGGCAAAGCGCCTCACCGCGCAGGAAATCAAGGTCGTCCAGACGGTTGCGAATAACGCACAGAACATCGTCTACAAGGACGTTGCGCTGGAAGATATAAACCTCGGTAAGGTTGCTCGTTATACCGCTGGCAGCACAGATTTCGACTTTACGGTCGAAGTTCCTGGCGAAGATGGTGAAAAAGTCACGGACAAAATGACGGGCACCATGGGTGTCGCAGAAGGCAAAGACATTGACGGTGTATTCCTAGCGCGCCTCTATACCGAGAAGGCAGGTCCGGACGACAAGGAGGCCAAGCCGGTCTACGGTCCGTTCTCGGCGAAAAATATCGTCATGAAGACGAAGGATGTGACCTTCAGCTACGATGAAGTTCGCAGCAATGGCTTTTCCGCTCGTATGCCTGCCGTGCCATTCACCGAAACCATGCAGAAGCTGCAGTCCCTCGAAAAGACGGACGAACCTTCCCCGGCAGAAACGCGTGAGCTTATTCTCCAACTGACCTCACTGTTCGAAACGCTGGGAAAGGGTGATGTCGAGTTGATCGGCATGAAAATCGAGCCTGCCGATGCCTCGAAGGGCAAGGGCGGCATCGAACGCATCGCGGTCGCTTTCGATAACCAGAAGATGGACGCTACCATCAAAGGTTTCGATTTCGCGGAAGGTCAGGATTACATGAAGATGGAAGAAGCTTCCCTGAAAGGCTTCTCCTGGGCGACTTCGATCGAAGCGCTGAAAAAGTTCGCGTCGCTGAGCGACGATCAGGTCGAGAACTTCCCCTATACGACCATGCTTCCGGAATTCGGCACGCTTCGGATTGCTGGCATCGACGCCGATCTGCCATACGACCAGTCTGAAGAGGTGGACGCAGGCGAGGAAAACGCGGACGATGCGGCTCAGGCTTCAACCGAAGAAACGTCGGTTCCTTCACTGCCCGAACGCATTCAGTTTGCCATGAAGAGCTATGAAGTTGCTCTCAACAAGCCTTACAACGGCATTCCGACAGATGTGCGCGTGGCTTACGAAGATATGTCGCTCAAAGTCCCGGCACAGGGCAGTGACGAGTTCTACCAGCAGCTTCGGAAACTTGGTTATGATCGTCTCATCATTTCCTCAAATTTTGAGGCCAACTGGGATGAAGCAAACCAAAATCTGATCATCAAGGACATTTCGATCAGCGGCAAGGATATGGGGTCCGTGTCCATATCCGGCTTGATGGGGGGCTTCACCAAGGAGTTCTTCTCTGGTGACAAGGTGATGACGCAGGTTGCCTTGCTTGGGCTCAAGGCCAGGCAGGTGAACCTCAAAATTGAGGAAAAGGGCCTTATCGCCAAGGGCCTCAAAATGTATGCTGACGAAAATAATATGTCGGAAGATGAAGTGCGTAGCACCGTGTCGCTGATAGCTGCCGCCGCTCTACAGGAACTGACTGCGGATCAGCCACAGTTGCAGGACGTTGTGGCGGCGTTTTCAGCCTTCCTCGCGAAGCCGAATATTTTCGAGCTGGTCGTCAAAGCCAAAACCGATAAGGGAATCGGCGCTCTTGAAATGGTCGCAGCATCGCAAGATCCGCTCACTTTGCTCGACAAAGTCGATATCGAAGCCAAGACGGAATAATCAGCGCTTCTATCAATCTGCACGAGACGCCGGCCAAGGGCCGGCGTTTCTGTAATCAGAGCTTCACCAAAACATTACACAAGGGTCATGCCCTTGAAATACAAGGGTCCTAGTAAGCCTCGGAAATAACGAGGCCAACATGACCAGAAAAAATGTCCTGCTTATCGTCGTCGATCAATGGCGAGCAGATTTTATCCCTCACCTGATGCGGGCGGAGGGACGCGAACCCTTTCTTAAAACTCCCAATCTTGATCGCCTTTGCCGCGAAGGCTTGACCTTCCGCAACCACGTCACGACCTGCGTGCCATGTGGCCCCGCAAGGGCAAGCCTGCTCACGGGCCTCTATCTGATGAACCATCGCGCTGTGCAGAATACTGTTCCGCTCGATCAGCGCCATCTCAATCTTGGCAAAGCCCTGCGTGCGATTGGTTATGATCCCGCGCTTATCGGTTACACGACGACGACCCCTGATCCGCGTTCCACGTCTCACAGAGATCCGCGTTTCACGGTTCTGGGCGACATCATGGACGGGTTTCGCTCTGTCGGCGCATTCGAGCCCAATATGGATGGGTATTTTGGCTGGGTGTCACAGAACGGTTTTGAACTGCCGGAAAACCGCGAAGATATCTGGCTGCCAGAAGGCGAGCATTCCGTCCCGGGGGCTACCGACAAGCCATCGCGCATCCCGAAGGAATTTTCGGATTCGACATTCTTCACGGAGCGCGCGCTGACATATCTGAAGGGCAGGGACGGCAAGCCTTTCTTCCTGCATCTTGGCTATTATCGCCCGCACCCGCCTTTCGTGGCCTCCGCGCCCTATCATGCGATGTACAAGGCCGAAGATATGCCGGCGCCTATACGTGCGGAGAACCCGGATGCCGAAGCGGCACAACATCCGCTTATGAAGCACTACATCGATCACATCAGACGCGGCTCGTTCTTCCATGGTGCGGAAGGCTCGGGAGCAACGCTTGATGAAGGCGAGATTCGCCAGATGCGAGCCACCTATTGCGGCCTGATCACCGAGATCGACGATTGTCTGGGGCAGGTCTTTGCGTATCTCGATGAAACCGGTCAGTGGGATGACACGCTTGTCATCTTCACGAGCGATCATGGTGAGCAGCTGGGCGATCATCACCTTCTCGGCAAGATCGGTTACAACGCAGAAAGTTTCCGCATTCCCTTGGTCATAAAGGATGCGGGGCAGAACAAGCACGCTGGCCGGATCGAAGAGAGCTTTTCCGAAAGCATCGACGTCATGCCGACTATTCTGGAATGGCTGGGCGGAGAAACGCCTCGTGCCTGCGACGGTCGTTCCTTGTTGCCGTTTCTGTCAGAAGGAAAGCCCGCCGACTGGCGCACGGAACTGCACTATGAGTTCGATTTCCGGGATGTCTTCTACGATCAGCCGCAGAATTCGGTTCAGCTTTCCCAGGATGATTGCAGCCTCTGTGTGATCGAGGACGAAAACTACAAGTACGTGCATTTTGCCGCTCTGCCGCCGCTGTTCTTCGATCTGAAGGCAGACCCGCATGAATTCAACAATCTAGCTGACGATCCCGCTTATGCGGCTCTCGTTCGCGACTACGCCCAAAAGGCCCTGTCGTGGCGGCTGTCTCATGCCGACCGGACACTCACTCATTACAGATCCGGCCCGCAAGGGCTGACAACGCGCAACCATTGATCTCAGGAGCAACCAATGATCAACCTGACCCGACGCGGGATGCTTGGACTTTCAGCCGGCGCCGCCGGTTCGCTCATCCTGCCGCGCTTTGCTATCGCACAGGCTGACAATCGCCCATCGATCACCATCGCCGTGCAAAAGGTGGCGAACAGCAATACGCTCGACGTCCTTCGCGAACAGTCGAACGTTGGCGAGCGCGTTTTCTTCTCCAGTATATGGGAAGCGCTGATTGACCGTGACTGGCTGGGCGGGCTCTCGGCGGTGCCTGGTCTTGCGACTGAATGGAGTCGCATTGATGACAAGACTGTCGAACTGAAACTCCGTCGGGGGGTGAAGTTCCACAATGGCGATGAGATGACCGCCGAGGATGTTGCCTTCACCTTTGGCAAGGAACGCATGTTCGGCGACACGCAGCCAGCCGAAGGAAAGACGATATACGTTTCGGAGAAAAACCCGCTCGGTCGGGAAAGCAAGGAACTGCCGCTGGAAGTGCCAGCGACTGCCCGCCGTTCGTGGCCATCCCTGCTGGGTGTCGAAGTCGTCGACAAATATACGGTGCGTTTCAAGAACGGTACGCCGGACGTGACCATGGAAGGCCGTATCTCGCGTTACGGCAGCCAGATCATGAGCCGTCGTGGTTGGGAGGAATCCCCAAGCTATCTCGACTGGGCGCGCAAGCCAGTCACCACCGGGCCTTACAAGGTCGTAGAGTTCAAGCCAGACAACATGCTGGTGCTCGAAGCTCATGATGAATATTGGGGTGGACGCCCGCCGCTGAAGCAGATCCGCTTCATCGAAGTACCGGAAGTTGCCTCTCGCATCAATGGTCTGCTCTCAGGTGAATATCAGTTTGCCTGTGACATTCCCCCGGACCAGATCGAGGGCATCGAAAAGAATGATGCTTTCGAGGTTCAGGGCGGCACGATCCTCAACCACCGTCTCACCGTTTTCGACAAGTTCCATCCGCAATTGGAAAACCCGCTAGTGCGTCGCGCATTTACTCACGCGATCGATCGTCAGGCGATTGTGGATTCGCTGTGGGCAGGTCGCACGGTTGTTCCGGCGGGTCTTCAGTGGGATTATTATGGCGATATGTTCGTTCAGGGCTGGAACGTTCCGGAATATAATCCGGATCTCGCTAAGCAGCTTCTGAAGGAAGCCGGTTACAAGGGCGATGCAATCCCCTACCGCCTGCTCAACAACTATTACACAAACCAGACTCCGACAGCGCAAATCCTCGTGGAGATGTGGAATCAAGTGGGCCTGAACGTCGAAATTCAGATGAAGGAAAACTGGCAGCAGATTCTGGAAAAGAGCCCGGGACGCGCTGTGCGTGACTGGTCCAATTCTGCGCCGTTCAACGATCCTGTTTCTTCCATCGTCAGCCAGCATGGCCCGAACGGTCAACAGCAGCAGGTCGGAGAATGGACGAATGAGGAAGCGAACAAGCTTTCCGTCATTCTGGAAACAAGCACGGATCACGCAAAGCGCAAGGAAGCGTTCAAGCGGATGCTGGAAATCTGCGAACGCGAAGATCCAGCTTATACGGTCCTTCACCAGAACGCGACTTTCACCGCGAAGCCGAAGTCGCTGAAGTGGAAAGCGGCACCTGCGTTCGCGATGGACTTCCGCAAGAACAACTGGGCTTGAGCCATTTGTAGTAGCGAGCCCGGTCTGGCCGGGCTTGCTTATCCTTCGGGGGTTTAACCCCGCGACTATGAATGAACCAGAAGGATTGCATGATGCCGCTGGTCGAAATTTCCAATCTCAGGGTCGCCTTTGATGGCGTGCCGGTCTTGCATGGCATCGACCTCTCGATTGAGCGTGGCGAAGCTGTCGGGCTGGTAGGGGAGTCCGGTTGCGGCAAGTCTGTGACCTGGCTGGCAGCGCTCGGTCTCCTGCCGAAGAAGGCGACCATTTCCGGCAGTGTCCTCCTTGAAGGAACAGAATTGCTGACCGCATCGCGCAGCACGCTCGAAAGCGTTCGCGGCGGCCGTATTGCGATGATCTTTCAGGACCCATCGAGTTCCTTGAATCCCGTTATCCGTGTCGGGCGACAGATTGAGGAAGCCGTGCGGCTACATCGCGGCCTGAGAGGATCGGCGGCCCGGGCAGAAGCTTTGCGATTGATGGAACTGGTGGGGATTCCCGATGCTCGCCGACGTATTGATAACTATCCACACGAATTTTCGGGTGGCCAAAACCAGCGTTTGATGATCGCTATGGCGCTGGCAGGAAACCCCGACATCCTGATCGCGGATGAGCCGACGACGGCACTCGATGCGACGATCCAGGCTCAAATTCTCGATCTGCTGGCCGCGCTGCGTGCGGAAACAGGCATGGCTGTGGTCTTCATTAGCCATGATCTTGGCGCTGTTTCGCAAATCTGCGAACGGGTTTCGGTCATGTATGCGGGACGTATTGTTGAGCAGGCCGGGACCGATGCGCTTTTTGCCGCTCCGCGCCATCCCTATACGCATGGGCTGTTTGATTCCATTCCAAGCCTTGATGGCGGGCGCAATCGTCTGATCCCCATTGAAGGCACAGTTCCTGAGCCCGGCAAGCTTCCGCAAGGTTGCGCATTTTCGCCGCGCTGCCTGAGCGCGAGCGATCTCTGCGCGCGAAGCCTCCCAAGGCTCGGCGTTCCGCAGGACGACGCTGGCGAAGGGCGCATGGTCGCTTGTTTTCATCCCTATCCGGCCACGTCGCATTTGCTGTCATCCATGGGGGCTCATCTTTCAACACAAGCGAATACAAAGGCGACAGCACAGTGACAGCCGCTCTTATTGAAGCCCGCGACCTTGTGAAAACCTATACGTCGCGCAAAGGCCCTTTTGGAAAAGCGGTAGCAGTGCGCGCCGTTGACCGGCTTTCCATATCGGTTGCCCCCGCAACAACGCTGGGCATTGTTGGTGAGTCCGGTTCGGGTAAATCCACCACGGGACGGCTGCTTCTCGGTCTGGAAGATCCCAGCGAGGGGGAAGTCACGTTTGAAGGCTCAGCCCTGCCTCGCCAGAAGACTGCAAGCTGGCGCGCTTTACGAGCGCGTATGCAACTCGTCTATCAAGACCCTCTGGCAGCACTGGATCGACGGCTTCCGATCGGTCGCCAGATTGCCGAGCCGCTGGAAATCCATGGCATCGGAACTCCAGATGAGCAGAAAGCCCGTGTTGCCGAACTGATGCAGGCGGTCGGGCTTCGTCCCGACCAGGCTTCACGCTACCCGCACGAGCTTTCGGGCGGGCAGCGCCAGCGCGTCGTCATCGCGCGTGCCATCGCGTCCAAACCGCGCCTCATCGTGTGTGATGAGCCCGTGTCGGCGCTGGACGTTTCCATTCAGGCGCAGGTCGTAAACCTTTTGCGGGATTTGCAGGAACGCGAAGGCATTGCGATGGTTTTCATCAGCCATGATCTGAAAGTGGTGCGCAATATATCGGATCGTGTCGCTGTCATGTATCTCGGCCGTATCGTCGAAGAAGCTTCCTCTGACGAAATTTTTGCCAAGCCGCTTCATCCTTATACGCAGGCGCTTGTGTCCAGTGTCCCGGTTGCGGGAACGCCGCTCAGCGATCGTATCATCCTGCAGGGTGAGCCGCCTAATCCCGCCGCGCGACCGGGTGGCTGCGCTTTTCATCCCCGCTGCCGTTTTGCCGCTCCGCGCTGCGGGAGCGAGGCACCTGAACTCCTCGACATGCCAGCGGGACGCAAAGTGGCCTGCCATTTTGCAGGGGCCCTTCAGACGGACGTTATTCATGCTTAGATTTCTGTTGGTTCGCGGGTTCCGCGCATTTGTGACCATTCTTCTGGTGGTAACATTTGCCTTTGTGGTGTTGCGCATGTCTGGTGATCCGGCCCAGATCATCATGGGACCGGACGCCCCCCCGGAAGCCATAGCCGCATTCCGGAAGAACTGGGGTCTCGACGATCCGCTCTGGCAGCAATATTTGCGCTATTTCGCCGCCATCGCGCGCGGCGATCTAGGAATATCGATGCGCGACGGCCAATCCGCAATCGCACTCGTGGCAGAGCGGATACCTGCCACGCTTCAACTCACGATACCGGCATTGCTCATCAAACTTGGGCTTGGCATTCCCGCCGGAATTTATGCGGCGCTGCACCGCAACAGCTTCATTGATCGGGCTGTCATGGCAACTGCCGTCATTGGTTTCACGCTGCCGAGTTTTGTACTTGGGCTGCTGCTCGTGCTGGTGTTCTCGGTATCGCTTGGATGGTTGCCTTCGGGCGGACAGGATAGCTGGATGCACGCCATTCTCCCCATCATCACGATGGGACTGGGTGGTGCAGCCATTCTGGCGCGTTTTTCCCGCAGCGCGATGATCGAGATTCTGGGACAGCCATACATTCGCACAGCGAGCGCCAAAGGCGTGTCATGGCGCAATGTGGTCTGGCGGCACGCACTGCCTAATGCGGCCATTCCGATCGTTACCATCGTCGGTTTCATGGTGGGATCGCTGATTGCAGGTGCTGTGGTTGTGGAGTCGCTCTTTTCGTGGCCGGGTGTGGGCAGATTGCTCGTGGTTTCGGTTGCCAATCGCGATCTTGCAATCGTGCAATGCATCCTGCTTCTCGTGGCCGCGACGATGGTCATTTCCAATTTCGTGGTCGATCTTCTCTACGGTTATCTCGATCCGCGTCTACGTCAGGCGCAGAGCAAGGCGTGAGGCTGAACCGATGACAGATATGACCGCCAATACAGCCGCTGTTTCCATACACCCCAAAAAGGTTCATAAACGCATTCCGCTGATGGTCATCATCGGCTTCATCTGGATCGCGGCGATGATCCTGATTGCTCTGACCGCGGATTGGATCAAACCTTACAATATCACGGCTTTCGATCTGAAAAACCGCCTCGCATTGCCGGGTAATCCGCAACATTGGCTGGGTACCGATGAGCTCGGACGTGACGTGCTCTCGCGTCTTATCGAGTCCATCCGCATTTCACTGCTCATCGCATTCGGTGCGACTGTCATTTCTGCCGTGTTCGGCACGACGCTCGGTTTTCTCGCAGCCTATTTTCGTGGTGTGGTGGAACAGGTGGTGGTCATGCTGGCTGATTTTCAGGCGGCATTGCCATTCCTCATCCTGTCGCTTGCGGTGCTTGCCTTCTTCGGAAGCTCACTTCTGCTGCTGACCTGCCTGATGGGGTTCTACGGTTGGGAGCGTTATGCCCGTATCGCTCGCGGGCTCGCCGTTTCTGCCAATGCGCAAGGCTACGCAGCCGCGGTTACGCAACTCGGCGCTACGCCGTCACGCGTTTATCTCAAGCATATTCTCCCGAATATTGCCTCGACGCTGATCGTCTCGATGACGCTGACGTTCCCGGAGATCATTTTGCTCGAAAGCAGTCTGTCATTCCTTGGACTCGGCGTGCAGCCGCCAATGACGAGCCTCGGCAATATGGTCGGTTATGGCCGCGAGTATCTCACCCGTGCGCCGTGGATCATGCTCGCGCCGTCATTTGTGATCATGTTCACGACACTTTCGATCAGTTTTGTGGGCGACTGGCTGCGTGACAAGCTGGACCCGACAACCCGATAGGCCTGTCACCCTCGCCAGCACTTGGGCCTTGCGATTCTGAAGGCGAGTTGCTTAGTGTGATCTGTTCAAATTTTTGTGGGAATGACTTCTTATGTTGAAGAATATCAATCCATTGCTGACCGGCTCGCTGCTGGAAGTCCTTGCAGATATGGGGCACGGCGACGATCTGGTGATTGTCGATGCCAATTATCCGGCGCAGTCTTCCGGCGTACACGTACTGGATTTTCCGGGAATCACCGCAACGGATATGGCTGAGGCCGTTCTGTCGCTGCTGCCATTGGACGATTTTGTCGATAAGCCAGCGGCTGTCATGCAAGCGCCCAATGAAACGCCGGCGATTTTCAAGGAATTTGAAGCTGTGATCGAGAAGGCCGAGGGGCGACACATTTCTGTCGATCCGATGGAGAGATTTGCCTTTTATCATCGTGCTCGTGACGCTTTTGCGATCATTCGCACGGGTGAAAAGAGGCGCTACGGCAATATCATCTTCAAGAAGGGCGTCATCCGCTCCTGATGTGGCCTTGATATCTATGTAAAAATAGCCCGGTCGTTGAGCCCGGGCTATTTTGTTGGATTTTATTCCTGCGGCTTTTCTGCCTGCCCCTTCATCGGGCCTTTGTGGTGCCCCATGTGGTGGGGACCCTTGTGAGAACCTCTGGCATGATGCATCTTCGCTGCGCGCATTTCGCTGCGATCAATCTTGCCATCCTCATTCCGGTCCAGTGCAGCGAATTCCTTCTTGCGCTGGTTTTCAATTTCCGCAAGCGTGACCTTGCCGTCGCCATTGATATCGAGGCGACGCTCCATACGGTCAGCCGCACGGCTCACGATGCGCTTTTGTGCCAATGCTTCGATTTCAGCCCGAGAAAGTACTCCGTCACCATCGCTATCAGCGGCCTTGAGGTCATCAAGACGTGAGAATTTTTCGAGGTCGACGGGGCCTTGTCTAAACTTCATATCTCTGGATGGTGTAGCGGGCGTCTCTGTCGCCGTTTTATCAGTATTTGCACTGTTGTTTTCTTGCGCCAGTGCGGGAACTGCAAGCAAAGATGTTGCAATTACAGCGATAAATGCGGTCTTGGATTTCATGGCTATTTTACTCCATTACTCTTTTACAGGGACGCCGCTAAATGGCGTGCAAGTAATGTCGGTCATCTTAGATGAACCGCATATGAATATGCGAATTAATTATCGGTAATGTGTCGGAGGAAACGCAGCGGTCCAACGAGGCATTCCTGGAGGTAGGAAAGCCGAAAGCAACGAAGCGAATTTTCGTTCTGGAAGGGCTCTGGCTTCAACCAGCCAGCGAAGACAAGTGTATCAGCGGAAGCGTTTGTTTTCTGAAGAGAAAATGGTGGGTGATGTAGGGATCGAACCTACGACCCGCTGATTAAGAGTCAGCTGCTCTACCAACTGAGCTAATCACCCACTCGCTTTGCCGAGGCAGCGGCCCCGGTGAAGTGAGCGGTTCTATAACGGCCTCTTTTCCACCTGTCCAGCCTCCAACTGCAAATTTTCTGAAAAAAATGACAGTTTGCGCAAAAAGCCCGGAAATGCGGGGTTCTTGAATTTCTGATTTTGCGCGCTACCGGTGTCTCTTTAAAATATGCTCACTGTGGTTGCATGTTTGAGGCGTCTAAAAAGAATCAAAAAAGAGAAATTCTTGATTTGATTCATTTTTTCACGGTCCGGCGTTGTAAGGAGGGGCAGGCGACTCCATATTCGTCGTTGCCGGATACATTGTGTGCGGCGGGAGGTTAATCGGGGAGTAGGGCTACGCTGCAAATGTCGCAGCCATGTCATCAATTATTGATGCTTGTCTGAGAAGCTACGGCATATAAAAGACTTGATCGGTTGGTAGTCGTCCTGAAGAGGAGGGCGCCTGCGCCGCCCAAAATTATGAGAGCAAGGCGATTCATGCACCGGAGTCGCCATTGCCGAATAAAGGAACGGTTCATATCGTTTCGCAATCCGGTTCGCGGTATTTGAGGACGGAATGGAAAGCATAATAGGCGATCTCGGACAGTTTATCTCCGATCATCGGGCATGGGCTGGGCCTATCGTGGGAATCATCGCCTTTGGCGAATCTCTCGCCATCATAGGAATGTTCATTCCGGCCACGCCAATCATGATTGCCATCGGCGGCCTCGTGGGGGCGGGAATTATCGAACCCATTCCGGTCATCATCGGAGCGATTATCGGCGCGGTAATCGGCGATATCATCTCCTATTTCCTCGGCTGGTGGCTGGGCCGCAATATCATTCACAAATGGCCGCTCAACAAACATCGCAGCGGCGTGGCACGGGCGCGTCTCCTTTTCCGTCGTTACGGTTTTTCGGCGGTGTTCCTTGGCCGCTTTTTCGGACCCATACGCTGCACTGTCCCGATGGTTGCCGGCATGATGTCCATGGATCAGACGCGCTTCCAGACCGCCAATGTCCTTTCCGCGCTGGTTTGGGCTCCCGTGATGTTTCTTCCGGGCTGGCTGGCTGGACGTGGCGCAGGCCTTTTCGCCAGAATGGACGGCGACCACATGTTCTGGTTTGCCATTGGGATCACCATTGTCACTATTATCGTGACGGTCATTGGCGTTCGCTTTTTCAAAGCCCGTCCGCGACGGGAGCGGAAACGGCGTGTACAAGTTACACCGGCCGAATAATCGGCCACTTGTGGCTTACGCTTCGGTCTGCATAATAACAGATCATATGGTTCATATGGCAACCGGCAGCTTAGGCGAGCCTCGCAGCCATCACATATAAGGTTCATCGCGCTTTATGCCCGACGACAATTCTGACGATTCGTCTTCTCGAAGTCCAAGTTCCCCGCAGGGGTGTTTGCGCTTTCTGTGTATTGAGCAATTTCCGACAGTCTTTGCCCGTCTGGGGCTGGACCGCATAAAGGCGGCCCGGCCACAAACTGTATGCGGCATAATTTCCAATTTTCGTTTCTGCTGATCTTTAAAGGAGCCGACCTATCATGGACTGGTCCATGGACTGGATTGCTGACCCCAATGCCTGGATAGGTTTGGTGACATTGGTGGTGCTTGAGATCGTTCTCGGTATCGACAATCTCGTCTTCATCGCCATTCTGGCCGACAAACTGCCTCCGCATCAACGCAATCGCGCGCGGTTGATTGGCCTCAGCTTGGCTCTTTTGATGCGCCTGGCGTTGCTCGCTTCGATTTCCTGGATCGTTACCCTGCGCGAACCATTGGTCTCGCTGATGGAAATGTCGTTCTCTGGCCGGGATATCATCATGCTGATTGGTGGCCTGTTTCTGCTTGCCAAGGGCACGATGGAACTTCACGAGCGGCTGGAGGGAAACCACGGGCCCAAGAGCTCCAAGGTCGTACATGCGGTGTTCTGGCAGGTAATCGTTCAGATTGTCGTTCTGGACGCCGTGTTCTCGCTGGACAGTGTGATCACTGCTGTAGGAATGGTCCAGCATATGCCGGTCATGATGATTGCTGTCGTCATTGCCATCGGCGTGATGATGCTTGCTTCCAAGCCGCTGATGGATTTCGTAAACAAGCACCCGACCGTTGTCATTCTGTGTCTCGGTTTCCTGATGATGATCGGTTTCAGTCTGGTCGTGGAAGGTTTCGGCTTTCATATTCCAAAGGGCTATCTCTACGCAGCGATCGGCTTCTCCGTGTTGATCGAAGCAGCCAACCAGATGGCACGGCATAATCGTGAGAAGCTGGTCACCACCAATGATCTCCGGGAGCGTACTGCGGGCGCGGTGTTGCGGCTGCTCGGCGGCAGCCGCGGTGAGAGCCCGCTTTCTGACACAGTTGACGTGATTGCCCAGCAGACAGCCGCCAGCGATGTCTTTTTGCCGGAAGAAAAGGAGATGATCCGCGGCGTGCTTGATCTGGCTGATCGGCCTGTGCGTTCCATTATGTCGCCCCGCAATGAGATCGAGTGGCTTGACCTGGATGAAGACGCGGCGGAACTGGACGCGGCCATTCGCAAGCTGACGCATTCGCGCGTCATCGTTGCGCGCCGTCAGGTGGATGAGTTCATTGGTGTGGCATTGGTCAGGGATCTGCTGCGCGATATTGGAGACAAGAAGCCCATAGACTGGGATAAATCCATGAAGCAGCCGCTGGTCGTGCACGAGAATGCAAACGTGCTGCGCGTTATGGAGCAGTTGCGCAATTCCCCTGTTCAGATCGCGGTGGTGGTGGATGAGCACGGTTCATTCGAAGGCGTCGTAACGCCTACCGACGTTCTGGAAGCTATTGCCGGTGAGTTCCCGGATGAAGACGAGGAGGCGGCCGTTGCGTTATCAGACGGGCAGGGCGGTTACCTCGTAGACGGGTTTACCGACATTCGCCGCTTGAGCGGCCTTCTGGAGCGCGATCTTGTGGACGAAGCCGACCGCTACACAACTCTCGCCGGTTACGTACTCTGGCATCTGGGGCACTTGCCTGTGGGTGGGGAGAGCTTCGTTGCTGACGGGCTGGAATTCAAGATAGACTCGATGAATGGGCGCCACGTCGGTAAGGTTCGTATTACGCCTTCAATCGAATATGAGGTGTAATGGAAATATCTGCGGGCTGGGTCATTCAGCTCGCAAATTATTTCATGCAGTTAACTCCGATCAAAAAAGTAGGTTATTGACAAAAGTCCGGAAGCCTACAAAATTAACCTGTCGTTCATTGTTGCGGCGAAAGCGCGACAATATTGGAGCGTAAGGCAATGAGGAGGCCTGCATGAAGCGAACCGTTCATCTGCTCGCTACAAAGATGAAGAATGCGTTTTTGCGTGTTCCGGCCTTTCTGGAACAGCCATGGCGCGAGATGAAGCTGAATGCTGAAGAGATTGCAGCCCGCCGCCGCAACCGGTTGGAGCGCGGCGAGCATAATTTTCTCTGGTGCTGGCAGCATCGCGGTTTCTGG
This sequence comes from Brucella pseudintermedia, assembly GCF_008932435.1. Taxonomy (GTDB): domain Bacteria; phylum Pseudomonadota; class Alphaproteobacteria; order Rhizobiales; family Rhizobiaceae; genus Brucella; species Brucella pseudintermedia. The sequence goes on along the minus strand of NZ_WBWE01000001.1, from coordinate 74,634 downwards.
TAAGTCCGTTCAGGCGCGTAAATTTTTGAAGGCAGGAGGCGAAAGCTTCCTGCCTTTTGCGTTTCATTTCAGAATTTCGCTCCGGGGGAGAATTATTTTCTCACGCCAGCATATGGATTGGGCGCGGCTTCCATGAATGGCGTTGAAAGTAGTTTATATATTTAAATCAATGATTTAGATTGATTTTGTCTTTTCTCTCGTTAGATTTGTTTTCCGAAAACAATCCAGTTTAGAGCGCTTTTCGCAAATGGCGCGGTGGGGATGGGTCTAATGAGAAAAATTATTCTATATGCGGCGGTCGCTCTCGGTCTCGGCTGCGCCCCGGTTCACGCGCAGGAGCCAAAGGAAATCCTCAATGTTTCCTATGATATCGCGCGGGAACTCTACGAGCAGATCAACAAGGCCTTCATCGCCGATTGGAAAACCAAGACCGGAGAAGACCTGACCGTCAATCAGTCCCATGCTGGATCATCGAAGCAGGCGCGTTCGATTCTGGAAGGGCTTGAGGCTGATGTCGTGACATTCAACCAGGTGACCGACGTGCAGGTCCTTCATGACAAGGGCAATCTGATTCCGGCGGACTGGCAGAAGAGGTTGCCCAACAACTCGTCGCCTTATTATTCGTTCCCCGCATTCCTCGTGCGCGAAGGTAATCCGAAGAACATCAAGAACTGGGACGATCTGGCGCGCGATGATGTCAAGGTTATCTTCCCGAACCCCAAAACCTCGGGCAATGCGCGTTACACCTATCTTGCCGCGACGGCTTACGCGAACGAGGCGTTCAAGGGCGATCAGGCAAAGGTGCATGAATTCATCGGCAAGATTTTCAAAAACGTCCCGGTTTTCGATACAGGCGGTCGCGGGGCAACGACAACTTTCGCCGAACGCGGCATTGGTGACGTTCTGGTGACTTTCGAGGCGGAAACGCGCGGGACAGAAAAAGTGCTCGGGCCCGATAAGTATGACGTTGTCGTACCGGAAGTCAGCCTGCTGGCGGAGTTTCCGGTTACGGTCGTGGATAAGGTGGTGGACAAGCGCGGATCGCGCAAGATCGCCGAAGCCTATCTCGATTACCTCTATTCTCTGGAGGGGCAGGAAATTCTGGCCCAAAACTTCAACCGCGTACATGACAAGGACGTCATCGCCAAGCACAAGGACATCTATCCTGATGTGCGCCTCGTAACGGTTGAAGACGCTTTTGGTGGCTGGGAGAAGGTGCAGAAGGAACATTTCGCTGAAGGCGGAGTGCTTGATCAGCTCTTCAAAGGCAAATAAATGAAGCCAACTGGCGACCCGCATGGGTCGCCTCGCTTTTCGGAAAAATCCAGTGGCGGTTCTAAGCATGAAACGTAATTCGGTGTTGCCGGGGTTCGGGCTGACCCTTGGCTGCACCTTGCTTTATCTGGTTGTGATCGTGGCTTTGCCGCTGCTGGCCATGATCCTGAAAACGGCCAGTCTCGGCTGGAGCGACTTCTGGAACATTGTGACTTCGGAGCGGGCGCTGGCGACTTACAGGATCACCTTGAGCGCTGCTGCGGTGGCGACCGTGTTCAATGGCCTGTTCGGTCTTCTGCTGGCATGGGTCCTGACACGATACGAATTTCCGGGCAAACGCATGATCGATGCCGCTGTCGATCTTCCTTTCGCGCTGCCGACTGCCATTGCTGGCCTGGCGCTTGTAACACTGTTCGCTCAGAATGGCTGGTTCGGGCGGCTTCTTGAACCGATCGGGATAAAGGTCGCTTACGCACCACTTGGAATCATGATCGCGATGTTCTTCACCAGCATCCCGTTCGTCATTCGCACGGTTCAGCCGGTGCTCGAAGATATGAGCGCCGATGTGGAAGAGGCTGCGCGCAGCCTTGGGGCCAGTTCCTGGCAGACATTCTCGCATATTATCTGGCCGACCATCTTTCCGGCTTTCCTTGCAGGCTCTTCGCTTTCCTTTGCGCGCAGCCTTGGCGAGTTTGGTTCGATTGTCTTTATCTCAGGCAATCTGCCCTTCGAAACCGAAGTCACGTCACTGCTCGTTTTCATCCGGTTGGACGAATATGACTATCCCGCCGCGGCTGCACTTGCATTCGTGATGCTTGTTACGGCCTTTGTCATGCTTCTTGTGACCAATCTCATCCAGGCAAGGCAGCTTCGTTATGCAGAACGCTAGCGCAAGCATGCAGGCACGAAATTCGGGCCCGATGCGCAACATATTGATCTGGCTCGCAGCCGTGTTGTCTGTGATCTGTATCGGAGCGCCGCTTGCCGTCATCTTCTCCTATGCATTCAGCAAAGGCGTCGATGTCTTTTTCAGCGAGATATTGAGGCCAGACACGCTTCATGCGGTGTGGCTCACTGTGTTGACTGCGATCGTTGTTGTCCCGATCAACATGGCTTTCGGTGTCTGTGTAGCGTGGCTGGTAACGAAATTCCGCTTTCCCGGCCGCAGGCTTCTGATCACATTCGTGGAAATACCTTTTTCCGTTTCGCCTATCGTGGCTGGTGTTACCTATCTCTTCCTCTATGGATCGCAGGGGCTGCTGGGGCCGCTACTGGAGTCCTACGACATCAAGATCATGTTCACGGTCCCAGCGATTTTTCTGGTCAGCCTTTTCGTGACTTCGCCCTTCGTGGCGCGGGAGCTGATCCCGCTCATGGAAGTGCAGGGGAGTGATGAAGAAGAAGCGGCTTTGACGCTCGGGGCCAACGCTTGGCAGACCTTTTTCTATGTTACCTTGCCCAACATTAAGTGGGCGTTGCTCTATGGCGCGGTGCTTTGCAATGCGCGTGTCATGGGGGAATTTGGAGCAACTTCGGTCGTCTCTGGTGCCATCCGAGGCAAGACCAATACGCTGCCGCTACAGGTGGAATTGCTGTTCAACGACTATAATGTCGCCGGTGCTTTCGCAGCAGCCTCGACGCTGGCATTGATCGCTCTTCTCACGCTTGTTTTGAAGGTTCTGCTTGAGCGCAGGCAGGGCGCCTGAAAAAGGGAGCCGTCCATTCGAGGAATAGACGGCTCGCGGTCACGCTGCTTGGGAAAGCGTGTTGGTTACCGGTTCTCTGTGCAGCGAGGACGCCAGAATAATTCCCTCAGGCCAGCGGCTGAAACCGCTTGCCACGTTGATGTGACCGGCATGGCCCAGGTCGACAAATCCCGAACCCCACACATGCGAAAGAGCTTCAGCCTTGGCAAAGCTCATATACTCATCGTTGCGGCTTGCCACGACGATAGAAGGGAAACCCAGTTCGTGGCGGGGCAGCGGGGCAAAGCTCTGGAAACGACTGTCCCTGCGGGCCATGGTCTCAGCGTCGGCCGGTGCAACGAGAAGTGCACCCGCCACATGAGCAGCCGATGGTCGGCTCGACAGATGGGCGACGAGCGCACAGCCGAGGCTATGGGCAACCAGAACCGCGCCGGGGTTTTCGGCGAGCTTGGCTTCGAGCGCGTGCATCCAGTCGGATAGCACCGGATAGTGCCAGTCGTCCTGTTCGACGAGCAATGCTGACGGATCGTCATGCAACCATTGGCGCTGCCAGTGGCCTGCTTCCGATCCCTTGTAGCCGGGGATGATCAATGTCGCAGGCATGCGTCTTTCCTCTTGGAATTAAAGCCTTGGGAGGGCGTTCAATTTCGCGATGCTTGCGCTTTGCGAAACTGGTTCCAAGATAAGTGGCGGAAGCCGCCTTTTTAAGGAAAACAAATTCAATTTAGAGCGATTATGTGAAAATTATGCTCCATGTCTGGCGGGTCTATTTTTGCTGTTTTTCGTTCCACCGCAGCAGAAACTGGGACTTTTCAAAAACGAGCACCACCACGAGCGACATTGCGAACGGAATAAGCAGATAAAGCAGTCGAAACACGATCAGCGCAGCGAGAACGTCTGCCTGATTCATATCCGGCAAACCTGTCAGGAAAACCAGTTCCAGGACGCCGAGACCGCCGGGGGCGTGCGATATCAAAGCTGCCGAGAACGAAACGAGAAAGATGCCGAGAATAATGAGAAAGCCGGGATTACCTGCCTCTGGCAAGGCAAAGTAGATGATGCCGGCGGCGCCGATCAGTTCCAGCGGAGCGACGATGAGCTGCTGCACAACCACCGACATGCGCGGATATTCGAGCCGGAAACTGCCGATCTGGAGCGGGCGCAGGCGCAACCAGCTGCCGAAGACATAGAGCAGCACAAATGCCAGCATCAAAAGTGCGATGACAATGGAAACGGTCGGTGTCAGTTCCTCGTTGAAACGCATCAGAATGTGCGGCTCCAGCAGAAGAACGACGCTGGAGGTTATGATAACGCCAAGAATGAACGTAAAAGAGCAAAAGGCAATCAGGACGGCGATTTCACTGCCCGGCATGCCTTGCGAGGAATAAGCTCGATAGCGCACTACGGCGCCGGAGACGACTGAGGCTCCGATATTGTGCGATAAGGCGTAGGTGGTGAAGGAACAAAGCGCGATAAACAGCCAGGAAATTTTGCGTTTGAGATGCAGCAGCGCGATACGATCATAGCCTGCAAGCGAACTATAGGCGAGAAGCGCGGAACCCGCCGCCAGAACCCAATGGTGAGCCCGGATGGCATAAAGGCTGTCCAGAACATCATCCAGCGATATGCTGCGAAGCTCGCGATAAAGAAGCCAGACCGAAACTCCGACTGCGCAAATGCCTACGACCGGCCAGATATAATCCTTTGCTTTCATCAGCCGGTCACCACGCGTTCATGCTTCATATCATCCCCATTATTGCCCGTCATATCGGCCAATCCGTCCGATATTGTTCCCATTATGCCGTTCTGCGTTTCGCCGTCCGAAACGGTGACGGCGTCTTTCCTTTTGATTTCGGTTCCGATTGCCTTCGCCATGGCGGCTGCAATCTCTTCCTCGCCCAGAATGACGGAATTAGCGCCAAGATCATGCAGGTATTGTGCTTCTGCTTTTGAACAGGCGCGCACGACGATGTTTATTTCCGGGTTGGCGGCTCGAGCCAGCGCGGTCACACGACCAGCCTCAAAGGCGTTGGGTATCGCGATGACCAGATTTCTGGCGGCTGACGGATTGGCAGCCGCCAGTATTTCAGAATCCGAAGCATTGCCGGTGATAGCCTCAATGCCCTTGTCCTTCAAAGATGCGCTTACTTTCGGCGAATCCTCGATCACCAGAAAAGGTGAAGTTTCCGCCTGCAATCCTCCCGCGATACCAGCACCAATCTGGCCATAACCGACCACAATCGTGTGCGCGACCAGCGATGTTTGCGGCAAAGGCTCGGGCTCGGAAATGCTGGGCTCGGCTTCGATATTCTCACCGGCTGTCATTTCGCCTTTGCTTCGCTTTTCGATCCATGGCCGCATCCGTTCCGCTACGATGAACATGACCGGATTGAGGAAGATTGAGAGGATTGCGCCCGCGAGAATGAGATCGCGCCCGGCTGGAGGGAGAAGATTGAGACTGACGCCCAACCCTGCAAGAATGAAAGAGAATTCACCGATTTGCGCAAGGCTGGCCGAAATGGTGAGCGCCGTGCTGACCGGACGACGGAAAGCGCGCACGATGAAAAATGCAGCGACCGACTTTCCAACGAGAATAATGGCGAGCGTTCCGAGCAGGGGAAGCGGGTCACGGACAAGGCTCATCGGATCGAAAAGCATGCCGACAGAAATGAAGAACAGCACCGCAAAGGCATCTCGCAGGGGGAGGGACTCTTCAGCGGCCCGATGACTAAGCTCGGATTCGCTCATGACCATGCCAGCGAAGAATGCGCCCAGCGCGAAGGAAACGCCAAACAGATGGGCTGCGCCAAAGGCGACGCCGAGTGCAATAGCGAGCACGCCCAAACGAAACAATTCGCGTGAGCCGGTTTGGGCCACGACATTGAGAAGCCAGGGTATGACCTTGCGTCCAACGATTAGCATCAGCGCAACGAACAGGATGACCTTGGCTATGGTAAGTAGAATGATGCCGCCAATGCCGAGGCCAAGCCATGAAATAATGGGATCGCTTGCTGCCGTGCCTTCTGCGCGGCCGGTGACGCTGGCAATGGCCGGAAGCAACACGAGCGCCATGACCATTGCGAGGTCTTCGACGATCAGCCAGCCGACAGCAATGCGTCCGCGTTCCGTATCGATCAGGCGGCGCTCCTGCATGGCGCGCAGAAGGACAACTGTACTGGCGGTTGAAAGGGCAAGGCCGAAAACCAGACCCGCCTGCACGTCCCAGCCGAGTGCGAGGCCGAGACCGGTACCGAGGGCTGCGGCGGCAGCGATCTGCGCAAGTGCGCCGGGTACCGCGATGGCTTTGACGGAAAGGAGATCTTTAAGCGAAAAGTGTAGGCCGACACCGAACATCAGCAGTATAACGCCAATTTCAGCGAGCTGCAGAATGAGGTCCTGATCTGCAACGAAACCGGGTGTGTGGGGACCGGCAATGACACCGGCCAGGAGATAGCCAACGAGAGGTGAGATTTTCAGGCGGGTGGCTATCGCACCGAAGATGAAGGCCAGGCATAACCCGATGACGATTGTCGCTATCAAAGGCGTGTCATGGGGCATCAGGTGCCTTCCCCCTCTGGCTTCTCTATTCTGTATGTGGAAGCCGGGCAAGGCATGAACCTTGCCCGGCGAATGGGTCATTTCTGCGCTGCGGCGCTGTCTTCAATTGCTTGGTGGGCTTCCTTTCGGTGCTGCCACCAGTTGCCGAGCAAGAGCAGAATCGGAGCAGCGATGAAGATCGACGACGACGTTGCGATCACGATACCGAACAGCATCGGAACGGCAAAATTATGAACCGCGCTGCCGCCCCAGATAGCCATCGGAAGCATACACAGGAACGTCGTCATCGATGTATAGATACAGCGGACGAGCACCTGATTGATACTCATGTCCACGATTTCGCGCAGCGGTTTCGATTTATAAAGCCGCATATTTTCTCGCATGCGGTCATAAACCACAACCTTATCGTTTACCGAGTAGCCGATAGCAGTCAGAAGCGCTGCGATGGCGGTCAGGTTAAAGTCGAGCTGCAACAGCGCGAAAAAGCCGACCATCTTGGTGGTATCGAGGACAAGCGTGATGATCGCGCCCATCGCGAAGAACCATTCGAAACGCCACCACAGATAAATGAGCATGCCGAGCGCCGAAAGGACAACCGCGATGAAGCCGGAGCGGGCCAGTTCGCCAGAGACCTTCGGACCGACGACTTCCGTCCGTTCGATCTTCACGCCGGGATCGAGCTCGGTGACAGCCTGACGCATCTTGTTTACGGCGGCCGTCTGCGCTTCTTCGCCACCATCCTGCCGCTGCACGCGGATCAGAACATCGTTCGGGCTGCCTGCAGACTGGAGCGCGACTTCACCAAGTCCAAGCGAGCCAAGCTTGGCGCGCAATTGCGCCAGATCGGCAGGCTGTGATGTAACGATTTCCGCCTGAATGCCGCCCTTGAAGTCGATGCCGTAATTCAGACCCGGTTTGAAGAACAGGCCAATCGACAGGATGGACAGGACGATCGAGACACCAATGCCGACGAAGCGGGCGTTCATGAAGCTGATATTCGTCTTTTCGGGAACGAATTTCAGGAACGGCTCGATGACAAGCACCTTCAGCTTACGTTTGCGAACGTACCACGCCATCACCATGCGGACGAGCGTTACGTCCGTGAACATGGAGATCGCGATGCCGAGCATCATGGTAATCGCAAAGCCGCGAACCGGGCCTGTGCCGAAGGTGAAGAGCAGCAGAGTCGAGATCAGCGAGGTGACATTCGCGTCCACAATGGTGGAGAAAGCGCTGTGGAAGCCCTTGTCCAGCGCGGCCATGGCTCCGAGGCCGCGCCGCGTTTCTTCGCGGATACGTTCGTTGATGAGAATATTCGCGTCAACCGCGATACCAATGCCGAGAATGATACCGGCGATGCCAGGCAATGTCAGCGTTGCACCAATAAGGCTCAAGGCCGAGAAGGTAAGCAGGGTGTGAAGCAGGAGGGCCACATTGGCGATAGTTCCCCAGACACCGTACAGGAGCTGGATGAAGACCGCGACTAGCACGAAGCCGATCACACCGGTAATCAGGCCCATCTTGATCGCATCGCCGCCGAGATCAGGACCAACCGTGCGTTCCTCGATAACGGTGAGCGGCGCGGGCAGGGCGCCGGCGCGCAGGAGTGCGGAAAGAACCACCGTGTCCTGAACGGTAAAGCTGCCGGAAATCTGACCCGAACCACCGGTGATCGGTTCGCGGATGACCGGAGCGCTCAACACCTTGCCGTCGAGCACGATAGCGAACGGGCGATTGACGTTCTTTGTGGTGATATCCGCGAACTGGCGCGCTCCGAGACTATCGAAGCGGAAGGACACGATCGGCTCATTGGTACGCTGGTCGAATCCTGCACGCGCATCGGTGAGACGCTCGCCGGAAAGCGCGATCTGATCTTCGATCGGGTATTTGATATTCGGGTCCTTGGAATCCGGCATAATCGTCACGCCGGGAGGCGGCGCATCGTTCGGATTGGCATCCGCAACCATATGGAAGCTCATTTTCGCCGTACTTCCAAGAAGCTGGCGAAGCTGTGCCGGATCCTGAAGGCCGGGAAGCTGAACCACGATGCGGTCAGAACCCACGCGCTGGATCGAAGGTTCGGCGACGCCAACTTGGTCGACGCGCTGACGGATGATTTCAAGGCTCTGCTGGAGAGCGGCGTCGAGGCGGTAGTTGAAGCCCGCTTCCGTCAGGGTCAGACGCACCTGATTGTCGGTCGAGGCGACATCTATGTCATTGATCGCCGTACCGAACCCGCTGGTATTGACCTGCGAAATCAAGGTGCGCAGTGCAGTTTCCGCCTTGGCGCGCTGGTCGGCGTCAGGGATGGTCACGACAACCGCATCACCGACGGCGCGGATAGACTGCGGCTGGATGCGTTCGGCGCGCAGCTTGCTGCGGGCATCGTCGAGCAAAGTCCGCAAGCGATCCTTCTTCAGGCTGGCTGCATCGACTTCAAGCACGAGATAGGAGCCGCCGCGCAGATCAAGGCCGAGCGTGACCTGGCGCTTGGGGAACCAGGACGGCATCGCGTCAAGTTGCTTTTGGGTAAAGAAGTTGGGCAAGGCGATGATAACGCCGATCGCAACGATCAGGCTATATAGCACAACCACCCATTTCGAAGTACGCATGGATTAAGGTTCCGGTTGGTAAGCCCGGTTGCCACTCGAAGGCTGACGCGGGCATTGTTTTCAATGGCGTTAGGATCGGTAGGGGCCAATCATCAAGAATGGCGCATTATGCGCTTTTCGGGGGCGCACGGGCAGAGCCAAAATGTCCCTGCAAGACCGCGAGGCGCTGGATTTTCCGCGCCGCTTCGGCTGAACCCGTCTTTGGAAGAAACGCTGCCGCCGCCACAACCGGGAGTGCCGCGCCCGAGCTGTCGAAATACGCAGCTTTGATCTTGGCTGCTATGGCTTCGATCAGAATCGCCCGCATGGGCTGCGGTGAGGGGGTGGATTGCTGGCGAACAGGCGTCGCTGGACTGCCTTCGACTTGCCTTGCCACGATGCCGCCGGAATGAGATGCCGCATCGTCATCGGGCGTTGAAAAATCGACGGCAAAGAGAAAAGCGGTAAACGACAGAACGCACGTCACGAACAGCATGAAACCATGCCGCTTGTGCTGTTCCGTGTTTTTCATGCCCTTCATCAAATCGCCAAGACTTTCTTTAGAGTCTAACCGTGGAGTTGAGCCCGCTTTTCACACTCATTGCGAATCCTCATTAATCATTTGTGTTCGCACGAACAAGGAAATACTGGCATCAAGGCTCGCCTGATAGGGTATCTGTCCGCTTCCTACATGCTGTGAAATCTTGTAAACAGCCACGCCTTGCATCCCTTTTAGGGCGCTTTATGTTGAAACCGTGTCTTGTTTAACGGCAGAATTGAATTGGCATATTCATCGACGTTTCGTGTTCTTGCATTTTCTCTTCTGATCGGTGCCCTGTCGCCGGGAAGCTTTGCGCCCGCCTTTGCGCAGGACAACAAGCAGCCGGCACCAGCCGCGCCCGCTGCTGTTCCACAAAGCACGCAGGCGCCCGCTGCCACCGGTCAGCAACCAGCGGCGGCGCCCGTTTCCAATGTGGTTCAGCAGCAAAGGCCTGTTATCGATGATTTGAAGCAGCAGACGAAGCGGATCAGCGATCAGCTGCCGAAGGCGGCTTCGAACGATGAAACGCTCGCCAATCTCAAGCTCCAGCTGGATTCTCTTTCGAAGAAGCTTCTTGATGCCGGTGTTTCATTCCGTCCGCGTCTCAGCGAAATCAATACGCGGCTCGAACAGCTCGGACCGGCGCCATCCGGCGATCAGCCGCCTGAACCGGCTATTGTCAGTGAAGAGCGTGCCCGGCTTGTCTCCGAAAAGGCGGAAATCAATGCGATTGTCGGCGAGACGGAAGATACGTCGCTTTCCGTCAATCAGATGTCCGCAAAAATCGGCGATATGCGCCGCGATCTTTTTGCGAGGACACTTTCCCAGCGCGTGAACATCGACACGACGCTCGGCACTGAGGTTGCATCGGCGGCGAGTTCGCAAATGGTATCGCTCTGGCGCATCATTCAATCGTGGTGGCGCTTTGTAAGCACGTTCAAGCTCAATTCGTTTCTCGCCGCCGCCTTTTTTGCATTCGTAGCCGCGTTGGTAATTCAACTTGGTGCGCGGCGCGTTTTGGGGACACTCTACCAGCGTGACCCAACAGTGGAGTCGCCCTCCTATCTAAGCCGATTGTCGGTGGCCTTCTGGTCTACGGTAATACCGTCGGCGGCTGTGGGCGTCTTTCTGGCGACGACATACTTTTTTCTGAACTATTTCAATGTTCTGAGAACAGATATTGCGTCCCTCCTCCAGTCGCTTTTTCTGGTGCTCGGACTGGTCTTCTTCATCCACAGGCTGGCGTTCGCCTGTATCAGCTCAGATATGCCGCAATGGCGGCTGGTTCCGGTCGCGCCGGGGCCGGGACGTGTTCTTGGCTGGTTGATAACGGGAACGGCGCTGACAAGCGGGCTCGATTCCTTCTTCGGAACGGTCAATCAGATACTTTCCTCGCCGCTATCGTTGACGATGGCGAAAAGCTTGCTCGCAACCGTAATGGTTGGTGTCCTTATTCTTGCGATCGCTTTCCTGAAGCCCGTTGAGCGCGAAAAGGATGGCATTGTCCGGTCGTGGCCGCGTGCCTTCAGGACGTTCCTCATCCTATTGGGCCTTTTGCCGATCCTGACCGCGGTTTTCGGCTATATCGGCTTGGCCCGGTTTATCTCACAGCAGATCGTTGTGACAGGCGCGTTTCTCGTGACCATGTATATGGGCTTCCTGACCGGACGCGCGATTTCCGAGGAGCAGGCTTTTGCTTCCAGCCATATCGGCAAGGCAATGCGGGAGCGCTTTCATTTCGACGACGCGACGCTGGATCAACTTGGCCTCGCAGCCGGCATCCTGATCAATCTCGTCGTGGCGCTGATCGGCATTCCGCTCGTCCTGATGCAGCTTGGCTTCCAGTGGGCTGAACTGAAAAGTACTTTCTACCAGCTGATGACGGGTTTCCAGATCGGTAATATTTCGATCTCGCTCATGGGGCTCTTGACCGGCGTGCTGCTGTTCGTGATCGGCTATCTGCTGACGCGCTGGTTCCAGAACTGGCTGGACAACAGTGTCATGGCGCGCGGGCGCGTCGATTCCGGCGTACGCAATTCGATCCGCACAGTCATAGGCTATGTCGGCCTCTGTCTGGCGGCGTTGATGGGGATATCGGCAGCCGGGTTCAATATGTCGAACCTCGCCCTTATTGCCGGCGGTCTCTCTCTCGGCATCGGTTTTGGCCTGCAAAACATCGTACAGAACTTTGTTTCCGGTCTCATTCTGCTCGCCGAGCGTCCCTTTAAGGTCGGCGACTGGGTGGAAGCTGGCACGGTCAGCGGCATCGTCAAGAAGATCAGCGTGCGTGCGACCGAAGTGGAAACCTTCCAGAAGCAATCGATCATCGTGCCGAATTCGACGCTTATCAACGGCAATGTTGGCAACTGGACCCATCGCAACAAGCTCGGGCGCATCGATATCAACGTGCAGGCTTCCTACACGGCCGAACCGCGCCGGGTTCATGCATTGCTGCTGGAAATCGTTCGCGGCCATCCATCAATCTTGAAAAATCCGGAGCCTTTCGTCGCTTTTCAAAGCATGAACGATTCACTGATGGTCTTCGATATCTATGCGCATGTTGCCGATATCACGTCCACTGGCGGCATCAAGAATGAGCTACGTTTCCAGATCGTCGAGCGCTTCCATGAAGAAGGACTGCATTTGTCCTCCTCCTCGACTGATCTCATTCTGAGCGTGCCGGAAATCGAAAAACTGTCCGGGTTAATGCAGCAGGAAAGAGAGAATTCGTCTGCGGTCAGGACAAAAAGGGCGAGTGCGGAAAAGCCGGAAGCCAAGGACAAGGACGATGATCGCGCTTGATGAACATTGCGTTCAGTTGCAGTTCAGTTTTGTCCGCTTATAAAGGGGTGTCTCAGGGCAATAGGGCTCACGCGACAGAGAACATATCGCAGCGGGAGCGATAGAAAGGTCGGGACGATATGAACACACATCAGCTCAATGGCTTCGCCAAGCTTGTTCTTGGTGCAGCAATTGGTTTTGCGGTCTCGGCCGGGAGCGCTTATGCTGCCCAGATTTCCAACAATGATAGCGGCCCGCAGACGATAGTCGTCACGGAAGGCGCTTCCAAGCGCGAAATGATCGTCGCGCCGGGCGAGACGGTGGATTTCTGCGCTTCGGGCTGCTTTGTGACCTTTCCCAATGGGGACCGCGAAGCATTGACCGGTGATGAAAAGATAACGATCAGTGGCGGCAAGGCCACGTTGAAATAATCTTGCGATCTGAACACAAAAGCCGAGGCATCGCCTCGGCTTTTGCATATAACGGGATTAACTGCGAGGCTTCAAGTTTTCCGGGTCGTAGAGCGGTTTATAGCCGATAGAGCGCACCTCAATCGGATAAGTCTCACCGAAATATTCCACGTTCAGCTTGCGGCCTTCCTGGCAATAAGCCCAGGGCAGATAAGCAAGAGCAATGTTCTTGCCGATGGTCGGACCATAAGCGACGGACGTCGTGAATGATCGGCGGCCCAGCTCGTCGACAAGCGTTTCTCCCGTTTCAGGGTCTTGTACCGGCATGATGCCAACTGGATAACGGGCCACGCCGTTCTTATCGACATTGTCGGTCATGACCAGCGTGCAGAGCATGGCGGGCTGATGCTCGCGGGCGCGGTATTCCAGATGCTTTGCCTTACCACGGAAGTCAGCTTCCTTGACCTTGGGGCGAGCAAGGTCAGCCTCCAGAAGATTGTATTCGGTCAGGAGATCGGCATTTTGCAGGCGCAAGCTCTTTTCCATACGGCGGGTATTGGCATAGGTCTCGACGCCCACCGCGATCACGCCGGTGGAGCGAAGCGCATCCCAGACGGCGAGGCCGTCTTCATAACGCATATGCAGTTCCCAGCCCTGTTCGCCGACATAGGAAATGCGGAAGGCGGTAACGTCCTTGCCTGCAATCCGGATCGGCTTGATGGCAGCGAAGGGGAAGTTTTCCGCGTCGAGCCCTTCCGGGTTCTCGACGACCTTTTTCAGATTTTCGCGCGCGTTCGGACCCCAGATGCCAATGGTAACGTATTTCTCCGTCACATCGGTGATTGTGACATCGAAACCCTTATCTTCGGCCACACGGCGCATATAGTGGAAATCGCGTGGGCCCGCATCGGCGCCATTGATCATGCGAATGCGGTCAGCCATGCGGATTGCCGTGAAGTCGGCTCGCACCATTCCTTCGTCGTCGAGGAAGTGGGTATAGATCCCCTTTCCGATATTGGCGTCGCCGCCGATCTTGGCCGCACAGAGCCATTCCATCAGCTCGACATGGTCGGGGCCCTCGATATCATACATCGCAAAGTGCGAGAGATTGATGATGCCGCAATTTTCGGTGAGTTCGAGATGTTCGGCGTTGGAGACGCGCCAGAAATGGCGGTTGTCCCATTCGTTTTTGCGTACCGGCACACGGTCACCGTATTTCTCCAGCAGGTGTTCGTTTGCGGCATAGCCATGCGCACGCTCCCAACCGCCAAGTTCCATGAAATAGCCGCCAAGTTCGACTTCGCGTTCGTAGAATGGTGAACGGCGAATATTGCGGCCTTTGGAGAAAGGTTCACGCGGATGAACCGCCGGATTATAAACCTTCATCGCCGTTTCTGTGCAGCGGTCCCAAATGAACTGTTCGGTCATCTGGTGCGGGTAGAAGCGGGAATAGTCGATGGCGTGATGATCAATGGAAGTGCGCCCATCCGTCATCCAGTCGGCGATGAGCTTGCCCATGCCGGGGCCGTCCTTGACCCAGATGGCCACGGCATACCAGAGGCCGCGCACCTTCTGGCTTTCGCCCATCGATGGGCCGCCATCGGTTGTGACCTGCAGGAAGCCATTGAAGGAATGGCTTTCATTGTAGCCAAGTTCTCCCAGAATGGGCGTCAGTTCGATGGCACGCTCCAGCGGCTCCAGAATCTGCTCCATTTCGAGGTCACGCTGTGAGGGCGACAGGCGCGCTTCGTGCTTTTCCAGAAGATCTCGCGGATGGCACAGACGAGGATTGGTTTCCTCATAGTACCCCCATTCGATCTGGCCACCTTCGGCAGTCTTTGGATCACCCGTGTCGCGCATATAGGCTGAATTGCCTTGGTCGCGCAGGAGCGGCCAGCCGATTTCCTTGCCGGTTCCCTCAAACTCGTTATAGGGGCCGAAGAATGTCAGCGGATGGTCGATCGGCATCACTGGCAGGTCTTCGCCGACCATTTCGGCGATAAGGCGTCCCCAAAGTCCCGCACAGACGATGACATATTCGGCTTCAATGGTGCCACGATGCGTGACGACGCCCTTGATGCGACCGTTTTCAACGATCAGCGACTGTGCAGGCGTGTTGGCGAAGCTCTTGAGCTTGCCCGCGGCTTCCGCCTGATCGATCAGCTTGCCCGCAACAGTCTGCGAGCGCGGGATGACGAGGCCCGCATCCGGATCCCACAGGCCGCCCTGAACCATGCTTTCTTCGATCAGCGGGAATTTTTCCTTGATCTCCGCCGGTTCCATCAACCGTGCGCGGGTGCCGAAAGCCTTGCCCGACGCGACCTTGCGCTTGATTTCGTCCATGCGCGCGTCGTCGCCGACGCGGGCCACCTCGATACCGCCGACGCGGGCGTAATGCCCCATCTTTTCGTAGAAGTCGATGGAATAAAGCGTCGTCCAGCAGGAGAGGAAGTCATGGCTTGTCGCATAGCAAAAGTCCGAGGCGTGGGCTGTCGAGCCGATGTCGGTCGGGATACCGGATTTATCGATGCCGACGATATCGTCCCAGCCGCGCTCTATCAGGTGGTGCGCGATCGAGGCGCCGACGATGCCGCCCAGCCCGACAATCACAACTTTCGCCTTCTTAGGAAACTCTGCCATTTTATGCGACCCCAGTTGGTATTTTCACAAAACCATAGTCGCTGGCTGGTCGCGACATTTGCCTTTATACGACATATTAGCAGCGTCAGACGACTGCATTGAAGCTTGCGGAAATCACCACGGGGTGGGGGAGGACTGTTCCATTCACGACATGCCGGTTGATCTGGAGCCATATGCGGTCCGACCTGTGAAACTGATTCCGGAACGAGCTGTAGACTTTTGATTTTCTTTTAGAAGCTGAAAGGAATGGGCTGTTCTGTTCGAGGTTCAACGCCATTCCCTTTCAATATCAAGTTTACGCTGCAATGAGCATTTTGCGCTCTGCCCGCTCCTGTTGCGGTGAACGGCCATACAGTTCCCGGTAGCATTTGGAAAAATGCGACGCCGACACGAAACCGCAGGCAACTGCAACTTCAACAACGGGCATGGATGACTGCAGCAACAGATGCCGTGCCCGATCCAAGCGGATTTCAAGGTAATAGCGTGCCGGCGACCGACCCATTTCCTGACGGAAAAGCCGTTCCACCTGCCGGCGAGACAGACCTATCGTATGAGCGACATTGATCAGCGCCTGAGGTTCCGAAAGATTGGCTTCCATCATCTCGATGATAGTCAGCACCTTCGAATTTTGGATGCCGAGACGGGCGCGCAGCGGCAGGCGCTGGCGATCCTGAGGGCTGCGAACACGGTCCGTCAGCGCTTGCTCGCAAATCTTGTTGACCAGGTTTGCATCGAAATCATCCCCGATCAGTTTCAGCATCATATCAAGCGAAGCGGTTCCGCCTGCGCAGGTGTAGAGGTTGCTATCAACCTCAAAAAGATCAGCATAAACCTCAGCTTTGGGGAATGCTTCCGAGAAGCCGGGGAGATTTTCCCAGTGAATGGCGCAGCGCTTTCCAGATAGAAGCCCGGCTGCCGCCAGTATATGCGCCCCAGTACAAAGCCCGCCGACCGCAACGCCGCGATTATACTCTTCGCGCAGCCACGCGAAGACGGATTTGTTCCTGAATTCCTCCACATAGACGCCGGAACAGACGAACACCATCGATGGACGCTGTTCGCGCTGCAGAAAGCGCCGCTCGTCTTCCAGCGAGGCGTTGACAGCGCATTCCACACCGTTGGAAGCCGTTACCGGCTTTCCGTCAACCGATGTCAGCCGCCATCGATAGGCGTCATAACCCAGCATTCGATTTGCAATACGCAATGGCTCGATGGCCGTTGCGAAAGCAATCATCGAAAAATTTGGAACAAGAAAAAAGACAATAGACCGCTTAACCGATGAAGCCTGGATCATGCCCGAACGTTCCCATTCTCGAAGGCTTTGGCTACGGTTCCCGACGCAGCCGAACCTTGTGTCTCCGTCACGACTCCGGGTCGTTTTGGGCCCGGTTTTAGCCGGTCGCTTTCAGACCGGTAGTCCTGCCGCGCCAACCGAGATTCGCAGGGGGAGGGTGATGGCGCAAACAAGATAGTGTTATATTGAGACACAGAACGGGTAGGTTGCAAAGTGCGGCTAAATGCCTGCCGCGAAAAGGTATTTTAATGTCGGGAAAATGAGGGCGGGTCGCGCGCTCGCCCTCATTTGATTTCAGCTTCTGCGGGGCAGTTCGTTCGGGTTTCTTGGAATGCCGGGCAGACGATCATCCACGTTGGGCCAGCCAATATCGTGCAATATGTGCTCGGGCAACGATTCGAGCACCCGGCGGCTTCGCCTCACGCGCCCCTCGTAAGCCCAGATTTGCAGCTGCTTCCGCATTTTGGAGTGCAGTACCAGCAGCCATGACGGTGCATTCACGACGGTCCAAGTCGGCATGAAGCGAATAGTCGTCACTCTGCCACTGGAAGCGGATTGGCAATGAACGGTCATTTTTTCTCTCCTCATTCAGAAAGTCCGGTTGATGCGTTCGCTGCAGCTCGCCTTGTCGGTATCTTGAATATGTATTTCCCTTGACGTTCAATCAAACGAAATATAGAAAGGCTTAAGATCAGAAAATTTGAACAAAGTGCTAGAAACGGAGTCCGTCATGACAGCGCCCGTTCAACATCCCCTTCCGATGCTGGATATTGATGTGCTGCGCACATTTGTGGCGATAGCTGATACCGGGAGCTTTTCTTCTGCGGCAAATGCGGTGTTCCGCACGCCTTCCGCCGTTTCGATGCAGATCAAGAAACTGGAAGAACAGCTGGGGGTCGCGGTTTTCGACCGTGACGCGCGTTCGGTCACATTGACCAGCGATGGGGAGATTCTGCTCGGTTATGCGCGGCGTCTTCTGGCTCTCAATCGGGAAGCCGTATCGAAATTCGTTGCGCCCACAGTGACCGGTGTGGTTCGGCTGGGCTCGCCGGATGATATTGGCGAATGCGTGCTGCCGCTCGTGTTGAAGCGTTTTGCTGAAAGCCATCCGGGGGTAACGGTCGATGTGGTGATCGATCAAAGCAGCAATCTGCGCAAGCGGCTTGACGAGCGGCGGCTGGACGTGACGCTGATCAATATTTCCCACACGGTGCTTAACAAGGGCGATGTGGAAGTTCTGCTGGACGAAGAACTTGTATGGGCTGGCGCCAAGTGCGGTACGGCCTATCGTCGCGAACCGTTGCCGCTGTCCATTTGGGAAGAGGGTTGTGCCTGGCGGGGCAGTGCGCTCGAAGCGCTTGAAAGAAGCCGACGTCCATATCGTATCGCCTACATGAGCTCACACTCGACGGGGCAGCGGGCAGCGATCATGGCCGATCTTGCGATAGCGCCTTTCGGTAAAACGCTGTTGAGCGACGGGATCGTTGCTCTGGGGCCGGAGCACGGCCTGCCTGCTCTTGGCCGCTACCAGCTTGGTATGGTTGTGAAACCGGAAGCCGGTCCGCATATTCAGGTTGTCGCTGACCATCTGCGAAGTGTTTTTGAAGGTTATCGTCGCTCCGGGCGGTTCGAGACCTTCCGGGCCTGCTGATGAAGATCACAGTTTATTGGGATGGGACTTAAAGCATTCTCTTGCCAGAGAAAAACGCTGCGCTAGATTTCTTGTGTGACAGCCGAGTGAATCGGCTTCACCGCCAGCTGCCGAGCAGGGGCTTGTATGCGGCGGGAGGCATAACTGGTTTGAATAGGCTTGGAACTCTAGGCGTCTGCCTTCAAAAGGGCAGAAACGCGCATCCCATTGGAGAGACTGTCATGAAGCTGACCCGACTTGTCCCATTAGCTATTGTTCTCTGCGCATTTACGCTCGCCTCCTGCGCAAATACGGTGCGAGGCGTTGGCCGCGATGTAAAGAGCACCGCGCATGCGGTCCAGGATACCGTAGAATAAAAGAACAAATGGCCCGGGTTTTCCGGGCCATTTCGTTACGGCGTCAGAAAATAGCTGACGGTCATATGCTTGTCAGGGCGGGTTTTGTATGTAACGTCCGTGGTTACAATGTTTTCGTGAGGCACGGCGATATTTGCACTCTGCAACAAAGTTGCAATGCGCTCGTTCGGTTCAGCCCCACCAAACCACATCACGAGTACAGGTGGCGTCAAATGCGCTCTGGTATCCGGGGTTTCTGGATGTACCACTCGCAAGGACGAATCAAACAATCTGAAATTACCCGGAATCTGTGCATTGTCCGTGAGGATCGTCTTGAACGAGCCTTTCGCCCGCACTTCTTCATAAAGATGTCGATAGTCGAGCTGGCCGTAAGGCGGCGAGCCCGAACCATAGGTCAAGTTAAAGCTCAACACCGGCGGCACAATAAGCGCCGCGACAGCGCTGACGATGGCATAGTCAATCAAGGCTCTATCTCCGATCCGATAACGAGCCATAAGGCTCGCCATCAGAGCAGGAGTGAGAAACAGGACTGGCTGCAGCCAGCGGTCTTTCACGTTATTAGCGCCGGTTGCGACAACACCGACAAGTACGATACCCAAGCCCACCAGAATGAGAAGGCGAAGAAATTTCTCGCCAGTCGCCAGCGGAGCGGGTGGCGCAATCTTTTTCTTCCAATGGATGAGCGCGATAATTCCAGCGATCGCGACGGCAAGGATAGAGAACAGAAACGCCGCCTCAATGAAACTTTCGACTCCCATCAACCGGTCGAAGAACAGATTCCCGGAAGCACCGATCTCAAACTTGCTTGCACGCGCCATGACACTTGATTTGTGTGCCAGCATCCAGATCGCAGTCGGCCCGAAGCAGATCGCGAATGCCAGAACCGTTACGAGACTCAGCTTGGAGAGCAGTATCCGGCGATATTCGGGAATGAGAAGGCCCGTCACGACCAGCATGATCAGGAAAAACGACGCGTTGAACTTGCCGAGAAGTGCCGCAGCCATCGCAGCACCAAGAACGATGGCAGACCCCGCGTGACGCGCACGCATATGCCAGGCAAAGGCCAGAAATGCCCAGCCACAACCGGCGGTGCCAGCAACTGAATGCGTCAATGCGCGCTGCGATTCCCATCCGATTTGCGGAATGAGGAACAATCCGAGCATGCCGGCCGACGCGACCATGCGCGAAAAACCGAGTAATTTCATTGCGCCGTAAACGCTCAGGAACAAGCTCGCGAGAAGGCCGAACTTGACGATCTGCAGCGTGAGCATCGAGGTGCCGAGCAATGACGCCGCAAGATTGGTAATCCATGTATAGAGCGGGGGCTG
Source organism: Brucella pseudintermedia (assembly GCF_008932435.1). Classification (GTDB taxonomy): domain Bacteria; phylum Pseudomonadota; class Alphaproteobacteria; order Rhizobiales; family Rhizobiaceae; genus Brucella; species Brucella pseudintermedia. The sequence goes on along the minus strand of NZ_WBWE01000001.1, from coordinate 54,503 downwards.
GGACCCGCCATAGCCCCAGTCCAGATAGCCAATATTGGCAAGCTGTTCGGCGTCATCAAGACCGGCACCGTTTGAAACGAGGGTGACAAGAACGGCCTGAAACGCAAAATAGCACAGCACGAATATAACGGCCCAAGGCAGGCCGAAGAGCGTCCTGTCTGCGCTGGAAACAGCGGCGGTTGATCGTTGTGCGGTCAAACTCATTGCCTCGAATAAAAATAGCCTGTGCAGGCGCTCCACTGGAGGAGCACTGCATTTCACAGGATTATGTCCGGATTTCAATCGGACAGCTAAAATGCCTTGTAACAAAGGCGTGTAATCAGGCAATCATTCGGGAGCAAGGGTTTATGTGCCGGTACGGGCAATATTGCAGGCCGAGAACGGCAAAAACCGCGCTGCCAGAGGTGCACGGTTTTGCCAATTACGCATGGCATCTCCGCCGAACAATACACTGGCGGGATATACTGAGCTCCGGTACGCAGTACCAGATCCGGAGCGTCGAGCCGGGGTGAACCGCCTCGTGCTCCTTTCTAGCTCAACATCGTTACCGTACGGTTATCAGAGACTTAAGCAAATCTAAACAATGCAAGTTTTTTGCGTGGACTTTTGTTTACTTTGCCACCGATCTGGCCCGCAGATAATTGATAATGCCTGAAAAGTCTTCGCCGCCATGGCCTTCGCGGTCAAAAAGACCATAAAGTTCCTGAGCATGCGCTCCAAGCGGCGTATCAGCGCCGGCGCTTTGGGCGGCCTCCTGCGACAGTTTGAGGTCCTTCAGCATCAGGGCTGCTGCAAAGCCGGGCTTATAGTCCCGGTTGGCAGGCGATGTCGGAACAGGGCCGGGGACAGGGCAATAGGTTGTCAGCGACCAGCATTGTCCCGATGAGGTCGAAGCCACATCGAAGAGGGCCTGATGTGAAAGCCCCAGCTTTTCTGCCAGAACGAAAGCTTCGCTGACACCGATCATCGATATGCCGAGTATCATATTGTTGCAGATCTTCGCCGCTTGTCCCGCGCCATCGCCGCCGCAATGCACGATCTTTCCGGCCATTGGCTGCAGGACCGGTTCGCCGCGTCTGAACGCCTCGTCGCTGCCGCCTGCCATGAAAGTCAACGTGCCCGCAGACGCTCCCCCGGTGCCGCCGGAAACGGGCGCATCGATGGAAAGATGCCCGTGGCTTGCCGCCAGCTCATGTGCCTTGCGCGCCGAATCCACATCAATGGTCGAACAATCGATGAAAAGCGAGTCCTTCCGGGCTTTAGGCGCAATATCTTCATAGACGGCAAGAACATGCTTTCCCGCGGGCAGCATGGTGATCACCACGTCCACATCAGCAACGGCCTCCTGCGCGCTCGAAGCAACCACGAGGCCATTTGCCTTCGCTTCATCAAGATGTTGCGGCAAAAGGTCGAAACCGTGGACGGTGTGACCGGCTTTCACAAGATTTGCGGCCATTGGCCCGCCCATATTGCCAAGGCCGATAAATGCTATTTTGGCCATAATGAATTCCTCCCTTGGCGGTTATTAAATTTCGTCAGCGCCCGATCATCTGGCGTGCAATGATGACGCGCATGATTTCATTCGTACCTTCGAGAATCTGGTGCACGCGCAAATCGCGGACAAGCTTTTCGATTCCATATTCATGAAGATAGCCATAGCCGCCAAAAAGCTGCAGCGCTTCATTCGCTACATTGAACCCCGTATCCGTGACGAAGCGTTTGGCCATTGCGGACCATTTGCTCGCGTCATGGGATTTTCGGTCCAGTTTGCTGGCTGCGGTATAAAGCAGAAGACGTGAGGCCGAGAGTTCGGTTTCCATGTCGGCCAGACGGAATTGCAGGGCCTGAAACCGATCGATCGTCTGGCCAAAAGCCTTGCGCTGGCCGCAATATTCCAGCGACTTGTCGAGCGCCGCCTGCGCGCCGCCGAGCGAGCAGGCGGCGATGTTGAGACGACCGCCGTCTAGCCCCGCCATTGCGATGCGGAAACCGGTTCCTTCCTCCCCGAGCAGATTTTCAATCGGAACCCGGCAATTATCGAAAATAACAGTTCTTGTCGGCTGCGCGTTCCAGCCCATCTTGAATTCATTGCCGCCGAAAGAAAGGCCGGGTGCATCTTTTGGCACAACGATGGTGGAAATTCCCTTGGGACCGTCCTCGCCAGTACGCACCATCGTCACATAGACATCCGTGGCGCCAGCACCAGAAATGAACTGCTTCGAGCCGTTGAGGATATAATGGTCGCCGTCGCGCGTGGCGCGCGTTCTGAGCGCTGCGGCATCCGAACCTGATCCGGGCTCAGTCAGGCAATAGCTCGCAAGCGCGTCCATCGACGTAAGTTTCGGCAGAAAGCGTTGCCGCTGTTCGTCGTTGCCGAAAGTGTCGATCATCCATGCGGCCATATTGTGGATAGAGACGAAGGCCGAGAATGAAGGACATGCAGTCGCCAGGGCTTCAAAAATCAGCACCGCGTCGAGCCGTTTCAGCGCCGAACCGCCTACATCCTCGCGTACATAAATACCGCCCATGCCGAGCGGCCCGGTCTCTTGCAATACATTGACGGGAAAATGCTTGTCACGATCCCACTGCAATGCATGGGGCGCAACACGATCGCTGGCGAAGGCTCGCGCCATATCTTGAATGGCAAGCTGATCTTCGTTCAGTTCGAACTGAATCTGGTCGGCAGCATCCATGGTTTCCTCCCTGCAGCACCGCACCTATTCGCTGAACTAGATCATAACAGCGGTAGGCTGCCAACGCTCCATTGGAATAATGTTGCTCACATTTGTAATAAACTGATGCGCATTTTTGCATAGAAGGAGGCCGAACGAGATGCCGTTGCCAGCGCCTCGCGTTTAAGCTACGCACCTTTCCATGGCACGCGCAATCATGTTTCAAGGTACGGGTTCGGACGTCGGCAAAAGTGTTCTTGTCGCCGGGTTATGCCGTGTCGCACGCAATCGCGGGCTCAATGTCAGACCGTTCAAGCCGCAGAACATGTCCAACAATGCGGCAGTCAGCGACGATGGCGGTGAAATCGGCAGGGCACAGTGGCTGCAAGCTCTGGCATGCGGAATTCCGTCGTCCGTACATATGAACCCCGTTCTTTTGAAGCCGCAGACCGATATGGGCAGTCAGGTTGTCGTGCAGGGGCGGGTGCGAGGCGAGGCGCGCGGGCGTTATTATCAGGAATTGAAACCGCAACTCATGGCTGCGGTTATGGAATCATTCGCAGAAGTCAGCAAAGGCGCAGACCTTGTGCTGGTGGAAGGTGCGGGTTCGCCCGCTGAAATCAACCTGCGCGCTGGTGATATCGCCAATATGGGATTTGCCACGCAGGCGAATGTACCGGTTGTCCTGGTCGGCGATATAGACAGGGGCGGAGTGATCGCTTCCCTTGTCGGCACGCACACTATTCTTTCCAAGCAGGACCGCGCCATGGTTCGCGGGTTTCTGATAAACAAGTTCCGCGGTGATATCTCGCTTTTTGACGACGGGCTCGCCGCTATTACCCGGTTTACCGGCTGGCGCTCCTTTGGCGTGGTTCCATGGCTCAAGCCTGTATCGCGATTGCCGGCCGAGGATTCTGTCGTTCTCGAGCGTGCCGTGAGCGGAAACAAGCAGGCGCTCACGGTTGCAGTGCCGATGTTGCCGCGCATCGCCAATTTCGATGATCTCGATCCCTTGAAAGCTGAGCCGGATGTGGAAGTGGTCATGGTTCCGCCTGGCTCGAACATCCCCGGCGATGCGGGCCTCGTCGTCCTGCCCGGAACCAAGTCAACCATCGCCGATCTGATTGCACTTCGGGACAATGGCTGGGATCGGCAGTTGTCCGCTCATGTCAGACGGGGAGGCCACGTGCTCGGTATCTGCGGCGGATTTCAGATGCTTGGTCGCCACATCAGCGATCCTGCCGGTATCGAAGGGCATGCACGCGACATTGACGGCCTTGGTTTTCTCGATGTCGAAACAGTGATGGCGCCGGAAAAAGTTGTCCGCAACGTACAGGCGACGTCTTGCCTGCACAATACGCTGCTTGAGGGGTATGAGATCCATATCGGTCGCACCACCGGCCCGGATATGGCGCGGCCTTTTGCCTGGTTAGCGGGGCATTACGATGGCGCCGTATCGCCGGATGGCCGGATCATGGGAACTTATCTCCATGGTGTTTTCAATGCTGACGAATTTCGCCGGAGATTTCTGGAGAGCCTTGGTGTGCGCGGTAGTTCCGTAAATTATCGCGCCGGTGTTGAAGATGCATTGGATGAGCTGGCCGAAGAGCTGGAAAAGTGCCTCGATATTGCAGCGCTTTTCGCGATTTGCTGAATTAAAAAGTGATCTCTCTTTTATTTTTTCTTTATCCTTAAATTTTGCTAGCCACTTCCATCTATTCAACTGAATAGATTCGTTGTATAATCTTACTTTATTAAGTCATGCAATTATTAATTTAATAATTACTTATTTCTAATAGGTGATGTTTTGAGTTCTTTCTCTTTTTCCGGGTCGGAGCGTGAATTTAATAATATAAGGCTGCAGAATTATTTTCTTTACTCTTTTGTTTTGATAAGTGGTGTTTTTATTGTCATTCCCAATATTGATTTGTTTGTCTCGCGATTTTTTTCAAGGCGGGAAGTTTCTACATTTCCCACAATCCATTTTGGATTGAGTTGCGAAATTTTCATCGGCTTAGCCAGTGGTATCTGTTAGGAGCCATGGTCGTGCTCGTCGGACTCTACGCTCTATGGCATCGCCCACTTTCAATCATCGCGCCGCATAAGATTATTTATATGGTGCTTGTCTATGCGATCGGCCCAGGGGTGTTGGTGAATAGTCTGAAGCTTCTTTTTGGAAGGGCACGGCCGCGGGATTTAGTGGAGTTTGGCGGCTGGGCTGATTTTACCCCGGCCTGGCAATTTGCCAGCATATGTCAACGCAACTGTTCCTTTCCGTCGGGCGAATCGTCGGTAGCCGCTGCCATGCTGCCTCTCCTGATGCTTGTGCCCGCGCGCTTTCGATTGACTGCGGGGATAATCCTGATCCCGCTTCTTGCGCTCGTATCATTGAACCGCGTGTTTATGGGTGCACATTTCCTGTCTGACGTGGTTATCTCCTGGGTGCTCGTAATCGGCGTTATGATCTGGTTTTGGCCCATGATTTCACGTCGCGCCAATGTAATCGACGGATGGGTGCGGCTCTGCGGCAAAAACCTGCGAACACGCTTGGCTGTTCGCTGATTGACGCCGGTGGGCCGACAGCCTAATGTCAAACTCGTGCAACAGGTTTTTGCCGGGACGAATCCCGGTGATACCAAAAAGGGAATGCGACGGACGGACCCACTCCGGGCGTCTTTATCGCAGCCGACCCCGCGACTGTAGAGCGGAGAGGGATGAGGCAAACCGGACAACCGGTAACCACTGGAGGCAGAATGGCTTCTGGGAAGGCAGCTTCAATCCCCGTGACCCGTGAGCCAGGAGACCTGCCTGTTGCGTGAGGGCATTGAGCCCGCACCCCTTGGGAGGTTTTTCCCAGCTGCCTGCACGGAGGTTGTCATGGCTGCACATACCCAGAATTCTGTTTCCAGCACACTCGCAATACCGCTCGCTGCCCGTCTGGGCACAGCTGTCGGTTCACTGCTTCTCGGCGCGTTTCTGATTTACGGCGTAGGGCTTGCCCATTCCGATACGCTGCACGATTCAGCGCACGATACGCGCCATTCCTATGGTTTTCCCTGCCACTGAGCAGTCGAATATCTTCCGGAACTGAAGTTGAACAAGCTCGATGGCGGACGGCCAGAGCATTTCCCATTTTGATTGAATCGTTGGAAATGCCCTATCTGGCTGTTTTTACGCGCATCTTGTTCCGAAACCGTTTCAGGCTTTTCGGATGGCGCTCCATCGGTGCGAAATTGCTATTGAGGGACAGAAATGTTGATCCGTTATTTGTTGGCGACGCTCGCCGCCGGACTTCTGGCCGGGCTGCTGGTTACGCCTGCCATGTATCTAAAAACGGTGCCTTTGATCCTGCAGGCCGAAACCTACGAAGAAGCTGGCGCCGGCCATAGCCACGGTGAGGCGGAATCCGCGCCGCATGATCATGGCGGCGCTACTGCAGATGCCGAAGAAGGAGGCGCCGAATTGCCGTTCGGACGACTGGGCAACACGATCCTGGCCAATCTTGTGGCCGGGGCTGGTTTTGCCCTGCTGCTCAGCGGCGTAGCATTGCTGCTCGGGCGTCGTATTACGGTTCAGAATGGCATTTATTGGGGCGTTGCGGGTTTCTTCACAGTGGCATTTCTGCCGGCGTTGGGGCTCTCGCCGGAGTTGCCGGCAATGCCTGCGGCTGATCTGGCCGAACGCCAGCTCTGGTGGATTGGGACAGTGGTGCTGAGCGGACTAGGTATCTATCTCGTCATGTTGCGTCAGGAAATCTGGGCAAAAATCCTGGGCCTGGTTCTGATCGCTGCGCCGCATCTTTACGGTGCACCACATCCAGAAGATATTTCGTCGCCCATTCCCTCGCTGCTTGCGTCGCAATATGCGGTCGCATCGCTGGCGACCAATCTGTTTCTATGGGCGGTAATCGGCCTCGCACTCGGCTGGTTCATCCAGCACTATGCATCGTCCGAGATTGAGGGCTGACGACAATGGCTTCGCCGGGAAAATCGGTTCTGGTTCTTGGCGGAGCCCGTTCGGGCAAGTCGTCCTATGCCGAGAAAATGGTCGAATCCTCAGGTCTTAAGCCACTTTATCTGGCAACTGGACGCGCTTTCGATGAGGAAATGGAAAATCGCATTGCTGTCCACCGGGGACGGCGCGGTCCTGAATGGCAGACAGTGGAAGAGCCGCTTGATCTCGTCGGCGCACTCGCATTGCATGCTGCCGCCGATCGGTTCGTGCTGGTCGATTGCCTGACCCTGTGGCTTACCAATCTGATGATGGCCGAACGCGATATAGCGAGAGAGACGGCAAATCTCGTCGCGATGCTGCCGAGCCTTGGCGGGCCAGTCGTTTTGGTTTCAAACGAAGTGGGACTTGGGATCGTGCCTGAAAATCGCATGGCACGGGAATTTCGCGATCATGCAGGCCGCCTGCACCAGGCAGTGGCTGCGATCGTGGACGAAGTTTATTTCATGGCGGCAGGGCTGCCGCTCAAGATGAAGGGATAAATCAATGCAGGGACAAAAAATTCCCGCAACCGTTATCACGGGTTTTCTCGGATCGGGCAAAACGACGATGATCCGCAATCTATTGGAAAACGCCAATGGAAAACGCATTGCATTGATCATCAACGAGTTTGGCGATCTCGGTGTCGATGGAGGCATTCTGAAAGGCTGCGGTATCGAGACATGCCGCGAGGAAGATGTGATCGAGCTCAACAATGGCTGCATTTGCTGCACTGTTGCCGATGATTTCATCCCGACGATGACCAAGCTTCTTGATCGTGCTGATCGCCCTGATCATATCGTGATCGAAACCTCCGGCCTTGCCTTGCCGCAGCCGTTGGTTGCCGCCTTCAACTGGCCGGAAATCAAGACGCAGGTGACAGTCGATGGCGTGGTCACGGTGATCGATGCCGCCGCTGTTGCAGAGGGACGTTTTGCCGATGATCATGACAAGGTTGATGCACAGCGGGCAGCGGACGAATCTCTTGATCATGAAAGCCCCTTGGAGGAACTTTTTGAGGATCAGATTCATGCAGCCGACCTTATCGTGCTCAACAAGGCCGATCTGATCGATCCATCGAGATTGGAAAGTGTCAAGACCGATGTGGCCGAGCGCTCGTCGCGCCGGGTGAACATGGTTCCTGCAAGCTTTGGCAAGCTTGGAGCCGATGTTCTGCTGGGCCTCGGTGTCGGTACGGAAGACGACATCGCCAACCGTAAGTCTCACCATGAAATTCATCATGCGGATGGACATGAACACGATCACGATGAGTTTGAGAGTTTTGTCGTCGAGACAGGTTCTGTTGCCGATCCCAAACTATTCACGGACAAGCTAAAAGCGGTCATCGCGGAACATGACATTCTTCGTCTGAAGGGCTTTGTCGATGTGCCGGGCAAGCCGATGCGTCTGGTCGTGCAGGCGGTCGGTCCGCGCATTGAGCATTATTTCGACCGTCCATGGGGCAAGGATGAAACGCGCTCCACGCGGCTGGTTGTCATCGGATTGCACGATATTGACGAAACAGCGATTGCCCAAGCGGTGAAAGACGCCGCCTGATGCATCTCCTGCTTGCCCAGAAAGGAACGATCAGCGACGGCAATGAGGCCGTCGATCTCGGCCAGACACCGGGAGAAATATTGTTCCTTTCCGCCGCCGATACAGAACTGGCCAGTCTGGCGCAGGCACACAGGCTTGCACCGGATTTGCCAAGCTTGCGGCTGGCCAATTTCCTGAGCCTCACCCATCCCATGTCCGTTGATGCTTATGTGGAGCGCACCGCGCGGCACGCAAAGCTGATCGTCGTTCGCATCATTGGCGGGGAGACCTATTGGCCCTATGGGCTGGAAGCACTACATGCCTGCGCCGTCAATCATGGCGTCAAGATTGCCGTATTGCCGGGGGACGATAAGCCAGACCACGGGCTGGACCGTTTTTCGACGATCTCTGCCCAGGAACGAAATGAACTCTGGCAGTATCTGATTGAAGGCGGGGCGGCAAATACGGGCGCATTTCTTCACTATTGCGCTGCACTGATCGCGGGTTCCGAGAAGCCGGAGAGTGCCGCCCCTTTGCTCAGGGCCGGTCTGTGGTGGCCGGGAGAGCATGTCGCGTCGCTGGAAAGCATCCGTACGCAGTGGAGCGATGTAAAGGCACCAGTCGCCGGCATCATTTTTTATCGGGCGCTGGTGCAAAGCGGACAGACGCAGCCTGTCGATGCGCTGATCGCTTCGTTGCAAGCAAATGGCCTCAACCCGCTTCCGATATTCGTTTCGAGCCTCAAGGACCGATTGTCCGCAGCCGTTGTCGATGGTCTGTTTGCGGATTGTCCGCCGGATATCGTTTTGAACGCCACCGGATTTGCGATTTCTTCGCCAGGTGCCGAGCGCAAGCCGACGGTGCTGGACAAGCGCGGCAATATGGTCTTGCAAGTTATCTTTTCCGGTACGCCGAAAACCGTCTGGGAAACGTCGCAGCAAGGGCTGCTGGCGCGCGATCTGGCGATGAATGTCGCCCTGCCGGAAGTGGACGGGCGGGTGCTTTCGCGTGCGGTATCCTTCAAGTCTGCAAAGCAGTTTGATGCGGCAGTAGAAGCGAATATCGTGACGCACGAGCCGCATGAAAACCGCGTGGATTTTGTGGCGCAACTTGCCGCAAACTGGGTTCGGTTGGGGCGGAAATCGCCTGAGGAAAGGCGTGTTGCGCTGATCCTTGCCAATTATCCGAACCGCGACGGGCGGCTTGGCAATGGCGTGGGTCTCGACACGCCAGCCGGAACGGTCGAAGTCCTGCACGCCATGGCCAAGGGCGGCTATCCCGTCGCTAACCTGCCGGTGGACGGTGATGCTTTAATGCGTGCCCTAACGGCAGGGCCGACCAATGCCGCACGTGACGGGCGCGAGATACGCGAGACGATTTCACTGAATCAATACAAGGCTTTCTTCAAAAAACTTCCCATTGCGATTCAGAAAGAAGTTGGAGATCGCTGGGGCCCGCCGGAAAACGATCCTTATTTTGCCGAGGAACTTGTCGCTTTCGCATTCCCGTTGATGCGGCTGGGTGAAACCCTTGTCGGTATTCAGCCTGCACGCGGCTACAATATCGATCCGAAAGAGACTTACCACTCGCCCGATCTGGTGCCGCCGCACGGCTATATTGCCTTCTACGCGTTTCTGCGCGAGGTCGCAGGCATTGATGCCATTGTGCATATGGGCAAGCATGGAAATCTGGAGTGGCTGCCGGGAAAGGCGCTTGCGCTGTCGGAAAACTGCTATCCCGAAGCCGTGTTCGGTCCCACACCGCATATCTATCCTTTCATCGTAAATGACCCCGGTGAAGGCACGCAGGCCAAGCGTCGTGCCGGTGCAGTCATCATCGACCATCTGACGCCACCGCTGACACGCGCTGAAAGTTATGGGCCGCTGAAAGATCTGGAAGCGCTGGTGGATGAATATTACGAAGCCTCCGGTGTCGATACGCGCCGCCTCCTGAGACTGAAAGGGCAGATACTCGACCTCGTGCGCGACATCGGACTTGATCGCGATGCAGGCATTCAAGACCATGACGATGAAGACATGGCGCTGCAAAAGCTCGACGCTTACCTTTGCGATCTCAAGGAAATGCAGATTCGTGATGGACTGCATATTTTCGGGCTTGCACCTCAAGGCAGACTGCTGACCGATCTTCTGGTCGCGCTGGCCCGTGTGCCGCGCGGTGTTCCGGTTTCGCTTGGCGGTGCGCCGGGCGATCAAAGTCTCCAGCGGGCAATCGCTGCGGATTGTGGGTTTGACGAAATATTCGATCCGCTGGATTGCAACATGGCCGAGGCATGGACGGGAGAGAAACCGGAACTCCTGCGCGCCGCTAGCCCAGCAACATGGCGCATAGCAGGCGATACGGTGGAACGTATCGAGCTGCTGGCGGCGAGTTTTGTTGCGGGCGAAAAGGAATGCCCGCAAGACTGGTCGCAGACGCGGGCGGTGCTGCAATCCATAGAGGAACATCTGCGTCCCATGGTGGTCAATTGCGGTCCTTCGGAAGTAGACGGGTTTCTTGCCGCGCTTGGCGGGCGATTTGTGCCGCCGGGACCGTCCGGCGCACCGACACGGGGCCGTCCCGATGTGCTGCCGACCGGGCGCAATTTCTTCTCTACCGACAGTCGTGCCGTTCCCACGCCGGCCGCATGGGAACTTGGGCGTAAATCGGCGGAACTGCTGATTACCCGCTACACGCAGGACCATGGTGAATGGCCTACATCTTTCGGCCTGACCGCGTGGGGTACGTCGAATATGCGCACCGGCGGAGATGACATTGCGCAGGCCCTGGCGCTGATCGGCGTGAAGCCGGTCTGGGACATGGCGTCACGCCGGGTAACCGGATACGAAATTGTTCCGATTGCAAAGCTTGGCCGTCCGCGGGTTGATGTGACATTGCGCATTTCCGGCTTCTTCCGCGATGCGTTTCCAGAACAGATTGCGCTGTTCGACAAGGCTGTGCGCGCAGTGGGGGAGCTAGATGAGGATGCCGAGGATAATCCGATTGCGGCGCGCATGCGGATAGAGCAAGCGCGTCTCGTTGCAGATGGGGTAGACGAGAAGACGGCACAGCGCCGTGCAGGCTATCGTGTCTTCGGGTCCAAACCCGGCGCTTATGGTGCAGGCTTGCAGGCGCTGATCGACGAGAATGGCTGGGCCGGGCGCAACGATCTGGCGGAAGCCTGGCTTGTCTGGGGCGGATATGCCTATGGCGCGGGTGAGGAAGGGCAGGCCGAGCGTGGCCTTTTGGAAGAAAGGCTTCGTTCGGTTCAGGCGGTGGTGCAGAATCAGGACAACCGCGAACATGATCTCCTCGACAGCGATGACTATTATCAGTTCGAAGGCGGAATGGCCGCGACCGTGGAAAGCCTGAGCGGCGCAATGCCTGCGGTCTATCACAACGACCATTCCCGCCCGGAGAAACCGGTGATCAGGGCATTGGAGGAAGAGCTTTCACGCGTCGTGCGGGGGCGCGCGGCCAATCCGAAATGGATCGCGGGTGTGATGCGTCACGGCTACAAAGGGGCGGCGGAGATTGCGGCAACGGTCGATTATCTGTTCGCCTTTGCAGCGACCACCGGCAAGGTCGGAAATCATCACTTCGAGGCGGTCTATCAGGCTTATATCGCGGACAGGACGGTGCATGACTTCATGGCTGAGAAAAACCCCGCAGCACTTGCCGAGACGGCAGCGAAGCTGAACGACGCCATCGAGCGGGGCTTCTGGACACCACGGTCCAATTCGGCGCGGTTCGAACTGGAACAACTTGCGACTTTGAATCCGGGAATGAGAACAAATGGCTGAAAAATCTGCAAAACTTCTCTCCATGACTGAAGAGGAACTGAACGCCCGCCATGCGGACAAGATGCGCAAGAAGAAGGCTGCTCGCGACAAGATCCAGGCTACGAAGACCAAGGAAAAGGGGCTGGTGATCGTCCATACCGGCAAGGGCAAAGGCAAATCGACCGCCGGTTTCGGGATGGTTTTCCGTGCATTGGGTCATGGTATGAAGATTGGCGTCGTGCAGTTCGTCAAGGGTTCGTGGGACACAGGCGAGCGCTGGGTGCTTGAAAAATTTCCCGAGCAGGTGACGATTTCAGCGCTGGGCGAGGGCTTTACCTGGGAGACGCAGGATCGCACGCGGGATATCGCCATGGCGCGGGGCGCGTGGGAACAGGCCAAGGCGCTGATAATGGATGAAAGCTACGATATGGTGCTTTGCGACGAGCTGAATATCGTTCTTCGTTATGATTATCTGCCGGTTGAGGAAGTGATTGAGGTTCTTAAAGCCAAGCCGGAGATGAAGCATGTCATCATTACCGGGCGCAATGCCAAGGAAGAGTTGATTGAAGCGGCGGATCTTGTGACCGAGATGGAGATGATCAAGCATCCATTCCGCTCCGGCGTGAAGGCACAGAAGGGCATTGAATTCTGATGATCGATAGCTGGCAGTTCTGGGCGCTGATGTCGGCGGTATTTGCCGCGCTGACCGCGATCTTCGCCAAGATCGGTATTCAAGGCATCAATTCTGATTTTGCCACGCTTGTGCGCACGCTGGTCATCATTGGCGCGCTATGCCTGTTCCTGACGATTACCGGACAATGGCAGAAGCCGGGCGAGATTTCCGGAAAATCGTGGCTGTTCTTGGTGCTTTCGGGACTGGCGACCGGTGCTTCGTGGCTTGCCTATTTCCGGGCCTTACAGATCGGTGATGCATCCCGCGTCGCGCCGATCGACAAATTGTCGGTCGTGCTGGTGGCACTGTTCGGTGCGGCATTCCTTGGTGAGCGTATGTCCACCATCAACTGGTTCGGTATTCTGCTTATCGGTTGCGGCGTGGTGCTGGTAGCGCTTCGGATTTAGAGCGGTTCCGCTTAAAACGGAGCCGTCGGAACCGCTCTAACTATTTGTTTCATCGCATTATCCGACGCAAAACCGTTTCACACTTTTGCTGGAAATGCTCTAGAATCCCATCCACTGGCGCAGCGGGTTCGTTCCGTCCATCAGGAGGCGAACTGCCAGTGCCAGGCTGACCACGATCAAAAGCGGTTTGATGATGCGTGAGCCGACTTTCATCGCCAGGCTCGCGCCGATCTGTGCGCCGATGAACTGGGCGATGCCCATGCAGATGCCGATTTTCCAGTTGATGACGCCGACAGCGGCGAAGGTCGCAAAGCCGCCGATATTGGACGCACAGTTAAGAAGTTTTGTGTGAGCGGTGGCTTTCAGCACGCCGAAACCGGCAAGCGCTACAAAGGCGAGCATGAAGAACGATCCGGTTCCGGGGCCAAAGAGCCCGTCATAAAAACCGATCAGCGGAACGAGCGTCACGCCGAAAAGAAACGGTCCGAGACGTCGCGCCCGGTCAACGTCGCCAAGGCTCGGCTTGACGGCAAAATAGACTGCGATGGCGATAAGGAGGATTGGCAGGGCCGCTCGCATGATATCCACCGGCAGAACGGTTGCCAGCAATGCGCCCAATACCGAGCCGATGAGCGAGGCGAGCGCTTCGGGCCACTGTTCCCGAATGTTGACATGCCCTTTGCGCGCATAGGCGATCGTTGCCGAAGACGATCCAAACAGTCCTTGCAGCTTGTTCGTTCCCAATGCTTCAACGGGTGGTATTCCGGCCAGCAACAAGGCGGGAATCGTAATCATTCCGCCGCCGCCGGCGATGGAATCGATGATTCCGGCAATGAATGCCGCAGCCGTCAGGAGCAGGGTAAGCGTATCAAAGAAATCGAGCATCGGGGGGAGCCTAAAGGAGAGGTTGGGGCAACATAGAGCAGCGGATGCGCGAACGCCAGTCAAACGAGGAGTTTCGCCTGAAGAAAGCGGCGTACGGAGCGAGATTGTTTTCCTGTGCATCCGGCGCTATTCATTATATGCAGGCTGAAAGTTTAGAGGGGTTCCATGAGCGAAAGCATCTTTGAGCGGATTACTGCTTTTTTGAGCAGGAAGAGTGCCGTGCAGCGCGTCGCCGACGATCCGGCGCTCGCTTCTGAATTGCTTTTGCTGTTGCATGTGGTGTTTGCCGATGGCGACCAACACCCAGCCGAAATAGCCGCTTTCAAGGAAATTGCCGAAAAGAATTTCGGCATTGCGCCAGAAGAGCTTCCGGAAGTCGCGGAATATCTCAAGGATTTTGCTTACGAGACGACAACCAAGCAAGCCGCCAATATGCTGGCAGAGATGGCGCCGGAGCGTCGTTTAGCGTTGCTTGGCGACCTCGTGACAATCGCCTGCTCCGATAATCGCCTTGATCGCAGCGAAGCAACAATGATCCAGCGTATTGCCGATACGCTCGGGGTCAAGCCGGAAGAGCTGCACAAAGCGCGCCGTTCATCTCCCTGTGGTTCCTAGAGCATGTCTCCCAAAAGTGGGAACCGGTTTTGGGACAACGACATGCTTAAAAGCAATTTCATCAGAGTTCTTGGCATGGGCGGTTCGTCGGGCGTGACGTTCGATGAGCTTTTGGCCTTGGCCGAGCAAGTGTTGGCTCGGGGAGCGTGTTCGCGGCCTGATGCTATCGCGACCTTGAGCACGAAGCGCGGTGAGCCGGTATGGGCTGAGCTTGCTTCATATTATGCATGTGCGGTTTGTTACTTCGATGCGGAGCGACTGGAGCAGGAAACACCACGTCTGAAAAATCCGTCGGAGGCTGTTTTCCGGACAGTCGGTTGTCATGGTGTTGCCGAAGCAGCAGCGCTTGCTGCCTCTGGTCCGAGCGGTATTCTGGCAGTCGAGAAAACCGCCTCGGGCCGAGCAACTGCCGCTCTGGCGATTGCTGCCCCCAGCGGCGCTCCGCAGTTCAGGAAAGGAAGATCGTGACTGTTCATTTCATTGGCGCCGGTCCCGGTGCGGCGGATCTTATCACCGTTCGCGGCCTGCGCCTGATCGAACAATGCCCCGTATGCATCTATGCGGGGTCGCTGGTGCCGAAGGAACTTGTTGCCGGAGTGCCCAAGGGTGCGCATCTGGTCGACAGTTCATCCCTGACTTTGGATGAGATTATCGCTGAAATGGAAGCCGCACACGCTAAGGGTCTCGATGTCGCGCGGGTGCATTCGGGCGATCCGTCAATTTACGGTGCTATGGCCGAACAGATGCGGCGGTTGGACAGTCTCGGCATTCCCTATGATGTGACGCCGGGTGTTCCAGCATTTGCGGCTGCTGCCGCCGCCATGAAGCAGGAACTGACCATTCCCGAGGTCAACCAGACTATCATCTTGACCCGCACCTCGATGAAATCGTCCGCAATGCCGGAAGGCGAGAACCTTGCCACACTTGGACGGTCGGGCGCGACGCTGGTGATTCACCTTTCCATTCGCAACCTCGCGAAGATCAAGGCCGAGCTGACACCTCTTTATGGCGCTGACTGCCCTGTAGTCGTCGCCTATCGCATTGGATGGCCGGATGAGCGGATACTACGCGGCACGTTGTCGGATATAAGCGAGAAGGTGGCAATGTCGGGCCTACAACGCACTGCGATGATTTTTGTCGGGCGAGGTCTGGACCCCAAGAACTTTCGCGATTCCGCGCTCTATCATGAAGCGCATAGCCACGCGGCGCGTTCAAAAGCCTAAGTTTGTACGGGCGAATGCGATTGCATCTTCCGGCGAGACAACAACATTTCCCGCTGTCGCCGGCGGGCGGGAAATCATCATGACCGGAAGCCCTAGCGCGCGAGCGGCTTCGATCTTGACATAGGAAACGGTGCCACCCGAATTGCGGCTGACGATCAACCCGATCTTGTGGTTCTCCAGAAATTGCCTTTCCGCTGCGAAATCGCCGGGCTTTGCGAGGATAAGCTCGCAATCCGCGGGCAGTGCTGTTTCCGGCGGGTCGATCATGCGCAAGACGAAATGAACGTCCGAGCGCTTGGCGAATGGCGCGATATGCTGGCGGCCGAGCGCTAGAAACACGCGCTCGCCGGAAGGGACAGCGCTTGCAGCTTCGGCTTCGTTGGAAACGTCGATCCAGCGGTCTCCCGGCTGTTTCTGCCATGCTGGGCGCTCCAGCCTCACCAGTGGAACGTCGCACCTGCTTGCGGCCTGAACCGCATTTTGCGAGATGCGCGTGGCATAAGGATGGGTCGCGTCGATAACGAGGTCGATCCCTTCGCAATCGAGATAGGAGGCAAGGCCGTCAATGCCTCCAAAGCCGCCGCTTCGAACCGCACCGCGCAGTTTGGCTGGATTGCTGGTGCGTCCGGCGAGCGAGGTGATCGCTTTGACGGGCAGTTCCGCAAAGGCCGTGGCCAGCGCTGCTGCCTCGGTCGTTCCGCCCAAAATGAGTATTTTGGGCTCAGATGCGCGCAAGGATATTGCCACTGCGATCGGTCACGATAATCTCAACTTCCACAGGTGCGCCGCGAAGGGTTTCCAGTGCTGTTTCCTTCGCTTTGAGCGCAATGGGCGTCGCCATGTCGAAGCCGATTGATTGAGTCAGTTCAAGCACTTCCAGAGCAGTGTTCGCAAAGAGAATCTGCTCCTTCATGCTTGTTGGTGTGCCTGCCTTTTCCGCTATGGTCCAGAGGAAGCCCTTGTCCACCTGCGAGCGCGAAGAATGGAGATCGAGCGCGCCTTGGGCGAGCTTGGTCAGCTTGGCGAAACCGCCCGCAATTGTCAGCTTGTCGATTGGGTGGTCACGCAGATATTTGAGCACGCCGCCCGCGAAATCGCCCATGTCGAGAATGGCAAAATCCGGCAGGTCATAGAGCGCCTGCGCCGCGTCTTCGGACGTCGAGCCGGTCGCGCCGAGCACGTGCTTTTGCCCGGCAGCACGCGCAACATCGATTCCGCGATGGATCGAATGAATCCATGCCGAGCAGGAGAACGGGTGGACCACCCCGGTGGTGCCGAGAATGGAGATGCCGCCAACAATGCCGAGGCGCGGGTTCCATGTTTTCCTGGCAATTTCCTCGCCGCCCGGAACCGATATCGTAATGACCAGATCGGCGGGCAGGCCATATTCGGCGCAAATCTGTTCGCAGATTTCCGTCATCATGCGGCGCGGAACCGGGTTGATGGCGGCTTCACCCGGAGGAATTTGCAGACCGGGCCGCGTGACCGTGCCAACGCCTTCACCGGCGCGAAAGATGATGCCGGTTCCCGGCGGCGCCGGGAATACCGTCGAGATGATCGTGGAGCCATGGGTCACATCAGGATCGTCGCCCGCATCCTTGACGATGCCCGCCATCGCATAGCCTTCGCCCAGCCCTTCGTAGGCGAGCTGGAAGTAGGGCACTTCGCCTTTTGGCAGAATTATGCCGACGGGATCTGGAAATTCTCCAGTGATGAGCGCCATCAAAGCTGCCTTGGTGGCAGCGGTCGCGCAGGCGCCGGTAGTCCAGCCGCGGCGAAGCTCGGCCTTTTCCTGACTTTTATTCGTTGGAGCGGTTTCGTCATTCATGGACGCCTTATAATGTATCTGCTAGCTGTGTCGCCAGACAGAATAATGGTTGACGAGAATGAACAAGGCTGAAGAAGCGGCGGCATGTGTCATTGCGAAAAGCAGGGTGACCTTGCCTGCGATGGAGCCCGGCCATGTGTGGCTCGTGGGGGCGGGGCCGGGCGACCCCGGACTTCTGACGCTTCACGCCGTCAACGCTCTGCAACAAGCGGACGTCATCGTTTACGATGCGCTGGTGGATGATGCCTGCCTTTCCCTGAAACAGGCGGATGCTGTTCTGGAATATGCAGGCAAGCGCGGCGGCAAGCCCTCGCCGAAACAGCGCGATATTTCCCTGCGGCTTGTCGAACTTGCAAAACAGGGCAAGAAGGTGTTGCGCCTGAAAGGCGGCGACCCGTTCGTGTTCGGGCGAGGAGCGGAAGAAGCGCTCACGCTCGTTGAGCACGGTGTTCCGTTTCGCATCGTTCCCGGAGTGACCGCCGGAATTGGCGGCCTCGCCTATGCTGGCATCCCCGCAACGCATCGCGACATTAATCAGTCGGTGACGTTTTTGACCGGTCACGATGCCAGCGGTTCTGTACCGGACGGGATGGACTGGACCGGCATCGCCAGAACCTCTCCGGTGATCGTCATGTATATGGCGATGAAACATATCGATCTCATCGCCAGGCGGTTGATCGATGCCGGGCGCTCGCCGGATGAGCCGGTTGCGTTTGTATGCAATGCCAGCTTGCCTGACCAGATCGTGCTTGAAACAACATTGATGCAGGCTGCAAGAGACGTTGAAGCGGCGGGGCTGAACCCGCCTGCAATCGTGGTTGTGGGGCAAGTGGTTCGCCTGCGGGATGGATTGGACTGGATGGGCGCTTTGAGCGGCAAGGTGCTGTCCAGCGATCCGCTCGGCATAAAGAACCAAAATGAGGGAGCGCAAACCGCATGAAGGGTTTCATGATAGCAGCCCCAGCTTCCGGGTCGGGCAAGACAACGGTAACGCTGGGTTTGTTGAGGGTTCTGAAGCGCCGGGGCGTAGCGCTTGCGCCGGTGAAGGCCGGGCCGGACTATATCGACCCCGCCTATCATAGGGCCGCGAGCGGTGCAGATTGCTTTAATCTCGACCCCTGGGCCATGCGTCCTGAACTTATCAGTGCGCTTTCCTCCCGCATGACGGAAAGCGGCGCCAAGCTGCTGGTCGCCGAAGGCATGATGGGGCTTTTTGACGGAGCGCTGGACGGCAAGGGTTCTTCCGCCGACCTCGCCCGGCTACTTGACCTGCCGGTAGTGCTGGTGGTGGATTGCGCCCGTCAGTCGCATTCCATTGCCGCGCTCGTCTGGGGTTTCAGTCAGTTTCGCAAGGATGTGCTGATTGCGGGAATTATCCTCAATCGCGTCGGCAGTGCCCGACACGAGGCGATGCTGCGCGGCGCCTTGGAGCCGCTCGGCATCCCGGTTCTCGGTGCACTGCCTCGCGATGCTGCTCTTTCGCTACCTGAAAGGCATCTGGGGCTGGTGCAGGCGGGCGAACATTCCGATCTCGAAACTTTTCTGGATCACGCCGCCGATGTCATCGAAGCGCATCTTGATCTGGACGCATTGCAGTCACTCTGGTCACGACCAAAGCGTTACGATGCAATGGCCAATGTGCCGCGCCTGAAACCGCTTGGCAGCCACATTGCGGTTGCCCGCGACGACGCATTCGCTTTTGCCTATGCGCATTTGTTTGAAGGCTGGCGCAGGCGCGGGGCTGAGATTTCGTTCTTCTCGCCGCTTGCCGACGAGACACCGAGACAGGACGCTGACGCCATCTATCTGCCCGGTGGTTATCCGGAACTTCATGCAGGACGTCTTGCACAGGCAAGGCGGTTTCAAACGGGCATACGCGAAGCCGCAACCCGTGGCGCAACGATCTATGGCGAATGCGGCGGCTACATGGTTCTTGGCGAGAGCTTGCACGATGCGGAAGGCGTTGCGCATCCGATGCTGGGTCTTCTGCCGCTCGAAACCAGCTTTGCGAAAAGAAAGCTGGAACTTGGCTATCGCCTGCTGGAGCCGCTTGAGGGTTCGCCATGGGTCGAGCCGTTGAAAGCGCACGAGTTTCACTATGCCAGCATCGTGCGGGAAGGGAACGCTGATCGTCTTTTCCGTGTTCGGGATGCTGTGGGCGATGATCTGGGCGAGGTGGGTCTCAGGGTCGGTTCCGTTTCCGGCTCGTTCATGCACGTTATCGATTTTTGCGGAGAGAGAGCTTGAGTGCAGAAATCGAGCATGGCGGTGCGCTGGATAAGGCCGTCGCACGTTTTGGCGGACAGCCGCAAGACTGGCTCGATCTCTCGACGGGCATCAATCCGGAGCATTTTCCACTTCCCCAGCTGACACCGGAAATCTGGAATCGCCTGCCGGACGAGGGGCTGCTACGGGAAACGTTGCGGCTGGCCCGTGGCTATTATGGGCTTGGCGAGAATGCGCCTATCATTGCCGCCCCCGGCACACAGGCTTTGATCCAGCTCGTTCCCATGCTGGTTGCTCCGTCTACGGCTGCGGTTCTCGGGCCGACGTATCAGGAACATGCGGCCTCGTTCTCCGCTTCCGGCTGGAAGGTTGTGCAATGCACGACGATTGATGAAATTCCAGACGATGCGACGGCGGCGGTTGTCGTCAATCCCAACAATCCCGATGGGCGCGTGGTTTCAAAAGGCGATCTGCTGCATCTGGCGCGAAAGCTGGGTGCACGGGGCGGCTTTCTGATCGTGGATGAGGCTTTCGCCGATGCGCATGAGGATGTCAGCGTTGCAGCAGATACGGAAGACGTGCCGATGATCGTGCTGAAATCCTTCGGCAAGTTTTTCGGGCTGGCTGGCGTTCGTCTGGGCTTTGTAATCGGCGGGAAACGTTTTGTCGAGGCTTTGCAGCAGCGGCTTGGGCCATGGGCGGTTTCCGGTCCGGCGCTCGCAATTGCCAGCCATGCCTTCAGCGATGCCGAGGTGCTTTCCAACTATCGTGCGCGTATCGATCTGCGGCGGCTGGAGCTATCTGCTGTTCTCGAGAAATCAGGCCTTAAGGAAATCGGCGGCACGGCACTGTTTTCTCTTATTGAACATTCGGATGCGCACGAACTCTATGCCAGACTGTGCCAGAGACTTATTCTGGTCCGGAAGTTCGATTATGCCCCACGCTGGCTGCGCATTGGTCTGCCGTTGGATGACGTGGCGCTTACGCGCTTGGAAAAGGCGTTTAAATCCTGATTCAGTTTTTCTGGTCAAACTCATGGAAATAAAGCTCATTATTCTTTCGCTTGCGCTGCTTCTCGATCGCTTTGTCGGCGATCCCCCGCAGCTATGGCAAAAGATGCCGCATCCTGTCGTGCTGTTTGGGAAGGCAATCTCTTGGGGAGAAAAGCGCTGGAACAGCCGGAATTTCCCTGCTTCGCTGCGTCGCCGAAATGGCATGTGGCTGACGGTTGGGCTGGTGGCGGCCTGCGTGGTTCTGGGGCTTGTCCTTGAGGCTTTGTTGCCTTTTGCCGGAACAGCAGGTGCGGTTGCGGAAATCCTCATCGTGACGGTGCTATTGGCGCAGAAAAGCCTTGCCGATCATGTGCAGGCAGTGGCGCTGGCGCTGCGCGAGGAGGGGATCGAGGGCGGACGGCGGGCCGTGTCGATGATTGTTGGGCGCAATCCTGAGCATCTTGACGAAGGCGGCGTTAGCCGAGCAGCGATAGAGAGTCTCGCCGAAAACGCATCGGACGGAATTGTTGCGCCTGCGTTCTGGTTTCTGGTGGGCGGGTTGCCGGGCCTGTTTGCCTACAAGATGATCAATACCGCTGACTCGATGATCGGTCATCTCAATGATCGCTATCGCGATTTCGGGCGTTTTGCCGCGAAGCTGGATGATGTTGCAAACTACATTCCCGCTCGGTTGACAGGGCTGCTGGCATCACTTGCCACTGCCGTCACGAAAGACAAGCTCTCAGGAAGGGAAGCCTTCTCCGTCATGCGTCGTGACGCGCGACTGCATCGCTCACCCAATGCTGGCTGGCCGGAATCGGCATTTGCAGGCGGGCTGGGACTGGCGCTGGCCGGCCCGCGCCAGTATGGGACGGAAAAAGTTGAAGGTCCGATGCTCAATGCATCCGGTAAACGCGATGCCGATGCCGATGATATCGATGCCGCGCTTCGCCTGTTTTGGTCAACAATGAGCCTGATGACCGGGCTGGTGATCGCCGCGAGCCTGCTTGGGCTATTTGTCGGTTAGCACGAACCGTTTGCCGTCGAAGCGCTGGAGGCGGTTGGGATTGTCTGTCCGAATGCCGTTGCCGTCGAACTTGATCGTGCCAAGCACGCTTTCGAAGGAACCGGTGCGCAGCGTATCAAGCACCGGCTGCTTCTTCTCGTCGGTGCGCCGGATCGCATCCGCGGCAATCTCCGCGCTGGCATAACCGATGACGGCATAAGCATCGGCAAGTTTCCCGGCCTGATGCAGTGCTTCGATTGCAGGCTTTGCGGTCGAAAGATCCTGCGGACGGAGCGGGGCGATCATCAAAGTGCCCTGATTCAAGGACTGTGCGCCGGGCGCGGCATCCAGCAGGCTGCCGCCCGCAATCGTCAGCGGGTGATTGAGGGCGGCAGCGCTTGCGCCGATGGCGGCGATATCGTCGCGCTCGCCGCCAACATAGACGTGAGTAGCGCCCGCGCGCCGCAGCCGGGCGACCAGCGCATTCTGATTGTCGAGACCAGGCCGGTAGGTGTCGGTGAAAACCGGCTGAAGCTGCTGCTCCTTGAGGCTTGCCAGCACACGCGCTGCCCGTTCACGCCCCTCAATCGTACCGTCATCGATGACAGCAAAGGGTTGGGCGCGCCAGAGACTGGCGAGAAAGCTGCCAGTCGCTTGCGTTTCCTTGTCGAGCCCGGTTGCGAGACGAAATACCGCCATCGGCGTGGTTGCGCGCCTTTCGGTGAGCGTCGGTTCGCTGACGCCGGATGCCACGACCGATATGTTGCCGGCTGCGAGGATCGGAAGTGCTGCCTCAAGGGCGTCGGGACACAGGAAGCCGGTCGCGATCCGGACGTTTTCCTTCACGAAACGTTCTGCCGCTTCCCTGCCGCCTTCGGCATCGCAACGGTCATCGGATATGACGAGTGGAGCGCTTTTCGCCGCGGCCGCGATGTGGGCTCCTTCGGCCAGTTGATTGCCCAAGGGAGCGAACGTTCCCGACAGAGGCGCTGCAAGTCCGATGCGCATATCCTCTGCCCGCGCCAGCATCGAACTGGCCAGCAGTGTGAGGATAATGCTTGTCAGCGCTGCAACAGGACGTTTCCCTAGCTCGATCACGTGATCCGTCTTCATTAAACAATTCGTGGCATTTTCAACGAAAAGTGGGTAGCTGTTTCCTCGCCTTTGTGCAATGCCCGTTTCTGGGGGCCGATATTGCGGCTTCTGAGCAAGATAGCTGGCTTCAGGTAATATACCCATAGGGCGAGATGGATTCTGTTGGACGTGCAAACGATTAAGAACATCATTTCCAGTGCAGCTTCGGTGGAATCCAAGTCCTACCGCGATGCCATGAGCCATTATGCCGGCGCGGTACAGATCGTCACGACGGCGGGCAGCGCGGGAAGGCGCGGCCTCACGCTGACTGCGGCCTGCTCGGTGTCCGATAATCCGCCGACGATCCTCATTTGCCTCCAGAAAGTTCATGAGGAAAACCGGCTGTTCATCGAGAATGGTGTGTTTGCCGTCAATACGCTCGCTGGCTCGCACCAGCAGCTTGCAGACGCGTTTTCCGGCCGTATCGGTCTGACGCAGGACGAGCGGTTCGAACTGGCGCAGTGGGAAGTTCAGGTTACCGGAGCGCCCATATTGCGGGGAGCGCTTGCTTCTTTCGATTGTCGGGTGGTCAGCGTTCAGGATCACTCCACCCATCACGTGCTTTTCGGCGAAGTGGTCGGCCTGCGGTCGAGGGCCGAGGAGGAAGCGCTGGTTTATCTCAACAGGCGCTATCATACTCTGGAGCTGTAGTGCGATGAGGCGACGTGGAACGAGCGGTCTTGTGGGCGCTTTATTTCTGTTTTCAGCGTCTTCTGCATTTGGCGCAGGTCTTTTGCCTGCATTCAAGGACGATTATTTCGCGTATCCCGGCATTATCAGCAGCGCTGACAACGGTGATTACAAGGTCGTCGATTACAATGAGATGCGCGATATCAACGGGCGCGATGCGGTGCCTGAAAAGCGTGTGAAAGACGCCTATGTTTCGCTGAAAGCCCGCGCCTACCAGAAGGACGTGACTTTTCAAACCGTTGCCGGACCGGTCAAAGCCATGACGGCGGGCAAGCGGGAAGGCGCATCTTTCATCGTCATCTACCTGCATGGACGTGGCGGCAATCGCCTGCAAGGCATGAACGATTTTACGTTCGGCGGCAATTTCAACCGGGTGAAGAATCTCGCGGCATTGAACGGCGGCCTTTATGTCACGCCGGACTTCAAGGATTTCGCCGATGTGGGAGAGGCGCAGATTGCCGGGCTGATCGACGCCGTCAAGGCGTCATCGCCAAACGCTCCGTTGATCCTGTCCTGCGGCTCGCAAGGCGGAACACTGTGCTGGCGCATAGCGGGAAACGAAAAGGTCGGGGGTGGGCTTGCAGGTCTCATCCTGCTCGGCTCGCTCTGGGATGAAGGATTTTTCAAGTCTCCAGCATTCAGGAAGCGCGTTCCTGTTTTCTTCGGCCATGGAAGCCGCGACCCGGTTTTCGCCATCGACAAGCAGGAAACCTTCTACCGCGAGATCCGCAAGCGCGCGCCGGGTTATCCGGTTCAGTTTCGCCGTTTCGAGAACGGCAATCACGGCACGCCGATCCGCATGGCAGACTGGCGGGAAATGCTGAACTGGATTCTGGCAAAGCAATGACGTCAGCCTGTGGATGCGAATCGAAATTCTGGCAATGTGACCTTCCTGCCACTCGACAATCGTGCAAAACCGAATAGTTATCGAACTTAAAATTTACCTACTCAGCAGATCCTATGAGGTTGATCATGTATGGACGCGCCCGCACCGGAGCCCGTTTCCTAGCCATTGCCATGTTGGCCCCGCTTGCCGCTGCCTGCACGACGACTGTACCGACCACCACGGCGACGCCGGGCAAGACCGACGCTCCGGTCAGTGCGCCGACGATTTCGATGCCGCGCTTTACACCTACGGCTTATGTCGATCCGGCGCTGGCCCAGCCGTGCATCACCGCTGCAGCCAACAAATATTTCTTGCCGGAACGCGTTATCTCCGCCGTCAATTCCCGTCCGGGTGCAGCAGGCGGAACGGATGTCGATCTCAAGGTGGACCTGCGCACGGCTGTTTGCCAGCTCACCGCCAAGGGCGGTGTGCGCGCCGTCATCGACACGTCGCCGAAGAGCGCCGACCAGATTGCAGCTGAAGCAGCAGCCGCCAAGGCCGATGCCGCCGCCGCTGCCCAGCCGAAAAAGGCCAAGGCAAAGAAGAACTGATTCAAGAATCACTTCTAACATACGAAAAAGGCATGGTTTTCCCTGCCTTTTTGTTATTTGTTTTCCGGGTTTTCGCCATACCAGCGCGGCGTGTAGACCCATTCTCGGCCATCGGATTTCGCGAAACTTCGGGTGTGGGAAGAGCCGACGATCACTACGGTACGCATATCAACCTCGCCGGGCGTCAGCGCGCCGAGCGTGGTTATCCGTGTCGTCTCCGCAGGCCTGCCTATGTCTCGTCCAAGGACGATGGGCGTCTCTGGCGCGCGATATTGGCGCAGGATTTCCAGTGCGCGGCCAAGCTGATGCGGGCGCGCCCTGGAAATGGGATTGTAGAACGCCATGGCGAGATCGGCTTCGGCGGCGAGCGCCAGGCGCTTTTCGATGATTGCCCAAGGCTTCAGATTGTCCGACAGGGAAATGATGCAAAAGTCGTGTCCCAGCGGCGCACCAATGCGCGATGCGGCAGCCATTGCTGCTGAAATTCCGGGCTGGATGACAAGCTCCACACCGTACCATGCGGGATTGTCTGTTTCGTGCAGCGCCTCCACAACCGCCGCAGCCATCGCGAAGACGCCGGGATCGCCCGAGGAGACCATGATGACATGCCGACCGGAAGCCGCGAGTTGGAACGCGTGACGAGCGCGCTGCATTTCCTCGCGATTGTCCGTCATGTGAATGATCTGGTCCGCGCGGAAGGGGCGAAGGTTCTCCTCTGCCATTCGCACATAGGTCTCATAGCCGAGGATGTCTTCAGCCTGTTCCAATTCATGCTGGACGGCGGGCGTCATCAGGTCCCGCGATCCGGGTCCAAGTCCGATAACGACCAGCTTGCCACGCTTTCGACCGACAAAGAGTACATCTGCCGGTGTAGCGGCTATGGCGACGGCCAGCCCGTCGCTATCTATCAGTTCGACCGGCTGTTCCACGGAACGAAGGACCAGATCGCACGCATCTGTCGCATCTGCCACATAGCGCAGCGGAATATCGAGATTGGCCGCTACCTGATGAAGTACGGAAGACGCACAATTCTTCTCGTGGGCGAGAAGCAACGCCAGAGACGACTGGGCTATTCCGGCTTTGGCCAGAGCATCTTCGATATCGTTCTGAATGTTCTCGCTGATCCTATCGACGGCAATAGCCACACAGCGCGGATGATAAATCAACTCGTCCGGGCGCGGTGCACGGTTGCGGGGCGTTATGCTGATCGTCAACGCGCCGTCGTCGGCAAAAGGCAATTTCGATTGCGCAAGCCAGCGCGATTGTCCGTCCAGCCGCAGCTTCTGCCCGGCGAGCAGGTTCGACATGAAATTTTTCGCGTCGTCAGGATTAGCAAGCGTCAGTTCGGCAGGCGGGTGCAGCAAATTGATCCCGAACCGCAATTCGCCGGACGTGGTTATTGCAGGCACAACTTCCAATGCCGCCGCAACCTGCCTGGCCATGTCGTTTACACCGGAGAGACCGCCCAAAAGCGGCACGACCGTGCTTCCATCTTCGGCAACGGCCAGAACCGGCGGTTCGATACGCTTGTTCTCAAGCAGCGGGGCGAGCGCCCGGATGACGATGCCGGCGGCGCAAAGCGCAATGATGGGGCGACCTTCCTCGTAAAGCGATCTTATCGCATCGCCGAAATGCATGAAGGTGCTGTCAACCGATGCAACACGGTTCCGAAGGCCGAGTATTTCGGCGCGTTCCAGCGCCATTGCGATTCGCTGTGCGGCGGGCACAGCAGCTTCTCCGAGCACCAGAATTGCGGGGATCATGCGCCGTTCCATTTTTGCCCCGGAACGAGAATGATCGAGAAATAGGGGCAATCGCCGCCATCGACTTCGGCAAGCGGCACGATGCGCTGATTGGACATGGTGGCGCGCTCGACATAGAGCGCACGCTCCATGAGATCGAGATCGCCAAGCACGGTGCGGACCTTGTCGAGATTTTTGCCAAGCTTCATTATGGCCGCTGCTCCCGTATCCGCGAGCCGCTGTTTCAGCTCTTCGGCGCTCATGACGCCGGAAAGGACGGATAGCGTCTGGTTGCGATAGACCAGCGGCGCACCGAGGACGGCAGAGGCACCGAGAACGGAACAGACACCGGGAACCACTTGCGTTTCATACCGGTCCGCAAGCCTGTCGTGGATATACATGAACGAGCCATAGAAGAACGGATCGCCTTCCGCGATCACGGCTACATCCTGTCCGCGATCGAGATGGCTTGCTATCGTGCCCGTTATCTCGCCATAGAAATCGCTGACGATCTGTTCGTAATCCATGTGTGCCGGGAGCTTTTCCGTCGTCACCGGATAGATCAGCGGCACCAGAATCTGTTCCGGTGAAAGATATTCCTCGACTATTGAGAGGGCGTTGCCCTTCTTTCCCTTCGCGGCATGATAAGCAACGACCGGCGCGCTTTTGAGAAGGCGAAGGGCTTTCAGCGTTATCAGTTCGGGATCGCCGGGACCGACGCCCAGGCCAAACAGTCTGCCTTTTGCCGCCATTATTCGCGCTCCGAGGCGAGCGCGTTGACCGCCGCTGCCGTCATGGCGCTGCCGCCGCGTCTTCCGCGCACGATCACATAAGGCACGCCACGGCTGTTTGCGGCGAGTTCTTCCTTCGATTCTGCCGCGCCGACGAAACCGACCGGCATTCCGATGATCAGTGCGGGTTTCGGCGCACCGGCATCCAGCAGTTCGAACAGGCGGAAGAGGGCAGTTGGTGCATTGCCGATTGCAACGACGCTGTTGGCAAGATGCGGGAGCCAGAGGTCGAGTGCAGCCGCCGAGCGGGTATTGCCGATCTTCGCGGCGAGCTCGGGAACCGACGGGTCGCCAAGAGTGCAGATGACTTCATTGTTTGCGGGCAGACGAGAACGGGTAATGCCTTCGGCCACCATGCGCGCATCGCAGAGGATGGGCGCGCCTGCGAGCAGGGCGTCGCGCCCGGCTTTGCCCGCGCCTTCCGAAAAGGCGAGGTCACCAACCACATCCACCATGCCACAGGCGTGAATCACGCGGACCGCAAGCTTTTCCAGATCGGCGGGTATGCGGCTCAGATCGGCTTCGGCACGGATGATGGCAAAAGACCGGTCGTAAATCGCCTGCCCGTCGCGAATATAGTCTGTCATAAGGACCACTCTAATCAGTGTCGGGCGTTCAGAAGGCGCGCCGCTTCGTCAATGGTGATATCTGTCGCCAATAGCTGCCCGAAACGCGATGGTCCAGTCCTGTCTCGCGCATAAAGATCGTAGCGGCCTGCCGACCGGGCAAGAAGCGTATGCGGAAGGGGCGCGAGCGCCGCGCAGGATTTGGCGCATCCGGTCACGTGGACGGCTGTCGTTGCGCAGGTCAAATGCGAGGCGAGTGTCTTGCCGTCGGCTTGAGTGTCGGCGAGCGCGGAGCCGCACCCATTCGAACCCGAACAGGCACGAATCCGCGCATGAGGCGCTTCGGCTGTGGTTTCGAGATCAAGCGAACGAAGTACTTCGGTTATTTTTCCAATCTGCATTCCATCTACATAAGGGAGGATGATGCCTTGCCATGGCGTTAGCCGTAGTTCGCGCTTTCCGCTGATGGAGAGGTCTGCCAGTGCCCTGAGCTGGTGTGGCGTCAGCCGCCCCATAAGCGGCATGGCGCCGACATAAGTCGATCCATCACGCTGCCGGTTCGGGCCAAGATGCGAAAATGGCGTCTGTGCCTTGCGTTTCCAGCCTGCGGCAGAATGGATTGGAAAAGGCAGTTCCCTGTTCAAATCGGCGAGAAATTCGGCTGGCGAAACCACCTCGAACAGATGTTTCATCCGCGCAAAACGGCCATGGCGTAAAAACCGATGCAGCAACGCTTCGATGAGGGGGAGGGCGTGTCGGGATTCCAAGGTCCCCAGCGCTTCCCTGTCGGGAGAGGAAGCAAGGCCGAACGCATAGGTTTTCCGGTCCACGGCCGAAAGCCAGATATCGCCCGGATGGGAAATCATGGCGCAGTCCTCGCCGCCGTCAATCTGCAAGGAGAATTTCGGTGACAGCGAATAGAAAGCTTCATTCGCCTGCAACATATTCAGCACGGATAAGGCCAGTCCGGTGACGTCGCATATCTGACCACAGTCAAGGCCAGACGTGGGGCTAACCATCACGTTGCGAACATCGTCGGCACCGGAATTTTCTGCTCCAAGCCCTGTGTCATGAAGCGCAGCGACAACATTATCCCAATGTCCGGGCGCGATGCCGCGCAACTGGATATTGGAGCGAATCGATAGCTCAATCGCGCCTGTATCGAAACGTTCCGCTATCGTTGCAATTGAACGGGCCTGATCGGCTGACAGGCGACCGAGCTTCAATTTGATGCGGGCCATTGCGCCATCTTTCGCCATCACCATGCGTGAAAGACCAGGACAGGCGTTGCGCCTGTCGGTCTGGACTTGCAGCGTTTGAGTGGTTTGCTGGCTCGACATTCCAGCCTTATACGCCTTGCCGCTTGCACTTGCTACTGCCTCGCCATACGAACAGGGAAAAGGAGCGGCGCGCATGGCACATTGGCTGACGGTGATCGGGATCGGCGAAGACGGATTGGACGGGCTTGGGAAAACCGGGCTCGCGGCGCTTGCTTCGGCCAAGGTCATTTTCGGCGGCAGACGCCATCTGGATTTTCTGGACGACAGCATCAAGGCTGAGCGCGTGGCGTGGCCGTCTCCCTTCGACGAGGCTTTCGCCATGATTGAGGCATATCGCGACCAGCCGGTCGTCGTGCTGGCAAGCGGCGATCCAATGTTCTTCGGCGTGGGCGCAACTTTGGCGCGGCATTTTTCTCCGCAAGAAATGCTTGTTCTGCCGCATCCGTCCTCGCTCTCGCTGGCTGCCGCAAGGATGGGATGGCCGCTTCAGGACGTCCGCACTGTCAGCGTGCACGGTCGTCCGTTTGAACTGCTGCTTCCGCATATCCTGCCGGGCGAGAAACTTCTTGTCCTCAGCAATGACGGCTTGACGCCAGCAAAAGCGGCGGCAATGCTCAAGGACAAGGGCTTTGGCCAGAGCCGCATGACCGTGCTTGAGCACATAGGCGGCTCGAAGGAACGCCGGATAGGGGATAGAGCAGAAAACTGGTGGCACGAGCGATGTGCCGATCTGAATGTTCTGGCGATTGAATGCATCGCTGCGCCGGAAGCGAACGTGTTTTCGCCAGCGGCCGGGCTTCCCGATGAAGCCTTTGAAAATGATGGTCAACTGACCAAGCGGGACATTCGCGCTGTCACGCTGTCGCGATTGCAGCCATTGCCCCATCAACTTCTTTGGGATGTTGGGGCTGGGTGCGGCTCCATCGGCATTGAATGGATGCGTGTTCACCCCACATGTCGCGCCATTGCCATCGAGGCCAACGGACAGCGACAGGCCATGATCGAGCGGAATCGCGCGTCATTGGGCGCTTCGGGATTGCAGTTGATCAGGGGCGAAGCTCCTGCGGCGCTTACAGGATTGGAAGCGCCGGATGCAATTTTCATTGGCGGCGGCGTGACCGATGACGGTGTGCTTCAAGCTTGCTGGAATGCCCTGAAGCCAGGCGGGCGGCTGGTTGCCAATGCCGTGACCCTGCAAAGCGAAATGCTGCTTTTCAACTGGCGTGAAAAGTGCGGTGGAGAACTGACGCGGCTCTCGGTTGCGCAGGCCGGGGCGCTCGGTTCTTTCGATGTGTGGCGGCAGGCACTGCCCGTCACAATTTATTGCGGGTCCAAGCAACAATGATGACTTGAATAGTCATGTTATATTCGGGTAAGGCTGGGAAAATTCATTCCCAAAGGAGGACGGGGCATGTCCGAACTCAACGCCAATACCCGTTTTGCGCTTACCAATGCGGGTCATGTGCTCAATCAGCTTCTCGATCATTTTGTCGAGCATGCCGACGTGCACCGTCAGGGTAGCATGGCCAAGCTGGTGCTGAGCTTCGGTCAGGCGGATGTGCAGTGGGACGATGAAACGGTCAGCGTCGATGTCACGAGCGAGGACGAAACCGGGCTGGCCTATATGAAATATTCCATCGCCGAACATGTGCTGGAGTTTCTCGACAAGGGCAGCGCCAAACCGAAGATTATCTGGGAAGGCGATGTGGCGGCCGGACTGCCATTGCCTTATTTCCGCGAGATGCAGGTTGTTTCGGTATCGAATGTAACGCCGCACATGCGCCGTGTTCGCCTCAAGGGCGACAATCTTCACCGCTTTTCCTATTTGGGCCTGCATATCCGTCTTCTGTTCCCGCCCAAGGGCCTTGCCAAACCGCAATGGCCCACGACTGGCGAAGATGGCCGTCCGGTTTGGCCGGATGGCGAAGCCAAGCTTGCGACACGTGTCTATACGATCCGCAACATTGATGCGGCCGCCGGATGGGTGGATATCGACATGGTCGTTCATGGCGATGATTGCGATGCGCCCGGCTCCGGTTGGGCCCTCAGCGCCAAGCCGGGCGACATTGTCGGTATGACTGGTCCGGGCGGTGGCGATGCAGGCGATGCCAAATGGTATCTGCTCGCTGGCGACGAAACCGCCTTGCCTGCCATAGGGCGCATTCTCGAACGGTTGCCGGAAGGAACCAAGGCGGTCGTGCGCGTCGAAATCGGCAGCCCCGAGGAAGAGCAGAAACTTTTCTCACGGGCCGATGTCGATCTGCAATGGCTGAACCGCAATGGCGCCGAGGCGGGAACGACGACATTGTTGCAGGACGCGGTGAGGGCGGTGGAATTGCCGGAAGATGAAGACGATATTTTTGTCTGGGCCGGTTGCGAATTCGACGCATTCCGGTCGATCCGCACCTATATGCGCAAGGAACGCAATATCCCGAAGGACCGTCAGCTGATTGTCGCCTATTGGCGGCGCGGGCAGGATGGCGACACGCCAGGCAAGTCCGACGATTGATGCAATGAAAAAGGGGGCCGCCAGGTCCCCTTTGTTTTTGCGCATGCTGAAACGGACCGCTTCTTCCTACCTGCGGAAGCCTTCGCTCGCCCGCATCAGGTTCTTCGTATAGTCGGCATGGATATTGCCGCTGACAAGATCATTCGCCTGCAACTGTTCCACGACCTCCCCATTACGCATGACGGCAAGCCGGTCGCACATATGGGTGACGACGCCAAGGTCGTGGCTGACCATGACGAAGGTGAGATTGCGGTCGCGCCGAACCTGTTCGAGCAGGTTCAGCACTTCCGCCTGAACCGATGCATCGAGCGCCGAAGTCGGCTCGTCGAGCAGCAATATGCTGGGCTCGACGATGAGCGCGCGGGCAATGGCGATGCGCTGGCGCTGGCCGCCCGAAAGCTGGTGCGGATAGCGGAAGCGAAAGCCGGAACCGAGGCCGACTTCATCGAGCGCCTTCACGATGCGCTGTTCCGTGTCGCCAACGCCGTGGATGGCGAGCGGTTCCAGCAACAGGCGGTCCACAGTCTGCCGTGGATGCAGCGAGCCGTAAGGGTCCTGAAACACCATCTGGACATTGCGATAGAACGCCTTGTCACGCGGTGTCTTCAGCAATTGTCCGTCAATACGGATTTCGCCATCTTCGACAGGCGCAAGACCTGCTACGGCGCGCAGCAGGGTCGATTTGCCCGAACCGGATTCACCCACCAGCCCGTAGGATTCGCCGCGGGCCACTTCGATGCTGACCGATTTCAGCGCATGGAAATGGTCGAAATAAACGTCGATATTATCGACGCTCAATGCAGATGCCGTGCTCATAGTTTCGCCTGTCATAGCTTCCATGCCTCCTCACGCTGCAAGGTTGGCAGGGGATGGCGATCGGCTCCGATTTTCGGCATGCAGTTCAGCAATCCTTGCGTATAGGGGTGTTTCGCATTGGCGAGGTCTTTCGCCGCGATTTCCTCCACGATCTTGCCTGCATACATCACGATGACGCGGTCGCAGAAGGAGGAAACGAGGCGCAAGTCGTGGCTGACGAAGATCAGCCCCATGCCGCGTTCGGCGACCAGCTTGTCCAGAATGCCGAGCACTTCGAGCTGCACCGTCACGTCGAGGGCTGAGGTCGGCTCATCGGCGATCAGCATTTCCGGCTCTGCCACCAGCATCATCGCAATCATGACGCGCTGGCCCATGCCGCCCGAAACTTCGTGCGGATAGAGGCTCATGACACGCTCAGGATCGCGGATCTGCACAGCTTCCAGCATGGCGATGGAGCGCTTGCGGATTTCCTCGCTGCTGAACTTGCCGTGGGCCTTCAGCGTTTCGGCAATCTGCTTGCCGATGGTCATCACAGGGTTGAGGGAATATTTCGGGTCCTGCAACACCATGGCGATACGACCGCCACGTAAGGCACGGCGTTGGCGCGCTGGAGCGTTCAGAAGATCGATGCCGTCGAACTCGAGTTTTTTGGCGGTGATCTTCGCGTGCAGCGGGGTCAGCCCCATGATGGCGCGGCCGGTCTGCGACTTGCCCGAGCCGGATTCGCCCACGATGCCGAGGCGTTCGCGACCCAGTTCGAAGCTGACGCCGCGCACGGCCTCGATTGCGCCCGTGCGGGTCGGGAAGGTGACCCGCAGGTCTTCAACAGTCAGAAGAGGCTTCATTGGTTGTTACCCCGCGGATCGAGCGCATCGCGCAGGCCGTCGCCCAGAAGATTGAAGCCGAGGCTGACGATGAGGATCGCGATGCCCGGCATGGCGGCAACCCACCACTGGTCGAGAATGAAGCGGCGACCGGACGCGATCATCGCGCCCCATTCAGGCAATGGCGGCTGAGCGCCAAGGCCAAGGAAGCCAAGACCGGCGGCGGTGAGGATGATGCCTGCCATGTCGAGCGTCACACGCACGATCAGCGACGAGGTGCAGAGTGGCATGATGTGGCGCACGACGATGCGGATCGGCGAAGCGCCCATCAGACGAACGGCGGAAATATAGTCCGAGTTGCGCACGGTCAGCGTTTCGGCACGCGCAATGCGCGCATAGGGCGGCCATGAGGTGATGGCGATGGCGATGATGGCATTTTCGATGCCCGGCCCGAGAGCAGCAACAAACGCGAGCGCCAGAATGAGCTTCGGGAAGGCAAGGAAAATATCGGTAATGCGCATCAGCACCGCATCGACCCAGCCGCCGGCGTAACCGGCAACCGTGCCGACCAGAAGGCCGATAGGCGCTGCGATGATCGCGACCAGCAGCACCACA
The DNA here is from genome assembly GCF_008932435.1 of Brucella pseudintermedia. Classification (GTDB taxonomy): domain Bacteria; phylum Pseudomonadota; class Alphaproteobacteria; order Rhizobiales; family Rhizobiaceae; genus Brucella; species Brucella pseudintermedia. The sequence continues at coordinate 20,267 of NZ_WBWE01000001.1, read as the reverse complement.
TAAAGGGTGAGGCGGGAACCATAGATCAGACGCGAAAGAATATCGCGTCCCTGATCGTCGGTGCCGAGCAGATACCCCGGTGATCCCGGCGGCAGGAGACGTGCATTGGCCAGATCGCCGACAACCGGCGAATGCGGGGCCAGCACATCGGCCAGAGCCGCCACGACAAGAAGGCCGATGATGATCAGGAGACCGAGGACGGCCAGCTTGTTGGCGGTGAAGCGCCGCCAGACCATGTAGGCGCGACCGAGACGGGCTTGCGTGCGCGACTGCGGCCGCTCGGTAAGCAGCCATTCGCGCCATGAGAGGTTGGAAGTATCTGTCATTTGGCTCATCGTGCGCGCGTCCTTGGATCGAGAAGCCGATAGAGAAGATCGGACACGAGGTTGAGCGCGATAAAGACCGATCCGATGACGATCGTGCCACCGAGAACGGCATTCATATCAGCGTTTTGCAGTGAATTGGTGATGTAGAGTCCAAGGCCGGGCCAGGAGAAGATGGTTTCGGTCAGCACCGAACCTTCCAAAAGCCCGGCATAGGAAAGCGCAATCACGGTCACCAGCGGCACGGCGGCATTGCGCAGCGCATGGCCCCAGATGATGCGGGTTTCCGAAATGCCCTTGGCGCGCGCGGCGATGATATATTCCTGTTCCAGTTCATTGAGCATGAAGGAACGGGTCATGCGGCTGATATAGGCGAGCGAGAAATAGCCGAGCAGTGCAGATGGCAGGATAAGGTGGGAGACAATATCCTTCAATGCTGGCCAGTCGCGCTGGAGAATCGCGTCAATCACATAGAATCCGGTGATCGGCGTGAAGGTATATTCGAATGTGATGTCGATGCGTCCGGGACCGGATGTCCAGCCCAGCCGCGCATAGAAGATCAAAAGCGCGAGCATTCCGAGCCAGAAGATCGGCACCGAATAGCCGACAAGCCCGATCACGCGCACGATCTGGTCGACGAGGCTGCCGCGCTTGACCGCGGCGAGGACGCCAAGAGGAATGCCGAACACGGCGCCGATGATCGTGCCGACGGTGGCAAGTTCCATCGTGGCCGGGAAAACGCGGCGAATATCGGTCATGACCGGATTGGTGGTCAGCACCGAAGTGCCGAAATCGCCCTGTAGCACGCCCTTCACGTAAAGGAAAAACTGCTGGTAATAGGGCAGGTTGAAGCCCATTTCTTCCCGAACGCGCGCGACGACATGCGCTGGAGCGCGATCGCCGACGATTGCAAGAACGGGATCAATCGGCACAACACGGCCGATGAAAAAGGTTACGGCCAGAAGGCCCAGATAAGTCGTGATGACGATACCCAGAAAACTGGCTATCGACGTGGCAAGAGCCGCCCCGCGCCGCGGTGCCCGCCTTACCTTTTTGGTGGTTCCAGTGTTACTCAATGTTTTGACCGCTTCCGACAATGAGAGCGTTTCAGGACAACTGTCGCTCCGGAAAACCGGATCGGCAGTGCTGAAAATTTCGTGGAGCGGCTTCCTTTTTGATTCAGAAAACCGCTCCATCTCGTTGATTTAAAGCCGTTTCGGCGCGTGATGATTTTCACGCGCCGACGCATGGCCACTATTCCTTGCTGACAGGAGCCAGGAAGTTGGAGTCGAATGTCGGGCCGAGCTTGTAGCCCTTCACATTGCCGCCGATGCCGGCGACTTCCACCTGCTGGAACAGCATGACGAACGGGCTCTGGTCGAGCGCTTCCTGCTGCAGCTTCTTGTACTGTTCGGCACGCTTGTCGCTGTCGCGCTCCAGAAGTGCGGCCTGCGTCTGCTTGGTTAGCTCCGGAATGTCCCAGGCGTTGCGCCATGCGAGCGTCTTGGTCGAGGCGTCGTCGCTATTGTCAGGATTGCTGGTGAAAGCTTCGGCGTTGGAATTCGGATCCCAATAGTCCATGCCCCACTGGCCGATATACATATCGTGGTTGCGGGCGCGATATTTGGTCAGTGTCTGCTTGCCGTCGCCGGGGATGATTTCGATCTTCACGCCAGCCTGAGCAGCGGTCTGCTGGAAGGATTCGGCAATGCCGGTGACCGGCTGGCCGTTACGCACGTCGAACGTGACCGAAAGACCGTCCTTGAGGCCTGCCTTGGCGAGAAGTTCCTTCGCCTTGGCGACGTCGAGCTTGTACGGAGCAGCATCGAGAGAGCCGAGAACACCCTTGGCCTGATAAGTCTGGCGGATTTCACCGATGCCCTTGATGAGAGTCGAACCGATCGCATCATAATCGACCAGATATTTGAACGCTTCGCGGACTTCCGGCTTGGCCAGATTCTCGTTCTTCTGATTGAGGCTGATGTAATAAACCGTGCCCTTGGCGGCGCTGGTTGTGGCGAGCTTGTCGTTCTTCTGAACGGCTTCGTAGTCGCCCGGTTCCAGATTGCGCGCCACATCCACATCGCCGGATTCGAGCATCAGGCGCTGCGTCGCGCTTTCCTTGACGTGACGATAGAAGACCCGCTTGAGCTTGGCCTTTTCGCCATAGAAATTATCGTTGCGCTCCAGAATGACGACTTCATTGGCGCGCCATTCGCGGATCACGAACGGGCCGGAACCTGCCGACTTGGTTTTCAGCCATGCATTGGCATAATCGGTGTCGTACTTGTACTCGTCGGTCGGCGTAACCTTCTCTGCATGTTCTTCGAGAAGCTTCTTGTCGACGACTGCGGCGACGGTCGCGGTCAGGCAGTTCAACACAAAGCTTGGCGCATAAGGCTTGTCGACGGTGAAGACGAAGGTGTTATCGTCTACGGCTTTTGCCTTTTCGTTGATGTTATCCTTGGTCAGGCCAAACTGGGTCAGGATGAACGCCGGGCTCTTGTCGAGACGGACAGCGCGTTCGAAGGAATAGGCTACATCGGCAGACGTGATCGGATTGCCGGAAGCGAACTTGATGTCCTTCTTCAGCTTGAACGTATAGGTGAGGCCGTCGTCGGAAACGGTCCAGCTTTCGGCAACGCCCGGCACGACTTTCGACGTGTCGTTGATGTCGAGACGGACGAGCATGTCGTAGGCGTTACCGATGAACTCGGCCGGGCTCAATTCAAAGGATTCGGCAGGGTCGAGCGTGATGGTGTCGTCAATGGCCCATGCCTGTACCAGCGTGTCGGCAGGTGTGGCCGACAGGGCCGGATTTGCGGCCAGAACAGCGGCAAGTGCGGCGCCTGCGGCCAGAATGCGAAAACGTCCGAAATGCATCATGGTAGAGTTCCCTTTCTGTATTTTTGTTGGGATTTTGTTCGATTGTATCTGCATGTCAGGCTTCATGCCATGCCTGTTTCAGAACCCTGATCCAGTTGCCCCGGCAAAGCTTTGCCAGTTCCTCGTCGTTATATCCGGCCTTTTGCAAGGCTATGACAAGGTTCTGCGTGCCTGCTGCATCGCCGATTTCGGCAGGGATTGTTGCGCCGTCATAGTCCGAACCAAGCGCCACACAATCGATGCCCATGCGTTCAACCATGTAATCCACGTGGCGCACCACATCGGAAAGCGGCGTGTCGGCGTCTTCCTTGGCATCGGCGCGCAGCATGGTCGTTGCGTAGTTCAGTCCGGCAAGGCCCTTGCTCTCGCGGATCGCATCAAGCTGGCGGTCGGTCAGGTTGCGGGCCACGGGGGTGAGGGCATGAGCGTTGGAGTGGCTGGCGACCAGCGGCTGATCGCTCAGTTTCGCCACATCCCAGAAGCCTTTTTCGGTGATATGCGCAAGGTCGATCAGAATACCCTTGGCATTGCATGCCTTGACGAGACGCTTGCCTGTCTCAGTCAGGCCGGGGCCGGTATCTGGGCTCATCGGATAGGCAAACGGAACACCGTGTGCGAAAATATTGTTGCGGCTCCAGACGGGTCCAAGCGAGCGCAGGCCTGCGGCGTAAAACACTTCAAGTGCTGCAAGATCTTCATCGATGGCTTCGCAGCCTTCCATGTGCAGCACGGCGGCAAATGTGTCGCTGTTCAGCGTCTCGTCGAGCTCGCGTCCATTGCGGCAGAGCTTCCAGCCGCCAGCCGCTTCCAGCTTGAGGGCAATGGCGGCCATATCGAGAGCGATGTCGAGGGAGGGGCTGCGTTCCAGCGGTGGCGAAAGCGGCGTTTCGTAATGGCCATTGGCGTCTGGCTTGCCCAGTTCGATATGCTCGCCGGAGGGCACATAGATAGCACAAATACCGCCCGCCAGGCCGCCCTTGCGCGAGCGGGGGGCATCGATATGGCCGACATCCGTTCCGCCGATGAATTCCTTGATGGGGTCTTCGCCTTTGCGGGCATTTTCCCAAAGCCGCAGAAGGACATCGTTATGTCCGTCAAAAACGCGCTGCATTCTCTCATTCCTGCCTGCATGGCCTGCCGGAGCAGAGCCACATATTCATGTGTTCAGGCGCAAGGGGACAACACGGCAAGGTAAGATAACCTCCCGATATGGTGGTTGAGCTTTCCAGTCATTGTTCCCCGCATTTCCACTATCAATTTATAAGCGGTGAGTGCCTGTCGGAGTCAAGCCATCGAATGACGTGGCCAGACTGCGAAATGAAGATAAATTTATGCAAAACGAAAGGGCTGCGCGGTAAAGCGCAGCCCTTTGTGCAAAAGCCGAATTGCTTGATGCGAAAACAGAATGAAGTGTCGGTCTAGAACTTGTAGTTCAGGCCCGCCTTGATCGAATGGTTCTTCAGGTTGTTGCGCTGCTCCACGCCATTGACGCGGGACTTCACGTCGCCGAAGCGCTGGAAGTCATACTCGGCCTTGACCGAGAGCGGGCCGCTCAGCGCTTGCTCCACACCGGCGCCGATCAGCGCGCCGCCTTCCCAGCCCGGAGCGGAAGTGGTGTTGTCCTTTGCCTTGAAGCGCGTCACGCCGTAGCCCGCCGTGCCATAAACCAGCGTCTTGTCGAAAGCATAGCCGACCTTGCCCTTGGCATTGCCGTTCCACGACTGCTGGAGGCTGCCGCCATGGCCAATGCGATGCTCCGCCTCGGCGAAATTGCCTTCGAGTTCCGCGCCGAACACCACATTGCCGCTCTGCATGTTCTTGCCTACGACGACGCCGCCCAGAGCGCCCGTGCGGTTGGTGAAAGGGCCGGGGATCTTGGACGATGAAGCGCCGATCTGTGCGCCGATATAGTTGCCCGACCAGTCATGCGGGCCGCTGGCAACCGGATCGTTATAGGAATAGTCCGTTGCTCCCATCATGTCGGCGGCGAAAGCCTGACCTGCAAAAGCAACGATTGCGGCGCCAAGCGCCACTGCGGTGATAGAACGCTTCAACATTTTTTACTCCGATTTTCCCGTCCGGAAACGCTGGCGGGAAACATGCCTGAATTCATTATTGCCATCGAAAGGTCTTGCCTTCGGTCTGGCTTTCGTCTCACCTCTGATTGTGTCCAAATTTAAGAAAATTCGAGCGATTTCCATGCATTGCGCAATCATTCCTTGCGCTATGCTTAACAATCGGTAACTGCGTGACGCCGGAGTTTTGTCAGATCAATCCCAGCCCGCGGAAGCTGGCATGGCCGTGCTTCCCGACGATGACATGGTCGTGCACGGCGATGTTGAGCGCCTTGGCGGCATTGACGAGCTGTCGGGTCATGTCGATATCGGCGCGCGATGGAGTCGGATCGCCTGATGGGTGGTTGTGGACCAAAATAATGGCCGTGGCAGAAAGTTCCAGCGCGCGTTTGACCACCTCGCGCGGATAGACCGGCGTGTGGTCGACCGTGCCGGTCTGCTGCACTTCATCGGCAATCATCCTGTTCTTCTTGTCGAGGAATAGGATGCGGAACTGCTCGCGGGTCTCGTATGCCATGGCGGTGGTGCAATATTCGATGACCTGGTTCCATGAGCCAAGCACTTCGCGCTCCATGACCGCGCTTCGCGCGCTTCGCTTGGCGATGGCTTCCACAAGCTTGAGTTCATGCGCGACAGTGGGGCCAGCACCGGGCACTTCAGCGATCAGCTTTTCGGGCGCGGCCAGCACCTCGGCAATCGAGCCGAACCGGGTCAGAAGCGCCTTGGCGAGCGGCTTGGTGTCAGCGCGGCGAATGGCACGAAACAGCAGCATTTCGAGCAATTCATAATCCGCCAATGCATCGGGCGTTTCCCTGAAACGCTGTTTGAGGCGATCACGATGACCGGCGTAATGCGGCTTGTCGATTTTGGGCGCTAATTGCAGCGTATCGCTGAAGCCGGGCAATTGCGCATTACCCGGCTCGTTCCTGCTCTTTGCCATCCTGTTTAAACCCCCGCAAAAACAGACCAGACAATTATCGGGACAATATCACTTCGACATTATCTCATGGAAGGCGGTCCGAAGACATTGGCTGGAGAGAGTGTGAATATCTCGCAGCCGTCTTTCGTAACGCCGACCGTGTGTTCATATTGCGCCGTCAGCGACCGATCTCGTGTAACCGCCGTCCAGCCATCGGCGAGAACCTTCACATGCGGCTTGCCGAGATTGATCATCGGCTCGATGGTGAAGATCATGCCTTCCTTGATTTCCACGCCTTCATTCGGCGTGCCGTAATGAAGGATATTCGGCGCATCGTGAAAAAGCTGCCCGACACCGTGGCCGCAGAAATCGCGCACGACAGAGCAGCGCTCGCCTTCGGCATAGGTCTGGATCGCTGCGCCGATTGCGCCGGTCTTGGCGCCCGGCTTGACGGCCGCGATCCCGCGCAAAAGGCTTTCATAGGTGACTTCCAGCAGCCGCTCGGCAGCGCGCTTGATGCCGCCTACCGCATACATGCGGCTGGAATCGCCATGCCAGCCATCGAGAAGATAGGTCACGTCAATATTGACGATATCGCCCTCGCGCAGCGGCTTGTCGTTCGGGATGCCGTGGCAGACGACGTGATTGATCGACGTGCAGGTCGATTTCGTATAGCCGCGATAGTTCAGCGTTGCCGGAAACGCGCCGTGATCCATGCCAAATTCGAACACGAAGCGGTCGATCTCGTTGGTGGTCACACCGGGCTTGACGATATCGTTGAGCGCATCGAGACAGCGCGCCGTCAGATTGCAGACCGTGCGCATCCCCTCGAAGGCTTCGGGGCCATAGAGCCTGATCTGGCCCGTATATTTCATGGGTGCGCTTGTCGCTTCGATATAGGTTACCATCACTTCGATCCGTCTCATTTACTCGATTGGCACCAGCCCGGTGGCGTCAATGCTGCTATCCGTTATGTGGCACCGAACGGCCCAGGCCTCAACCCCGTTTGCAAGCGCGTGTTCAAAAGCGCGTGCGTAAGTGGGGTCGAGATCGCCGGAAATACTGAATCTGCTGCAATCGTTTCGCTGGATAATAAACAGCATCACGCCACGATGACCAGCGGCAACCACGTCGACCAGCTCGTCGAGGTGTTTTGCGCCGCGCGCCGTCACCGTATCGGGAAACTCCGCCAGTCCGAGTGTCCGGATGAAATGCACATTCTTGACCTCGACATAGGCGCGCTGGCGCGGACCGTCATCGAGCAGAAGATCAATGCGCGAATTGCGGCCATATTTCTGCTCGCGCTTGAGGCTGGCATATCCCGCGAGGTCGGGAATGAGACCGTTGAGGATCGCTTCCTCGGCGATTCTGTTGGGCAAGGCGGTATTCACGCCGACCAGCGTATTATCCGCTTCGACGATTTGCAGCGTGTGGGGATATTTGCGGTGAGGGGCATCCGAAACACTCAGCCAGACGCGGGAACCCGGAGCGGTCAATCCGAGCATCGAGCCGGTGTTGGGCACGGACGCCGTGATGAACCGCCCGTCATCAAGCGTGACGTCGGCGAGAAATCTTTTGTAGCGGCGTTCCAGCCTGCCGGTAACCAGAGGAGTTTGAAAAATCATGCGCCGATGTAGAGCAGTTCGGCGCGCATGCGAAAGGCTTTTCTGCCAGCCTCGCCGAAATAGCGGATAGACGGGGCCGGGGTCAGAACAAGGCCTTGAGAACGTCGGCCCAGCTCATATCCGCACCCAGTACCATTGCCGCAGCAACGAGACCGGCACCGAGAAAGGTGAGGGTGGTTCTTGTTTCGCTTGTCATTATTCTTCCCCATCAAATCAATCATTTGAAACTGGGAGGAATTTCACGGGAGAATTTGCCCGGATTGTGATGCGATAATGGCTATTCCGGGCAATTTGCGGGCATTTTACGGATAGGGTAAACGCCGCCGGATCTTGCTAGTTTTTCACCCAGTCGAAGACGAGTTCCTCGCGAAAAGCGAAGCGGACGACATGGCTTGCCACCACCTCTTGAAGACGGGGGAGGTTTTCTTCCGAGGTTTCCACGGTCGCGGTCAGTTTTTCAGCATCGGCATCGAGAATCACGAGACGGTTCTCGCCGAGATCGATCGTGCCGTGTTCAGGAGTGAATTCTACCGTGAATTTGTGCGCCCAATGCTTGCAGAGCTGCTGCAGGTAGCGGCTGGCATGGGCGGTGGAAACGATTGCTGTTGCTTTCGGCATCATGCTGTCCTTTCAGGAAGGTTACAGTCCGGCGCGTAGCAACATCCTGGCAGTTCAGCCAGTAATATTTGCGTCAATTCTAAGGAAAAGAAAAACCAGCAATGGTACGCCCAAGGGGAATCGAACCCCTGTTTCCGCCGTGAAAGGGCGGCGTCCTAACCGCTAGACGATGGGCGCCCGTTGCTGGTGTGGGGCGCTTATAGTCAGGAAATTTCCGACATGCAAGCCCCTTTTTCACCTGTCTGTGAATAAGTTCAAACAGCGCAAAACAGCTTGCGCCCAGCGCTAACATATTGAATTGTAAGGGAAAAGAAAAACCAGCAATGGTACGCCCAAGGGGAATCGAACCCCTGTTTCCGCCGTGAAAGGGCGGCGTCCTAACCGCTAGACGATGGGCGCCCGTTGCTGGTGTGAGTGGGCTTATATTGAGGAAGGTTCTGACTCGCAAGCCCCAAAAAACACTTTTCTGAAAAAAATCGAATGTACTGCAAAAATGGGGAAAACTTCCCCGATCGATTTCGTTACTTCCTTGAAAAATAAAGGCAAAAGAAAAGCCGGATCATGCGATCCGGCTTCCGGTGTTCGGTGAGGGGTGCTTCTCAGCCCTTGCAGCGCCAGTTCCAGTCGCGCTCCGGACCAACATCGACGTGAACCGAAGTCGTGTGGCAATAGGTGCCGACGCCGCCACGTCCCGGCATGGAGCGCGCGAAGCGGGCGATTTCCCATTTGGAAACGCCATCGATCTGGATGTCTGCCGCAGCGCAGATCATATGGAGCGATTTGCGGGCGCCGTTGACCTTGCGATTATAGGAGGGGCTGCGATAGCCCGAAGTCACCATCACCGGACGGCGGAAATGACGCTCCATGGTTTTCAGCATGGAAACGAGCTGCGGCTTGAGGCAGGCGACATCCACGGTTTCTCTTTGTACTTTCAGGCCATTGGGCGCAAGGCGGGCAAGACCCGGCGCTGACGCAAGCGTCACGCTTGCAAATTCATCGTCTTCGTTCGCATCAATATCGCTATCGTCATAGAGACTGTTGCGATGCTTGATCTCGATGCCGCCATTCGGTCGCACGCCCGGCAGTGAATAATTGTAATCATGCTTGGCGGAAGGCGAAACCGGCTTCACCACGGCCAGTTTCTTGTTTTCCGTTCTATCGGAGCGTGCGCCGGTCGATTCGTCGGAGAAAAGCCGGGCGATGCTGCCTTGCGAGGCTGTTGGGCGCTGTGGCGAGGCGTAAGCGCTCTTTGTGGAACCAAACAGGGAAGCGACCTGAACCGGCTTTTCAGCCTCGGCAGGCTTTGCCGCCGCGGTCTGCTGCGGTTCGGCTGCCCCGGCCCTCTTTTCTTCCTTTGCCGGTTCTTGGGGCTTCTTTGCAGTTTCGGCAGATGCTGCTTCCGCTGGCTGTTCCGTAGCTTGAGCCGGTTCCGGCGCTGCGGGCTTGCTGCCGCCGAACATGCCAAAAAGCGATGTGCTCTTCGGTTGCTGCGGGGCGAGGGCGGCAACCTCGGTCGGCTGCTGCTCGGTGGCCGCGGCAGTTGTGGCCGGCTTCGCCTGCTCTTTATTATTGGTGTTTGTCGCCGCTGCCACGACAGCAGGCTTTGTTTCACCGGGCTTGGCTTCCGCTTTTTTCTCTTCCGTGGAAGAGGCCGTCGCCGCCTCTGCGGCGGCTGTCTGGTCAGCGGCGCTTTGCAGCGTGTCCGCAATGACGGAGCCATCGGCGGCGGAGGTCATCTGAAGCGGCTTGCCGTCAAGTCCCGTCCCGGTTGATGTGCAGGACGTGACAAGAAGCGCAAGCAAAGCCACGCTGCCTGATAGAAACCTGCCGGAGGTCCGGTGTGTAGAATGTGCAAATTTCAACAGTCTGCTCCAGCTCGATTTCCCTGACCAGTTTGGCGCCCCGAATTTCTCCGGGCCTACCTGGTTTCGGGAGATCGGCTCTCCCGTGCGAGGCTGACGTCACGTCCAGTGGCTGATCGTCCCCACAGCTCCCGACTGTTTGTGCCGGGAAAGAAATTCAGAAATATCAGCGTGTTATGATAGTCACTTCAGAGCAATGACAGTCATTTCGCTGCAAGGGGCAAATCACCTGTCCGGCAATTCGCTACCAATTTTTAAGTTTTTTAATCGCCGAGTGCAACTATTGATGCGCATGTGGTGTTAAATGACTTGGCATTTAGCGCGGAATATTCGCATATAACAAAATATTACTTCGTGTAACTCTTGGTTAGGTTTTTCCTTTCTGATGGCCCGTTGGTGTGGCGTTCCGGCCTTCAGGACAAGGCGAATTTCCGATTTGCATCACTCACTTGTTGACAGGACGCCTCGACTTGGTGCTATCCGTTGGCAATTGCTTTATCTTTGTCTGGCGCTGGGCCAACAGCGCCTTATGCGGCATCAACCGGGAACAGAAACATGACCAAGCGCACGCGGCAGATCGCCAATCTTTTGCTGGCAGCAACAGCGGCGGCGATGCTCACTGCGTGCGCGGGCGGAAAAGAGTTTCAGGGCACGCCGCAGGAAGGCGCTTCCCGGACCGGTGTCTTCCCGACATTCGGCCATATGCCGAAGGCTGCGACCACGCAGATCACTGCGGAAGAAAAGCAGCAGCTTACAACCAAGCTTGATGCCGACCGCACGCGTCTGGCGGCATCCAGAACCGGCGGCGCGGGTTTCACGCCCGCCGAAGCTGCTGCACTGCGCAAGCAGGCGCAGCAGGATACGGACGCTACCCTGAAACAGATCGAAAGCGGGGAAGAGTAATCCTCTTCCTTGGGGTTTGGCGCGCATCTTACCCGAAAACCGTTTCACACTTTTCGGGATGTGCTCTAAAGACGAAAGCCGCGTTCTTTGACGCGGCAACATGTCTCGACCCGATTCGAGAACAGGTGTATAGCTCCTTGGCGGCGCATACGCGCCATTACGTTCAACCCTCCACTGGAACAGGATCATGTCGGAAGAATTCCATAAAGTCCGCCGTCTGCCCCCTTATGTCTTTGAACAGGTAAACCGTCTGAAGGCATCGGCGCGAGCGGCGGGTGCCGACATCATCGACCTTGGCATGGGCAACCCCGATCTTCCGACCCCGCAGAACATCGTCGACAAGCTTTGCGAGGCCGTGCAGGACCCGCGCGCCCATCGTTATTCGGCTTCCAAGGGCATTCCGGGCTTGCGCCGTGCGCAGGCGCAATATTATGCGCGCCGCTTTGGCGTGAAGCTCAATCCGGACACGCAGGTTGTCGCCACGCTCGGCTCCAAGGAAGGCTTCGCCAATATGGCGCAGGCCATCACCGCGCCGGGCGATGTGGTGCTTTGCCCGGACCCGACCTATCCGATCCACTCCTTCGGCTTCATCATGTCGGGCGGCGTCATCCGCTCGGTACAGGCAAAGCCGGATGAGAATTTCATCCCGACGCTTGAGCGCGGCGTGAAGCATTCCATCCCGAAGCCGATCGCGCTGATCCTCAATTTCCCGTCCAACCCGACGGCCTATGTGGCGACGCTCGATTTCTACAAGGATGTTGTGGCTTTTGCGCGCAAGCATGACATCGTCATCCTGTCGGATCTCGCCTATTCGGAAATCTATTTCGACGGCAATCCGCCGCCATCCGTGCTGGAAGTGCCGGGCGCCATGGATGTGACCGTCGAGTTTACTTCCATGTCGAAGACATTCTCCATGCCGGGCTGGCGCATGGGCTTTGCGGTTGGCAATGAGCGTCTGATCGCCGCGCTGACGCGCGTAAAATCCTATCTCGATTATGGCGCGTTCACGCCGATCCAGGTTGCTGCAACGGCGGCGCTCAATGGCGACGGCTCGGATATCGCCTATGTGCGCAATGTCTACAAGCAGCGCCGTGACGTACTGGTCGAAAGCTTCGGTCGGGCAGGCTGGGATATTCCACCGCCTGCTGCGACCATGTTTGCCTGGGTTCCGATCCCGGAACGCTTCCGCTCGCTGGGTTCGCTTGAATTCTCCAAGCTTCTGGTCGAACAGGCCGATGTGGCCGTCGCGCCGGGCATTGGCTTTGGCGAACACGGCGACGACTATGTGCGTATCGCGCTGGTCGAGAACGAGCACCGCATCCGTCAGGCTGCGCGCAACATCAAGCGTTTTCTCTCCGCCAAGCATGAGAACCTGCAAAATGTGATTCCGCTCGACGGTCGTCGCGGATAGTCTTTAGAAATCGCTAGGGGCGGCAACTCGCCGCCCGTGCATCCCACCTGATAGCTACTCCATACAGAAGGTCGATATAATGAGTGATGCATTACGGATCGGCGTTGCCGGGCTCGGCACCGTTGGTGCTTCGGTGTTGCGTATCCTGCGTGACAAGTCCGAAATGCTCACGCGCCAATGCGGCAAGCCTGTGACGGTTACGGCGGTCAGCGCTCGCGACCGCACGCGGGATCGCGGCATCGATCTTTCCGGCATCGCATGGTTCGACGATCCGGTTGAGCTGGCCAAATCTGCGGAAATCGACGTTTTTGTTGAGCTGATCGGCGGCGAGGATGGCCCGGCGAAAGCTTCCGTGGAAGCGGCTCTGCGCGCGGGTCGCCATGTCGTGACCGCAAACAAGGCCCTGCTTGCGCGCCACGGCGTTGCGCTTGCCAAGATCGCCGAGGACAAGGGCGTTCTGCTCAATTTTGAAGCCGCTGTCGCAGGCGGTATCCCGGTTATCAAGGCCATGCGTGAATCGCTGACCGGCAACACGGTTTCGCGCGTCTATGGCATCATGAACGGCACCTGCAACTATATCCTGACCCGGATGTGGGAAGAGGGAATTTCATTCGAAGCCTGTCTCAAGGATGCGCAGCGCCTCGGCTATGCCGAAGCCGACCCGACTTTCGACATTGAAGGCAACGACACGGCGCACAAGCTGGCGCTGCTGACCAGCCTTGCCTTCGGCACGCAGATCGCAGCCGACGATATTTATCTCGAAGGCATCAGCAATATTTCGCTGGCCGATATTCGCGCCGCCGATGAACTCGGCTATCGCATCAAGCTTCTGGGCGTTGCGCAGAAGACCGATACGGGTATCGAACAGCGCGTGCACCCGACCATGGTGCCAACCTCGTCGGTGATCGCGCAGGTTCACGGTGTCACCAATGCCGTTGCAATCGAAACCGATCTTCTGGGCGAGCTTCTGCTTTCCGGTCCCGGCGCGGGCGGCAATGCCACGGCATCCGCCGTGATCGGCGACGTTGCCGATATTGCCAAGAGCCGTCCGGGTTTCCAGCACGGGCCGGTGTTCGGCACGCCTGCCAAGGCGTTGCAGCCCTATAAACGCGCCAAGATGCGCAAGCATGCGGGCGGTTACTTCATCCGCCTGACTGTGCTTGACCGTATCGGCGCTTTTGCGGCCATCGCCAAGCGCATGGCGGAAAATGACATTTCGCTGGAATCCATCGTGCAGCGTCCGCCGATGGACGATGCAGCAAGGGAAGGCATCAAGACGGTCATCCTCGTCACGCATGAAACGACCGAATCGGCCGTCAAGAAGGCGCTGGAAGCGATCCTCAAGGATGACCATCTGGTCGACAAGCCGCAGATGATCCGCATCGAACGGGCGGGCTGACTGCGGATATTCTGCTCTCTTGCAGGTTCGATTCACCTTTGTTATGAAGGCCGGGTTATTCGTTTCAAGAGATAAACAGGAAAAGGAGGGCTGTACGATGTATGTGACGCGTCATGATCATCACCGTCAGTATGGCCCCGGTTTTGCCCTGCATAAGTAATTTGTGCAGGGCGGAAAAAAGACACTGAAACCACTGTCTTATTCTGCCTTTTCCTGAAGGCGCGGTCATCGACCGTGCCGGACATTCGCCAGCACATTGATGCATATCGCGGTTTGGAAACCGGGCATTTGTGCGTGGCAGAATTGGGCTGATTGCCATGTCTCTTGTTTCTATCCAGAATCTTTCGCTTACCCTTCATGAACCCCTCTTTGCCAATCTCGATCTCGCCATAGGCGAGGGCGAGCGCCTTGGTCTCGTTGCTGCCAACGGGCGCGGCAAGACCAGCCTTCTGCGCCTCCTTGTCGGCGATGGTGAACCGACACTCGGAACGATCACCCGGTCGCGTGGATTGAAAATCGGCTATGTCAGCCAATATGTGCCGGAAAGCCTGCTAGACCGCAGTTTCTACGAAGTTGTGCTGGATGGGCTCGATGAAGAAGCGCGGGATTATGAAAGCTGGCGCGCCGATATCGTTCTGGATGATCTGTGCGTGGCCGATGAATTGCGCCAGCTTCCGGTGTGCCAACTCAGCGGCGGCTGGCAGCGGCTTGCGCTTCTGGCCCGCGCTTGGGTGTCGGAACCCGATGTTCTCCTTCTCGATGAGCCGACCAACCATCTGGACCTCGAAAAGGTGCGGTTGCTGGAAGACTGGCTGAATGCGCTGCCGCGTTCGGTCGCGGTCGTGGTCAGCAGTCACGACCGCGCCTTTCTGGATGCGGTGACGAAGCGCACCCTGTTCCTGAGGGCGGAAAAATCACCGATTTTCGCTCTGCCATATAGTCAGGCACGGGTTGCGCTCGATGAAATCGACGCGGCGGATGCCCGGCAGTTCGAAAAGGACATGAAAACGGTCCAGCAATTGCGCAGGCAGGCGGCGAAGCTCAACAATATCGGCATCAATTCCGGCAGCGACCTGCTCGTGATCAAGACCAAGCAGTTGAAAGCGCGGGCCGACAAGATCGAGGAAACTGCCAAGGCAGCCCATGTGGAGCGCTCTGCCGGCAAGATCATATTGAACAGCCGCGGCAGCCACGCCAAGGCGCTGGTTGTTCTCGATCACGCCGATATTGCTACGCCCGATGGCAGGCTTCTTTTCAAGACGGGGCAGTTTTGGATCAATCCGGGCGACCGCATTGTCCTGCTGGGCGCCAACGGCATGGGCAAGACGCGGCTGCTGACGCTGGTGCGCGAGGCCATCCTTGCTCCGGAACGGGCGCAGACCGGGGTCAAGGCGACGCCATCGCTGGTGCTTGGATATAGCGATCAGGCTCTGTCGGAACTTCGTCCGGACTGGACGCCGTTCGAGACGATTGCGAGACGCTTCGATATTGGCGACCAGCGGACGCGATCGCTGCTCGCCGGTGCCGGTATGACGCTTGAAATGCAGGCGAAGCCGCTGGAACGCCTGTCTGGCGGGCAGAAGGCGCGGCTGGCGATGCTGGTTCTGCGGCTGACCAATCCGAACTTCTATATTCTCGATGAACCGACCAACCATCTCGATATCGAGGGGCAGGAAGCGTTGGAAGTGGAACTGCTGCGCAATGAGGCGGCAAGCCTGATCGTCTCGCACGACCGCAGTTTTGTTCGCAATGTCGGCAACCGGTTCTGGATGATCGAAAGAAAAAAGCTGGTCGAGCTGGAAAGTCCGGAGTTTTTCTTCGATGCTATAGGAAGCTGAATAGGTGCAACATCTTTCGGTTGTTTGATAACTTCTGGCCGGGCGTGAGTGTTCACATCCGGTCGAGAGGTGAAACGAAGCGTGTATTGCTTAAATCGATTAAGAGTTTGAGCGTACAATGTTTTTGGCCTTCGCGCCCTTGCAGGGTGCCGGGGACTTTGACAAAAGGTTTGCACAGTGTCGCTATAAGAGGCGGCAGTCGCGGGCGTCATGCGCCGCATCCACGCAATTCGAATTCAGGACTTTGTTCAAATGGCCAAGACCGCAGAGCAGCAACCCCACGGACTCGACCGCATCCTCACACTCGAACTGGTCCGCGTGGCCGAGCGTGCAGCAGTGGCGGCGGCGAGGCTGCGTGGCCGGGGCGACGAGATGGCCGCTGATCAGGCCGCCGTCGATGCCATGCGTCAGGAATTGAACCGCCTTCCGATTGCCGGGACGGTGGTTATCGGTGAGGGCGAGCGCGACGAAGCGCCGATGCTCTATATTGGCGAAGAAGTTGGCACCCGGCAGGGACCGGACGTCGATATCGCGCTTGATCCGCTGGAAGGCACCACGATCTGCGCCAAGAACCTGCCGAACTCGCTCGCCGTCATCGCGATTGCCGAGAAGGGCAACCTGCTTTACGCGCCGGACGTCTACATGGAAAAGATCGCTGTCGGTCCGGGTTATGCGAAGGGCGTCGTCGATCTCGACGCCAGCCCGACGGACAACATCATGTCGGTTGCCAAGGCAAAGGGCGTGAAGCCGAATGAAATCACCGCCTGCATCATGGACCGCCCGCGCCATGCGCGGCTGATCGAGGAAGTGCGTGCGACCGGCGCGGCCATCCGCCTGATCGGCGACGGTGACGTGGCCGGCGTGATGCACACGACCAACCCGGATGAAACCGGCATCGACATCTATATCGGTATCGGTGGTGCGCCTGAGGGCGTTCTGGCTGCGGCAGCGCTGCGCTGCATCGGTGGCCAGATGCAGGGCCGTCTCCAGCTCAATACCGATGAAAAGATCGCTCGCGCCGCCAAGATGGGCATCGCAGACCCCAAGAAGGTCTACACGATGGAAGAAATGGCCAAGGGCGACGTGCTTTTTGCCGCGACCGGCGTGACGGACGGCAACATGCTTTCCGGCGTCAAGTTCGCCCGCGACTATATCCAGACGCACACCATCGTCATGCGTTCAAGCTCGCAGACGGTGCGCGAAATCAAGGCAAGGCATCAGGATTTGTCGAAATTCTGACAGGACATTTTTCAAGTTGGCAAAAGGCGGCATTGCAAAAATGCCGCCTTTTGTGTCTTTAGAATCTTATGACCACAGAGCGCTTTTTCCTCGGAATAAAACAATCCGCAACCGGGCAGAAATGGGTGGACCGGCTTGGCCTTCGTGAGGCCAATACGGCACTTGCCATCGCGCAGCATCACGGCATTTCCGATCTTGTCGCCCGCGTGCTGGCCGGGAGGGGCGTGTCCGTGGAAGGCGCGCCGGAGTTTGTCGATCCGACACTGCGCAATCTCATGCCCGATCCGGCAACGCTCACCGATATGGAAAATGCGGCAGGGCGCATTGCGGACGCCATTCTGCGCCGCGAGACCGTAGCCATTTTCGGCGACTACGATGTGGATGGGGCCTGTTCCTCCGCCTTGATGGCGCGTTTTTTCAAACATTACGGCATTCAGCACTCCATCTACATTCCCGACCGGATTTTTGAAGGTTATGGCCCAAACCCCGATGCCATGCGCGATCTGGTTGCCAAGGGTGCGACCCTGATCGTGACCGTCGATTGCGGTACCAACAGCGCCCCTTCCATCACGGCGGCGAAGCAGGCCGGGGCGGACGTCGTGGTGCTCGATCACCATCAGGTTGGCGGCGACCTGCCGGAAGATGCGGTGGCAATCGTCAATCCGAACCGTGAAGACGATATTTCCCTGCAAGGGCATCTCTGCGCGGCGGGCGTGGTTTTTCTGACGCTGGTGCAGGTGACAAAAATCTTGCGCGAGCGTGGCAAAGGGCCGGGCCCTGATCTGCTTTCCCTGCTCGATCTGGTGGCGCTCGCCACGGTCTGCGACGTGGTGCCGCTAACCGGCGTCAATCGTGCTTTCGTCGTCAAGGGGCTGCTTGTTGCGCGCTCACAGAGCAATGTCGGCCTTGCAGCACTTGCCCGTGTGGCGCGCATTGGCGAGCCGCTCAATGTCTTCCATCTGGGTTACCTGATCGGGCCGCGCATCAATGCGGGCGGACGCATCGGCGATGCCGGGCTTGGCGCTCGGCTGCTGACGCTGGATGATCCTGCAACGGCGGACCGTATCGCTGTTGAACTCGACCGGCTCAATCAGGAGCGTCAGGCCATGGAGGCCGAGATGCTGGTGGAGGCGGAAGCGGAAGCCTCGCTGGAAATCTCCGGTGGTGCGGGCGCCTCGGTGATCGTGACGGCAAGCGACCGCTGGCATCCCGGTATTGTTGGCCTGCTTGCCTCCCGGTTGAAGGAAAAGGCGCGGCGTCCCGCCTTTGCCATTGCCTTCAACGCCAATGGCGTTGGTTCGGGCTCCGGGCGTTCGATCATGGGGCTTGATCTCGGCAAGCTCGTTCGCGGCGCAATGGAGCGCGGACTGCTCGTCAAGGGCGGCGGTCATGCCATGGCAGCCGGTATCACCATCGAGCGCGGCAATCTTGGCGCTCTGCGCGCCTATCTTGAAGAAGAATCGGCGCATATCGTTTCGCGCCTGCGGGAAAACCAGAGCATTTCCATCGATGGTGCGCTGGCCGCATCGGGCGCCACCGTGTCGCTTTATGAAGCCTTGCAGAAGGCAGGGCCCTATGGCTCGGCGCACCCGCAGCCCATATTGGCGCTGCCGCATCATATACTGGCCGATGTGCGGGGGGTAGGACGCGACCATGTGCGCGTTACATTGCGCGGCGCGGATGGAAAGCGCGTCAATGCCATAGCCTTCCGGGCGGCGGAAGGCGATCTTGGGCGGTTTCTGTTCAACAATATCGGCCAGAGCGTGCATGTGGCAGGAAATCTGTCGCTAAACCATTGGAATGGCTCCGTCACTCCTCAGATACAGATTCTGGACGCGGCATTGCCCGTTTAATATTTCCTGGGCCAGTTTGAAATTTCAGGATTTTTTTGCCTTCACGCTCTTGTGAGGGGCGGGGGCGAATTCCCATATGAGCACTGATTTAAACATTCAGACATGACTCTAAGTGGGAGAAACCGATGCCGGGTTCCGGAAACCGCCTGACCAAACTGACAGCTGCAATGGTGTTGGGGCTGATTGCCTCCTTTGCTGCGGTCGATTTCGCCGAGGCTCGCCGCGCGGGCGGTGGCGGTTTCGGCAGCCGCGGTGCGCGCACCTATTCCGCACCGGCGCCGACGCGCACGGCACCCAACAACGCCGCTCCCATCGAACGTTCGATGACGCCCAATACCGGCACGACACAGACCAGCCGCCCGGCGGCAGGCGCAACGCAGAATGCGGCGCAGGCGCAGCGTTCCGGCGGCATGTTCGGCAGTTTTGGCCGTTCCATGCTGGGCGGCCTACTGGTCGGCGGTCTGATCGGCATGTTGCTCGGTAACGGCCTTGGCGGTCTTGCGGGCATGTTCGGGCTGATCCTGCAGGTCGCAGTGATCGCGCTCATTGCCATGTTTGTCATGCGCATGTTCGCGAACCGCCGCCAGCCAGCGGCGGCAGGTGCCGGTAACGCAGGCGCGCAGCCCTTCGGCGCGGCAAAGGCTGCCGCCCCACAGGCTGGTTTTGGCGGCCGTACGCCATCCGTAAACCCGTTTGAAAGCAAGCAGGAAGCCGCACCTGCTGCTGCGGCGGTTGAAGACGAACCGATGGATGTCGGTCAGGAAGATCTGGATCGTTTCGAGCAGATGCTTTCCGAGATCCAGACTGCCTATGGCCGCGAGGATTATGCGGCGCTGCGCAAGCTTACCACGCCGGAAGCCATGTCTTATCTGGCGGAAGAGCTGGGCGAGATCGCTTCCAGCGGCATGCGCAACGAGGTGAAGGACGTGAAGCTTCTGCAGGGAGATGTTTCCGAAGCCTGGCGCGAAGGCAATGCCGAATACGCCACCGTTGCTATCCGCTATTCGGCAATCGACGTGATGCTGGATCGCAATACCGGCGCTGTCGTGGAAGGCAATCCAAATGAGCCGGTTGAAAGCGTCGAGCTCTGGACGTTCACCCGCAAGGATGGCGGCGAATGGCAGCTTGCAGCCATTCAGGGAACGGAATAACCGTTCAGGATCGAAAAAGCCCGGTCTCGCGACCGGGCTCAGACCGCTGACAAACCCATCGATATTTTCGACGGGTTTTGTTCTGGGAAGTATGCTGTTTTGGGCGGCAGAGTTTTGACGCAGATTGAGAAGGGTGTATCCGGCTCATGCGCTGACCGGTTTTGG
>NZ_WBWE01000019.1 GCF_008932435.1 Brucella pseudintermedia | reverse complement strand
GACGGCGACGTCGTGCTCGTCGACCTTGCCCGCTGCATGCCGACCCCGCCGGGCATCTTCGTGCTGTTCGACGGCATGGGGCTCGTCGCCAAACGCCTCGAGCACATCCCGAATTCGGAGCCGCCGCGGGTGCGCATCATCTCCGACAACACGTTCTACAGCCCCTATGAGCGCACGGCCGAGGAGATCAGGATCATCGGGCGCATTCGCTGGTTCGGCCGGGAGATCTGATCTTGATCGTGTTCGAGGAAGTGGTCGATGACGATCCGGCGCTCGTGCACTCGCCAATGGTGCGGGCAATGGAAAAGACCTTCGCCTATATCTACGAGCACGGAGCGATCCCGCTGACGCCATCAAAAGCCTTCAAACGCAGCTTCGTCCACTGGGCGGCCGCCGAGTTCGAATGGCCGGGCTATCTGGAGGCCGACCTCTTCGCCATCAACAAGGTGCTGAACGAGATCGACTTCGGTCCGCTGATGGACCTGCACGACCTGATGATTGCCCTGAAGATCGGGCGTCACTCCAAGGGCCAGTTCACGCTGACCAAGGCGGGCCAGTCCCTGGTTGGTCATCCTGGCCGGCTGTTCGGCATCATCACGCCGTTCTATCTCTTCGAAGTGGACCACCTGCAATTTGCACGGCGGCCGGAACGATTGCCGGGCAATTGGGACATCTTCCTCAATGTGCTGAATGTCGAGGTCGAGAATGGCGCGACCGCAACGGAACTGCGCCACACGCTCTATGGGCCAAAGGGCGAGTCAGAACGCTTCGATATGATCCTCAGCAACCTCTATGTTCAGGTTCTGCGTCCGCTATGCTGGACGGGGCTGTTGCGAGAGGATCGCGTTGAGGGCGCGCGACGATTCGATGATGGCCTGTTCACCAAGACGTCACTGTGGCGCACGGCGCTGCGCCTGGACACCGACAGGGACGTGCGGCCGGCAACGCACCACTGAGCAGGCCGTGCCACCGCGTAACGTTATCGCCCTACTGCACCTTGTCGACGTTGCGCCGTGGTGGCAGGGAGGGACTTCACGGGCGGCGTCTGCGGCCCACCATATCCGGAACCGGCATGGTAACAGGCCGTAAGGCAGTCGTTGCCGTTGATGGGGCTTGTTGAATACGAGATGATGCGGTTTCCGTTGTCGCAGATGCAGGAATAGAGATAATGCTTACCAAGGGACGGCGAGGATGCCTGCACTTTCTCAATCCGGTAGGCCGATGCCGTAGTGGCGGTGGCAATGAGGGCTGCCAGCATGGCAGTGACTTGTACGACGCGCTTCATGTGTTCCTCCCGAGCCATAAGATGTGGGCAGTGTAGGTCGGGCAATCTGAACCGCCGCTGAACGAGCGCCATCCAGTACTCATGATTGCGTACTAACCTGACAAATAATTGATTGTGCTTGTGTTTTCATGATTTCCACGTACCGTTCGCTTATCAGGATTGATTGCGAACGGTCTCATGCACGACGTTTCCTCCGCCCCCAACCCCTTGTCGCCCGACCGCATGTCGGCGGATGAGCGGCTTGGCGAACTCGGCCAGATTCTCGCCATCGGGCTGAAGCGGGTTCTGTCCGAACAGTCCAGTCATTTATCTGCTGCCGGCAGAGAAAGTTCATTCGACATTCTCGCCCTCAAACGCCGTGTTGGTCGTCGCAAACCGAGCAACCGAGTTGGAGGGCAATGATGCCAGGAACAAAGAGAAAGACTGACGCTGCGCCATGGCAACCGGGCAACCGCGATGCGGCGGACGCGAGCGTGGTCACGCAGCTTGCAGCGCTGAAACGAATGACGGTGGTCGAGCTGAAGGCGAAGTGGGAAAGCCTCTTCGGCACGCCCGCTCCGAACAATAGCCGCAGTTACCTCGAACTGAGGCTCGGCTACCGGGTCCAGGAACTGACCCTCGGCGGCCTGTCCCGCGAGACGCGGCGGACGCTTGACTTGCTGGCCGACGAAATCGAGGGCCGGGTCGGGCGCGAGACGATCATCGCAGATTCCCGCAACCCGGTGGTCGGCACCCGCCTCGTGCGTGAATGGGACGGGGTGGAGCACACCGTCACAGTGACGAAGGACGGCTTCGACTGGCAGGGGCGCAAGTTCAAGTCGCTGTCGGCGGTGGCGCGGGCGATCACCGGCACGCAGTGGAACGGCTACCGCTTCTTCGGCTTGCGCGAGGCCCGGAGGGACGACCGATGAGCCGTCATCAGGAAGCCGTCGCGGTCGTTCCGCGCCGCCAGCGCTGCGCCATCTATACCCGCAAGTCGAGCGAGGAAGGGCTCGACATGGAGTTCAACAGCCTCGACGCCCAGCGCGAGGCTTGCGAGGCCTTTGTGACGAGCCAGAAGGCGGAAGGCTGGGCCACCATTCGCGAACGCTACGACGATGGCGGCTTCTCCGGTGGCACGCTGGAGCGTCCCGGCCTGAAGCGCCTCATTCAGGACGTCGAGGCCGGTCTGATCGATGTGATCGTGGTCTACAAGATCGACCGGCTGTCGCGCTCGCTGATGGATTTCGCCAAGCTGGTCGAGATTTTCGACCGCAATCAGGTGACTTTCGTTTCGGTCACGCAGTCGTTCAACACCACGACCTCGATGGGCCGCCTGACCCTGAACATCCTCCTCAGCTTCGCACAGTTCGAGCGGGAGGTGATCGGCGAGCGCATCCGCGACAAGGTCGCGGCATCCCGCAAGCGCGGCATGTGGATGGGCGGTCACGTCCCGCTGGGCTACGACGTGCGCGACCGAAAGCTCGTGGTCAACGAGGCCGAGGCCGCGACGGTCCGGATGATCTTCGAGCGCTTCGTCGCCATCGGCTCCGCCACGACGCTGGCGAAAGCGCTGGCGGCCGAAGGCGTGCTGAACAAGCGCGGCAAGCCGATCGACAAGGGCTTCCTCTACAAACTGATCAACAATCGGGTCTACCTCGGCGAAGCCGTGCACAAGGGCACGGCCTATCCGGGCGAGCACGAGGCCATCATCGATCAGACCCTTTGGGACAAGGTGCACAGCATCCTGCAGGAGAGCCCGCGCCTGCGGGCGAAGAATACCCGCCGCCAGACGCCGGCCCTACTGAAGGGGATCATCTTCACCGAGACGGGCACGGCGATGACGCCGACGGCGACGAAGAAGGGCACGCGCCTCTACCGCTACTATGCGTCGATGGACCTGATCCGAAACCGCCCGACCGGCGACGCCTCGCGCCCGCTGCGCTTGCCCGCAGGCATGGTCGAGGACGCCGTGGTCGGCGAAATCCGCCGTATGATCCGCGCGCCCGAGATAGCGGCGCGGACGATCAAGGCCCTTCGCGACGAGAGCTCGACCGTCGATGAGAAGGCGGTCGTCCAGGCGCTGGGCGAATTCGACCAGCTCTGGGCGGCGCTCTACCCGGCGGAGCAAACCCGCATCGTCCAGCTTCTGGTCGAGCGGGTGACTGTCGGTGAAGACGGCATCGCCGTTGATTTGCGCCATGAGGGGCTGGGCTCGGTCCTGCGGGACATGATGGCTCCCCGCCAGACGGAGGCCTGCGCATGACCGACTCGACGAACACCATCCGCGTCGTCATCCCCCTGACGATCCGCAAACGCAATGGGCGGCCGAAGATCCTGCCGCCCGACGAGGTAACCTTACGGAATGGGCGGGCGCAGGATCCGCATGTGCTGCGCGCCATAGCCCGCGCCTGGAGCTGGCGGCGGAAGCTGGAATCCGGTGCCGCTTCCACGATCCAGGACATCGCGGCGGCCGAGAAGGTCTCCGACCGGTTCGTGAGCCGCATGATGCGGCTCGCCTATCTGTCGCCGGAGGTGCTCGAATACCTCGTCATCAGGCGCGTACCGCCGGCACTCTCGCTGAACGACCTCGTTGCGGTAGCCGATCGGCCGTGGGCGGAGCAGATGGATATGGTTTTTCGTTCGTAACTCTGTAGCTCCCGCCGTCTGAGCGACGGCAACAATTTCACACTAACAGGATGTTCAGAATATCGATATTGATATCTGAGATATAATAGATCATTATCTCAATATCATATGCGATTTGCAGGATATCGAGCAGTGATCACTGGCCCCCAGATGCGCGCGGCGCGTGCCCTTCTCGGCATCGACCAGAAAACCCTGGCCGAACTGTCCGGGCTGTCCGTCCCGACCATCCAGCGCATGGAGGCCAGCGCCGGCAACGTGCGTGGCGTCGTCGACAGCCTCACCAAGGTCGTCGCCGCGCTCGAATTCGCCGGTGTTGAGCTGATCGGTGAAGGCACGCCCAGCACGGCTGGCGGGCGCGGCGTTCGCTTGAAATCTCCACCCCCGAAACACTAACCCCAGACTTCGCGACGGCGACCGCCGACGACATGCCGACGATCCCGCCGCAACCCGTTCAAGGTGCGGCCCAAGATGAAAGACCAGACCAGACAGACCGGCGACTTGCCCAGCTTCGCCGAGCTCTATACCCCGAAACTCGTAACCGTCCTGCGCGAGGGTTATGGGCTGACGCAGCTGCGGGCGGATGCCATTGCCGGACTGACCGTTGCCATCGTGGCGCTGCCGCTTTCCATGGCGATCGCCATCGCCTCGGGAGCGACCCCGGCGCAGGGGCTCTATACCGCCATTGTCGGCGGCTTCTTCGTCTCGCTTCTCGGCGGATCGCGGTTCCAGATCGGCGGTCCTGCGGGCGCCTTCATCGTGCTGGTTGCGGCGACGGTCGCGCAACACGGGATGGAAGGGCTGATCCTTGCGACCTTCCTCTCGGGCCTGATGCTGGCGGCGGTCGGCTTCCTTCGGCTCGGCACCTTCATCAAGTTCATTCCCTTCCCGGTGACGGTCGGCTTCACCGCGGGGATCGCGGTCATCATCTTCGCGAGCCAAATCAAGGAACTCTTGGGCCTGACGCTGGAGCATGAACCGGGTGAGTTGCTGGAAAAGCTCCCAGCTCTGTGGGAGGCCCGTTCGAGCCTGACGCCCGCCGCGCTTCTCGTCTCGGCGGCTACCGTGGCGATCATCCTCGGGCTTCGTCGCTGGCGACCGCATTGGCCGGGCATGCTGATCGCGGTGGGTGTCGCGGCCCTAGCGACGGCGCTCCTGCACCTGCCGGTCGCGACTATCGGCACGAAGTTCGGCGGTATCCCCTCGACGCTGCCGGCTCCCAGCCTGCCGGACCTGTCAGTCGAGAAGATCATGGCGGTTCTTCCGGCTGCGATCTCCTTCACGCTTCTGGGCGCCATCGAGTCGCTTCTTTCGGCCGTGGTCGCCGATGGCATGACCGGGCGTCGACACCGCTCGAACTGCGAGCTTGTGGCGCAGGGTGCGGCCAATATCGGCTCGGCCCTCTTCGGCGGCTTCTGCGTCACCGGCACCATCGCGCGGACCGCGACGAACGTGCGCTCGGGCGCGCATGGTCCGGTCGCTGGCATGTTGCATGCGCTGTTCATCCTGCTCTTCATGGCTGTAGCCGCGCCGCTCGCCGCCTACATTCCGCTGGCCGCGCTTGCGGGTGTCCTCGCCGTCGTCGCCTGTAACATGATCGAGAAGCCCGCCATCGCCATCCTCGTCCGCTCAGGCTGGGGCGAAGCGACGGTGCTGGCCGCGACCTTCTTCTTGACCATCTTCCGCGACCTGACCGAGGCCATCGTCGTGGGCTTCGCGCTCGGCTCGGTGCTGTTTATCCAGCGGATGAGCAAGACCACCGCCATCGCCACCCACACGCCCTTCGTGGGACGGGACGAGGCAGACAGCGCGCACCCCCGTGGCAGCTATGACGAAGAGGTCGCTGCGAACCCGGAAGTCGTGGTCTACCGCATCACCGGCGCGCTCTTCTTCGGTGCGACCGCTTCCATCGGCTCGGTGCTCGACCGCATCCAGGACAGCCACAAGGCGCTGATCGTCGATTTCTCGGCGGTGCCTTTCCTCGACTCGACGGGCGCCAACATGATCGAAGGTCTCGCGCACAAGGCCCACAAGCGCGGCGTCGCGCTCTGGCTCACGGGGGCCAGCCGCGACATCAAAAGGGTCTTCGTGACACACGGGCTGAAACGGCCTCTGGTCCACTACGCAACCACAATCGAGGATGCGATGGCAAAGCTCCGCAAAAGACCTTGGACGATCAGCCCGTGAACAAAGCCATCAACCAAAGCATGGCGCTGAATTAGGGCTATTGCGGGCAACCGCTCGTCGTCTCGCTATGAAACGCCTACCGCGCGTTCTCTGGCTGGCGACGCCAGCCGGGAGAACGGCCGCAGAAGGTGCGCCGATCCGATGGATGGAACTGGCTGAAAACGCTGGCTTTCGCGAAGCCGAACCGCTCGGAGCGAGGTTCGCTCGGTTAGAGACGAAGGGCCATTTGGAGACAGAAATTGGACCCGGCGCCAGTCTCCGAGGTTCGACTGCATCGGCTAAACGCCTTTGAAACAAAAAGAAAAAGGCCCCCATCGGGAGCCTCATCTCGGGTTCGCTACAAGATAATGGCGGAGGGAAAGGACTCATCCTCTAACTCTCTGATAAGCCATGGCGAATCGTCCACAACTCCTGCCCACTTCCAGGCATTTCCTCGTATGCGCAGCTTTACGCAGTTCGCAAACGCGAGTGGCCAGCCGCGCTCATGCGGACATTTCACGTAGCCCTGCTCACCATTGCGCAACAATCTGACTGGTTTGTGCAAAGAATAGCGCTCACGAGTGAATCCAGGAGAATCGTGGCGAATTGCTTCGTAAATCTTGGAGGGAAAGGACTCTTCGACAAACTCGCTCGAAGTATGCCCCACATCGCGCCAGCACGCCTTCGTATTCGCAAGTGAATCTTCGCTTTCGAGGAACTTCTCTGTTCAAGACGAGACGAGGCAACGCCCCGGTTTTGTGGCTCCCGCCAGTATTACCTTGATAGTTTTTTCCGGCCACGCCTTCGTCGTGTCGCATTCCAACTTGCCAAGACGAAAGGACACGAAAATGAAGGCAACATGCATGAACCAACTTGAACTGGCGGTGCGCTGGGGGATCAGCCATCGCACACTTGAGCGGTGGCGTTGGACTGGTGAAGGGCCGAAGTTCCTCAAAGTAGGCGGCAGGGTAGTCTATCGCCTGTCCGATGTCGAGGAATACGAGCAGTCGATTGTCCGCTCCAGCACCTCCGACCGTGGCCAGGCTCAGCAAGCCGACGCTTGACCGAGCTGGATGATGGCGGCCTCACATGCGCTTGGGGGTCGTCATCATCAGCCGAAACACTCCATCAGCCATCCGACCAAATACAAGAAAACCGGGTCAAATCAGACTTCTTTTGGTTTACTCCTGCTTGTGTCGGTGAGATACTGGATGCTCGAATCATGCTGGCTGAAAGGGCCGCACCATGTCCGATCGCTGGGTCTCCGTGGAGGAGATCGCTGAATATCTCGGTGTCAGCAAAGACACGGTCTACGGCTGGATCGCGAAGAAGGAGATGCCGGCCCACAAAGTCGGGAGGCTTTGGAAGTTCAAAACCGACGAAGTTGATGACTGGGTGAGGCACGGGAAAGCATCGGACGATCAAAAGGAAGGCGAGGCGGCCGAGGCCGATTCACAGAAGGGGGAAAATGCGGGGGGAGAGAAAGCTGATGGCTGATGTCGCGTGCGTCGACTTGTTCTGTGGAGCCGGCGGGCTTACGCATGGCCTGATCTCGGAGGGCGTTCGGGTCGTCGCGGGCATTGACGTCGATGAAGCCTGCCGCCACCCATTTGAAGCCAATAACGCAGCGCGCTTTATAAATGAAGATGTGGGGCGCCTGGCTCCGAAACATCTGAATGACCTGTTCGGCGACGCCGAAATCCGGGTGCTGGCCGGGTGCGCCCCCTGCCAGCCATTTTCCACCTACGCCCAGCGCTACGATGTCGTTGGAAGCCCCCGTTGGGGTCTTCTCTACCAGTTCGGGCGGCTGATCAAAGCCACGCGCCCCGACTTGGTCACTATGGAGAATGTGCCTTCGGTAGCCAAACACACGGTGTTCGATGACTTCGTCGAGACTCTCCAGAAATCGGGCTACTACGTCCACCAAGCGGTAGTCGATTGCTCCCTTTATGGATTGCCGCAGAACCGGCGGCGCATGGTGCTATTGGCCTCTCGGCTTGGACCAATCGAGCTGCTCGCCCCGACACACAGCCGCCCGAAGACCGTTCGCGAGGCGATCGGCATCCTCGCGCCGATCGCTCACGGCGAAGCCCATCCCAAGGATGTGCTGCATGCCGCATCAAAGCTCTCAGACCTAAATCTTCAAAGAATTCGCGCCTCTCGACCGGGTGGAACATGGCGAGACTGGCCGAAACATCTCATTGCCGACTGCCACCGGCGTGAGACGGGCCGTACCTATCCGGGCGTCTATGGCCGGATGGTATGGGATGAGCCCGCTCCGACTTTGACCACCCAGTTCTACGGCTTCGGGAACGGTCGGTTCGGACACCCCGAGCAGGACCGAGCCATCTCTCTGCGAGAAGGCGCAATTCTTCAGGGCTTCCCCAAGTCCTATTCCTTCATACCCGACGGAGCTCCCGTTCATTTCAAGGCCTTGGGTCGGATGATTGGAAACGCCGTTCCGGTCACTCTGGGCGAGGTGATCGGCCGGAGCATTGCTGCCCATCTGGGGATCAAGGTCCAGAAGGCGAAGAGAAAGAAGAAGGGAGCCGTGCCGGATGACGCGCGTAAGTCCCTCGTCGCATGACGCCAGTCGTCGCATGGCACGCGTGCGACAGAAGGGCACGCGTGCGGAGATCGACCTCCGCAAGGCTCTGCATGCCAAGGGGCTGCGCTATCGCCTCCACGTTCCGCTCCTGACTAAGCCCAGGCGCGTCGCCGATATCGTTTTCCCCAGCGCGAGATTGGCCGTGTTCGTCGACGGATGCTTTTGGCACGGCTGCCCCGAGCACGCTTCCTGGCCGAAGAGCAATGCCGATTTCTGGCGGGAGAAGATCGAAACCAATCGATCCAGGGATGCCGATACCGATCAGCGGCTGATTGCTCTCGGTTGGGAGACGGTCCGGATCTGGGAACACGAAGACGCCACCCAAGCCGCGAACCGCATCGCCGAACTCGTCGACGCGCGCAGAAAGAACGGGGCCCATCTATGTCGATGACCGCAGATGAAATAGTGGCCGAGGTCGCTCACGCCACTGCGCCTGAGCCGGGCCAGCTGGTCGAGGCTCGCCGCCGACAATGGATCGTCTCCGAGGTCGAAGGCGGTTCGGTTGCCCCTGGACTTCCTAAGCGGCATCTCGTTCGGCTGGCCTCGATCGACGAGGATGCGCTGGGTGAAGAGATCGAAGTGCTCTGGGAGCTGGAGCCCGGAGCTCATGTGATCGAGCGGGCCGGGCTGCCGCGCATGACCGGACTGGATGACCCTTCGACACTTCAAGCCTTCCTCGATGCGGTGGTTTGGGGGGCTGCGACGAACGCCGATCGCGGATATCTGCAGGCTCCATTCCGCAGCGGTGTCAGCATCGAGGACTATCAGCTGGATCCGCTCGTGCGCGCGATCGACATGGCGCGCACAAATCTTCTGATCGCTGACGACGTCGGCCTCGGGAAAACCATCGAGGCAGGGCTCGTCGTTCAAGAGATGCTCCTGCGTCACCGCGCCCGCACTGTCCTCGTGCTCTGCCCTGCCTCGTTGCAGGAAAAGTGGCGCGTCGAGATGCAGGAGAAGTTCGGACTCGAGTTCCGGATCGTCGATACGGACTACGTCAAGCGTTTGCGCCGTGAGCGAGGTCTCCACGCCAATCCGTGGACGTCTTTTCCTCGTCTCATCACGTCGATGGACTGGGCCAAGCAGGGTGAAGGCTTGCGCCTTCTGCGGGACGCATTGCCTTCGCACGTCAGCCATCCCAGGAAGTTCGACCTGCTTATCATTGATGAGGCGCACAACGTTGCCCCGACCGTCGGCCGCTACGCTGTCGAAAGCCTCAGGACGCGGCTGGTTCGTCTGGCCGCGCCACACTTCCAGCACAAGCTGTTTCTCACCGCCACGCCGCACGATGGTTACACCGAGTCCTTCACCGCGCTCCTCGAACTCCTTGATGATCAGCGGTTTGCGAGAAACGTCCTCCCGAGTGACTCCCAGCTCGCCAGAGTGATGGTCCGTCGGCTGAAGAGCGATTTGGTCGATGCGAAGGGCAAGCCCATTTACCCCAAACGGCGGCTTGAGGCGCTGCCAGTTGAGTATAGCGAGGACGAGAGGAACGCCCGGAGGCAGCTGGAGACATACATCAAGAGTCGCGAAAGCAGTGCTGATGGAGGGCGGGCCGTCGATCACTTCGTGCACCAATTGCTGCGTAAGCGCCTGTCGTCGTCACCTGCAGCCTTCGCAGCGACACTGGAGCGACATATCGCGACGATCGAAGGTCGGGCGGCTAGCGATCGCAGCCAGAAGAAGTTCGATGACCGCATCCTTCGGCGGGCGATAGCGAAAACCGAAGAAGACTACGCCGACGATGCACAGCGCGACGCCGCCGAGGCTGAAGCGATTGAGGAAGCAGGCAAGCACGTCCGGCCACCGACCGACGAAGAACGCCGGATGCTCGACCAGTTGCGGTCCTGGGCTCAGCAGGCGGCTCGTCGAAAAGACGCCAAGGCCACCGCCGTGCTGGATTGGCTGGCCAGTCACCTGAAGGACGGTGACCAGTGGACGAACGAGCGGGTGATCCTGTTCACGGAGTATCGCGCCACTCAGCAGTGGATGCAGGAGATCCTCGCATCCCACGGCTTCGGGGGCGAGCGATTGGCTATCATCTATGGCGGCATGGACCCGAAAGAACGTGAGCGCGTGAAAGCCGCGTTCCAGGCCAGCCCCTCGGAGTCCCCGGTGAGGATACTGCTGGCAACCGATGCCGCCTCCGAGGGCATTGATCTCCAGAACCACTGCCATCTGATGATCCACCTCGAAATTCCGTACAACCCGAACGTGATGGAACAGCGGAACGGGCGCATCGACCGTCATGGTCAACGCGCGAGCGAGGTCGTCATCTGCCATCCGGTGGACGCTGCAGGAGGCCATGGTGAGGATATCCTCCGTGCGCTTCGCAAATTGGATGCGATGCGCGCCGACATGGGGAGCGTGAACCCCGTCATCGCACCTCAACTGCCCGACCTGCTCGAGGGGCGCCGCCGCGATCTCGATACGAGACAAGCCGAAGCCCGGATGGAGAAATCTCGTCGCTTCGTGAAGGCGGAGCGCGACCTTCGCGAACGTGTGGCCAAACTCCACGAGCGGCTGAACGAGACTCGGCGCGAACAGAGCCTCGTGCCCGACCACATCGAGCGGGCGGTACGCACGGCGTTGCGTCTTGCGGACAAACCCGACTTGGAGCCCG
Source organism: Brucella pseudintermedia (assembly GCF_008932435.1). Taxonomy (GTDB): domain Bacteria; phylum Pseudomonadota; class Alphaproteobacteria; order Rhizobiales; family Rhizobiaceae; genus Brucella; species Brucella pseudintermedia. Next base: position 33,413 of record NZ_WBWE01000019.1, on the reverse strand, counting down.
TGTCTCTGGCCGGTGCACCAGATGGCACGGTTTTCCGAATGCCGCCGCTCTCGGGTTCCTGGTCCCGATGCCTCGAGGGGCTAGAACACCCCTACACGCAGAAGGTCCGCCCGATCACCTTCGACCACGAGATCGCCAAGGGCCGTGACGATGTCGTCCTCGTCCACCTGAACCATCGGCTCGTCCAAATGAGCCTGCGGCTCCTGCGCGCGGAGATCTGGGCGCGTGACGACGTAAAGAAGCTTCACCGCGTAACCGTTCGGTCGCTTCCGGATGGGAGGATCGAGGGGCCAGCCGTGGTGGTGATGTCGCGCCTCGTCGTGACCGGCGGGAACCATCATCGTCTGCACGAGGAGCTCACGGAGGCTGGCGGCTATCTACGCGATGCCGGTTTCCGGCGGGAGGAACGAGTCACGGAGGTCCGACGATGGCTGGAGGAGTCGCACCCCGCGGCCCTGTCGGATGCGACGTTCGACGCATTGAGGACGCGCTTCGACAAACAGCGCGATTCCATACTGGCAGCCGTCGAGGCACGCTCGAAAGACCGGCTACGCTTCCTCGTGAACACAATCGAGACCCGGAAACGCAAGGAGGCCGAGGACATCCGCCAGGTCCTGGACGATCTCGAACGAGCGCTGAAGACCGAGATCGCGGCAGATCAGCAACCCGTGCAGCTCTCTCTTTTTTCCGAGGACGAACGCACTCAGCTCAAGCGTGACCGAGCGGCCCTCGAAGCACGCCTGGCCCGGATCCCGAAGGAGCGTGAGCAGGAGCTGCGCGCCATCGAGGAAAGGCACTCCAATGTCGTCGAGCACACCTTTCCCGTGGCCCTAGTGCTGCTGGTTCCGAACTCCCTCGCGACGGAGAAGCGCGGATGAGCAACGATCACGAATGGCTGAACCTCATCGAAGTCTCCGGGCCCTTTCTGGCGGTGCCTGTGCTGCGGGATGTCTTCCCGCAAGGCCTCGAAGCTCTGCCTTCCGGGCGGCCTCAGCGGCTTCGCCGGACCTATGAGGAATGGCGCGACGCCGTAGACATGGACGATCCCGACCTTCCAGCGCTGCACGCGGCCTGGATCGACGACGTGCTGGTCACCGCGCTGGAAATGGATGAGACGGTGCTACGCAAGGGCGCGACACTGCCTGAGAAGCTGACTGTCTCGATGCCCGAACACGGGGTCACGGTCGCGCCCGATCTGGCCGTCGTGAATCCAACGAACTCCGACGAACCACTTCTGCTGATCCACGTCTACCAGCCGGACACCGATCTCGACGCGACTCGCCGTTTCGATGGCCTCGCGATCACCCCGGCCGACCGGATGGTCGCTCTGCTCCGGGCGACGGGATGCCCCACTGGCATCGTCACCAATGGCGAGCGCTGGATGCTCGTCCACGCGCCCGTCGGCGCCGTGGCAGGCTTCGCGAGCTGGTATGCGCGGCTCTGGGGCCAGGAACCGGAAACGCTGCGCGCCTTCGTCAGCCTTCTGGGCATTCGCCGCTTCTTCGGCCCCGATGACGGAAAGCTGCCGGCGCTATATGAGCGGTCGCTGAAGCACCAGGACGAAGTGACCGACGCGCTGGGAGAACAGGTCCGGCGCGCCGTAGAAGTGCTCGTTCAGGCCCTCGACCGCGCCGACCAGGATCGCAATCGCGAACTTCTGCGCGATGTCGATCCACGAGAGCTCTACGAGGCCGGTCTGACGGTGATGATGCGGCTCGTCTTCCTGCTATCGGCCGAGGAACGCGGCCTGCTCCTGCTCGGCGATCCCCGCTACGACTCTTTCTACGCCATCTCCAGCCTGCGGATGCAGCTGCGAGCGGATTCCGAAGAGATCCTCGAGCGTCGCCGATCCGCCTGGTCGCGGTTGCTCGCCCTGTTTCGGGGCGTGTATGGCGGCATCGATCATCCGACGCTGCAGCTACCGGCGCTCGGAGGTTCGTTGTTCGACCCCGATCGCTACCCCTTCCTCGAAGGGCGCAAGAAGGGCACGAGCTGGCGCAGCGATCCGGCCGAACCGCTGCCGATCGACGACCGCACCGTTTTGCTGCTGTTGGAAGCGATCCAGACTTTCGAAGGCCGCACGCTGTCCTACCGCGCGCTCGACGTGGAGCAGATCGGCCACGTCTACGAGGGCCTCCTCGAACGCACGGTGAAGCGCGTCGACGACGTGACGCTGGAACTCGACAGCGGCGCGAAGGCCAAGAGCCCACGCGTGACGCTCGGAGAGATCGAGTCGGCGCGCCTGGATGGCCCGGCGAGGGTTGCTGAACTGCTGAAGGAACTGAGCGAACGCTCGGAGTCCGCCATCCGCAACGCCCTCGAGCGGGCGGCCGACGATCATCTCGCCGCGCGCCTCCTCACCGTTTGCCGCGGCGACATCGGTCTGCGCGACCGCATCCTGCCCTACGCGCCCCTCCTGCGGACCGACCCCTGGGGCTATCCGCTCGTCCACCACAAGGGCGCCTTCGTCGTCGTGCGCGGCGCCGACCGGCGCGAGAGCGGCACGCACTACACGCCGAAGAGCCTGACGGAGAAGATCGTCGAGGAGACGCTGACGCCGGTCGCCTATCGCGGTCCGGCGGAGGGCAAGGCGCCCGAGGACTGGGAGGTGAAGAGCGCCGAGGAGTTGCTCGACCTGAAGATCTGCGACCCTGCTATGGGGTCCGGAGCCTTCTTGGTTCAGGCGTGCCGATGGCTCTCGGATCGTCTGGTCGAGGCTTGGTCGGTGACGGAGGCCAGCGGCAAGCAGATCGACAGCGAAGGGCGGATCGTTGACGCCTCCTCCGGAGGCTTCGACCCCCTGTCACAGGACGTAGAGGAACGCGCCATCGTCGCCCGTCGCCTCGTGGCGGAACGGTGCCTCTACGGTGTGGACAAGAACCCGCTGGCCGTGGAGCTGGCCAAGCTCTCGCTCTGGCTGACCACCATGTCGAAAGGGCGGCCCTTCGGCTTCCTCGACCACAATCTGCGCAGCGGTGACAGTCTGCTCGGGATCCACGACCTTGATCAGTTGGTCGAGCTCGACATGAACCCCACGGGCAAGGCCCAAATGCGGTTGTTCGGCCGCACCATCCGATCAGCGGTCGACAAGGCGATTGAGCTTCGTGCGCGTCTTCGGGCGATTCCTATTCGCGACATTCACGACGTGGAAGCCATGGAAGCGCTCGACGAGCAGTCGCGTGGCGAAATGGCACTGCCGGTTCTCATCGCCGACAGCTTCGTCGGCATCATTCTGGCTGAGGACCGGGCCGGGGATAGGGCTGCACGTGTTGAAGCGCTTGCAGCATTGGCCGACGCGGCCACGAGTGGCGCCGACACTACGAAAGACCGGCTTCGACGCGATGCATCAACCGACCTGGGCAAAGACTCTCCTGATGGGACCGCTCGGAACCCATTCCATTGGCCTCTAGAGTTCCCTGAAGTATTTGCGAGAAAGAACCGGGGTTTTGACGCCTTTGTGGGAAACCCACCCTTCATGGGAGGCAGACTATTAGGTCGCCGACTGGGCCTATCCTATCAAGAATACCTCAAATTCGTCCGAAACGGCGTCGTCGGCTCCCCCGATCTTTGCGCCTATTTCTTCTTGCGTGCGTTCAGTCTCATTGGAACAAGGGGCTACTTTGGCTTGCTTGCAACCAAATCGATCACAGAAACAGGCTCCCGAGTAGTTTGCCTCGACCAAATCATTGAGAAAGGCGGCGTGATCTATCGCGCGAACTCGAGATTTCCGTGGCCCGGCAATGCTGCCGTTGTCGTATCGATTGCGTGGATTGCACGCGACGAATGGAAGGGTTCGAAAGTTCTCGATGACAGTGCGGTCCAAGCGATCAACGGCGCCTTGGAAGAGGACTTCCAGATAAAGCGGCCAGTGAAACTAAAAGCCTTGAAAGGCCTATTCTCGCAGGGACAAGACGTTATGGGTCGAGGCTTCGAGCTCACAGCCGAAGAGCGCGCCGAGATTATTTCTAAAGACCCGAAATGCGAAGAAGTTATATTTCCACTTTTTAATGGACAAGATCTCAACACAATGCCGAGGTTGATGCCTTATAGGTGGGTGATCTACTTCCGTGACTGGCCAGAAGACAAAGCTCGTCAGTATGAGCCGGCATTCCAGCGGGTTAAAGAGCTAGTCAAACCTTATAGGGACTCGTTAACTGGTCAGATCCACCAAGACTGCTTTTGGAAGCTTTGGGATCTAAGACCCGGCTTAATGCGGGAATTTTCCAAAAAAACTAACGTATTGGCTATCGCCTCAGTCACAAAATACCTGTGCGTGAGTCGCGTACCAACATCAGCGGTTTACAATATGCAGGTCAAAGTTCTCTTCTTCGAAGGTTGGCGGGAGTTTTCTGTTCTCCAATCCACACTACACGATACTTGGGCGCGATGGCAGGGTGGAACTCTTGGCGCCTCAACTCTTCGCTATTCCACGTCAGCTATCCTCGAAACTTGGCCAATGCCGAGCGAGCAGGCAACGGACCAACTTGAGCTGATAGGGGAGCGGTACTTCCAAACGCGCCAACAGCTCATGCTTGAGCGCTCGGCTGGCCTCACCGAGATTTACAACCAATTCCACAATCAAGAAGATCGATCCGAGGACATGGAGCGTTTTCGGGAGTTGCACACGGAAATGGATATCGCCGTCCTAAATGCCTATGGATGGAACGATATTGATCTTGGGCACTCATTTCGAGAGGTTGATTATTTACCCGAGAACGATCGGGTCCGCTTTACCATTTCCAATGGTGCTCGCATGGAAGTTCTAAGGCGGCTCTCCGAACTTAATCACCAAAGATTTGAAGAAGAAGTCGAGCACGGTCTGCATGGCAGAAAAGCACCAGGGGACGTCAAAGCGCGAGCTCGTTCTAGAGAAAAATCTTCTCAGCAATCCTTCAATCTTGAGGGCGCGTCCGCACTTGCGCCAAAGGTTGCGGGAAATCCAAACGGCGCGACTGAGGCGATTAGGGCATTTCTTGAGACACGGCGAACTTGGCTGAGCAAGTCGGACATCCTCACCTATGTCGACATCCCCGATGGCCAGTGGAATGCCGCGATCAACGATCTCTTGGCTCGTGGCGCCGTCGAACGCCAGGGTGAACGCCGAGGCGCCCGTTACCGAATTGCTGAGAGTGATTGACCATGGCCGATCTGACCACGACTACCGAACCATCCTTCAGCGCCTGGATCGTTAAGCGGACATCCAACGCGCCCCGCTATTCCGTCTGTATCGACCTGGGGCCAACCGCTCACGGCGCGATCGAGGAGGGCCACTGGGTCGTCGCAGTGGACGATGGCGGCAACGTCTCCGAGGTGGGTCGTATCTTTCGCATCCGCTCGGACATCGACGGCGCCACGATCCATTTCGGCCATTGGCACGCCGCCGATCCATCCGTACCACTCGCAGACCTAGGCTTGACCGCGCCGACCGGCCCCGCGGCGCGACTGCCATGGAACGAGTTCCTCCGCATCCTGCCGCTGCTCGGCATTTCTGACCCCGGCGCAGTGCCTTTGATCAACGATGTCGTCTACACCCGCGACCTCCTCGAACTCGCCGTGCGCGACGATCTGCTCGGCCCCGCCGGTGGGCCCCATGAGCTGATCAAGGACATGAGCGTCCGCGACCGCTATCTGGTCGGCAAGCTGGCGCCGCGGCGGCCGGATGACGATCAAGCGCCCCAAGTCGAACCGGCCTCGGCAGCCGAGGAGGTGGGCGACCTCGAGGATGAACGGACGGCGCCGCTGCACGAGCCTGGCGCCGAGTTCCCCAGTGTGTCCGGCCGGGTAGAGCCCGAAGACGATGCACTCGACGAGATCGATACGACGAACAACCAGTCGCTGGTTCCCTCCAGCTTGGGCCTCACCTTCTGCGTGGCGCCCGATGTCGGGAAGCTGGCCGTCGATGCACGGTGGGGACGGTACGAGCGGGTCCCGAACGATGAGCACGAGATTGTCAAGACGCGAAAGAATCGCCAGACCGGTCACCAGGAAGAGGTGAAGGTCAGGGTCTGGCAGCGCATCCCGTGTGGTGGCGTTGTCACGGTTCCGCTCGTCGACGGGCCGATAAAGCCGTCCACTCCCGACCCCGATCAACCGGACGTCCGCCTGCAGGGGACGGTTCGGACGAACAACAAGGGGGAGCGCCTGGTCACTTTGTTCCTCGTCAACGGGCAGTTGGAACCCGAAGACAATAAGGACCGCGCTTGGCTGTTCCAGCCGGAGATCACCGTCGAGGCCACCGAAGATCACGGGGACAAGGCGGTCTTTCGGCGTCGCCCCTCCAACGAAGTGGTCGTCGACGACCCGGAACGCGACCGTCTCGCGCTCATCTATCGCAACAGGCTGGAGTTCGCGGTCGGACACGGGGTGTCCGTTCACGCCGATACGACGCCCGAGGACCCTACGAAGGCCCATCGCGTCAGAACAGAGATCATCCCGCGTTACGAAGTCGCCGTCACCGAAACGCCGGGCCTTGATCCCAGGGACCGCCCTGCCATGCGGCGCATGGTCGACGAGGGCTGGCTCGACATGAAGCGGCTGGCGGAGATGGCGCCGGACGCGCTGCGCGACGCCCTTTCGTGCCTCGTCGACGATTACGCCGTTTGGATCGGCGAACAGAAAACCCGGCTGGGGTCGGAGATCACCGGCTTCGATGATCCGGGCAAGGACGTCATTCAGCGCTGCGAGGAGATCCTGCGCCGCCTCCGAGAGGGCATGGACACTCTCTTCGCCGACCCGAAAGCGATGGAGGCGTTCCGCTTTGCCAACCGGTCCATGGCGATGCAGCGTGTCCGAAGCATCTACGCTCTGAAGCGCAGACGGAACGAAGCCGTCGACGTGACCACTTTGGACGTGCCGAAGAACAGATCGTGGCGCCCGTTCCAGCTGGCGTTCCTGCTCCTGTCGATCCCGTCGCTCGCTGATCCGACTCACCCGGACCGGACGAAGCCGGTCGAGGCGTTCGCCGATCTCCTCTGGTTCCCGACGGGTGGTGGCAAGACCGAGGCCTATCTCGGTGTGGCGGCCTTCGCCATGGCCATGCGCCGACTGAAGAATGATCTCGGCGGCCTCGACGCATCACGCGGTCTCGCCGTCATCATGCGCTACACGCTGCGACTGCTTACTCTTCAGCAGTTCCAGAGGGCGACGACGCTGCTCTGCGCGATGGAGGTCATCCGTCGTGCAGACGACAAGACCTGGGGCAAGGAACCTTTCACGCTCGGTCTCTGGGTCGGCAATCGCGTGACACCGGGCACGACCGAAGCGTCTCACCAGGCTGTCGAGGCCATTCGAAACAACGATCGCAACAAGGCGGGCATTGCATCGCCTGCACAGCTGACCAGCTGCCCTTGGTGCGGCTCGGAGATCTCCGGTGGCCGCGACATCGAGGTCGACAGGATCGCCGGCCGAACGCTGATCCACTGCGGCGACAAGCTGGGCGGCTGCGATTTCTCGAAGGCGAAATCCACTGGGCAGCCTCACCCGGGCCTTCCCGTGAAAGTCGTCGACGAGGAAATCTATCACCGCCCACCGACGATGATGATCGCGACCGTCGACAAGTTCGCGATGATGGCGTGGCGTCCCGAGGTTCGGAACCTTTTCGGCCGCGTCGAGCAGGAATGCGGACGCCATGGTTTGCTCTGGCCGAGTCACGACTGCGGCACGGGGCACCGAGCGAGGGGGGCATATCCGGCCGCCAATGTGAAGCCGGTCCGCGCAATCCGACCACCCGACCTGATCATCCAGGACGAGTTCCACCTCATCAGCGGCCCGCTGGGCACCATGGTGGGTCTTTACGAAACGGCCGTCGACGAGCTGAGCAGCTGGGCTCTGGGTGACAAGAAGGTTCGCCCCAAGGTCGTGGCTTCCACCGCGACCGTGCGGCGGGCCGATAACCAGGTGCGCAATGTGTTCATGCGCCGCATTTCGGTGTTTCCCCCTTCGGGCCTGGACGTCGAAGACAATTTCTTCTCGGTCCAGAGACCCATCCGCGAGAAACCCGGCCGACGGTACATGGGTATCTGCGCACCCGGCAGCTCTCGCCCTGCGGTGCTGATCAGGACCTATACGGCGTTCCTCACCGCCGCGCAGGCGCTGTTCGATCGGTTCGGCCCGGTGGCCGACCCCTATATGACCCTCGTCGGCTACTTCAACTCGCTGCGAGAACTCGGAGGGATGAAGCGTTTGGCGGAAGACGACGTCCAAACGCGTTCCTTCCGCGTCGAGATGAGCCTGGTGGACCGACCGGGGCTCTCGCAACGGCGGGTCGAGGAAATCAGCGAACTGACGTCGCGCGTCTCGAGTCAGGACATCCCGCGGTACCTTGATCAGCTCGAGGTTCCTTTCGGTGGCACCTTCGACCCGGCACTAGGCAAATGGGTGACCAACAGGAAGCCCGGGGAGGCCCGCCCGATCGATGTCGTTCTCGCGACGAACATGCTGTCGGTCGGTGTCGACGTGAATCGTCTCGGAGTGATGGTCGTAAACGGCCAACCCAAGGGAACGGCCGAGTACATCCAGGCGACCAGCCGTGTGGGCCGAACGCCGCCAGGACTGGTGGCCACTGTGCTGACGTGGGCGCGGCCTCGGGACTTGTCGCATTACGAGACCTTCGAGCATTACCACGCGACCTTCTACCAGCACGTCGAAGCTCAATCCGTCACCCCGTTCTCGCCACGGGCGTTGGACCGAGGGCTCACCGGCGCGATGCTCTCCATCATGCGTCACTCCTACGACCCCTTCGCGGCAAATGACGGCGCTGGCGCCATGAACAGTCCGAGCCGCAAAGAGATGTTGGATACGATTGGCGCCGTCGCCGCTCGCACCTGGGAAGTCACGGAAGACTCGGGGAAGAAGACCCTGACCGAGGCCGAGATGAAGAGCCGCGCTGACGATTGGGCCAAAGAAGCGGGCGTAGGGGGCCGCACGCTCGTTTACCAAAAGCACGGCGCAGGACCCACCGCCTATCCGCTGCTTTCGGCGCCGGGCATCAAGCCTTGGACCGACTGGACGGTCCCGATGTCCATGCGCGAAGTCGAGCCTGGTGTCAGGCTCGTGATGGAGGACGATCGTTCGACGAGTGATCCGACTTGGAGACCACGGGTGATGCAGCCCCAGGAGGATCAGCAATGAGCAGGACACCCGTAGGAGAAATTCGACCGAGCCAGTTGCTTTGGACCTACGGCCCGGGCGCCTTGATCGACCTCCCGAACATGTCGGTGGTCACGATGGGGATCGACCGCTGGGAAAAGGACAGGTGTCAGCCGATACAAGAGGCACGGTTGCTCGCCAACGTCCGGGGCGTGCTCGGACCCCAAGTCGAATCATTGCGTATGCCGCCCGTGGGCGAGAGGGAAATCGCAGACCCGTTTTCGGCCGCCGCGCTGATCGGCGTGCCCGTAAAGCCCTTCCCGCGGTGGCTGCGCTGCGTCAAATGCGGGTTGCTATCACCCTATGACGCCGGCTTGTTCAAGCTGAAGGAAAACAGATATCGCCCTGAACTGACGCGTTTCGTCCATGAGGGCTGTCGTGGATCGAACAATGATCAAAGGGCCAGGGATGCCGATGCGGTCCCGGCACGCTTTCTCATGGCGTGTCGGGCTGGCCACCTGGACGACTTTGCCTGGCACTGGTTCGTTCACGGTGGACCTAGCACCTGTCGTGCGACGCTGAGGTTCTTCGAGAGCGGCGCGTCACTTCAAACCGAGAACCTGTGGGTCAAATGCGATGGCTGCGGCGCATCGAAGAACATGGCGCAGGCGTTTGGTCAGGCAGGTCGAGACAACCTTCCAGCCTGCCGAGGACGACATCCACACGTGGATCGCTTTGAGGACGATTGCACCGAGGAACCTCGCGCAATTCTCCTCGGCGCAACGAATAGCTGGTTCCCGGTCACACTCTCGGTTCTCGCGATCCCACAGGTGGGAAGCCCTCTGGCGCAACTGGTCGCGGATGGCTGGACGTTCTTTGAAGACGTCACTTCGGCGGCCGAAGTGGCGTTCGTCGTCAAGACCCTGAAGAAGACGGCGCAGCTGCCTGGCATCGAGCAGTTCACTGACGAGCAGATTTGGTCCGCAATCGAAACCCATCGCAATGGCGGACCGGGCGTCGAACAGAGCGACCTCAAAGGGCCGGAATGGGATGTCCTCACAGCCGAGAACCCACCCACCGACTATCCGCATTTCATGAGTAAGAAGGTGGGCGTACCCTCTGGCTTCGGTGCGGCGATCACACGCGTTCTGCTGCTTGAGCGGCTTCGTGAGGTGAACGCCCTCCTTGGATTCACACGAGTCGAGTCTCCCGATGAAGGAACGGGAGATGAGGCAGCCCCACGGGCCCCACTCGCACGCGCAGCACCGAACTGGGTCCCGGCCACTCAAGTTCACGGTGAAGGAATTTTCGTTCGCTTCGATGCAGATGCATTGAAGGCTTGGGCGAATAAAGCCCCAGTGAAGGCTCTCGACTCTCGGCTAAGGCAAGGCCATCGCGGATGGCGGCAAAAGAGGAACCTGGACCCAAACCAAGGTTACCCGGGCGTTCGTTATGTCATGCTACACACGCTCGCGCACATGCTGATACGGGAACTGGCTTTGGAGTGCGGCTACAACGCTGCGAGTATTCGTGAGCGTATATATGCAGACGTCGAGGACGGGAGGGATCAAGCCGGATTTCTCATCTACACGGCTGCAGCAGATTCCGATGGCACTCTGGGGGGGCTCGTAGAGCTAGGAAAGCCTGAAAATCTCGGGAGACTTCTGCGTCAAGCGCTGGATCGCGCCCATATTTGCGCCTCCGATCCACTCTGTTCAGAACACGATCCGAGCAAGGACCAGTCACTTCACGGCGCAGCATGTCACGCCTGTTCGTTCGTCTCGGAAACGTCCTGTGAGCGGGGAAACCGCCATCTCGATCGTTCTCTCGTGGTACCCACGCTTGAAAATCCCGACGCGGCATTCTTCGAGACCGTCTGATGGAAGCGATATTGGTCGCGGCCACAGACCTCGTGGCCATGTTATCTCCGTCGAGGATCGAAGCACTCGCTGATCGTGTCCGCGGCTTGATGCCGGTCGAACGATACGGAAGCCTGCATCAGCTCGTGAGCACGCCGGCTGCTCGCGCAGCGCTTGATCGCTTGATCGCCGCTTGGAAACAGACGGAAATATCAGGCGATGTTCTGGCCGGGATCTTGGTCGGCGCAGCCTTCGCCCGCCAACAGGCGCAGCGCGAGAACAGCGTCGAACTAGTTTGGACCGGCCCGACGACACCATTCGTCGCCACCCGCCGCACGGAGCAGGTGCTCTTGGATCTCATCGGTCACGCGCAAAGTGACCTCTTTCTCGTTAGCTTTGTTGCATACGACGTCTCCTCGGTGGTCGATGCATTGAATGCTGCAAGCACTCGCGGCATCGACATCCGAATTCTGTTGGAGACCTCCACGAGCCATGGCGGGAGCCTATCCGTCGATCCTATTGCTACGATGCGGCGGTGTGTTCCTTCGGCAGCGCTGTATGTCTGGACCGACCGGCCGGCACCGTTCGCCGAAGGACGGGTTCACGCGAAAGTGGCCGTTGCCGACGGCAATTCAGCCTTCTTGACCAGCGCCAACCTGACTGGGCACGCGCTGGAGAAGAATATGGAGGCCGGCGTCGTGATCAGCGGTGGACACGTCCCCGCAGGACTGCGTGCCCATCTTCATGCTCTAATCGAGACGAAGGTCATTCGGAAAATCTAGAATCACACTCGGCAAATGCGCGCCTGGTCCCGCATGACGCTGTAGTCGGCGAGCATTTCGGCGATAGCCGACCCATCCGGCAGCAGATCGAGCTCGTCGGCTGCGCGCACCTGGAACTCGCGGCTATTTCGCAGAACTGTCGCCGGTTTGTGGCTCACCCCTCGATCATCCTGCGCACGTCCTTGACGGCACAGACGATCTGGCGTCGCAGGAGGAGTGCGATGACGAGGCCGCCGAGGGCGAGCGCGCCGATGGCCGTGACTGTCTGCCAGTCCATGCCGGCGAGCGCGGCGAGGCCCGCGCTGCCGGAGCCGAATATGGTGGTGATCCAGCTCCACTGATCGGTGCGCTTGCGGATTTCGGCATCGACGGTGTGGGGAATGACCGGCCTGTCGACTTCGCGCTCGATGACGATTTCGCGTGTCGGCTGGGTTTCGGCGTGGCGTGACCGAACCTCGGCGAGGGCCTGCCGGACGCGATCGGGGGAGACGGCGACACTCTGCCCGGCATAGGTCCCCTTGCCGGAGGTAGTGGGCAGCGAGGCCCATTCGCGGGCGAGATTGTTGATGAGGGTGTCTTCGGAGAGACGGCTGGCGAGATACTTGTCGATGCCACGCAGGCCGAGCAGGTAGCAGGCGCAGCGATCCTGCATGGCCGCATCGAAGAGGGCGGAGGCTGGCAGGTCAAGCGTCTTGCGGATGGTTCTGAGCGTGGTGCGCACGATCTGGTAGCGGCCGAGCGCGGAGGAGTTGAGGCTGTTGTTCGGATGCTTCAGCATCTTCGTCTGCAGTGCATCGATCTGCTTGAGCGTCATGGCGACCAGATTGACGTCGCCGCCGGTGTAGGCGCCATAGCCGAGTGTTTCGTTATAGCTGCGCCTGCGGTCGGTGCCCTCGGCAAGGCCAATCAGATCGAGCAGGGGCCGGTAAACATGGTACTTGTCAGGCGCGGCCGGATGCGCCGCGTCCATGGGCATGTTTGTGGTCATGCTGTTGTCCTTTCGCGGAATTGCGCGGCGTGCCGGCATTCGGGCGCGGGGGGCGGGGCGTTCTGGCATAGGGCTTGATACCAGACTGTCATCCGGGGTGCCGCGGCCGTGCTGGCGCCCGCCGCCGTGATCGGGAATACCGTCAGGTCGCGACACCGGCCTCGCACAGCATGGTAATGAAGCGGCGGCGGCGCTCCATGTCGGCGACGGTGCGGATGTTGTAGACGGTGCCGGAACGGGTTTCGATCAGCCGCCAAGTGGGAGTGATGGTGGCAGTCTCGGTATCGAAACGCACGATTATCAGCGCCGGCTGAACGCTTTGCAGGCGTGCGGCAATGACGGTCTCGCCGCCTTTGGAGAGTAGAATGCAGGCGTCGCGCTCGAACTGTGGCACCCACTGGCCATAGGTGTTGCCATAGCCGTCGTCGATCTCTTCGCGCTTTTCCAGGCTGACGCGGTCGCGCAGGGCATTGGCGGTGATCCTGGCCATCAGATCGGGCTTCTGCGATAGGGTGCGATCAGGGCATGGACGGTGCGGTCAATGGCAACATCGATGCTGGTGTCTGCACCATCGAACAGGCGCTGGAGGATGAGCAGGATGGCTTGCCGGATCGGCTCCGGCACGTCGGCCGCCGCGCCATAGCCGGCGGTGAAGATGATCGAGACGGCATCCGCGCGACGGAAGGCGGCCGGCCAGGATTGGCCTGACCGCCGGGTGACATAGGCACCGCAGGCATCGGCATGCAGGGCATAGAGGCCCGGATCGAGCACCAGCTGCACATTGCCGGCATCGAAGTAGCTGATGCTGTCGATCGCGGTGACCGGCGCCAGCGGCAGTGTCAGGCGATCTGCAAAGCGATCAAAATCCTGTCGCCAGGTCTGTGTGATCAGCGCTTGGCCGAGGATACCGGCATAGCCATCGAGATATGCGGTCGCCGCCCTGATCTGGGCGCTGATCAGATCGTCCTGGTCATCGTGATCGACGCGCAGATGGGCCTTGGCCTCGGCCAGCGACACCGGCATGGTCGCGGGCGCAACCGTGCGGACGGGAGCGAGCATGGCTGTCTTCCAACAGGTTGATGAACGGGGGGTGGCCAGAATCTCGGCGCTGCCGACTGTCTGGCCGCTCTGACCGATCAGGCGACCGGCGCGTCGTGGGGATGGCCGAGCGCAAAGATCGCACCCGCGGCAATCGACGTGCCGGAGGTTTTGGTGATGACGGCACGAATGTAGCGCTTGTTGCCCTTGTAGCCCTGCTTGCAGACCGTGTCGGCTTCGAGCGCTGCCGGTAGAGTGCCCTGGAGGTCGGCTGCGGCAACGTCGCTGAAGTCGCCGTCGTCCGTGGTGTCGGCATGCTGCAGCTTCACGTCGAACACGCCGTCGCCGGCAATCGCCCCGGTGGTGATGATCAGCGTTGCCGCGTTGTAGCCCTGCAGATCGGCATGGCTGCCCTTGGTGGTGGCCGTGACCACGGCCGGAACCAGAGACGCAACCAGGCTGAGGCCGGAGATACCGTCCTTCATGACAGGAGTCCTTTCGATGAATGGGAATTGTGAAGAGACGGGCAGCCGGAGCCGCCCGTCATGTGGATCAGGTGCTGACCTTCAGCAGCTTGAGCGCCTCGAAGTTGACCACGCCGCCGCCGACCCGCTTGGTGGTGTAGAACAACACGTTCGGCTTGGCGGTGTAGGGATCGCGCAGGACGCGGATGCCGATGCGGTCGACGATCAGATAGGCGCGGCCGAAGTCGCCGAAGGCGACGGGAAAGGCATTGGCCGCCACCGCCGGCATATTGTCGTCGGTATGGACCGGCTTGCCGAGGATGGTGGCCACCTGTGCAGGGCCGGAGGGTGGCGCCCAGACATAGGCGCCTTCGGCGTCCTTGAACTTGCGCACCGTGTTCATGGTCGCATCCGACATCAGCCACGACGCCCCGTTCCGGTAGCCGGACTTGAGCGCATAGTAGAGATCGATCAGGCAATCGGCGGGATTGGCCGAGGCGGTCGCCGCAACAAAGCCGTCAGCCTTGCCTGAAGCGACGAAGCCGATCTTGCCCCAGGCATGGGAGGCATTGGCCACCGTGTCATAGGCAAGGATGCCGCGCGGCTTGTTGATGCCGTCGCCATGGGCAAAGGCAGCACCCTCCTGTTCGGCGAACTCGATCGCCACTTCCTCGGCCAGCCATGCGGCAAGATCGATGCGCGCATCGTCGAGCGAGGTCTGCGTGGCACCGGGCATGGCGTAGATCTCGCCGGTATTGATGGCGATCTCGCGCAAGGTCGGCGTGGCCGTGCCAGGACGATACTGTTCCTCGCCAACCCAGCCCGACGTCGCCCCGCCCATATTGACCAGCTTCTTGTAGGTACTGGTCGAGATCGAGATGGTGCGGGCGAGCGAGCGGATGGTGGAGACGGTGCCGAGCACCCGGTCGATCCCGGCCTCGGTCTCTTCCGGCACCAGATAACCGCCGTCGGGATCGGACTGGGTGGTCAGCTTGGCCTTGACCTCGAGATCACGCAGGCCGGCATCGACACCGCGCCGGAAGAAGCGGTCGAAGGCCTGGGCATGTTCGGCCTTGTCCGGATCGGTCGTCCCGCCAACAGCACCGACCTTGACCGCTGCCAGCGCGGCATTGGTCTCGTCGAGGGCCTTTTGCAGGGCGGTGATCTCGGCATTGATACGGTCGACCTTTTCGGTCTGGACCACATCGGCCATGCCGGCCCGGATGTCGGCGAGTTCCTTGTCGCGCTCGACCTTGAAGTCCTCGAAGGTCTTCTGCAGTTCGGCCAGGATTTTGGTGGCGTTACCGGTTTCGGCGCGCACGCCGAGGATACCCCGGACTGGCCCGCGGCCACCGGGGTTCAGTTCGATACCCATCTCGGGTCTCCTATGATCTAATGGTGTCGATCAGCCGCTGAATGGCGGCTGCGTGGAAGCCAGCGTCATGCGTGGCCGTGTCGGCAGCGTCGTGCATGCCGGCAATCTGGTTGAACATCTTGCGCCGCTCCGTGCGCGAGACGCCCTGTTTCGCCAGGGCGGCATCGATGCGGCGCCTGGCTTGGATTTCGGGGCGGACCTGCGCGGACGCATTGGTCTCTGGGTGGATTTCGGTGTCGTCGACGGCATCGGCAAAGCCACATTCAACCGCCTGTGCCGCCGTCATAAAGGTCCCGGCGTCCATCAGGCGCTCGATCTCCACGCGGGCCATTCCGGTGCGGGCTTCGTAGATGTCGGCAAGCGCCGAATCGAAGCCATCGAACAGGCTGGCGGCTTCACGCATGTCGTGGCGATTACCGATCACCAAGCCCCAGGCATTGTGCACCATCATGAAGGAGCCGAGCCCCATGCGGATCACATCGCCGGCCATGGCGATGATGGAAGCAGCGGAAGCCGCCCAGCCCAGCACCTCGACCGTGACCTTCGCTCGATGGGCGCGCAGCAGATTGTAGATCGCAATCCCCTCGAACATGTCGCCGCCCGGCGAGTTGATGCGGACGGTGATGTCCTTGTTGCCGATCGACCGCAGCGCTGCCGAGATGCGGTTTGCGGTGATGCCACCGCCTGTCCAGCCATCCTCGCCAATGACGTCGAACATGGAGATCGTGGTGTCGGCATCGTCTGCGGCAACAAGCGGATGTTCGGCCCATTTAGCCAGCACGTCATTCGGTGCGTCCCACTGGTAGTTCTGCGGCCGAGGAAAGACCCGCGCTTCGGGCAATCTGCGAAGGCTCATCGAACGTTCTCCAGCGCCAACAGGAAAAAGTATCCGCCAAGCGTGATGCCGGCGATGAAGGTGCCAAAGTGGAAAGCAGGGTTGATGACCGCGAGGCTGACAACGCCCATGACCACCATCGTCGCGGCCAGTTTCAAACTATCCAGAAGGCTCATCTGCCTGCGTCCTCATCATTGGGGTCAATGTCACCATCGCTGCCGCCATCATTCTCATGGCGATCACGGTTCTCATCTGCCGGCACACCGGCCGTGTTCGGCGGCGGATAAAAGACATCGCCGCCATCGCGCGGGTTCTGGTCTTCGAGCGCGCGGATTTCGTTCGGGCTGTAGACGCCCCATTGCAGGCCTTTGACGTAAGCCTCCCAGCGCGCCTTGATGTCGCCCTTGACCAGCGCCGCCCGGTTGAAGCGCGCGTAGAGATCGTCTTCCGCGCCGATCAGGTCGCGGTTGATCGCCTCTTCCCACATGGTCAGATGGTCCTCGAGCGTCCAGGCGACGAAGCCGATCGATTGCTGCTCGATACCCGTGCCCCAGCTGGTCGACTTTTCCGTATCGCCGATCATGTGCGGCGGCACGCCGAAGAACATGGCAATGTCGGTGCGGCTGAACTTGCGGCTCTCGATCCATTGCGCATCCTCGGCCGTCATGGCGATGCGGGCATAATCCATGCCCTCTTCAAGGATCAGGTTCTTTCCCTCCTGCTCGCCGCCGGAGCGGAACTCTTCGAGCCCGACCTTGAGATTGGCAACCGCCTCGGGCCCGAGCTTGTTCGGATGCTTCAGCACCCCGCTGACACGGGCGCCATTGCGGAAGGTGGTGGCGCCATGATCTTCCATGGCCAGCGACAGCCCGATGGTCTCGCGGGCGTAAGAGATCGCCGACACGCCATGTACGCCATCCAGCGTCAGCCCGACCAGATGGAACACCTCATCCTGGCGGAGCCGGATGCGCCGTCCGTCCTGGCGGGTGTAGATGTATTCCAGCGCCAGATCGTCCGTCTGCCTGACCTCGACCCGGTCGGGATTGAGCGGGATCAGTTCCTGCACCAGTCCGCGTGACCGCACGATCATGGCGTAGGCATTGCCGCGCAAAAGCAGATGCGCCTGCAGCATGCGGCGGAACTGCGACGGCGTCTGCCAGCGGTTCGGCCGTCGTCGCAGCACCGTCCAGATCGGCGTGTCGGAGGCGTCTTCGCGGGTGCGCTCATCCACCCGGCGCTTGATGTGCAGCGGCAATGTCGCCACAGCACCCGAGATGATGCGCACACAGGCATAGACGGCCGCCACCCGCATGGCGCTGTCGGGCGTCACCGCAGCCCCCGAGGCGGTCACCGTTCCCGAGCGCAGCGCCTCTTCCAGCTGCTGCGCCGTGGTGATGACGATCCCGCCACCCGCATCCTGGAACGACGCGCGCGGAGATGCGGCCGGCGGTTTTGCGCCGCCGAACCAGTTCGACCAGAATGCCATTGGGTTCTTTCGTCAGCACTTTACAGCATCAGGATGCCGCGGGTCTCATAGACCGAGCGGCCGGCATTGACGTCGCGGGCCAGAGCCCGGCCGAGAGCGTTGCAGATGGCGACAATGCCGTCGATGCGCTCTCTGGAGCGTTCCTTGTCCGGCTTGATGTTGCCGGCCGGATCATGGCGCACGGCAACATTGGAGGCGTTCCATCGCAACACCGGATGGCCACCATGCCAAAGTGATCGTGACACTGACAGCCGCTCCAGTTCCGCTGTGGGTGCTGCCATGGACAAAAAGCCCTGACCGAACTGGACAAGGTTCAAGCCTTCATCCTGCAGATGCTGGACGATCTCGCCGGCAAAGGTGCGATCATAAGACAGCTCACGCAGATCGTAGCGGGACGCCAGTTCGAGGATTTCTTTCTCGACAAAGGCAAAGTCGGTGGCATTACCGGGGGTGGCTGTCAGAAAGCCCTGATCACGCCAGACATCATAGGGCACACGATCCCGGCGAACGCGGCGCAGAATGTCGTCCTCGGGGATGAAGAAACGGCAGGTGACAATCCATTTGTCAGCCAATCCGCCAAGCTCGTCATCCAGCGTCGGTGGAAACAACAGCACGAAAGCCGACAGATCGTTAACGCGGGCAAGATCGAGCCCGCCATAGCATTCACGACCAAGCAGTTTTCCTTCCAGTTCTTCCAGATCGTGTTTGACGATGCGCCAGTCAGTGGCAACCGGCAGACCTCCCTCCTCCCAGACGCCCATGTCGAGCCAGCGGGTGACCTGCTCGGTCCATTCGTTCAGCCGCAGCCGGCGGATCGCATTCTGCTGCGCCGGCATTTCCCTAGCCTCGTCGATCTGCCGCTTCAGGTCATCCAGCTTCACCGTCACGCCAAGGCTCGGATTGGCCTTCACCCAGACCGCAGGGTCAGTCCAATCATCGCCCTCATCGATGGTGGCGATATAGGCAAACCAGCTATCTGAAGACTCCGTCGGCACCGTGCCTTCCAGCGCCTTCACCGAGAACTCGTGATGCTGGCGGCAGACCGAATGGCGATCATAGCCGGCCGTCGTGATCTCGAAGATCAGCGGCTGGCGCCGCGCACCGGTGGCGGTGTTCAGCTTCTGGATGATCTCGGGTCCAGGATGTTCATGCACCTCATCGACAGCGGCAAAGTGAATGTTGAGACCATCCATCTTGCTGGCGTCCGCCGACAGCGGCCGGAACCAGGACGAGGTCGGCAGCACGGCCAGATTGTTCACGGTTCTGGTAATCCTCGATTGCAGCGCCGAACTCGCCGCCACCATGCGTTCGGCCTCGCCAAAGACGATGCGCGCCTGATCGCGCGTGGTTGCCGCCGAATAGACATGTGCACCGGGCTCGCCATCGGCAATCAGCGCATAGAGCGCCGTGCCGGCCAGAAGCACCGACTTGCCGTTCTTGCGCGCTACCTCGACATAGGCTGTGCGGTAGCGGCGCAATCCATCCTTGCGCTTCCAGCCATAAAGCGAGCCGACGACGAACTGTTGCCAGCCCTGCAGCACGAAGGGTTCGCCGGCCCATTCGCCGGTCGAGTGGCGCAGATGGCCGAAGAAGTCGATCGCATGACGTGCCGCAGCGCCATCCCAGACCAGGCCGCGTTCTACCCCCACCTTCAGGTCCGCGAGGTGCCGCTCGCAGGCCAGACGCACGAGCCGGCCGGCGACGATCCGGCCGCCAACCACCGCACGGGCATAGGCTGTAACCGGACAGGGTGGTGCTTTCCTGCCGCTCCCGTCCAGTGGGCGCGAAGCACGGGAACTAGGCTTTGCGGCCACGGTTCAGGAACTCCTCGAACGGATCGCTCGTCTCGGCGGGTTCCGCCATACGGATGCGCGAGCGGCTGGACGGCGTCAGTCCGAATTCGGCCTCGATCTGCGCCATCTGCGCCAGGCACTTGTTGGCCACAGCCAAGAACGGGTTCTGGATGATGTTGTCATTCGACGTCTTCACCACAGGGCCACGGCGCTTCACTTCCTGCTCCGCCTCCAGCCAGCGCCGCCAGATGACCACGTACCGGGCCAGCGCGCCCGCATCAAGTTCCGTCATCACGCCATGGCGGGCCAGCAGCTCGGCCATCTCGGAGAACTTTTTCCGGGCGTCCTCATCAAGATGATCGGGCGGCGCGGGAACTGCCACCACCGGTTTCGGCTCGGCCTTGTTGATGCGGTGCGGACGGGCCGTGCCCTTCACCAGCTTCAGATGCGTTGGCAGCGGCTTGCGGCCGGCCATGTCAAAACTCCATGCATTATCCAGTGCCGTCACCGCGAAGGCGTACCGCCTCGAACAACCTGCGCAGACAGTAACTGCGTGCGATCGACACCACGGTGAAAATCGCGCCCATCGCCATGTTCTCGGCCAGCGTGGTGGAAAGCCCGAACAGTGGGAACACCAGGATCTGGGTGATGACGGCGATGCCATAGCCGATGGCGACATTGGTGAGCGATTCCACCAGCGACATGGTGCGCGACTGCTTCATGCCGCTGCATCCTTGGCGGTATCTCCGGTATCGGGCACGCGCTCGGCGGCGATCTCATCAAAACGGCGGCCGTCGCCATCGAGCCTGGCCGCCTTGCCGGTGAATGCCTGCCAGCGCTTGACGACCACATCGCAGAAGGCTTCCGACAGTTCGAGGCCATAGACGCGGCGGCCGGTCTTCTCGCCGGCGATCAGCTGTGAGCCCGAACCGGAGAACGGCTCGTAGCAGATGTCGCCCGGTCTTGTGTGCAGCTGCATCGGCAGCGTGAACACCCGCACCGGTTTCGAGGTCGGATGCTCGCGCGTCTCGATCTCGGACGAAGGAATGTTCCACACCGTGGTCGGCCAGCTTTCAAAACCCTCGCGATTGATCCTTGGCTTCTTGCCGCGAACCCAGCCAAACAGGCAGGGCTCATGCGCCCACAGCATCACCGAACGCGTCAGCACCGGGCGCGACTTGGCCCAGATGATCTGCTGATGATGCAGAACATCGAACTGGTCCCAGACATTTTCCAGCATGCGCTGACGGCGCGAGGCGTGCCAGCAATACCAGGCGACATCCTCGGCAATGGCATGATCGATCGCCACCCGGCAGAAGGCTTCATAAAATTCTGGCCCCTGGCTGGAATCATCCCAGTGGGGCTGTTCGATATAATCTTCAGACCAATCCTTGTTGGCGATTTTCTTCGCCCGCGCCGAGGCGGTCTTCTTCGTCGGATGGTTGGTTCCGTCATAATCGACGAGATAGGGCGGGTCGGTGGCAAACAGCGCCGCCCGCTCGCCAGCCATCAGGCGACCAACATCTTCCGGCGAGGTGCTATCACCGCACAGCAGCCGGTGATCACCCAGTAGCCACAGATCGCCGCGCCGCGTCACCGGCGTGACCGGCACCTGCGGAATGGCGCTGTCCTCGGTCAGCCCGTCCTGTTCGTCATGGCTGCCGTAAAGCAGGTTCTGCAGCTCGTCATCGGCAAAGCCGGTGAGGCCAAGGTCAAAGCCGGCCTCCTGCAGGTCGGACAGTTCGAGCGCCAGCAGCTCCTCGTCCCAGCCGGCATTCATGGCAATGCGGTTATCGGCAAGAACCAGCGCCCGGCGCTGCGTCTCGGACAGACCCGTCAGCACGATCGTCGGCACCGTATCCATGCCAAGCTTGCGCGCCGCCAGCACGCGGCCATGACCAGCAATCAGCGTGCCATCCTCGGCAATCAGCACCGGGTTGGTAAAGCCGAAGGTGCGGATCGATCCGGCAATCTCGGCCACCTGCCCTTCCGAATGCGTGCGAGCATTGCGTGCATAGGGAACCAGATCATCAAGCTTGCGATATTCGACGGCCAGCTGACGCTCAATGCCATCAACACCGATATGCGCAGTTTCAGCGATTGTCATTTTCGGTATCCAGTGAAATCAACATCTTAGCCGCGCACCCCCCATGCTTCATTTTGGCCACGGATGCGCTTTTGGTGGCGCGCGGTCCTGGGGTCGAACTCTCCAGAGATTTGACCTCCCCGGGGGGCCTATCAGCAGCGCCGGGCATTGCCGAAGCCGCCATCCTTCGCTGCCGTCTTCCGGCCGTGGCACGATGCGCACAGCGCCTGCCAGCGGCTGCGATCCCAGAACACGGTCTCGTCACCGCCATGCGGATCGATATGATCAACGACGCTTGCCGGGCGGATCAGATCGTGACGCGCGCATTCCACGCACAGCGGATGATCGTGCAGAAAGGCGGCGCGTTCCGTTCGCCAGCGCTTCGAGCGATAGAGCGCACGGGCCAGCGGATCCCGCTTGCGAGCGTAGTCCCGATCGCGCTCCCGCTTTTCGCGCCGGCCAACCGGGCGATGGAGCGGAGGACGAACGGGCATGATGCTGATCTCGTCGATAATGCTGATGATGGTGACGGTAGTACTGGAAACGACAACGCCCGCGATGGTTTTCACCGTCGCGGGCGCGCTGCTCTCCCGAGCATATCCAGAATCTACCCCAAACAAGCCGGTTTTGTCCGTTCGAAAACTGTCCGCCGAACAAAGTTCTACCCGGTTCTCATGCTTGCGACGCACAAGCCAGTTCGATCACCTTGCGCCTCGACAGGTTGCGATTGAAACGCCGCCGGTTGAGCTTCAGGGCGATGAGGCACAGCGCATAAAGCCAGTGTTGGTTGGCTGCGGACCGCTGAAGCCCGACCCGGCCGCAGATCGCCTTCCAGCGCCAACCATGGGCTTTCATCCACACGATCCTGCCGTCGACCGGGTCGAGGTCGAAGGTCCAGGTCAGCGTTTCCTCCATCTGGCTGATGGCGGCGGGCGACGGGACGAGGCGCATCGGCTGCGGTTCCTGACCGACGAGGTCGGCGAACTCGTAGAAGTAATCCGGCCAGGTGTTGAAATATCCCTGCCGCCGCGGTTCGGGCAGACGGTTGAGAACTGCGGCGGCTTCTGCGAGCCGCTCCTCGACCATGCTCGGCGTCCAACCGCTCATCGCACACCGCCTGCGGTTTCCACCGCCCACAGCAACAGCGCGATGGCGTCGGCCTCGTTATCGTCGGCGGGACTGAAACCACGCGCACGGACCGCGGCAAGCACGGCCTCCTTGCCAGCATTGCCCTTGGCCGTCACGTGACGTTTGATCGTGCCGACCGGAACGCCCTGATAAGGCACGCCATGCTGCTCGGCCCAAGCGGTCAGCGTCGCCATCAGCCCGCCATAGACATGGGCAGCGTCGGTGCCGGCATGGCGGCGCACCTCCTCGAACCAGATCGCGGCCATCGGCCCGGACAGCCGGTCGATCTCGGCCAGCCAGTTGGCAAAGCGCAGGTAGCGCATGCCGCCGCCATCGAAGCGGCCCGGGCGCAGCGAGACGGTGCCGCTGGTGATCAGGCCATCGCCATCGCGCAATGCCCAGCCGGTGGTGGTGCCGAGGTCGAGGGCGAGGATCGGGCGATGGTGGGCCATCGCGACGGGGAGTGCGGGGATTGCGCTGTGATCCGCAATGCGCAGAGTCGGGTCAGCCATGGGTGGTCTCCTTCTCGGGTTGGCTGCTGTGGTGGAGGACGACGGCGGTCATGTGCTTGGCGGTACGGGCCACCGTCGTCTGGTCGGGATCTTTGCGCTCACGGCTTGCGAGATGCCTTGCGGCGTAGAAAGCGATTGCGGCGTGCAACACCGGCGGCCGAGACGGCTCGCCCTGGACTATGATGGATTGAACAACGACGGTTGAGGTTGCCGACGGAGGTCTTGATGCCGGTGATGACCTCGAACGCGCGATCGCAATCTGCACAGTGGGACTGCCAGACGAGCAGCCAGGTCTGTTTTCCATCGCGTCGGACGTAGGGTCGGATTTCGAGCAGTTCGTATCGCTGTCCTTCGCGCAGCAGCACCGTGCCTACTTGTGGAGGATTGGAAAAGTTGAGCGCATGCACGACATGTCGCTGATTCATGGTTCACCTCTTACTGCTAACGGACGGAAGACACGCCGGACCTTCCCGAACCGGGCAGAGGGAGGAGGAGACGCCAGCGGCTACGCTGGGCGTCCTCCTCCCCACCCTGTAAGGGTGGGTTTCACCCCCACAACTTGAAAAGGCAGGCAAGCCTTTGTGATTGCTTGATAAAATCAAGTTGTGGAGGCCAGAAACGTTCAAGCCGTTCCCAACTTGAAGCTGCGTGTCACAGCGTGATGGTGCGAGGAAGATCAAAGGTAGTTGGGAAAGGCCTTCCCAACTTGCTGGCGCGCGAGCCTGCGAAATCGGCAGTGATGCAGCGCAGGTAGTTGGGAGAAAACTTCCCAACTTCCCCAACTTGAAGCTGCGCAATGCTGCGCAATACGGGACGCGGTGCCAGATGATCATTCGACACCCTCCGGATAGACCCATACGGTCGGGTTCTCGACCGGGAGCGCCGCGCCGCTTTGCGGACATTTGTAGATGGTCGGCAGCACAGGATTGAGAACGGGCACGATCTCACCCGTCTCGGCATCGGCGTCGGCTTCGCCGGTCGGAAACCTCATGCCCTCGACGCAGAGATAGCCAAATTTCGACCTTGAGGTGGGCAGCCCGAACGGTGCGCCATCACGGACGAATTTGATGAAACCCTTGGTCGCAAGCACGCTGATCCGCTCCCGGATCGTGTCCTTGCCGCCGAGCCCGGCCTTGTTCTCGAAGGCTTCAGCGAATTGCAAAGCGGTATAAAGATGTCCGGAACGGGCCTCATCGAAGAGGAGTTGCAGGATCACATCGCCTTTGCGCACACGTTCAGCATCGTGCTTGGCGCCTACTTCTGCACGTACCAGCCGTTCGTTCATCGGGTTGAGCTCGACCCAGCGACCATTCACCTTGTCGACCAGCTTGGCTGGCAGCGCCGGGCCATTGCGCAGTTCGATCTCCAACCGGCGCTGGGACGAGTCCTCGTCCGGCCGATGCAGGATGAGGCCGGTAGTGTAGAAGCCGCGTAACGCGCTGGCGCCGGAGAGCGCAAGGAATGGATCGTCCTTGAGCTGCTGCTTCGACAGCTTCCTGGTGTGGTGGACGAGGATGACGCCGCAGTCGGGATCGATGTGGTCGCGCAGGGTCTCGACCCGGTCCTTCAGGAAGAACATCATGGCGGCGTTGTCGTTCTCGCCGCCACCATCCGGGCCGCCGTCGAACAGGTTGCGGATCGGGTCGATGCAGATGATGTCGACAGGCTCGGCCGGAAAGGAGCGCCGGATCGCCGCGGCGACGCGGACACTGCCCTCGGCATCGAGCAGCATCTGCAGCTTCGGGGTGGCAACGAGATTGTCGCGGGCGGCGGCCAGCATGTCGGACGGCAACCCGATCTGCTGCATGCGCTCACGCAGGTAGTGATACTGGATCTCCGCCTGCAGGTAGAAGATCCGCAGCGGCCGCGGCGGCGTGAAGCCAAGAAAGGGCACGCCCGCGGCCATGTGCACGAGCCAGGTGATCAACAGATCGCTCTTGCCGACCTTTGGTGCGCCGCCGAGCACCAGAAGGCCACCCGGCGTCAGCACGCGCGGCGCGATGATGTCGGCCGGCATTGGGGTGGTGTCGTCAAGCAGCGCGCCGAGCGTGAAGGTGGGAAGCTCGTTCGGCGCGGGTGCCGCGCTGTCGAGGCGGACCAGCGGGGGACCGTGCTTTTCGACATGGATGGACCAGAGCCGCTCCGACTCGCGCTTCAGCCGCTCCACCGGCCAGGCAGGCCGCAACATGGCGGCGTTGTATTCACAGATTGCCTGCCAGCCTTCGCCCTTCGACAGCCGGCCGTCGTGCACCATGCGGATGTAGTGGCCGATGGCGGCCGAGGCGCCCTCGAAGCGCGACCAGTCATCCTGCGCGCCCTCGCGCACCGGGGTCACCAGCACATCGGCGACGGCCGGCTTGTCAGTTACGGAAAAGTCAGGCTGGAGCGAGATGCCGGGCGCCGGCGGCATGTCGGCGACGGCCTCGATGAATTCCTCGAGATCGCGCTCGAGATCGGCATTGAGCTCGACGATGCGCACCTGCGTCTTGAGGCTGTTCTTGTAATAGACCGAGCCGGCCACCCGGATCGGCTGATGCGGCGATCGGAAATGTGTGTCGCCGCCGACCTTGGCGGCAATGTCACCACGCAAACGGCAGATGCGGGTGATATCGTGGCCTTCGGCCGGCTCGGTCAGCTTCCACCAGACATGGGCCTTGCGCTGTCCATCCGGTGTCACGCCGCCGCTTTCCACCACCATGGTGGGGGACCCGAGATGGCGCTCGAGATGGGCGCGCTTGGCGGCGATGTCACCGGTATCGATATCGACGACCACGGTCTGCATCTGCAGGATGTCGGCGGCCTTGGCCTGGCCCTTGGCGGCAACGGTACCGGGGATCACATAGACGGCGGCGCCTTCGCGGCCGGCCCAGCTGGCGAAGGTCGCCATCTTCTCGGCCACGGTGTTGTCGGCGTCGATCCAGATGTTGTGCGGGCGGCCATCGAATCCCTGACCCTTGTCGATGAAGCTGCGCACCGGGATCAGGCCTTCGCAGTAGCCGAACACCACCTCCATGAACTGCGCGATCTGCTCGGGGTCTGGCTCGTCGCCGAACACGTCAATCTGGCGGGGCGCGTCGTTGAAGTCGCGCCATGGATTGAAATGGACAATCTCGCCGCTGACGGGCGGCTTCGGGGAGCCGGTCATGTCGTCGTCATGCTCGTCGCTCATACGGGTTGCTCCCAGCAGCGCTTGGCCCATGGGCAGAAGCGGCATTCGAAGAAGTCAGAACTGGTAGCGATGCGCGGCAGCAGCTCGCCGGCGTCCGTCGCCTGCAGGATGCGCACGCCGCGATCGGACATGCGCTGCGCGAGACCGGCATCGAACGGCACAAGCTCGTGGTGGAGTTCGGCGGTGTCCTTGTTGATGGCGGTAAACAGCGCCGGAGCGGCGGCAATGCCGGGCACCGAGGCTTCCATATAGGTCTGGTAGAGGGCGATCTGAGCGGCGTAGACGGGTTTGGACTTCGTCACGCCATCCTTGACACAGGCGCGCCAGTTCTTCGCGTTCATGGTCTTGCATTCCCACAGCGCGGGAACGGCGAGACCAAAACCCTCGGGGCCAGCGGCGATGATCCCGTCGACATGACCGCGAATGCGTCCGCCTGCGACAGAAAAGCCGAACTGTTCGCCGTCGGGTCGGTTGCCCTTGCGCGTATAGAGATCGAAGCCGGCGGCGCGCAGCCACTGGATAGCCAGATCCTCGAGCTGGTGACCGATGGCGAAGATGCGCAGCGTCTGGCCGGTAAAGCCGGCGCCGTCGTCCTTGGGCGTCGCCGCAAACTCGAACTGCAGGGCGCGCTCGCAGGCAACACCGAGACGAGAGCCGCCAAGGTAATCGCGCGGCGGCGTGGCCTCGTTCTCGGCGACAAGTGCTGCATCGATGGCTGTGTTGATGTGGTCGGCGAAGCCCAGGCGGCGATTATAGTCCAGCATGATCGCCTCCCTCGTAGCGACGGTGCGCGCGCCCGTGGCAGATCGAGCACAGCCATTCGACAGCGAGTGGCTGCGAATAGTCGTGGTGGTGAGCTTCGAGTTCGGTCACACAGCCGCAGCGCTGGCACCAGACGGGCACGATGATCCGGCAGCTCAGAATCGCTTTCCTGACAATGCAGTGGGCACGGTGCTTTTCGGCATGCCGCGTGCGGTATCGGCGTTGTGCTTCGCGATGTCGCTTCGGATCCCTGCAGTTCTGAGCGTAGATTCGTTGGTACTCACGCCGGCAATCTCGACACCAGCTCTGTCGACCGTCCGCGCTCAGCTTCCGACGACCAAATTCGCCGAGGTCCTTTTCGACGCCACATTTTGTGCAGAGTTTCATCAGAACGGCACCTCCGGAACGAGGGTGGGATTGGCGGCGGCGTGTTCACGAAGCGCGTCCTGGAAACCGGTGGCGGTCACCTCGATCAGGGTCAGCACCTGCTGTTCGGAAAGATCGGCAAGCCGGGTCTGCCAGCCGATCTCCTCCATGATCTCGGCGACCGGCTTCATGGCGCTGCGGATCGCTGCCTGTTCGGCTTCGGTCGGGTCGATCATCATGCCGCCCTCGCCAGGTCCTGTCCGTCCGCGCCGAAGACCAGGCTGCGGATGGCATTGCGGTTGAACTGGAAGGAGAGCAGCGCCGAAGCCTGATAGCGGGTCAGCCCGAAATCGTGCCGGTAATCGGCCGGAAGGTACGCCAGCTGCCGGTCGGTGGGCGGTTGCGACAGCCAGCGCCGTGTCTTGTGGGCGCTCTCATCGGATTCGTGCTCGTTCAGCCAGTCGTCGGCGGCGGCCAGGGACACCATGCGCTCACCGATCGAGAGCAGGCGCGGCTCGATCCCTTTCGCCGCGCCGACCGCGTACCAGCGTCCGTTGAGGAAGAAGGCGCCGGCCCAGGCGGAAAACCCGTTGGCCATAAGTGCTGCATCGTCACCGAACAGGTCACACCACTGGAAGCTGGAGCGCTTGAGGAGATCGATCTCCGACATGACGAAATCGCCGAGCGGAACATTGCCGCCGTCGTCGCCGATGCTGTCGAAGACAAAACCGCAAAGCGGGCATTCCTGACAGCCGAGCGGGATGTCCGCCTCGCATTGCGGGCAGCATTTGGTCGGCGCTTCGCCGGAGGCCTCGTGGCCGGCGAGATCGACCTCCTGCTCGAGAGAGCCATGCATCAGGCTGGCGGTGCCGAAATCGAGCACAACGCAGTCGGTCTTGACGACGCCCGGATGTTCGTTGGGATCGACGGTTCTCAAACCCCGACCGACCATCTGGATCATGGTCGACTTGTATGAGGACGGGCGCAACAGCACGACGCAGGAGGTCGGCGGGTGGTCCCAGCCTTCGGTCAGCACGGCGACATTGACGACGACCTGGACGTCGCCGGCAGCATAGGCGGCAAGCGCCGCCTGGCGCTCGCCATCAGCCATCTCGCCATGGACGAGAACGGCTGCGACACCGGCCTCGTTGAAGGCATCGGTGGCGCTGCGGGCATGGTCGACCGTCGAACAGAACACCACGGTCTGCCGCCCGGCGGCCTTCTCCTTCCAATGTCGGATGATGGCATCCATGACCGGCGCGCGGTTCATGATGCGCTCAACCTCGCTCATGTCGAAGTCGCTTGCGGTCTTGCGGACCTTGGCCAGGTCGTCCCTGACGCCGACATCGATGACGAAGGTACGGGGCGGCACCAGGTGGCCGGAGCGGATCAGTTCGCCAATGCGGATCTGGTCGGCGACATTGGAGAACACCTCGCGCAGGCTCTTGCGGTCGCCGCGATTGGGCGTGGCGGTGACGCCGAAGATGCGGCAGGACGGATTGCGCTTCAGCGCCTCATCGATGATGCGGCGGTAGCTGTCGGCGGTGGCGTGGTGTGCCTCATCGATGACCAGCAGGTCGAGCGCCGGCATGCTGGCGAGGTTGGTGCTGCGCGACAGCGTCGGCACCATGGCGAAGGTGACCCGGCCGCCCCAGGACTTTTGGCCGGCATCGACGATCGAGGTGGTGATGTCGGGGTTGACCCGGGTGAACTTCTCCCGATTCTGCGTGGTCAGTTCATCGCGATGGGCGAGCACAGCCGCCTTCGCATCGGTATCGCCGATCATCCGGCCGGCAACGGCCGACAACATGATGGTCTTGCCAGCGCCGGTGGGTGCCACACCCAACGTGTTGGCGTGGGTGTCGAGCGCGCGGACGCTGCGCTCGACGAATTGCTTCTGGCGAGGACGAAGCATCATGGCCGGATCCTCGCTCTACTGTGCCCAGGAGGGACGGCCAGACGGCGCTGCGCCGTGCTGTTTGGCGGCGGCATAGGCATTGCCCTGTGCGGCTCCGGGCTGCGGCATTGCCGCGACCATCCCCATGATCGCGGCATAGTCCTTGTGGCTGGCGGTAACGGCGGAGCGGATCTCGTTCTTGTCGTCGCCATTGGTGTCGGTGCCGATGTCGATGCGGGCGACGAATTCCAGCCCGTCGAGATCGGCAAATCCGGAAATGCGACGTGCAGCCTGTGCCGCCTCGCTCTGGTCCTTGTCGGAAAGGCCGCGGGCCGAGTTCAGCATGCCGCGGATCAGGCCGCGCCCCATATTGGCCCAGTCCGGACCCTTGGGGCTGTACAGCCCGATCAGGGTGAAGATCTTGCGGCGGGTATAGGGACCTTCGAGCACGGTGAACTCGCCATTGAGATAGACGGCGCCGGTCGAACCGCGCGTGGCATAGCCGCCGGTCCAGCCCTGCGACGGATCGTCGAAGCCGCCGGGGCGGATGGTGAGCCGCACCTTGGCGAGCGTGCCCTTGGGGATGAGGTTGGTGTTGGTCTGGGCATCGTTGAAATCGTTCCATGCCGACATGGGTCAGGCTCCTTGTTCTTGAACTGCATTGGCGGGCGGTTGGGTGGAAGCTGCTGATGCGGGCGCGGCGACAGTCAGTCGTGAGCCGCTGCGGATCTTGTCCATGAGCCGGCCGAGGTCGGGCGGCTCGATCATGTCGAGGCGGCCCGAGCGGTCCTTGGCCGGAAAGCCGTAAGGATTGAGCGTCTGGCAGACGAAGGCGCGGTAGGGAGCGCCGTCATCATCCCTCAGCTCGACCATGCTGATGACTTCGTCGACGATGCCGGGCAGCTCGAGCCCGGTCTTGGCGCCATCAATCTGCGGAACGAACTGCTTGCGATTGAAGTCGTCGAGCTTCTCGTCGAGGATGCCGACGAACCAGATGTTCTTCGAGCGCGTGTGCTGCAGATGGGGCAGCCAGGCGATCATCTCACGGCCATGCAGGCCATAGGCGCCGCGAATGTCGGGCTTGCCGGTCTTGTCGGAAAACGCCTCCGGCTGGCCCTTGGCCCATTGGAAGCAGAGCCGGCCGGCAACCGTGATCGAGTCGATGAACACCGTGTGGTAGCGGTCGAGCTGATCCGGAGCGCCGAGCCGGGTGACGACAGCGTCGTGATGCGCCTGGCTGTAGGGCTGGTCGTCGCGTAGTGCCGGGTTGGCGCCACCGATGAACACCGCGAAGTCGCGGCATTCGTCCCAGGTCCTGGGGCGGATCGTGTCACCGGCCCATCCCTCGATGGCGAGATCGCCGGCTTCCAGATCCATGAAAAGCGTGGTGGCGGGATCGAGCGTCCATAGCAGCGAGGTCTTGCCGATGCCGGACTTGCCGAAGATGCAGCCCTTGATGCTGCGGGGTGCCGCGAGACGCTGGTCGGCCAAGATGATGGGAAGCGCGCCGTTCATTGCCCGCCTCCGTTGAGCTCGAGTTTTACCTTGAGCGCCCCGGTCCTGACGGTGCGGGCGGGCGCGAAGGACTGTCGGATCGACTCGGGCCAGGCGGCGTATTTGCGCTCGGGCACCTTAAAGCTGACATCGACATATTCGGTGGGGTCGTCACCGGCGGCGCTGATGCGCTCGACCAGATCGGCAAGCTGTGCCTGATCCCAATCAACGCGCTTCGGCAGTTCGGCGATCACGGTGACCGCACCGTCCTCGAAGCGAACCGTTCCGGTGTCCTTGCTCGCTTCCATACGCGCCATGACGGCGCGGTCAGCGTATTTGAGCGCGATGGCGCCTTCGAGCCAGTCGCTGGTGGCCTTGGCGCTGCGCAGGGCTTCACTGGCCGCATCCTGCAGAAGGGCAAGTTGCTCGGGCGGCAGAGCAACGATTGCCGCGATCTGCATGGTGCGCAGATCACCGAGGGTGATGTGGTTGGGGATCGTCATCGCCGCACCCTCACGCCGAAGCCTGGTGGCGGTAGCTGGCAGTGCTCTGGCGGATCTGCTCGGCCTCGTAGGCTTCGACATCCTCGAGCCGGTAGACGACGCGGCCGCCGAGCTTGACGTATTGCGGGCCTTCACCCGTCCAGCGCCAGCGTTCGAGCGTGCGGTGCGAAATGTTCCAGCGAGCGGCGAGCTCGATCTGAGAGAGGTGTCTGGTAGCCATCTCGTTCTCCTTGGGGTCTGACGAAAACCTGCGGAGAGGATGGCGTAGGATGAGATTGGTGTCGTCGGGATCGGAAGTGGATCGTCAGGGGATCGGAATCACCGTCTGCTACGCGCAAAGGGGGATCGAGAGGGGGATGAGAAGGGGACGGGAGGGGATGTTGCCGGCATGCAGAAATGAAAACGCCCGACGAGCCCGGGCTTGCGGGAGGGGGGTCAGGAGAAACGGATATTGAGCCGATAGCGGCCGCGCTGATCGGACTGGATCAGCTTGCGCCATTCCGGCTGCCTCTTGAACAGGTCCGACAGGCGTGTGCAGGAGGAGCCGGCCTCGGCCAGCACCGCCTTGCCGGGCTGCCATGGAACGCCGCGCATGGCCGCCTCATGCAGGATGCGCACGACGCGCGCCTGGATCTGGCCGAGCACGAAGGTTCGCTCCCCGAGAACGATCTCGCTGAAATCGTGCCGTTGCTCGAAGACGATTCCGGATGTTCGCTGCGTGCCGCCCAGACCATGCCTGGCTTCGGCGCGGTCGCGCTCCTCGCGTCGGACGACCAACTCGTCCTTGCGGATCATGATCCCGTCCTCGGGTCGCAGCACGACGCAGTACCGATCCCTTGGCGCATCGAAGCGATCGATGCGCAGCGCGCCCTCGTGAAACAGCCGGTAGGCGTCATGGGTGCGCAGGTCCTGGAGCCCGTGAAAGGGAGCCTGGCTGTGGGGGATGCTGCACCACTGGCCCTCGTCGACCTCC
Source organism: Brucella pseudintermedia (assembly GCF_008932435.1). Classification (GTDB taxonomy): domain Bacteria; phylum Pseudomonadota; class Alphaproteobacteria; order Rhizobiales; family Rhizobiaceae; genus Brucella; species Brucella pseudintermedia. The sequence goes on along the minus strand of NZ_WBWE01000019.1, from coordinate 816 downwards.
TCGTAGCTGCCTTGCTCGAGGTGGACGCCATAGAGACGAACCGACACCTTCAGCAGGCCATTCTCGGCCAGATAGACCAGGTCCCGCTGCGGCACCTCCCAGCGCTCTTCCAGTTCCTCCAGCGCGAAATAATCCTTCTCGATGGTCGCCATGCCGCATCCCCGCTTGTGAATGTGTTCCTGTTATGTTCTATTTGCTTGACGCGGATGAATCAATCCTCTCTAATCCACAAATTCCACATACCGGACAAAACCATGAGCACCACGATTGCCGATAGACTGAGAGCCCGAGCCGAACAGATGGGGCTGAACGCGCGAGAGGTGGCCGAACAGGCGCGCGTCAACAGGTCCTTCGTCTACGACATCATGCGCGGACGCTCAGAACGCCCGAACATCGAAAAGCTCGACAAGGTTGCTGCGATCATCAAGGTCGATCGCAATTGGCTGCTGCATGGCAAGGGCGTGGTCGACGGCGATGAGCCGGACATGGAAGTGGCGGACCCCTTCGTGGCGATCCCCTCTGTCGCGGTGACCGCATCGATGGGTGGTGGCAAGATCGTCGCCGACGAAGTGGAAAACGGTGAACCCTACCATTTTAGAAACTCGTGGATCACGCATCGGCTGCGCGCCAACCCGGCAAACCTGCGCATCATGCATGTGGAGGGCGACAGCATGATGCCGACCCTGCACGACGGCGACGTCGTGCTCGTCGACCTTGCCCGCTGCATGCCGACCCCGCCGGGCATCTTCGTGCTGTTCGACGGCATGGGGCTCGTCGCCAAACGCCTCGAGCACATCCCGAATTCGGAGCCGCCGC
>NZ_WBWE01000018.1 GCF_008932435.1 Brucella pseudintermedia | reverse complement strand
AGCGCTAAACGCAAAAAATACCCAACCGGTTCTAAAACAAACACCCTGGCGCGGGGTGGAGCAGCCCGGTAGCTCGTCAGGCTCATAACCTGAAGGCCGCAGGTTCAAATCCTGCCCCCGCAACCAAAATCACATACAAAGCCCCGCAACAAAACGCGGGGCTTTTGTGTTTGTAGAGCTAAGATAGCTCCCCTCACCAACAAAAGCCGCACCCCAGACAACGCGCTGGACGCGGAAACCTCATGTCGGAGAAACAAGACATGGCGACGATCATAACGTCGCCATAAGTGATCGGGACGGCTTCCCTTTTTCCTCGGCAGAACCGGAAGCTTAGCTTCCGGTTTTTACTTCTGCCACCAGAGGCGCATTTGGAGCAAGTGCGTTACTGGATGGTGCTGCTTCCGTGGATTGCGATACGCATGCTGCTTCACCTTGCAACTCGTGGGCATCGACGTGCATGGAGAAACTCTTTCTCCAGCCTCCGTGGAAATAGAGGATTGATGACATCAGCAGGGTGGAAAGCATCGCGGCGGGAAAGCTCAGCCAGAGCGCATCCGTACCAAGCTGTTCCCGCAGGCCAAGAGCAACGCCGAGACGCACAGGATACATTGATACGAAAAGAATAACGAGCGGCCATATAACCTGGCCGTTGGCGCGTACGGTTCCGAAGAGAACCATAGTCACGCCGAAGGCGATGAATCCCCAGGTGGCTACCTGCCCGATGTGCCGGCCGATCGCGATGGCCGGGCTTTCAGCGCCGAGAAATATCTGCAGGGCCTGCCGGTCGGCGACCAGCAGCAGCACGACAAGAGCACCGGTCATCAGAACGGCATAGATTGTTCCAATGCGGGTTATGGCGCTGACACGGTCCCATTTTCCCGCGCCGATGTTCTGGGCTGCCATCGCACTGACCGCGGCCCCCAAAGCCATGGCCGGCATCTGCACATAGGTCCAGAGCTGCTGCGTGGCGCCGAAGGCGGCTGTCGTGTCCACACCCTCGCGGTTGACCAGCCGCATCATGGTCAGCATCGAGCTTGAGACGACGATCATCTGGACGCCCATTGGCAGCCCTTTGACAAAGATAAGCCGCAACAATTTTCGGTCCGGAACAAGAAGCCACAACTCCCTGCCGCGCAGCCGCAACGGCAGATCGCGATGGTAGATATAATAAAGCATCGCTGCGAGGCTTATGTAATTCGCGACAGCCGTTGCCAGTGCCGAACCCGCAATACCGAGCGCAGGCAGCGGACCCCAACCCAGGATAAAAAACGGGTTGAGCACTATGTCCAGAAGCACCGCCATTCCCATGAATATCAGCGGGGTCACCGCGTCGCCGCTGCCGCGCAAAGCCATCATCAGGATTGTCTGCATCAGGATCGCCGGCATGGCGAGAAATGTGACCTGCAGGAACGCGCGCGCCAGCGGCTCGATGGTGTCAGGCGTTCCCAGCAGCGCCAGAACTTTTGGGGCGAGCAGCCAGCCGATGGCTGCGACCACGATGCTGAGCGGCACGAAAGTGCCAACTGTGGTGCCCGCTATGGTGCGCGCGGTTTCTATATCCCTTCGCCCGAATGCCTGTCCGATCAGGATCGTCGATGCCATGCCGAAACCGAAGACGAAAGCGGTCAGCAGAAACATGACCAGATTGCCGTTCGTGGTGGCCGCCAGCGCATATTCGCCCAGCAACTGGCCGATCCAGATTGTGTCGATGGAACCATTGGCCGACTGCAATATGGAAGAGCCAAGCGTCGGCAGGGCAAAGAGCAGAAGAGCTTGATTGATCGGGGCTGTCGTCAGGTCAATGCTCTTTTTCATGGGGCCTCGTGATCAAAATGATATGCCGGGAGCAATTGGCAGGTGAACCGCGCGAATTTTGAAACAACTGCATCACTATTCTGTTCCAGCACAATGGTGGCAGTTTGCGTGGCGCGCGTAAAGTCACGGAAAAGAATGCCGAATGGAGTGCAAAGCGCGGGTGCGGCCCTTTTATACCATTCCCACCACCCAAAAGATTGCTAATATGTTCTCGGGCATGGAGGGGCCCGATCCATGAAAGGTCTGGCAGACGCATCCGCGCTGGGTGCCAACGGTAACGGCGAGAATGCCAGCGAGCGTGTCAGTGATCCGCACCCTTCCGAAGGGCGCAGGCCGCCGCAGCCAATGACGGGCGACGATGCCCCCACAGGCACGGACCAGCTCGACTGGCTCGTCGCAATGATCAATCACGTGCCGGATTTCATCTATGCCAAGGACCTGCAAGGGCGGTTCCTGTTTGCCAACGATGCGGTGGTCCGCAACAATGGCCTGTCAGACATCCATGAACTTATCGGGCTGACAGACTTCGATATTCATGGCGAAGCCGCGATTACGGCGCGCATTGCTGAAATCGAAAGGCGGGTCATGGAAAGCGGCGTGCCCGACCTTGGCTATGAAGAGCGTGCCATGCGCGGAGGTGCCGATCGCTGGCTGATGATTTCGCGCGTGCCTCTGCGTGACCGAAACGGCAATATCATCGGTGTTGTGGGTGTATCGCGCGACATTTCCATCAAGAAGAAAGCTGAACGCTTCATGCAGGTGCAAGCCCGCATTCTGGAAATGACGGTGAGTGCCGTTGCGATACCGGAATTCGTGGATCAATTGACCCGGTTGCTGGAAAGTCTGGCCACCGGCGTTCAGTGCGTCGCTGTTGTGACGGGTGAAACGGCTGACGATGTCATTATCTCGGCCCCCTCGCTGGCTTTTCCGGCGGACGACCTGAGGCGGGAGCCGCAGCCGCTTTCTCCGGCGCGCCTTGAAGCTGCGCTGACAGCGCTTGCTGCCGAGGGCAAAGCCATATTCTCCATGGAAATCCCGTCCGCGGACGGTGCAGGGCATGGCATTCTGGGCTTCATTGCCGATGGCGAGGCTTCTGACGATCACGACCTGCGCGAGTTTTTGGCCTCGGCCGCAGGGATGGCCGGAATTGCTATCGACAGGCGCATCGCCGACGAGCGCATCCGTTATCTGGCCGAACATGATGCGCTGACGGGACTGGCAAACCGGGCTTTTCTGGAACGGCGGCTCGAACATATGCTTGAGCACGCGTTAGCCCATTCGCGCAAAGTGGCTGTCGGCTTTCTCGACCTCGATCAGTTCAAGCCGGTCAACGATACGCTCGGGCACGCGGCCGGAGACAGGCTTTTGCAGCAGATTGCCGGGCGGATCCTGTTGTTGCTCGGCGAGGGGGAGCTTGCCGGTCGCATGGGGGGCGATGAATTCATTCTCGTTCTGAAGGCGGACGAGGGCGATTTCTGCTCGCGGCTGGAGGAGATAAGACGCAGGATCAGCGAGCCGGTCGAACTCAGCGGCACATCTCTGGAGATAACGTGTAGTATCGGTGTCGCCTGTTTTCCCCGGCATGGCCGGTTGGCGGGGGAATTGTTCGCGGCTGCGGATGCCGCCATGTATGACGCCAAGGCGAAGGGGCGCAATAGCGTCAGCATCTATTCTGTGGAGATGTCGCGCGATTTTGCATCGGACGGAAGCGGACAGTCATAACTCTTGCGTTATGTTCAGCCGATCCTCGCCTTGACGAACACGTCATAGCGCGTGCTTTTGCCGAGTATCTGATGGGAGGGTTTGCGCAATCCGGCCATGGGATCGGCGCGCAAGGGCCACTTCAGCACCACGCGGTATTGCGCGGCTTCCAGCGCCACCTGCATCAGCTTTTCGGCATCCGGATCGGTGCCGACGATCTCGCGGATCTGCCGCATTTCCTTCTTGACGAGCGCGCTGTTGCCGCGCGGCGGGTGCATCGGGTCGACCAGCACGACCTGCGGCTTCAGTTCAGGCAGGAGCAGGCGGGAATCCCCGTGCAAAAGCGTCATGCGCGCCACCGTTTCGGCATAGCGCCCGCCCTGCGCGGCGGCGCGCGCCAGTCCGTCCGCAAGAAGCCCATGCATCTTTTCCGAGCGCTCGATCAAGGTCACCTTCGCGCCGAGGGAGGCCAGCAGGAAGGCATCGCGCCCGAGACCAGCCGTCGCGTCGACGATTTCCGGCGTGGCGTCGCGCGTCAGCCCGGCTGCCTTGGCGAGAGGCTGGCCGCGTCCTTCGCCGGAGCGGAACCTGTGGCCGACAGCGCCGCCGACAAAATCAACGAGCAGTTCCGAGGTATCGATTTTCTGCGACATGATTGCTCTCAGAACGGGCAGGGCGCGGTGAAGCTCACGGCCCGGCCATCTGGGTGCCGGAAAGACAGCTCTTCCGCGTGGAGAAGAAGGCGGTCTGCGGCGGCGAGCGCTTCACCTTCGGCGTAGAATTCGTCGCCGAGGATCACATGGCCGAGCGCTTTCATATGCACCCGCAGCTGATGCGTGCGGCCAGTCAGGGGAAAGAGGCGCAGGCGCGTGGTGTTTTCGCTCCGGCCCAGAACCTGCCAGCGTGTCTGCGCGGGCTTGCCGTGAGCGTGATCGACACGATGACGCGGCTTGTTGTCGGGGTCTATCGCCAGGGGCAGGTCGATCAGACCCTGCTCTTCTTCAACGCGCCTCCAGACCACGGCGACGTAGGATTTTTCCGTGGTCCGCGCCTCGAACTGCGCGGCGATGGCGGCATGTGCCTTGCGGTCGAGCGACATCAGCACGATGCCCGATGTATCCTTGTCGAGACGATTGATCATCTGCGCCTGCGGATATTCTTCCTGAACGCGCGTTGCGAGACTGTCGGACAGGGCGGTATGACGCCCCGGTACGGACAGCAAGCCGCTCGGCTTGTCCAGCACGAGAAAACCCGCATCGCGATGAAGGATCGAGACATAGGGTTTCAGCGGGGGATGATAGACGGGAGCAACGGCGGATAACACACTCATGATCTTTTCTAGCATGGTTTCCTCCATGCGGAGAAGCATGCTCGTGTCTGCGGCGGCAAATGATGCGCTATCCACCGTCGGGCCATGTGATCGTGCAGGGAAACAAATGGCGGAGAGGGAGGGATTCGAACCCCCGATGGAGTTGCCCCCATGCCGCATTTCGAGTGCGGTGCTTTCAACCACTCAGCCACCTCTCCGCGTTGTGCAGCACTGTAAAACGACCCTTGAGGAATCGCACAGTAACAAGCATCAATAACGAATGCCGAGCGTGCAGCGGCTCAATAACGGGCCAGCGCCGATTAGACAAGAGCTAATTTGCATTCCGTTGTGAAAATTCTTGACTTTTCTGCCGCTTCGAACCTATAAGCACCAGACCTTGGGCGTGGGGTGATCCGCGCCTATTGTTTTGATTGCAGATTTCGGGCTTTCCCAAGGCTGCGATCAAGGGCAAGAGCCCGCTCACCAACCGACTGATAAAAAGACGGCCCATCGCTTCGACGCCAATGTCGCAGATCGTGAGAGCCGGACCGAACAACCGAAAGGACAACAAATGTTCGCAGTCATCAAGACCGGTGGCAAGCAGTATCGCGTTGCCGCAAACGACCTCATCAAGGTCGAAAAAGTTGCTGGCGAAGCCGGTGACATCGTAGAATTCGCAGAAGTCCTGATGGTCGGCACGACCATTGGCGCCCCGACCGTCGCCGGTGCCCTCGTCACCGCCGAAGTCGTTGAACAGGGCCGTGCCCGCAAGGTCATCGCGTTCAAGAAGCGTCGCCGTCAGAACTCGAAGCGCACCCGCGGTCATCGTCAGGAACTGACGACCATCCGCATCTCGGAAATCCTCACCGACGGCGCGAAGCCTTCCAAGACGGCCGCCGAGAAGAAGGCTCCGAAGGCAGACGCCGCTGAAGGCGAAGCCGCAAAGCCGAAGAAGGCAGCGCCCAAGAAGGCCGCAGCCAAGGCCGCAACGGCTGAGTAAACAGACAGATTAAAGGAGAACACCAATGGCACACAAAAAAGCTGGCGGTTCCTCGCGTAACGGTCGCGATTCAGAATCCAAACGCCTTGGCGTGAAGAAGTTCGGCGGCGAAGCTGTGCTCGCTGGCAACATCATCGTGCGCCAACGCGGCACGAAGTGGCATCCGGGCGCCAATGTCGGCCTCGGCAAGGACCACACGATTTTTGCAACCGTAAACGGCTCCGTGTCTTTCCGCACGAAAGCCAACGGTCGCACGTACGTGTCGGTTAACCCGATCGCGGAAGCAGCAGAGTAAGCCGGGCACTCTTTAAAGCACCGGCGTCCCATCGGACCCGGTGTAAATGGCAGCCTAGCCAAAAGATCGAAGGGAAGATGGGGCCACCCATCTTCCCTTTTTGCATTTGAGCGCATCTCGAAAAGTGTGAAGCGGTTTTCAAACAAGGTGCGCGTCAAATGAAACGCTCTGGAGGAACGAAAAATGGTTGTCGAAGTTCTGGAAGAAGATTGTTACGACGCTAGCAGTAGCGAAAGAAGAGGCAGTTACACCGATCTGTCGCCCGGCGCGGCAGGTGAAGCAAGCCCCGATCTGAGCGCGGATCTGGCTTATGAACTGGACTGTCCCGTCCTCGTCACTGAAAGGCTGGTGCTGCGCCCGCCACATGCCGAAGACGTGGATGCGATTTCCTATCTTGCCAATAACGCCCGCGTCTCCAGTATGCTTGCCCGTATGCCGCATCCATACACGCGTGAAAACGCCGTCGATTTTGTCGAGCGCGTGCGAAAAGGCGAGATGGGCAATTGCACCTACGCGATCACGCAAGCGGAAACCGGCATCTTCATGGGGTGCTGCGGCATCCATGCGCATAAGCACGGCGAGGGGCTGGAAATCGGCTACTGGCTGGGCGAACCCTATTGGGGCCACGGCTTTGCCACCGAAGCCGCGCATGTGCTGATCGATCTCGCTTTCCGCGCAACGGAAATCGAGCGGCTGCATGTCTCGTGCCGCGCCAGCAATGGCGGCTCGCGCCGCGTGATCCACAAATGCGGGTTCCAGTTCAGCAGCATGGGCATGGCCGACTCGCTTGCCGCAGGCAATGTGCCGGTGGAGCGCTATGTTCTCGACCGCCGCACCTGGATCGGGCTGAGAAGCTGGCAGTCGTAAGATAAGCAACGGTCCTGCGTGAAGCCTTTCCGGACAGGCGCAGGACCTATAATCATCGGGGAATGAAATGATGGATATGCACGCAATCGCCCGCGACAGGATCGTGGTGCGCGCGCTCGAAAAGGGCGACCTGCACCGCTACCGGGCTATAAGATTAAGCGGTTTGCAACTTGCGCCGATGGCTTTCGGTTCGAGTTTCGAGGAAGAAAACGCCTATTCGGACAGCGTCTTCGCGCGCCGTCTGGAACAGGTGGACGGCAATGTGGTTTTCGGTGCCTTCGACGGTGAAAACCTGCTGGGAACGGCAGGCATGTTCCGCCATGACCGCAAGTCCGAGCGCCATCGCGGTACGCTCTGGGGCGTCTATGTGGCTCCCGAAGCGCGCGGGCTGGACCTCGGCAGGGCTCTGGTCGGCAAGGTCGTCGACCACGCGGCCAGCCATGTCGTCGTTCTGGATGCCAAGGTGGTCGCGACCAACGAAGCCGCCAAACGTGTCTATTATGCGCTTGGCTTCAAGACTTACGGCGTGGAACCCAAGTCGCTCTGCGTTCAGGGCCAGTATCTGGATCAGGAATTGATCTATATCGATTTCACCGATCCTGAGCGGAACTCGAAATAGGCATAAACCGGCTTCCTCGACTGTTTGCAGGAAGCCGGTTTTGCTGTAATTGCAACACACCACAGGCGGGCACGCCCGCTTGTAACGATATCAGGGCGCGCGCCGCCCCAAAGCCTGCCGCAGCGCGGGCATCCAAGAAGGTTACGTTCAGATGAAGTTTCTCGATCAGGCAAAGATCTATATCCGCTCCGGCAATGGCGGGGCGGGGGCGGTTTCGTTCCGCCGCGAGAAATTTCTCGAATTCGGCGGTCCAGACGGCGGCGACGGCGGACGCGGCGGCGATGTGTGGGTGGAGGCCGTTGACGGCCTCAACACGCTGATCGATTATCGCTACCAGCAGCATTTCCGGGCCAAGACCGGCATGCATGGCATGGGCCGCAACATGACCGGCGGCAAGGGCGACGACGTTGTCCTCAAAGTGCCGGTCGGCACGCAGATTTTCGAGGAAGACGACGAAACGCTCATCTGCGACATTACCGAAATCGGCCAGCGCTATCGTCTTGCCAAGGGCGGCAATGGCGGTTTCGGCAACCTGCATTTCACGACCTCGACCAACCGCGCGCCGCGCCGCGCCAATCCGGGACAGGAAGGCATCGAGCGCACCATCTGGCTGCGCCTGAAGCTGATTGCCGATGCCGGTCTGGTCGGCCTGCCCAATGCCGGAAAATCCACTTTCCTCGCAAGCGTGACAGCGGCAAAGCCGAAGATTGCCGATTATCCTTTCACCACGCTGCACCCCAATCTGGGCGTGGCGCGTGTGGACGGGCGCGAGTTTGTCATCGCCGATATTCCGGGCCTGATCGAAGGGGCGAGCGAAGGCGTCGGCCTTGGCGACCGCTTCCTCGGCCATGTCGAGCGCACGCGCGTCCTTCTGCATCTGGTGTCGGCGCAGGAAGAAGATGTGGCCAAGGCCTACAAGGTCATTCGCGGCGAGCTGGAAGCCTATGAGCACGGGCTTGCCGACAAGCCGGAGATCGTGGCGCTGTCGCAGGTGGATACGCTGGACGCGGAAGCGCGCAAGGCCAAGGTCAAGGCGCTGAAAAAGGCATGTGGGCGCGATCCGCTGCTGCTTTCGGCGGTCAGCCATGAAGGTCTGAACGACGCGTTGCGCCAGCTCGCCGCCGTTATTGACCAGAGCCGCGCCGCAGAGGCCGGTACGGCGCAAGCCGAAGAATAAGCGTCGGATTTTATTTTGGATGCGGCGAGGGGAATGAAGGCATGCTGAAGAAACTGAAAGATTATCGCCGCATCGTTGTCAAAATCGGGTCCGCACTTCTGGTGGATCGTGCAAGCGGCCTCAAGCGCGACTGGCTGGAAAGTCTCGGACAGGATATCGCCGCGCTGCATCACGCAGGCGTAGAGGTGCTGGTGGTCTCGTCCGGCGCCATTGCGCTCGGGCGCACGGTGCTGGGCCTGCCGAAGAAGGCGCTGAAGCTTGAGGAAAGCCAGGCCGCTGCCGCTGCCGGCCAGATCGCGCTCGCCAAGGCCTATGCCGATGTGCTGGGCGGTCATTCCATCCGTTCCGGCCAGATTCTCGTGACACTTTCCGATACCGAGGAGCGCCGCCGCTATCTCAATGCGCGCGCGACCATCGAGACGCTGTTGAAGCTGAAGGCCGTGCCGGTCATCAACGAGAACGACACGGTGGCAACCACCGAAATCCGCTATGGCGACAATGATCGTCTGGCCGCACGCGTGGCGACGATGATGGGCGCGGACCTTCTGGTCCTGCTGTCGGATATTGACGGGCTTTATACGGCCCCGCCGCACAAGAACCCGGATGCGCAGTTTCTGCCATTGGTCGAAACCATCACGCCGCAGATCGAGGCCATGGCAGGCGCAGCGGCGTCCGAACTGTCGCGCGGCGGCATGAAGACCAAGCTCGACGCGGGCAAGATCGCCAATGCCGCCGGGACCGCGATGATCATCACGTCGGGCACGCGTTTCGGCCCGCTTTCGGCCATCGACCGCGGCGAGCGCGCAACGCTGTTCGAGCCGGCGCGCGCGCCGGTCAATGCGTGGAAGACGTGGATTTCCGGCAATCTGGAACCGGCTGGCCGGTTGACGGTGGACGCGGGTGCGGCCAAGGCGCTGAAATCCGGCAAGTCGCTCTTGCCTGCGGGCGTGAAGGAAATCGACGGCCAGTTCGAGCGCGGCGATACGGTTGCGGTGATGAACGAGGACGGGCGCGAGATCGCCCGTGGCCTGATCGCCTACGATGCCGAGGATGCGCGCAAGATCGCAGGCCATAAAAGCGATGAGATCAGCGAAATTCTTGGCTATGATGCGCGCGCGGCGATGATCCATCGCAACGATCTGGTTGTGCGCGCGGCCAGCAATGCGGACGCGGTGCAGGGGGAGAGGACATGCTGACCAAGGCAGAGACGGCAAACGATATTGCTGCCGTGATGGCGGAGGTGGGGCGCAAGGCGCGCGCCGCCGCAGCACCCCTTGCCATCGCCACCACCGACCAGAAGAACAGGGCGCTGATTGCCGCCGCCGATGCGATGCTGGAAGCGCGGGCCGACATTCTGGAAGCCAACAGGCTTGATCTTGGCCATGCGGAAAAGAACGGCATGGCGGCATCCTTCATCGACCGGCTGACGCTGGATGACAGCCGGATCAAGGCCATTGCTGACGGTATCCGCGCCATCGCCGCGCTCCCCGATCCGGTTGGCGAAGTGATTGCAGAGTGGGATCGTCCGAACGGGCTTCATATCGAGCGCGTACGCACGCCGCTTGGCGTGATCGGCGTCATTTACGAAAGCCGCCCCAATGTAACCGCCGATGCCGGAGCGCTGTGTCTCAAGGCGGGCAATGCCGTCATCCTGCGCGGCGGATCGGATTCGGCGCATTCGTCGGCTGCCATTCACAAGGCGCTGGTCAGGGGGCTTGAAGCGGCGAACCTGCCAGCCGATGCGATCCAGATCGTGCCGGTGACGGACCGTGCGGCTGTTGGCGAAATGCTGAAAGGTCTTGGCGGCGCGATTGACGTGATCGTGCCGCGCGGCGGCAAAAGCCTTGTTGCGCGGGTTCAGTCGGAAGCGCGGGTGCCGGTCTTCGCGCATCTGGAAGGCATCTGCCATCTTTATATCGACAAGTCCGCCGATCTCGACATGGCCCGCAAGATTGCGATCAACGCCAAGATGCGGCGCACCGGCATTTGCGGTGCTGCGGAAACGCTGCTGGTGGATCGCGCCGCGGCTGCGACGCATCTCGCGCCGATCCTCGAAGATTTGTCTGCCAAGGGCTGCGAAATTCGCGGCAGCGAAGCGGTGAGGGCGCTCTATCCGGCGGCAAAGCCTGCCACGGAAGAAGACTGGTCGACCGAATATCTCGATGCGATCATTTCCGTTGCGCTGGTCGACGGCATTTCGGGTGCGATTGACCATATCAACCGCTATTCGTCGCATCATACCGAAGCCATCGTGGCGGAAGATGCGGAAGCGGTTGCGCGGTTCTTCAACGAGATCGACTCGGCCATTCTCCTGCACAATGCCTCTACGCAATTTGCCGATGGCGGCGAGTTCGGCATGGGAGCGGAAATCGGCATTGCCACCGGCAAGATGCATGCGCGTGGGCCGGTTGGCGTCGAGCAGCTGACCTCGTTCAAATATCGCGTGCGCGGCAACGGGCAGATTCGAAGCTGATGCGTTTTGGCTTCGGGCTTTCTGCGCTCAAGGAACAATATCCCGGCGTCGATGCGCATTATCTGCGCATGCCCCATGTCGAAAAGGGCATGGCGGTGGGGCTGTTCGGCGGCTCGTTCAATCCGCCGCATGAAGGCCATGCGCTTGTGGCGGAAATCGCCATAAGGCGGCTGAAGCTCGACCAGCTCTGGTGGATGGTGACGCCCGGCAATCCGCTGAAGGACAGCCGCGAACTGGCGCCGCTCGCCGACCGGCTGAAGCTGAGCGAGCAAGTGGCCAAAGACCCGCGCATCAAGGTGACGGCGCTGGAGGCGGCTTTCAATGTGCGCTACACGGCGGATACGCTGGCGCTCATCCGCGATGCCAATCCCGGTGTTCATTTCGTCTGGGTGATGGGGGCGGACAATCTCGCCTCCTTCCACCGCTGGCAGCGCTGGCGCGAGATTGCGCAGAATTTTCCGATTGCGGTCATCGACCGGCCGGGCTCGACGCTCGCCTATCTGTCGTCGCGCATGGCGCAGACATTTTCCGACAGCCGCGTCGATGAGCAATATGCGCCGATACTGGCGCGGCGCACGCCCCCGGCCTGGACCTTCATCCATGGGCCGCGTTCGTCGCTGTCCTCCACCGCCATTCGCAAGACCCGTACCGCATCTTGATGGTTTCCTGACAATTCCTGCAAGATATGCGTATAGCGGGCAAAGAAACTAAAAAAGTGAACGGGCAGGAAAAGCTCGTGCTCTTGAAACAAAACAGGGACTCTGCCTATTTTAGGGCGTGTGGTGCTTACAACTGCCACACTGCGTTGTTCTGTTGAGAAAGGGAATACACTGAGAACAGCAATTGAGAAGAAGGCTCATCACGTGCCTTCCACGGTCGGGATGGACGAGTCCAATCTCGTGTCCCAGACCTTCGACGCGGCCTTGGCCGGTCTCGAAAACTCCAAGGCGGAATCCATCATCCCCATCGACATTCGCGGAAGATCAACGATCGGCGATTTCATGATCGTCGCGTCGGGCCGTTCGCATCGCCATGTGACGGCGGTTGCCGACCATCTTTTGCAGGCCCTGCGTGAAACGGGCTGCAAGGATATGCGGGTCGAAGGTCTCGAGAGTGGCGATTGGGTTCTCATCGATACCGGCGATATCATCGTCCATATCTTCCGGCCGGAAGTCCGCGACTTCTACAATATAGAGAAGATCTGGCTCGACGAGGGTTTCGACGAAGAACGAGCACTCGAAACGGTGCATTAGAGCATTCGAACCAAAAGTGCGGAGCGCTTTTGGGCGGAATAATGTGTGAAGAAGATTAAAGCGTGACACGCTTTAGTTCGATGAATTGAGAGCGTCATGCGTGTGAGTGTTTTTGCCGTGGGCCGGATGAAAGCCGGCCCCGAACGGGAACTGGTCGAGCGTTATTTCGACCGGTTTTCCAAGGCTGGCCCGCCTTTGGGGCTGGAATTTGGCGGTGTGAGCGAGATTGCCGAAAGCCGCGGCCAGGCGGCGGATCTGCGCAAGGCCGAAGAGGCCCAGCGCATCCATGAAGCGCTTGACAATGGTGCGGCGCTAATCCTGCTTGACGAGCGCGGCAAGGCGCTCGGATCGGAAGCTTTTGCGGATCGCATCGGGCGGATGCGGGACGACGGCAAGCGCCAGCTCATCGTTGCCATTGGCGGGCCGGATGGCCACGATCCGGCCTTGCGATCACGCGCCGATCTCGTTCTGGCGCTGGGCGAATTGACCTGGCCGCACCAGATCGCCCGCATTCTCATTGCCGAGCAGCTTTATCGCGCCGCCACCATTCTGTCGGGTCATCCCTATCATCGGTCATGACTATGGGGTGGCAATTACTCAAGCGGGCTGATCTTCCCCGCCCGATGGGCTTTGATTCGTTGTGAAGGTATTTTTTACTCTTCTCGATAATATCAAATATGGAACAAATAATAATGAAACCGAATTTGATATAAATGAGTGTCTATCCATATATTGGCTATCCAGTATGAAGTGATACGATAGTCCTATTAAGTTAACTGTAGCCATATTCAGCATTAAAACTTTAAGTATAAAGAATGTGAGAAGGGCGTTTTTGGTTTTTAAATCCCTTCTTATTGCCAAATATAATGAAGTTATTCCTAGAATAATAAGTATTGATTGCAATATAATTACGAAAACTATAGATAACACTAATAGTTTTTCGCTATAATATATTTCATAAATAATATCGGCGCTGTAAGCATTCAGTGTATAAAATATATCAAGCGAGATAAATATTGTTGAGGAGATTACTGCTATGATTGGAATCAGCAGGAATCCACCAATTCCTACCGGTTCCTTTTTAAAGAAATCTATAAACATTGTCGTTCCTTGCCTGATCGTCAGGCCCGTCTAAATTCCTAATAGTTCTGGCAGGCTATCATCGTTCTCGAAATGCGTAATGCAGGCGGATGCAGCCGCGGTCAAGCGTCTTCGCACTGAGGAGAACGGGGCTTGCCTTGAAGCCGACAGCCGGAAACAGCGGTATGCCGCCGCCGATCAGTTCCGGCATGAGGTAAATCTCGATTTCATCCAGCGCGCCGCGTTCCAGAAACGCCATCTGCAACTGGCCGCCGCCAAGCATCCACACATCGCCATCATCGAGCGCACGCAGTTCCGCGATCAGCGCATCGATGTCGTGGCGGATTTCAAGCGGTCCCTTCGGATTCTCGATGGGGCGCGAGGTGACGACAATGCTTCTCTGGTCGCGATAGGCCCAAGGCTCATCGCTTTCCGCCACGAAATCATAGGTCGTGCGGCCCATGACGACAGTGCGGATCGACTTGATGAAGTTGCGATAGTCATGCTCGCCCAGATCGGCGTCTCCATATTTGAACAGCCAGTCGAGATTTCCGTTCTCAGCCGCAATGAAACCGTCGAGACTGGCGGCGATGTAGCCGACAATTTTCGCCATGATGAACTCTCCTGTTGATTTATAAATGAACATACGTTTATATATTGTCCATGGCAAGAACGAAATCCATATCCGATGAGGCGGTGCTCGACCGGTTGATCACAATGGTCTCGGAGGCTGGTCCTGAGGGGTTGACCTTCGCGCGGGCGGCGAAGGCTGCCGGGCTTTCCGCCGCCACACTGGTCCAGCGGTACGGCAACCGGGAAGCCATGCTTGAGGCGGTGCTGCTGCGGGCGTGGGACAGGCTCGATGCGGCGACGCGTGCTGCCGATGAAGATGCGGCCCCCGGCCCGCAGGGGGCTGTCGATCTGTTGATGGCGCTGATGCCATCCGATGCCGCTGAATATAATGCCACCGACGGGCTTCTGCTGCTGCGCGAGGATATTCGCAATCCGGTGCTGCGGGCGCGGGGCGCGGCATGGGGCGTCGATCTCGCCCATGCGCTGGGGCGCAGGCTTTCAGGCGATGCGGAAAAAGCCGAACGCCTCGGCTGGCAGATGGCCAATATCTGGCAAGGCGCGCTTATATGGTGGGCGTTCAGGCGTTCCGAGCCGCCGGAAACGACCATCCGGCGCGCGCTGGAGGAATGGCTGGAGGCAGTCTTACCTTCCTGACGGCCTTCCCGAATTCTGTTGTACGATCATGCCCTGCTTTGTAGGCTCCGGCCGCAAACGGCAGGAGAGCTCTCATGCGCGTCGAACAACTGGATCATGTACAACTTGCCATGCCGCACGGCGGGGAAGAGCAGGCACGCGCATTCTATGGCGGGCTGCTCGGCCTACCGGAAGTCCCGAAGCCGTCGAATCTCGCCGCTCGCGGCGGCTGCTGGTTCGAGCGCGGCGCTTTGAAAATCCATCTGGGTGTCGACACAGCTTTCGTGGCTGCGCGCAAGGCGCATCCGGCATTCCTGATAGACGGCCTTGATGAGCTGGTCGAAATCCTGTCCGAAGCCGGTTATCCGGTCAGCGAGGATGAGCCGCTGGAAGGCTATAAGCGCTGTTATGTTTCCGATCCCTTCGGGAACCGCATCGAACTGATGGAACGGCTTTCGGCCTAAACCGGTCGTTATGGTTGATGCTTCGTTAACGGTATCGGGCTAGGTTGCGGTGTCAGCCCTGATTTTGGCCTTGTTTCGTCCCGATAGAACAGCATGGTTCCTGTACGCCTTTTTAAAAAATCTCGATTGCTTGCATCTGTGCAGGCTGGCCTTGTCGTGGCCGGGCTGTTTGCCTCTGCGCCTGTTCTGGCGCAGGATGCATTGCAGCAGCAGCGCGATCAGGCGGCGAGCGAATATGAAAAGCTCAGCAACGAACTCACTGTTACCGGCGACAAGCTGAAACAGCTTGAGGACGAGGTGGCCGGGCTGAAGAAGGATCAGGCCACCATCACCGCCGCGCTGATCCAGTCGGCCAAGACCGACAAGAAGCTGCAGCAGGATATTGCCGATATTGCCGACAAGCTGATCGCGCTGCGCGAGCAGGAAGACGGCATCCGCGCATCGCTCAGCGCAAGGCGCGGCGTTCTGGCCGAAGTGCTGGCCGCATTGCAGCGCATGGGGCTAAACCCGCCGCCCGCCATTCTGGTGCGGCCCGACGATGCGCTCGCCTCGGTGCGCAGCGCCGTGCTTCTTGGCGCCGTGGTGCCCGAAATGCGCGAGCAGGTGGAGGAGCTCACCGGCGACCTGAAAGACATGCAGCAGGTCACGGCTTCCATCGCGGAAGAGCAGGAAAAGCTGAAGACGACCCGCACGGTTCAGGCCGAAGAGCAGAAACGGCAATCACTTCTTCTTGAGGAGAAGAAGAAATTGCAGGCGCAATCGGAACAGGAAATCGAGGCGCAGCGCAAGCGTTCCGAAGAACTGGCGGCCAAGGCGGGCAGCCTGAAAGATCTTATCGACGGGCTCGACAAGCAGATGGCGGGCGTGCGCGATGCAGCCGAAGCGGCCCGCAAGGCGGAAGCCGATCGCCTTGCCGCAGCAAGGGAAAAGGCCGGTGAAGCCGCGCCCGATGACACGCATCTGCGCCCGCAGATCGATTTTGCCTCCTTGCAGGGCAAGCTTGCCTTGCCTGCGGCGGGCAGGACGGTGCGCCGCTACGGCGAGAAGGACGGCGTCGGCGGCTCCATGATGGGGCAGGTGGTCGAAACCTTGCCCTCTGCCACGATTACGTCACCTTCCGATGGCGTGATACTTTACGCGGGCACATTCCGTTCCTACGGGCAGCTCTTGATACTCGATGCGGGCAATGGATATCATGTCGTGATGGCTGGCATGGGTCGAATCGATGTATCGCAAGGCCAGTTTGTACTTGCGGGAGAGCCGGTCGGCGCAATGGGAGAAAAACTTCTCGCAAGTGTTGCACCGATAGAGGTGGGCAATGGCGCGCCATTGCTTTACATTGAATTTCGAAAGGATGGAAAACCCGTCGATCCCGCTCCGTGGTGGACCGAACGGCTTTCTGGAAGGACGTGAAAATGATGCGTAAACTGTCGCTGCTGTTCGCCGGGGCCCTTCTGGGGGCGTCAGCCATGGTGATGGTCCAGGGCGCGCCGGCTTCCACTGCTTTCGCGGCAGGGAAAGATAGCGATGTCTACAAGGAACTGGCCCTTTTCGGCGATATTTTCGAGCGTGTGCGCGCGCAATATGTGACGCCGCCCGACGACAAGAAGCTGACCGAAAGCGCGATCAACGGCATGTTGACCTCGCTCGATCCGCATTCGTCCTATCTCAACCCGGAAGCCGCGCAGGACATGCGCGCGCAGACCAAGGGCGAGTTCGGCGGTCTCGGCATTGAAGTGACCATGGACAACGATCTCGTGAAGGTCATTGCGCCAATTGACGATACGCCCGCCTCCAAGGCCGGCGTGCTGGCAGGCGACCTCATCACCAAGATCGACGGGCAGGAAGTGCGCGGGCTGTCGCTGAACGACGCCGTGGACAAGATGCGCGGCGAAGTGGGCTCGCAGATTGAGCTGACCATTCAGCGCGAAGGCGCCGACAAGCCGATCACGCTGAAGATCGCGCGCGCCATCATCAAGGTGAAGGCCGTTCGCTACCGCGTCGAGAACGATGTGGGCTATCTGCGCGTCATCTCGTTTACCGAACAGACGTCCGATGACCTGAAGAAGGCGATCAAGGATATTCAGGACAAGATTCCGGGCGACAAGCTCAAGGGCTATGTGCTGGACCTTCGCCTCAATCCGGGCGGGCTGCTCGATCAGGCGGTCGCCGTATCCGACGCCTTCCTCGACAAGGGCGAGGTGGTTTCGACCCGTGGCCGCGATCCGCAGGACGTGACGCGCTTCGATGCGCGCAAGGGCGACCTGACCGACGGCAAGCCGGTCATTGTTCTCATCAATGGCGGTTCGGCCAGTGCTTCGGAAATCGTTGCCGGTGCGCTTCAGGATCATCGCCGCGCCACCGTGCTCGGCACGCAGTCCTTCGGCAAGGGCTCGGTGCAGACGATCATTCCGCTCGGCGAAAACGGTTCGCTGCGCCTGACGACCGCGCTCTATTACACGCCATCGGGCAAGTCGATCCAGGGCAAGGGCATCACGCCCGACATCAAGGTCGACCAGCCATTGCCGCCGGAACTGAAGGGTGAGGACGTCGTGCGCGGCGAATCCGAACTCAAGGGCCACATCAAGGGCAATGCCGAGGATGACAACGGCTCCGGTTCGTCGGCCTATGTTCCGCCTGATCCGAAGGATGACATCCAGCTCAACGAAGCCATCAAGCTTCTGCGCGGCGAGGTAGCCAATGCAGCCTTCCCGCCGGACCCGAAGAAGGGCGTATTGAACTGATCGCTCCATGCTGGATCTGAACAGCCCGTTAGGACTGGACAAGAAACCGCGAAAGCGCGGGGGCTTACGCTCCCGCGCTTTTCGTTCGTCCGTGAAAGGTCTGGCCATCGTCGCCGGGCTTTGCCTTGCCGGGGGCGCGGTCTTCGCCATCTGGCAGGCCAATCAGGCGGGGTTCCGCAAGGTTGAAACCGCCGCGCTGGAACCGGCGCAAGCTGAAGTGCCTGCCGCCAAGCCCGAGGTCAAACCCGTGACCGGCAACACGCCGCCGCCCGGCAGCGCATTGCGCGGCGGCAGCGGCCAGCCGGGACCGGCCATCATCAAGGTCACGCCGGACATGCCGCCCGGTATGCCAAATGTCACTGCGGGCGCGGAAGGCAATGTGGTCGTGGTGCACAACACGCATCGGTCCGGGCAGGACCAGCGCGTCGCGCATTTGCCCGAACCGGCGCTGGTCGAGCAGAGCCCGACCGGGCCGCTTCCGGTGCGCGGCGCGGACGGCCTGCGCCCGATGGACGCCTATGCGGTCGGCTGGTCCGGCGCACGCGGGGCGCGGATTGCGCTTGTCATTGGCGGTCTCGGGCTTTCCCAGACCGGCAGCATGGAGGCAATCGACAAGCTGCCGCAGGAAATCACGCTCGGTTTTGCGCCGCAGGGCAACAGTTTGCAGCGCTGGATGCAGGCGGCCCGGCAAAACGGTCATGAACTTGTGCTGCAATTGCCGATGGAGCCTTTCGATTATCCGCGCGTCAATCCCGGCCGCAATACGCTGACGGTGGATGACGGGGCGAAGAAGAATCAGGCTTCCCTGCTGTGGGCGCTGTCGCGCATGACCAATTATGCGGGGGTGATGAACTATATGGGCGCACGTTTCACAGCCGAGACGGAAGCCTTTTCGCCGGTGCTGGGCGAGATCGGCAGGCGCGGCCTTTATTATCTGGATGACGGCACTTCTGCGCGCAGCCAGGCCGACCGGATTGCCGAAAGCGACGCGGTGCCTTTCGCGGCGGCGGATGTGCTGATCGATGCGGCGCAGGACCGCGGCGCGATCCTTGATCGTCTGGACGAGCTGGAGCGGATCGCACGGGCCAAGGGCAGCGCCATCGGCACCGGCTCGGCCTTTGCCGTGACGGTCGATGCTGTTGCCGCATGGGCCAATGAGGTCAAGAAGCGCGGCATTGAAATCGTGCCGGTTTCGGCGCTGGTTCGCGATCCTGAACGGCAGTAAAGCATTTCCAGCAAAAGTGCGAAGCGGTTTTGCGTGGGATAATGCGCAAAACAAAAAGATAGAGCATTTCCAATGGTTCAATTTAAGCTGGAAATGCTCTGAGTCTGCATATCATGGAGAATGTCATGTCGAAGCATAAAGGCCCTGTCGACCCGGAAAGCCTGCCTTACCGTCCCTGTGTCGGGCTGATGGTGCTGAACAAGGCCGGTCTGGTCTGGGCAGGGCGGCGCATCGTCATTCCGGGCGACGAGATGGACGGCGCGACGCAGCTCTGGCAGATGCCGCAAGGCGGCATCGACAAGGGCGAGGACCCGGTCGAGGCGGCGGTGCGCGAACTTTATGAGGAAACCGGCATGAAGTCGGTCTCGCTGCTGGAGGAAGCGTCGGACTGGATCAATTACGACCTGCCGCCGCATCTGGTCGGCATTGCGCTCAAGGGCAAGTATCGCGGCCAGACGCAAAAATGGTTTGCCTATCGCTTCGAGGGCGACGAGAGCGAAATCGCCATCAACCCGCCACCCGGCGGCCATACCGCCGAGTTCGACCGCTGGGAATGGAAGCCGATGGCCGAACTGCCGGGGCTGATCGTTCCCTTCAAGCGCAAGGTTTACGAGGACGTGGTTGCCGCTTTCCGGCATCTCGCGGCCTGATTTGAGAGGAGAGGGCGCGCTCGCCCCTTGTGCCGCCCGCCAACATATAGTCAACTCGCATCAGGCGCGCCGGACGGCGCGTTTTGAGAGGGAGAAAAACGCATGGATGTTGGAAGTCTTCTCGTATTTCTTTTTGTGGGTCTTATCGCCGGCTGGCTGGCAGGCAAGGTCGTGCAGGGCGGCGGTTTCGGCCTGATCGGTAATATTATCGTCGGCGTGATCGGCGCTTTCTTTGCGGGCTGGCTGCTGCCGCGCCTTGGGTTTTCCATCGGCGGAGGGATTATCGCCGCAATCGTCAACGCATTTATCGGCGCGGCCATCCTGCTTGTCATCCTGCGCATCATCAAACGCGCCTGACCTGCAAATATTTTTCTGAACAGACCCGGCTTCCCGAAAGCCGGGTTTCTTCATTGCGAAGTTCAATCCCATGACACCGAATTCCAAACTGTCGCTCGGGCTGATTCTCACCGCATCGGCCGGTTTCGTCGATGCGATTGCCTTCCTGCAGCTTGGCGGCTTCTTCGCTTCCTTCATGAGCGGCAACACGACCCAGCTCGGCACCGCGCTGGCCGGACAACCGGGACCGCAGGGCGCGGTGCTGGTGTGGTTTCCGGCCATCCTGATCGTGCTGTTTTTCGCCGGAGCATTTTTCGGCACGCTGACGGTGCGCGCCCATGGACGCCGGGGCAGCCTTTATGTGATGGCGAGTGTCGTGGCGATATTGCTGCTGGTCGGCGTGCTGCGGCGGGAGGGCGCGCTGTTCATCCAGCCGGTGCTGCTGCTTGCCGCCGCCATGGGCGCGCAGAACGCGGCGGTGCAGCCGATAGGCGCGGCGCGTCTGGGCGTGACCTATGTGACCGGCACGCTCTTCAACGCTGCCGCCGACCTTGCCTGTTCGCTGCGCGGCGAAACGCCGAAATGGCGCTGGCTCCAGCATGTGGCCGTGTGGCTTTCCCTGATGCTTGGCGCTGTCGGCGGCGGACTTGGGCACTCTCTCATCGGCCTCGACGCGCTGTTCGTTCCGGCTGCGATGATTGTGGGCGTCATGGTCGCCTATGCGAAGCTCAACTGAAAAGAGACTTTTCGCTTTCCACCAGTTCGGAAATCAGGGCCGAAACCGCCGTCACGCGCCGCAAGGTGCGGGCGGATTCGTGATAGGCGAGCCAGTAGGCGCGGCGAATGATCCGGTCCGGCAGGACAGGCACAAGATCAGGATCGGCGCGGGCGATGAAGGCGTGAAGAATGCCGATACCCGCACCGGCGCGCACGGCCTCGACCTGTCCGAGAGCGCTCGACACCTCAAAGGCCGGCTTCCAGTCGCGGGAAATTTCCGGCGCATAGGCGAGCGACGGATTGATGACCAGATCCTCCACATAGCCGATCAGCCGGTGATGATTGAGGTCTTCCGGGCTTTCCGGCGTGCCGTTTTCTGCCAGATAGCGCCGATGCGCATAGAGGCCCAGCGTATAATCGACGAGCCTGCGCGCGATCAGCCTGCCTTGTTCCGGACGTTCGACCGTAATCGCGATATCCGCCTCGCGGCGTGACAGTGAAAAGGAACGCGGCACAGGCACAAGCTGGATGGTGAGGTCCGGATATTTTTGGGTCAGCCGCGCCAGCCGGGGCGCGAGGAAATTGACGCCGAACCCGTCCGGCGCGCCGATGCGCACCGTGCCCGACACGGCAATATCGGCATTGCCGACCTGCGAGCGGGCGGCGAGCATTTCGGCTTCCATGCGCTCAGCCGCCAGCAGAAACTCCTCGCCCGCCTGCGTCAGCGTCGAGCCGTTGGTGCGCCGTGTCAGAAGCGTGGTGGAAAGTGCCGTTTCAAGCGCCGTCAGCCGCCGCGCGACAGTGGTGTGGTTGAGGCCGAGCCTTTTGGCCGCGCCCAGAATCTGGCCGGAGCGGGCAACAGCCAGGAATATGCGAATATCGTCCCAGTTCATGGCGGCACACTAGCATAAAAATGCACAACGGATACGCTTTTCAGCGCCTTGCAATCAGGAATTTGCAGAGTCAAGATGGCGGCAACGATGGGGGCCTCTGCGCCCTCCAAAGCGATCATCAGGGAGGTTCTTCGATGCGCAATATCGGACATTTCATCGGCGGCAAGCATGTGGCGGGCAAGAGCGGCCGCACGGCGGACGTCTTCCAGCCGCTCGACGGCTCGGTGCAGGCCAAGGTGGCGCTCGCCACCAAGGAAGAAGTGCGCGCCGCTGTCGAAAACGCCAAGGCTGCACAGCCGGCCTGGGCGGCGACCAACCCGCAGCGCCGGGTTCGGATCCTGCGCAAGTTCATCGAACTGGTCGAAGCCGAATATGACAGCCTCGCCGAGCTCCTGGCCCGCGAACACGGCAAGACCATCGCCGACGCCAAGGGCGACATCCAGCGCGGCCTCGAAGTGGTGGAAGTCTGCCTCGGTGCGGCGCATATGCTGAAAGGCGAGTTCACCGACAATGCCGGTACGGGCATCGACACCTATTCCATGCGCCAGCCGCTTGGCGTCGTGGCAGGCATCACGCCGTTCAACTTCCCGGCCATGATCCCGCTGTGGAAGGCTGGTCCGGCGATTGCCTGCGGCAATGCCTTCATCCTGAAGCCGTCCGAGCGCGATCCGGGCGTGCCGATGCGCCTTGCCGAACTGTTCATGGAAGCCGGTCTTCCGGCAGGCATTTTCAACGTCGTCAATGGCGACAAGGAATCGGTCGATGCGCTGCTCGATGATCCGGACGTGCAGGCCATCGGCTTTGTCGGCTCCACGCCGATTGCACAATATATCTATGGCCGCGGCTGCTCGAACGGCAAGCGCGTGCAGTGCTTCGGCGGCGCGAAGAACCATCTTCTCATCATGCCGGACGCCGACATGGACCAGACCGTCGACGCGCTGATCGGCGCTGGCTACGGTTCGGCTGGCGAGCGCTGCATGGCGATCTCCGTTGCGGTGCCGGTCGGTGAAGACACCGCCAACCGCCTGATGGAAAAGCTGATCCCGCGCGTCGAAGCGCTGAAGATCGGCACCTCCACCGACAATTCCGCCGATTACGGCCCGCTCGTCACCAAGGCAGCGCTCGACCGTGTGCGCGGCTATGTCGATCTCGGTGTGGAAGAAGGCGCGAAGCTCGTCGTCGATGGCCGTAATTTCAAGATGCAGGGCTATGAAGACGGCTTCTACATGGGCGGCTGCCTGTTCGACCATGTGACCAAGGACATGCGCATCTACAAGGAAGAAATTTTTGGCCCGGTTCTCTCGGTCGTGCGCGCCAAGAATTACGAGGAAGCGCTGGCCCTGCCGAACGATCATGAATATGGCAACGGCGTTGCGATCTTCACCCGTGACGGCGATGCGGCCCGCGATTTCGCCAGCCGCGTGCAGGTCGGCATGGTCGGCATCAATGTGCCGATCCCGGTTCCGATCGCTTACTACACCTTCGGCGGCTGGAAGGCTTCCGGCTTCGGCGATCTCAACCAGCATGGCCCGGATGCGTTCCGCTTCTACACCAAGACCAAGACCGTCACCTCGCGCTGGCCGTCCGGGGTTAAGGATGGGGCAGAGTTCGTCATCCCGACGATGAAGTAAGCATTCCGCTTAACACCTCGTCATTCGATGAACTCAGGATGAGGTGATTGGCAACCTTACTGTCCCCCAAGCGAACCCCGCCCTGTGGCGGGGTTTTTGTTTGTATCCTGGCGTCCATGACGGGCAGAATTGGTCATCATCGCCAATGCCCAGCTTCATCTTGAGCCTATCAAGGGGTCGAAGGATGGCTGTGGGGCGGGCTTTCAGGAATGCAGGGGCGGAAAGCCGTGCCGTTCCGTCAGGGCGGCCAAAATCTTGTGCGGGTCGGCAATCAGCGAACGGCCTTCATACATGCCGGTCTCAAACTCGGAACGGTCGCCATCCTTCACTATCAACAGAGGCAGGCTTTGGTTGTCCTCGCCTGCCAGCGCTATCACGCCCTTGCGCGGGCGCTGCCAGTCGATGCGCTCAATATCCAGACTGCTGCCCAGCGCCGGAAACGAAGCCAGCACGCCTTCGATGAGCGCGCAGTGCCAGCAATAGAATGTCTGGCCGGGATAAGCCGGATCTTCAAATCCCGGCTTCAAGAGAAAAAGCTTGTCCTGTTTCATCTGTCACCCCAAATTTGGCCGGGAGAAGGCCGGGCTCGGCTCCCGGAACGCGCATTTCGCAAAGCTTTTCGCACTTTTCGGAATATGATTTGGAACAGCTTTCCAAGCCAGATGCCGGCAATCGATCTATAGCTTGATCCCGATTGCAAAAGCTCAACTTTTTCGATCCCCGCCCTAAATAGACAAAGTAGCCCGATCATCAGGAGTTCCGTTCATGAGCGAAAAGATCAATCGCCGCATCGTGCTGGCATCGCGCCCCGAAGGTCGCCCGACCGCCGAAAACTTCCGGCTGGAGAAAGCGGCGATCCCCAGCCCCGGTGATGGCGAGGTTCTGCTGCGGCTGCGCTATCTGTCGCTCGATCCCTATATGCGCGGGCGCATGAGCGCGGCGAAATCCTATGCCGCGCCGGTCGCCATCGGCGATGTGATGGAGGGCGGCACGGTTGGCGAAGTGGTTGAAAGCGGGAGCGCGGGCTTTGCACCGGGCGATTTCGTGCTTTCGCATTCCGGCTGGCAGGATTATGCGGTCGCCGATGCCTCGACCCTGCGCAAGCTCGATCCGAAGGAGGCTCCTGTGACCACGGCGCTTGGCGTGCTCGGCATGCCGGGCTTTACCGCCTATTCGGGCCTCCTCACCATCGGCCAGCCGAAACCGGGCGAGACCGTCGTGGTGGCGGCGGCAACCGGCCCGGTCGGTTCTGCTGTCGGGCAGATTGCCCGGATGAAGGGCGCGCGCGCCGTCGGCATTGCGGGCGGGGCGGATAAGTGCAAGGCGTTGATCGACGAGTTCGGCTTCGATGCGGCCATTGATCACCGCAGCCAGAATTTCGCGCAGGAACTGGCGGCTGCCTGCCCGAAGGGCATCGACGTCTATTTCGAGAATGTCGGCGGCAAGGTTTTCGATGCGGTGTTTCCGCTTCTGAACCAGTTTGCGCGCGTGCCGGTCTGCGGCCTGATCGCGCAGTATAATCAGAGCGGGCCGTTCGAGGGGCCAGACCGCCTGCCGCTGGTGATGCGGGATGTTCTGTCGAAAAGCCTCACCATTCGCGGTTTTATCCAGCGTGATTTCGCCGATCAGAGGCCAGCCTTCCACCACGACATGGTGAAGTGGATTGCCGATGGGCAAGTGCGCTATCGCGAAGATATTGTCGATGGGCTGGAAAATGCGCCGAAAGCCTTCATTTCCCTGCTGGAAGGCGGCAATTTCGGCAAGCTGATCGTGAAGCTTGCATGAGACTGCAATAAACTACTTGCAGAACGGCCTGTTGAGCGTGATGCTGTGGCTGTTTCCTCTGTTGGAAACGAGTGTGGCGATTCCGAAATTCGTATCACTTCGGAGTGGGTTGCGAACGAACTTCAAATCCACCACACTGAGTCATTGCAAAGGCAGGCAGGGCATGGGCGAGCGCCAGCAGGCGGGCATAGGGGAAGGCGGCGGACCGGGGCGCGAGCGCCAGGAAGAGGCCCAACGCATTCTTGACCGGCTGGAGCGCGAGCAGACCGGGGCCGAAGGCATTGTGCGGCGCGGTTTTTTCCGCACTACGCAACATCTGGCCGCCGCCGACGCCCCCGAAAATGATCCCATCGAGCTTTGGGCCACGCGCGTCGGGCGCGGGCTCGGCTTCCTCATCACGCTGGCGATCATCGTCTGGCTCATTTTCTATCTCATGCAAAGCTAGGTGCCCAATGACGCTTTCAGCGCCTTCGGATGCAACAACCGTTATTGTCATCTCAAGCCACGTCGTGCGCGGATCGGTCGGCAATCGGGCTGCCGTTTTCGCATTGGAAACACTGGGTTTTCCAGTCTGGGCCGTGCCGACCGTGGTGCTGCCATGGCATCCGGGACACGGAGTTCCGGGCGCTCCGGCGGGGCGCATCGTGCCGCCGGCGGAAGAGTTTTCGCGCCTGATGCAGGATCTCGAGCGCGCGCCATGGCTTGGCGAAGTGGGCGCTATCCTGACCGGCTATCTCGGCCATCCCGAACAGGCGGAGGCCGTTGCCGGACTGGTCAAGACCGTGAAGGCGAAAAATCCGCAAGCCGTCTATCTCTGCGATCCGGTCATCGGCGACGAGAAGGGGCTTTACGTGCCCGAAGCGACGGCGACCGGCATTCGCGACAGGCTTCT
Source organism: Brucella pseudintermedia (assembly GCF_008932435.1). Lineage (GTDB taxonomy): Bacteria > Pseudomonadota > Alphaproteobacteria > Rhizobiales > Rhizobiaceae > Brucella > Brucella pseudintermedia. The sequence goes on along the minus strand of NZ_WBWE01000018.1, from coordinate 33,843 downwards.
GCCGCTCGCCGATATTGCGACGCCCAACCGGTTCGAGCTTTCCTGGCTGACGGGCGTGCCGCTCGAAGACAATACCGCCTTGATGGAAGCAGCGCTCGAAGCCGGTCCGGCGACCATGCTGGTCACATCGGCCTTTCCGCTGATGACCGGCAGTATCGGCAATATTCTGCTGACCCCGACCATGGCGCTGATGGCCGAGCATCGCCGTGTCGATGGCCCGACCAACGGGCTTGGCGATCTGACCTCGGCGGTGTTTCTGGCGCGGCGTCTTTCGGGCATGACCGAGGAAAAGATGCTGCAAAGCACAACGGCGGCGGTGTTCGAGATCATGGCGCGTTCGGCCAAGCGGGGCGCGGACGAGCTGATGCTGGAGGCCGATGCATCGAGCCTTGCAACGCCGATGGCCATGGTGCAGACGCGGCGGCTGATGCATCCGACCAAGGGATTTCGCGCCTGATGCAGACCGCCGCCATGTTCGCTGGCGTCGATGGCTGTCCCGGCGGCTGGATCGCGGTGATCGGCGAGGGCGGGGGCTTGCGGGCCGAAGTGTTCGGTAGCTTTGCCGTCCTGGCGGCGTCGCTGCCCGACAAGGCGATCATTGCTGTCGATATGCCGATCGGTCTGCCCGAAAAGGGCGCGCGTTCGGCGGAGCGGGCCGCGCGGGCGCATCTCGGTGAAAGGCAATCGAGCCTTTTCTCCATTCCGCCGCGCGCTGCCGTTTATGCCCCGGATTACCGCGAAAGCTGTTCCCGGTCGCTCGAACGGACCGATCCGCCGCGCAAGGTTTCGAGGCAGGCATTCGGGCTTTTCCCGAAGATTTGCGAGCTTGATGCCTTGTTGCGCGGCGATGCCGGACTTGCGATGCGCGTCATCGAATCGCATCCCGAACTGGCTTTTGCCGCGCTGAACGGCATGAAGGCCATGGCGCTGCCCAAGAAGATCAAGGGCCGCGTAAACCCGGAAGGTCTGGGCGAGCGCCGGGCATTGCTGCGCGGCTGCGGACTGCCGGAAGATTTTTTGCAAAGTCCGGTTCCGCGCGGCGCGAAGGAGGATGACTTTCTCGATGCCTGCGCCATGTATCTCGTGGCCCGTCGCCATGCACGTGGCGAGGCGCGTCCGTATCCCGGCCATGTGGAACGCGACGATTTCGGTCTGCGCATGGCGATATGGGCTTGAGAAACATGCGTGAATGCCAGCGGAAACCTGCGTCCAATTCGACGCAGCCCGTATCGTGCATTTCGATTGATCTCGCTTTTCGATAGGGATATTGGAAAAATATGGTTGATCTTCCAGACTCACTTCTCGCCGGTTATCGAACCTTCATGCGCGAGCATTTTGCCCATGAAACCGCACGATACCGCCATTTGGCCGACAAGGGACAATCACCCGAAACGCTGGTTATCGCGTGCTGTGATTCCCGTGCGGCTCCCGAAACCATCTTCAACACGGCGCCCGGCGAAATCTTCGTCCTGCGCAATGTTGCCAACCTCATTCCGCCCTATGAGCCCGATGGCGAATATCATGCCGCTTCCGCCGCACTGGAATTCGCGGTTCAGAGCCTCAAGGTGAAGAATATCGTCGTGATGGGCCATGGCCGCTGCGGCGGCATCAAGGCGGCGCTCGACACCGAAAGCGCACCGCTTTCCCCGGGCGACTTCATCGGAAAATGGATGAGCCTGATCGCGCCCGCCGCCGAAGCTGTCAGCGGCAACCAACTCATGACGCAGAGCGAACGCCAGACGGCGCTGGAGCGCATCTCCATCCGCTACTCCATCAACAATCTGCGCACATTTCCCTGCGTCGATATTCTGGAGAAGAAGGGCAAGCTGACACTGCATGGCGCATGGTTCGATATTTCGACCGGCGAGCTTTGGGTGATGGATCACCAGACAGGTGATTTCAAGCGGCCCGATCCAGCCTGATCGAATATTCGAGAAGAGTGTTTTGGGAACGGTTCCTTTCATGTCGAGAGGGGCCGTTGCCTTATTTTGGCCATCGGAAATCGGTGATTTTCTTCCCAAAACGCGAAAAATCGCATCAGAACATACAAAAATAGCCCCAAAGATTGGGGCTATTTTGTGAAACTTGCGGCTTTTCTGTGGCAATTTCAAAGCGAAATTGCGGATCGCGGCCTGAGAGCGGGACGATTTGAACTAAATCTTCCTCCCGCTCCGAATTTTTATTGGAGCATGATTTTTTCCGAAAACCGGTTCCCGCTTTTCGGAACCATGCTTTAATTCCCGTCGATGGCCTTGCCCATGACGGCGATGGCGCGCTGGTAGACCTGCGCGGCATTCCAGCCCTGGATCGCGCCGTAGTTCGGTTCGCCCGGCTGATAGCCTGCACCGCGCCGCCAGCCGTGGCCGACGAGGAAGTTCGCGGTCGAATGCAGCGCGTCCGCCTTGTTGCGCAGGTCGAAATGGGCGCCGCCCGAACCGCTGACGCCATACTTCAGGACATTTGCCGGCATGAACTGGGTCTGGCCGACTTCACCATGCATCGCGCCTACCGCCTGCGGGCTGAGGTCACCCTGATCGATGAGCTTGAGAGCGGCATAGAGCTGGCCGGTGAAGTATTCGGAACGGCGGCAGTCATAGGCCAGCGTTGCAACGGCCGACAGCGTGTGCTGCTTGCCGAGATAGGAGCCGAAGCCGGTTTCCATGCCCCAGATGGCGATCAGCGGGCCGGCCGGAACGCCATAACGCTTCTCGATCGCCGCGAAGAGAGCGGCGTTCTGCTGCTTCTGGGCGCGGCCGCGCTTGATGATGGTGTCGGCGCCGCGCTTCTTCATGAAGTCTTCAAAGGAGAGCTTGAAGCTCTTCTGATTGCGGTCGGCATTGATGGTGGCCTGCGCATATTTGGTGTTGGCCAGCGCATTGAGAGCCACCTTGCCAACGCCGCGCGACGGCGCTTCCTTCAGGGTTTGCTGGAGCCAGGCATTATAACCGGCGGCGTTGTTGCCACACTGGGCTGCCTCGGCAATGCCCGTTCCCGTCATCATGCCCATTGCAAGAACTGCTGCTGCCGTCCAAGTCCGGCCCTTGGCAACCAATGCCATTCGTTTCTCCTTTGGAGTTGATTCGACCTCAACGCGAATTTGCCATTCCTTACACCAAATGTCATGCGGCAACGGCAAAACGGGCAGAGGCACGTGCGAAATGCCGCGCTTACAAACATTTTTGCATCAAAACAGCAAGCTTTTGTTCGCGCCCGGTGACGGGTGAAATTTTTTGCTTGGAAGCTGTGGCTTTCATACCTATTGCTTATGGTCTGACTGGTAAAAACTCTTTACCAGCGTTTCATAGCTAGTTTCAACGTTCGTGACATTGACGGGGAGGACGCCACATGTCGAACGGATTTCTTGCGCTATTTGCGTTTCTGCCAATTCTTGTAGCCGGCGTCATGCTGGTTGGATTTCGTGTTCAGGCCCGCATCGCGATGCCGGTGACCTATGTGCTGACCGTGGTGATCGCCATGGCGATCTGGGGCATGAGCGGCAACCGGGTCATCGCCTCGACCATTCAGGGCCTGATCCAGACGGCGGGCCTGCTCTGGATCATTTTCGGGGCGATACTGCTTCTCAACACACTTAAATATTCGGGCGGCATTTCCGCCATCCGATCGGGCTTCGCCCAGATCAGCCCGGACCGCCGCATCCAGGTATTCCTGATTGCCTGGCTGTTCGGCTCGTTCATCGAGGGCGCATCCGGTTTCGGCACGCCTGCCGCCGTGGTGGCGCCGCTGATGGTGGCGGTCGGGTTTCCTGCGCTTGCCGCCGTCACGTTCGGACTGGTGATCCAGTCCACGCCGGTCTCGTTCGGGGCCGTCGGCACACCGCTCATCGTCGGCGTTCAGTCCGGTCTCAATCGCGAGGCGCTGACGGCGCAATTGCAGGGCGTCGGCTCGGGCTGGGAGCAGTTCTTCCATATCATCACATCGGAAGTGGCGATCCTGCACGCGCTGTGCGGCACGTTCATGCCGCTGTTCCTTGTGGTCCTCATGACCCGTTTCTTCGGGCGCAACCGCTCCTGGACGGAAGGCCTTGCCATTCTGCCTTTTGCGCTGTTCGCCGCCTTCTCGTTCACCATCCCCTATGTGTTGAGCGCGGTTTTCCTCGGCGCAGAATTTCCGTCCATGATCGGCGGTCTCGTCGGTCTGGCGCTGGCGACATTCGCAGCGCGCAGCGGCTTTCTCATGCCGAAGCAGACCTGGGATTTCCCACCCGCATCGGAATGGCCCTCAACCTGGCTCGGCAGCGTCGAAATCAAGCTCGATGAGCTGACATCGAAGAAGATTCCGCTGGCGCTGGCATGGACGCCCTATGTGCTTCTGGCGATTTTCCTCGTCGTCAGCCGCGTGTTCCCGTCCGTGGGCGATGCGCTGAAGTCGATCACCTTCGTTGCCAAGGACATCATGGGCGAAGCCGGGATCGGCGGCGATTTCACGCCGCTCTTCCTGCCGGGCGGCCTTCTGGTCATCGTCTGCGTGATCACCTTCTTCCTGCATCGCATGAATGGCGGGCAGTTCGCCAAGGCTTTCGGTGAAAGCACCAAGACGCTGGTGGGCGCGGGCTTCGTGCTTCTGTTCACCGTGCCGATGGTGCGTGTCATGATCAATTCCGGCGTCAACGGCAAGGAACTGGTCAGCATGCCGCTGATGGTGGCCGACTGGGTGGCGACGGAAGTCGGAAACGTTTATCCGTTCTTCGCGCCGTCCGTCGGTGCGCTGGGCGCGTTCCTTGCAGGCTCCAACACGGTATCGAACCTCATGCTCAGCCAGTTCCAATATGGCGTGGCGGAAGGGCTCGGCATTTCCGGTGCGCTGATGGTTGCCGGCCAGTCGGTCGGTGCTGCGGCGGGCAACATGATCGCGATCCACAACGTGGTTGCGGCTTCGGCGACTGTCGGCTTGCTGGGGCGCGAAGGCACCACCCTGCGCATGACCGTCATCCCCACGATCTATTATGTGGTGCTGGCGGGAACGCTGCTGATGATCGGGCTTTATGTGCTGGGCATCGGCGACCCGCTGGCCGGTGTCGCGGCACAATAAACGCAATCGAACGTGAAACCGGCCCCGGTTTGTTTCAGGGGCGCATCCGGAAAAGTGTGAAACGATTTTCGGAACGAGATGCGCCCAAGGGAAACAGGGGCCGGTTTCAGCGTATTCCGGCCTTTTGCTTGACATTGCGGGCCGATCGCCTTAAAGCCTGCACCAATCTATCCGCGATCTTCAGAACGCGAGCCACCGACCGGGACCCATCATGGTATAAAGCGATCCCGGAGGTCCACATCCGACAGCGCGATGCGCCCTCGGGTGCTGTACCGCTTTGGTTGCTTCTTGAACTGGCAGAGCCACGGGACGATTTATCCCTGACGAAGCATAAGCCTCTTCTCGGATTAAAAGGAAATTCGATGTTTGAATCACTTCAGGAGCGTCTTGGCTCCATCCTGAACGGCCTGACCGGACGCGGCGCTCTTTCAGAAGCCGACGTGACGGCGGCGCTGCGCGAAGTGCGCCGCGCGCTGATCGAGGCCGACGTTTCGCTGGAAGTGGTTCGCTCCTTCACCGACAAGGTGCGGGAAAAGGCCGTTGGCGCTGAAATCCTCAAAAGCATCAAGCCCGGCCAGATGGTCGTCAAGATCGTCCATGACGAACTTGTCGAGATGCTCGGCACCGAGGGCGTATCCATCGACCTGAACGCGCCTGCGCCCGTCGTCATCATGATGGTCGGCTTGCAGGGCTCCGGTAAGACGACCACCACGGGCAAGATCGCCAAGCGCCTGACCGAGCGCCAGCGCAAGAAGGTACTGATGGCGTCGCTCGATACGCGCCGTCCGGCAGCGCAGGAACAGCTTCGCCAGCTTGGCATCCAGACCGGCGTCGACACGCTGCCGATCATTGCCGGCCAGTCGCCGGTGGAAATCGCCAAGCGCGCCGTGCAGGCGGCAAAGCTTGGCGCGCACGATGTGGTCATTCTCGACACCGCGGGCCGCACGCATATCGACGAGCCGCTGATGGTGGAAATGGCGGATATCCGCAAGGCCGCCAATCCGCATGAAATCCTGCTCGTCGCCGACAGCCTGACCGGTCAGGACGCCGTCAATCTGGCGCGCAATTTCGATGAGCGCGTCGGCATTACCGGCATTGTGCTCACCCGCATGGACGGCGACGGACGCGGCGGTGCCGCCCTTTCCATGCGCGCCATCACCGGCAAGCCGATCAAGCTGATCGCCACCGGCGAAAAGATGGATGCGCTTGAGGAGTTTTATCCCAAGCGCATCGCGGACCGCATTCTCGGCATGGGCGACATTGTTTCGCTGGTCGAAAAAGCTGCCGAAAACATCGACGCGGAAAAAGCCGCCGCGATGGCCAAGAAGATGCAGTCGGGCAAGTTCGATCTCAACGATCTTGCCGATCAGCTCAGGCAGATGAAGAAGCTCGGCGGCATGGGCGGCATCATGGGCATGATGCCGGGCATGGCAGGCATGAAGGACAAGGTGGCAGCCGCCGGTCTCGACGACAAGGTGTTCGACCGTCAGCTCGCCATCATCGGTTCCATGACCAAGGCCGAGCGCGCCAATCCCGATATTCTCAAGCACAGCCGCAAGCAGCGCATCGCCAAGGGTTCCGGCACCACTGCCGCCGACATCAACAAGCTTCTCAAGATGCATCGCCAGATGGCCGACATGATGAAAGTCATGGGCAAGGGCAAGGGCGGAATGATGAAGCAGATGATGGGCGGTCTCGCGAATAAGATGGGGCTGGGCGGTCTGAGTGGAATGGGCGGTATGCCCGATCTCTCCAAGATGGACCCCAAGCAGCTTGAGGCGCTGGCCAAGCAGGCGGAAGCAGCGGGCCTGACGAAAGGCGGCGGCTTGCCGGGTCTTCCCGGCGGCGGACTTCCGGGCGGTCTGCCCGGTCTGGGCGGACCCAAGCTTCCCGGTCTCGGTGGCGGCCTTCCGGGGCTGCCGAAGAAGAAGTGAGCATCATGAGCGACGAACAGAATACTGCACCGGCTGAACTTCTGGCACTGCGCGCCTCCATCGACAATATCGATGCGGCGTTGATCCATATGCTGGCCGAGCGTTTTCGCTGCACCAAGGCTGTCGGCGTTCTGAAGGCTGAACGCGGTCTCGCGCCGGCTGATCCGGCCCGCGAAAAGCGTCAGGTGGAACGTCTGCGCGCGCTTGCAGTCGACGCCAACCTCGATCCCGATTTTGCTGAAAAATTCCTGAACTTCATCGTGAAGGAAGTCATTCGGCATCATGAGCATACCGCCGCCAATCACGGCGGGAAACAATAGCTATATCGATAGCTTAACCCGTTTTGCCACGGCCATCCCGGGCGAAGCAATTGTCTAAAGGAAAGAAAAAATGTCTCTGAAGATTCGTCTGGCCCGCGCTGGCTCCAAGAAGCGTCCTTACTACCACATCGTCGTTGCCGACGTCCGCAGCCCGCGTGACGGCCGCTTCATCGAAACCGTTGGCGCATGGAACCCGATGCTGGCCAAGGACGCCGAACGCGTGAAGCTCGACGCCGACCGCATCCAGCATTGGATTGCACAGGGCGCACAGCCGACCGATCGCGTTCTGCGCTTCCTCGATCAGGCTGGCCTTGCAAAGCGTCCGGCCCGCAGCAACCCGACCAAGGGTGAGCCGGGCAAGAAGGCGCAGGAACGTCTGGCCATGGCCAAGCAGGCTGAAGAAGAAGCCGCTGCAAAGGCTGCTGAAGCTGCCGCAGCCGCCGCAGAAGCCGCTGCTGCTCCGGCTGAAGAAGCTGCAAGCGAATAATTTTTTCGCGCAGTTTGTGTTTTGAGAAAGCGGCGGAGCAATCCGTCGCTTTTTCTTTTTAATCCGCCATTTTGAATGGGCTGGACGCGCCGCCAAAATCGCTTATCTTATTGATTTGACGGCTCGCATTTGCGTGAACACGTAGGTGCGGGTGACGAATTTGTCCCCCCGGCGCTTGGCAAAGCGCCCTTTTCAGGAGAAGTCCATGTCGGCTGCGACGGTTGCCACTTCTTTCTCTTTTCGCCGCATTTTCATCGCTCTTGGTCTCATCGTTCTGGTTCCGCTGCTCTCCGCATGCGGTTTCAATACGATCCCGACCAATGAGGAACGGGCGAAGGCCGCCTGGGGCGAGGTGCAGAACCAGTATCAGCGCCGCGCCGATCTCGTGCCCAATCTGGTCGAGACCGTGAAGGGCTATGCCGCTCACGAACAGGAAACCCTGCAAGCGGTGATCGAGGCGCGCGCCAAGGCGACGCAGGTGCAGATCACGCCTGAAACGCTCAATAATCCCGAACTCTTCAAGCAGTTTCAGGATAATCAGGCCAACCTGACGAGCGCGCTGTCGCGCCTGATGGTGGTGGTCGAGCGCTATCCGGACCTGAAAGCCAACCAGAACTTCCTTGCCTTGCAGTCGCAGCTTGAAGGCACCGAAAACCGCATCGCCGTGGCGCGCCGCGACTATATCGAGGCGGTTCGTGTCTACAACACGTCGCTGCGCACCATGCCGACGATGATCTGGACATGGATATGGTATCGCGATGCGCAGCCCATGCAGAGCTTCAGCGCCGATGCGGGCAGCCAGACCGCGCCCAAAGTCAACTTCAACTGACGGCGCGATTTATGGCGCGTGCGGCACTCTTGCGTGATCGTCGCGGTCTTTTTTGGCCGCGACATTTGCTTGCGCTCGCTTTCCTGATTTTTTCGAGCGTTCTGGCGCTGAACAATGCGCTGGCGCAGGACGCGCCGAAGCCCGCGCAGGCCCTGACGGGCCGCGTGGTGGACGCGGCGGGGATCATCGATCCGGCTGAGCGCCAGCAATTGACGCAAAAGCTTGCCGATTTCGAAGCGAAGTCGTCCGATCAGGTGGTCGTGGTGACGGTTCCAAGCCTCAATGGCGAAGACATCGAAACCTATTCCAACCGTCTGTTCCGCGCCTGGGCGCTGGGACAGAGCCAAGAAAACAACGGCATCTTGCTCGTGGTTGCGCCCAACGACCGCAAGGTGCGCATCGAGGTCGGCTATGGTCTCGAAGGCGTGATGACCGACGCGCTTTCAAGCGTCATCATCAATGGCACCATCATTCCGGAATTTCGCACCGGCAATTATTCGAACGGTATCGTGCAGGGCGTGGACGGCATTCTTTCGGTGCTGTCCGGCGATGCGGCGGAGCTTGAAGCGCGGGCGAAGCGCAATGTGCAGTCAAGCTCGGACGATGTCGACTGGGTGTTCGTCGTCTTCATCACCTTCTGGTGCCTGATCTTCTTCGGCGGTTTCGGCATGGCGATCCTGACGCCGGTTTTCGGACGCAAGATCGGGCCGGGCAAGTATCAGTGGCTCGGCATGGTCGTGGATTACAACAATCGCGGCGGCGGTTTCTCCGGCGGTGGCGGCTCATCGGGTGGCGGCGGCGCCTCGGGCAGCTGGTAGGGAGACGCAACGATGAAGCATCACACGCTGATTGGCGCCGAGGACCATGCCCGCATCGCCGAGGCGATCCGCAAGGCGGAAGCCGAAACCGCCGGTGAGATCTATGCCGTTCTAGCACGTTCCAGCGACGATTATTTCTTTGCGGCGGGCTTCGTCGCGACTTGCGGCATTCTGGTCGCCGCGGTGGTCGCGGCCTTTCTCGCGCACTGGTACTGGTTCGATATCCGCCTGCCCATGTTCGGCCTGGCGGTGCTGGCGGCGTTTCTGACCGCAATGCTGGTGCTCTGGGTCTTTCCGGCCATCCGGATGCTGCTGGTGCCGCGCCGCATCCGCTACAAGCGCGCGCATCTCAATGCCGTGCAGCAGTTTCTGGCGCGCAATGTGCATATCACCGAGAACCGCACCGGCATCCTGCTCTTCGTCTCCATGGCCGAACATTATGCCGAGGTGATCGCCGATGCGGGCATCCACGCGCGTGTGGAACAGGACGAGTGGAACGCGATTGTCGCAACGCTCATCCATCATGCATCGCGGGCGCAGGTGGCCGAAGGTTTTGTGCTGGCAATCGGTCAGGCGGGGCTATTGCTGGAGAAGCATTTCCCGGCAGGCCCGGACAATGTGAATGAACTCGACGATCACCTGATCGAGCTCTGAGCACTTCATTCTTCATCAGAATCATCTGCAACTTTAGTCTGAAATGCGGCGAAACCGACCCACGGCTTCGCGCCTCTGGCAGGTTTCGTGGGGGGCGTGGAGAATTCCTCCGGCATAATCCGAAATTTCGCAGGAAGTTTTCGAAGTTTTGTTCCAAATTAAATGGATTAAATGCTGTTTTTCTGACTTTCCGGGAAATTTTTCGTTATTTTCAGCGAATTGCCATCGAATCCGGTGCCCAATCTGCTAGTTTGGCGCGCATTGCCATCATGACAGGAGTATCCGACGTGACTGCAAAGCAGGATCGGTCGAGCAAGGTTAAGGGTTCCAAGGCAGGCAAGGAGGAGAAGAAGGGAGGAAAGTCGAAGGCGCTTACGGCCTTCTCGCAGCTTCTCTTCGAATGGGCGCCGCCAGAAGATCTGGCCGCTTACGATGCCGCCGCTCTCGACAGTTCGGCCCGTCACGGCTATGCGGCGCTTGAATCCTGGCGCAAGGGCAAGAGCATCATCAGCGTCGACAACGGCATCGAACGCCATGGTCGCCCGGTGAGCGTCATCACCATCGTCAACGACAACATGCCGTTCCTGCTCGACTCCATCATGGGTGAGCTGAACGATCATGCCAGCCAGATTTTCATGGTCGTGCATCCGGTGCTGGATATTGCCCGGGAGAAGGACGAACTGGTCATTCTCGGCGAAGCATCGCAGCTTGCGCCCGCCAAGGGCGTCGAGCGCGTCAGCCTGGTGCAGATTCATCTCCCGGCCCTCGACAAGCAGGCCAAGGCCGCCCTGACCGCCGCCATCAAGCGCGTGCTCGGACAGGTCCGCGCCGCCGTCAGCGACTGGAAGCCGATGCTCAAGCGCCTCGACGGCGCCATTGCCGATTACAAGCGGGTTCACGAAATGACGGGCGATCCGGCCATGCCGGAAGCGATCGCCTTTCTGGAATGGCTGCGCGACGACCGTTTCATCTTCCTCGGCCTTCGCGAGCTGACCTTCAAGGGCAAGGGCGACAAGCGCGAACTGGTTCCGGTCAAGGAAACGCTCGGCATCCTCAACGATCACGAAGTGCGGGTCCTGCGCAAGGATGACGACGACACGGTGACGCCGCGCGAGGTGACGGAATTCCTCGACGGCGGCGAGCCGCTCATCGTCACCAAGGCGAACTCGCTTTCGCTGGTGCATCGCCGCTCCTATCTCGATTATGTCGGCGTGAAGATATTCGGCGAGAAGGGTGAAGCCGTCGGCGAACTGCGCCTTGTCGGCCTTTTCACCTCGGTTGCCTATACGAGTTCAGTCGCGGGCATCCCGTTCATCCGCTCCAAGGCCGATGCGGTCATCAAGCATCTGGGCTTCAACCGCGAGGACCATTCGGGCAAGGCGCTCATCAACGTGCTGGAAGAATATCCGCGCGACGAGCTTTTCCAGATCGATGTGGAAAGCCTCACGGCCAATGCCGAACTGATCCTGGCGCTCGGCGAACGTCCCCGCGTTCGCGCCGTGCCGCGTCTCGATCGCTTTGGCCGTTTCGCGACCGTGCTGGTCTATATCCCGCGCGACCGTTACGACTCGGTCGTGCGCGAGAAGATCGGCCACTATCTGGTCGACGTCTATGGCGGCGACAGCTTCGAGTTCCACCCCGTCTTCCTGCAGAACGGCCTGACGCGCGTTCAGTTTGTCATCCGCCGTCACGAGCGCTCCACGCCGCATGTGGACCGGGAAGCGCTGGAAGCTGAAGTGCGCGCCATTGTGCGCACATGGGACGATGCGGTGCGCGAAAGCTCCGACAGCGCTGACGCAAAGACCGTTGCGCTTGCTGCAAGCTTTCCGCCATCCTACCGCGAAATCTTCACGGCGCCGGAAGCGCTGGTCGATGCCGAGCGCATTGCCGGCCTGAGCGCAGAAGCTCCGCTTTTCGTGGACTTCTATCGCTATCGCACCGATGGTCCCGATGCGGTTTCGCTGAAGATCTATCACCACGGCGCGCCGGTCGTGCTGTCGCAACGCGTGCCGCTTCTGGAAAACATGGGTTTCCGCGTCGTCAGCGAGCAGACCATCGACCTGCCAAATGCGGGCAAGGATGGCGCGCCTGTCTACCTTCACGACATGCAGCTCGTGAACGCTTATGGTGCGCCCGTCGATCTTTCCGACGATGGCGAGATGCTGGAAGACGTGTTCCGCAATGTCTGGAACGGTCTGGCCGATAATGACGGCTACAACGCGCTGGTGCAGACCGCGCGGCTGACGGCACGCCAGATCATGATTTTGCGTTCCTATGGCCGTTACCTGCAACAGGCGGGCATCGCCTATTCGCAGGGCTTCATCGCGGCAGCACTGAACCGCTACCCGGAAATCGCTAGCGACCTCTATTCGCTGTTCGACCTGCGTTTCAACCCGTCGGCCAAGCGCCGCGATGCGGCTGAAAAGAAGCTGGTCGACGGCATCGAAACCGCGCTCCTGGGCGTGCCGAGCATCGATGACGACCAGATTTTGCGCCGTTTCCGCAATCTGATCGAGGCGACGCTGCGCACCAACGCCTATCAGCCGGATGCCGAGGGCAAGCCGCGCGTCACCTTCGCCTTCAAGCTCGATCCGCGTCTGGTCGACGGCCTGCCGGACCCGCGCCCCTATCGCGAAATCTTCGTCTATGGGCCGGAAGTGGAAGGCGTGCATTTGCGCTTCGGCGCGGTCGCCCGCGGCGGCCTGCGCTGGTCGGACCGCGCACAGGATTATCGCACCGAAGTGCTGGGTCTGGTGAAGGCGCAGCAGGTCAAGAATGCGGTGATCGTGCCGGTTGGCGCCAAGGGCGGCTTCTATCCGAAGCGCCTGCCGGTCGGCGGCGACCGCAATGCGGTGTTCGAAGCCGGTCGCGATGCCTACAAGATCTTCATTTCCACGCTGCTGTCGGTCACCGACAATATCGAGGACAGCCATGTCGTGCCGCCGGCGGAAGTCGTGCGTCATGACAATGACGATCCTTACTTCGTCGTTGCCGCCGACAAGGGCACGGCCACATTCTCCGATACGGCCAACGCCATCAGCCAGGCGCATGATTTCTGGCTGGACGATGCGTTCGCGTCCGGTGGTTCCGCCGGTTACGACCACAAGGGCATGGGCATCACGGCGCGCGGCGCGTGGGAAGCCGTGAAGCGGCATTTCCGCGAACTCGACATGGATATCCAGAACGAGCCTTTCACGGTTGCCGGTGTGGGCGACATGTCTGGCGACGTGTTCGGCAACGGCATGTTGCTTTCCGAACAGATCCGTCTGGTGGCGGCGTTCGACCATCGCGATATCTTCATCGATCCGAACCCGGTTCCGGCGGACGGCTTTGCCGAGCGCAAGCGTCTGTTCGAGCTGCCGCGTTCGAGCTGGCAGGACTATGACCGCTCCAAGCTTTCGGCTGGCGGCGGCATTTATAGCCGCAGCCAGAAGACGATTACGCTGTCGCCGGAAGCGGCCGAAGCCATCGGCCTTGGCAAGACCTCCGGTACACCGCAGGAAATCATGACGGCGATCCTGAAGTCGAAGGTCGATCTCCTCTGGTTTGGCGGTATCGGTACCTATATCCGCTCGTCCGCCGAAACGGATGCGCAGGTAGGCGACCGCGCCAATGATGCGATCCGCATCACCGGCTCGGAAGTTGGCGCGCGGGTGATCGGCGAAGGCGCAAACCTTGGCGTGACCCAGCGCGGGCGTATCGAATATGCACTGTCGGGCGGTCGCGGCAACACGGACGCCATCGACAATTCGGCAGGCGTCAACTGCTCGGACGTCGAGGTCAACATCAAGATCGCGCTGGCTGCCGCCATGCGTTCGGGCAAGCTCAAGCGCCCGGCGCGCGACAAGCTTCTCACCAGCATGACCGACGATGTGTCGGCGCTGGTCCTGCGCAACAACTATCTGCAGCCGCTGGCGCTTTCGCTGAGCGAACGTCAGGGACTGGCGGAACTGCCCTATCAGGCGCGCTTCATGGCGGAACTGGAAGCCCGCAAGCTTCTCGACCGCAAGGTGGAGAACCTGCCGTCCGACGCCATGCTGATCGAGCGCCAGAAGGCTGGCCAGCCGCTCACCCGCCCGGAACTGGCGGTTCTGCTGGCCTATGCGAAGCTGTCGCTCTGTGACGATCTGGTGGCGAGCCAGCTTCCGGACGAGCCTTACTTCCAGTCGCTGCTGATGGGCTATTTCCCGAAGCGCATGGTGAAGACCTATGCGGAGGAAATCTCCGGCCATCGCCTGCGCCGTGAAATCGTCGCCACCTTGCTCGCAAACGATGTCATCAATCGCGGCGGCATCACCGTCATCAGCCGTCTGGCCGATACGACCGGCAAGTCGCCTGCCGATATCGTCCGCGCCTATGTGGCGGTGCGCGACGGTTTCGATATCGACACGATCTATGACGCCATCGATGCGCTCGATAACAAGGTGCCGGGCGACGTGCAGAACCAGTTCTACCATCTGGTCGGCGAAATGCTGCAGGCGACGACGGCATGGGTGCTGCGCAACGACACGACCCGCGCCAACCTGACGGAGCTGGTGGATACGATCACCCGCGCCCGCGCCGAACTGGAGCCGCGTTTCGACGGGCTGATGCCCGAATATCTGAAGAGCGCGCTTCAGACCGACAAGGCCGCCTTCGTGGAAATGGGCGCGCCGGAAAAGCTGGCACAGCGTCTTGCCAATCTCCAGCTTGCTGGCATCATGCCGGACATTGCGCTGATCGCGCATCTGGCCGGCGCCGACCGGGTGGTTACCGCCAAGACCTATTTCGGCGTTTCGGAAGCCTTCCGCATCGGCCGCATCGAGGAAGCCGCACGCGCTATCCCCGTCACGGATTATTATGACGGGCTGGCGCTGTCACGGGCAAGCGATACGATCACGCAGGCCGCACGCGGCATCACCATTGCGGCGCTCAAGCGTTTTGCCAAGGACAAGGACCCGGCGGCAGCCTGGTTTGCAGCCGATGGCGCCCGCATCGAGCAGGTGAGGAACCGCATGGTTGCGCTGACGGAAGGTGGCGACCTGACCGTTTCGCGACTGGCGGTTGCGGCCGGCCTGATGTCCGATCTGGCGCAGTAGAAAAGCCGGAAAATGCGGCAAAACAAATAGTTGGACCGGTTCCGGCGATCCTGCCGAAACACGAACCACCTGATTTTAGAAGGGCGGCCTCGGCCGCCCTTTTTATTTCCTTTGCAACTTTCCTCTATGGATATAAGTTCGGGCTAATATGATTTGGGTCTGAAATTCATCCCGTACATTGGAGGAATGAAACAGCCGATTGGCTCGGCTGGTCCGCGCGCATCCGCCCCGAAAATCGAAGCCGGTTTTTGGAAGGCGCTGCGCGTAAATGTATGGGGTTGGATTGTTTTCATACGCCAAAGGCGCATGGTGCCTATCGCCGGAAGCAGCTTCGGGCGTGGGGGAGGAAAGAGTAATTGAGCGATCAGCTTGTGGCTGTCCGCAGCCATGTCTCGCGACGTGGCGTATGGGGCTGGATATTTTTCGACTGGGCGGCACAGCCGTTCTTTACCGTCATTGTAACCTTCATTTTCGGTCCGTATTTCATCTCCCGCATGGCGGATACGCCGGAAGCGGGGCAGGTCGCCTGGGGGTATGGCTTTGCCGCCGCGGGCTTCGTGATCGCCATTCTGTCGCCCGTTCTGGGGGCGATTGCCGACAAGACCGGTTCGCGCAAGCCATGGATCGGCTTCTTTGCGGTCCTGAAGATCGCGGGCCTGCTGGCGCTGTGGTTTGCGGTGCCGGGCGCAAGCCTGTTCTGGGTGCTTCTGGCCTTCAGCATCGCGATGGTCTCGGCGGAATTTTCCATCGTTTTCAACGATTCCATGATGCCGCGGCTGGTCGCCGCCAGGGAGATTGGCAAAGTGTCCAATCTGGCCTGGGGACTCGGCTATCTGGGCGGGGTTCTGGTGCTGATCTTCGTCGTGGTCTTTCTGGCGGCGTCGCCCGAGACCGGCAAGACGCTGATCGGGCTTCCGCCGCTCTTCGGGCTCGATCCGGCCAGCGGCGAGGATGCCCGCATCACCGGGCCTATCGCGGCGCTGTGGTATTTTGTGTTCATCATGCCGATGTTTCTGTTCACGCCGGATCAGGCGCGCGGTGAGCCGCTGCGTCAGGCGGTCCGCAGCGGTCTGGCTGAACTTAGATCGACGCTGGGGGAAGTGCGAAAGCGTCCGGGCATTGCCCGCTTTCTCGCCGCCCGCCTTGTCTATCAGGATGGGCTCAACGCCATTGTCGCTCTCGGGGCCGGTTATGCCGCTTCACTGTTTCACTGGAGCATCAACGAAATCGGCCTCTTCGGCATGATCACCAATGTGTCGGCGATCCTGAGCTGCCTCGTTGCCGCGCGCCTTGACGCAAGGATCGGTTCGAAAGCTATTGTAATGGGATCGCTGGTGCTGCTGCTCGTGGCTTCATTCGGCATCGTTTCCACCAAAGCGGATTCCCTGCTGTTGGGTCTTGTACCGGTTGACCACGCCGAGACGAAAGGACTGTTCTCGACGGTTTCGGAACAGGTGTTTCTGGTCTACGGGCTGATGATCGGCGCCGCGCTCGGCCCCGTGCAGGCATCCGCCCGCTCGTGGTTTGCGCGCAGCATCAAGCCGGAGGAATCGGGCCGCTATTTCGGCATTTATGCGCTGGCGGGACGCGCGACGAGCTTTCTCGGGCCGTTTCTGGTGGCGACCATCACCGCTCTCAGCCAGTCGGCGGCGCTCGGCATGTCGGTGCTGTTGCTGTTTTTTGCCGTTGGGCTCTATCTGGCGGCGATAACGCCCTATCCCGCTGACAAGCCGCTTTCATCCGGCCCGTTGTGACGGGCCGGAACGCGGCCTTTATTCGATCCAGCCCAGCGAACGCTGCACGGCCTTTTCCCACGAGCGGAACAGGCGCGTGCTTTCCTCGGCTGACATGCGCGGGTGCCAGCGATGGCTCACCTGCCAGTTTTCCACGATGTCCTGCGTCGATTTCCAGTAGCCGACGGCAAGTCCCGCCGCATAGGCGGCGCCCAGCGCCGTCGTCTCGATGATTTTCGGGCGCACGACCGGCACGTCCAGAATGTCGGACTGAAATTGCATGAGAAGCTCGTTGACGGTCATGCCGCCATCGGCGCGCAGTTCCGTGATCTCGACGCCGGAATCCTTCACCATCGCATCCAGCACTTCGCGCACCTGATAGGCGCTTGCCTCAAGTGCTGCGCGCGCGATGTGGCCCTTATTGGCGAAGCGGGTGAGGCCAGCGATGATGCCGCGTGCGGAATCCTGCCAGTGCGGCGCATAAAGGCCGGAGAAAGCCGGAACGAAATAGACGTCGCCATTGTCCTCGACAGTGCGCGCCAGCGTTTCGATGTCGCCGCTGTTCTTGATGATGCCGAGATTGTCGCGCAGCCATTGCACCAGAGCGCCGGTGATGGCGATGGACCCTTCCAGCGCATAGACCGGCTTGGCGCCGTCGAGCTTGTAGGCAACCGTGGTCAGTAGCCCAAAATTGGAGGGCACCAGTTTCTCGCCGGTATTCATCAGCATGAAGCAGCCGGTGCCATAGGTGTTCTTGGCTTCGCCCGGTTCCAGACAGGCCTGCCCAAAGAGCGCTGCCTGCTGGTCGCCCAGAATGCCTGCAAGCTTGACGCCGGAAAGCGCGGGCAAGGTGATCTCGCCATAGACCTCGCTTGAAGAGCGGATTGCCGGCAGGCAGGCTGATGGAATATCGAACAGGCGAAGAGTATCCGCGTCCCATTCCAGCGTCGCAAGATCCATAAGCTGGGTGCGGGAGGCATTGGTCACGTCGGTGATGTGAATGCCGCCCTCAGTGCCGCCGGTGAGGTTCCAGACCAGCCATGTGTCGATGGTGCCGAAAAGCGCATCGCCCGCTTCGGCCTTTTCACGCGCTCCCGGAATGTGATCGAGTATCCAGCGCAGCTTGAGGCCGGAAAAATAGGTGGAGATGGGCAGGCCCGTCTTTTCGCGCAGGCGGTCCGCGCCGCCCTCCTTGGTGTAACGGGCGACCAGCTCGTCGGTGCGCGTATCCATCCAGACGATTGCATTATAAAGCGGCGCGCCGGTCTTCCTGTCCCAGAGCAGCGTGGTTTCGCGCTGGTTGGTGATTCCAATGGAAGCTATGTCGCCCGGCTTCAGATTTGCCTTCCTGAGCGCGGCGGCGATGACGTGCTGCGTGTTGCGCCAGATTTCCACCGGATTGTGCTCGACCCAGCCCGCTTTGGGATAAATCTGCTCGTGTTCGCGCTGGTCGCTGGCGACGATATCGCCCTGCCTGTCGAAGATGATGAAACGCGAACTCGTGGTTCCCTGGTCGATGGAACCGATAAACTGCGTCATGGGGCGGGCTCCTCCAAATCTGTTCGAAACGAATGTAAACGAAAGAATATGAAACTCAAAATAGAGCATTTCCAGCAAAAGTGCGAAGCGGTTTTGCGTAGGATAATGCGAAAAAACAAAGAGATAGATCGGTTCCGGGATTCCGCTAGGATCAGAACCGATCTAAACGAAGGCCCCGGAACGGTTGGTTCCGGGGCCTCGATAAATGTGTGGCTCACAAGGATTTAGTGGCGGAAGTGACGCATGCCGGTCATGACCATGGCAATGCCATGTTCGTCGGCAGCGGCGATCACTTCGTCGTCGCGCATGGAGCCGCCGGGCTGGATGACAGCAGTTGCGCCAGCCTGAACTGCGGAGAGCAGACCATCGGCGAACGGGAAGAACGCATCGGAAGCGACCACGCAGCCCTTGGTGAGCGGTTCGGCAAGACCGGCTGCTTCGGCTGCATCTTCGGCCTTGCGGGCTGCGATGCGGGCCGAATCGACCCGGCTCATCTGGCCTGCGCCGATGCCGACCGTTGCGCCGTCCTTCACATAGACGATGGCGTTCGACTTCACATGCTTGCCGACGCGGAAGGCGAATTTGAGGTCGTTGAGTTCGGCTTCGGTCGGCGCGCGCTTGGTGACGACTTTCAGATCAAGGTCATCGACCACGCCATTGTCGCGCGACTGGACCAGCAGGCCACCGGCAACCGTCTTGGCGGCGATGCCCTTGGCGCGCGGGTCCGGCAGACCGCCGGTCACGAGCAGGCGCAGGTTCTTCTTGGCGGCGACGATGGCCTGAGCGCCTTCGGTGGCATCCGGTGCGATGATGACTTCGGTGAAGATTTTCACGATTTCTTCGGCTGCTTCCTCATCGAGCGTCTTATTAAGCGCTACGATGCCGCCAAAGGCTGAAACCGGATCGCAGGCGAGCGCCTTGAGGTAGGCTTCCTTGATGGTGGACGCCTCCGCCACGCCGCATGGATTGGCGTGCTTGATGATGGCGACAGCTGCGGTGCGGGCGGGATCAAACTCGGCCACCAGCTCGAAAGCCGCATCGGTGTCGTTGATGTTGTTGTAGGAAAGCTGCTTGCCCTGAAGCTGGGTCGCGGTGGCGACGCCGGGGCGCTTTTCGCCGGTGAGATAAAAGCCAGCCGTCTGGTGCGGGTTTTCACCGTAGCGCATGACGGAATGCAGCTTGCCTGCGACCGAGCGATAGACCGGCGTTTCTTCGTTGATTGCCTCGGCAAACCAGTTGGAAATGGCCGCATCATAAGCTGCCGTGCGCGAAAAGGCCTTGGCGGCAAGCTTCTTGCGGAAGGCGAGCGGCAGGGAACCGGAATGCTTTTCCAGTTCGGCCACCACGTCGGCATAGTCGGCAGGATCGACAACCGTTGCGACATAGGCGTGGTTCTTGGCGGAAGCGCGGATCATCGCCGGGCCGCCAATGTCGATATTCTCGACGGTCGTGTCGTAGTCGCCGCCCTGGAAGCGGACTTCCTCGAACGGATAGAGATTGATGACGGCGAGATCGATGCCGCCAATGCCGTGTGCTTCCATGGCCGCGACGTGTTCCGGGTCGTTGCGCACGGCGAGCAGGCCGCCATGGACTGCCGGATGCAGCGTCTTGACGCGCCCGTCCATGATTTCCGGGAAGCCGGTGACTTCGGACACGTCCTTCACCGGAATGCCTTCTGCGGCAATCGACTTGGCGGTGCCGCCGGTCGAGAGGATTTCGACGCCTTGCGCATGAAGCGCCTTGGCGAAATCGATCAGGCCGGTCTTGTCGGAAACGGAAAGGAGGGCGCGGCGCACCCGATGAAGATCGGGAGCGGGAATATGCTTGGAGCTGACAGCCATAGGGAGTTGGTCTCTTCGTTGCTGAAACGGATGCGTTCAGGAAAGTGGACGGCTCGCCGTAACACAGGCGCGCCGAGAATCCTACCGCAAAAGACCAATTTGAACTTTATACGTAGCTGCCGAGGGCGACGCGGCTGAACTGCCAGTTCACTTCCGGCAGGTCGGAAGCCGGGAAGGAGAGCACAATCTGTTTCGATGTCACGGGGCCGCGGAAGCCGGCAAAGAAGATCGAATCTTCCAGTTGCGGCGCAACTTCAAAGCAGGAAAAGACCCAGGTGTCGTCGCGATCCGCTGACAGGACGATCAATCCGTTCTCATCGAAGGAAATATCGACCGAGGGATGCAGGTGGAAGCGGACGGCAATATTGTCGCGCCCGTTGGCCTTCAACGGACGGCCATCGCCGCGATAGAAGCGGTCGGCGCCCTGGATGACGCTGCCATTATGCGACAGCACGAGGCGGCGTTCGTGATAGATGCCGAACAGGCGCGCATAGCCGTCATGGCTGGCAACAAATCCCTGCCGCCCCATTTCCTCGATCCGGTCGCGCTGCACGCGAGTCGGGCCTGCAATGATCGGCGTGCCGATCATGTTGGAAAGGCCCGCATTGAGGCTGAAACGGCACGAGGACGTGTCGTTGATGGTGGCGGTGGAATGCGCAGCCGTCGAGCGGCCCAAGGGACGAAATTCCGGCGGGCCGAAACGGTCGATGCCGGAATTGACGATATAGCGCTGGCGCCCGGAGGACATTTCAAAGGCGAGGCAACCCGCATGGGCATCCCGCGATGCGGTCACCGGCGGCGGCAGTCCGGTATCGGCGATGATGGTGGTGGACCCCATCGAAAGCCGTTCATAGCCGGAATAGGGCGCATGGGTGAGCGGCGATCCGGCGGTCTCGTCGTGGCGGAGAACCGAGATGATGCGTTCCGGCATTGTCGGGCCAACGCCGTTGAAAAGCGCGAGGCTGCCATCCTGATGACGGAAGAAGCGCAGTGCCGGCAACATGCGCTCAACGGCTTCGATCAGCGCCTTGGGCGGCGATTCGGTGCCGTTGGCATAGGTCTGGCGGAGCGGCAGAAGATCGGCCAGAAGTTCCAGCACCGTAACGGGATTGCGCGAGATGTGCCCGCCATCGGGCAGGATCTGGCGCTTCAGCTCATATTCCAGATTGCGCCGCGCGGCGCGGGCCGTCGGCGGCGAAACTGGCAAGGCAAGCGCTGCGAAGGCAAGAGCGATGCGGGCGCGCAGGCGTTCCTCGCCGTCATCCATGGCGGCGGCGACGGTGCGCAGGTAACGCACCTGCATGGCGAGTGAGCGCATGAATTTGCGATAGGCGGGGAGTTCGGCGCCCGACAGAATGAGATTGGAATGCTGGAGCCAGGCGATGATGCGCTGGGCGGTGACTTCCGGCGACCAGGCAAGACCGCCGATGCGCTTGCCGAACATGCGCATCCAGTCATCGACGAGCGCGCGCGCATTGGCGGTTGCCAGTTCGCTGTTGGCGCTTTTCAGATGACGCAGCCAGCCGAAACTCTGAAGGGCTGCCTCCCATTCCGGTGTCGGCGGCTCGACGGCAAAAGGCGACAATCCGCCGGTTTCGACAAGACGACCGGCGAGCGCAAAGCGGCCATGATAGAATTCCTGCGCCAGCTGCGGGTCGGCGACGCGCAGGTCTGGCGGGGCGATCAGAATGCGGTCCGGGGTAAAGCCGGTGAAGCGCCAGCGATAAAGCGGCCCCATGCGCAGACGGCGGCTGAACTTGCGCCACGCCTGTGCAACGGCCAGTCCCCAAAGGTGCGGGGTTTCGCTGAGGGCGACTGCCACCCGGTCTTTCTCCGTATCGTTTGTCATTCTGCTGCGGCCAAATCGAACAGCCGGTTTCCTTTGATACAATTGTACTGAAATGGTGAATCGAGCGTTAACCATACCGGACGGAAGCGCGTCCGGTATGCGAAAACACTTATTTAGCGGTTTTATACGCGCTTGAAGCGGGCGGCGAAGAAGCCGTCCATGCCAGCCATTTGCGGATTGCCGTCAAAACGATCCGGCGGCAGGTCTGCAGGCGTAGACCGCAAAAAGCCTTCTGCCGTCACCAGCCCTTCAAGACCGGGACAATCCTGCTCCGTGATCGGGTATGGCTCCAGCAGCGGATTTTCCGCCGCCTTGCGCGCCATTTCCTCGCCTTCGAGCGGATGCAGCGAACAGTTGGAAAAGACGATCACGCCGCCGGGTTTGACCAGCGTGGCCGCGTGCGCCAGAAGCTTGCCCTGAAGTTCGGCAAGCTTGGCAATGTCCTGCGGCGTCTTGGTCCATGGCACGTCCGGGTGACGGCGCACCGTGCCGGTGGACGAGCAGGGCGCATCCAGAAGCACGGCGTCGAACAATTCATCCGGCTGGAAATCCATCAGATTGGTGGCGACGGTCTTCGCCTTGAAACCGAGCCGTTCCAGATTGGCGTTGAGACGCTTCAGGCGGTTTTCGGAAAGGTCGAGCGCGGTCACATCCGCGCCCTGAAGCACGAGCTGCGCCGTCTTGCCGCCGGGGGCGGCACAGAGATCGGCCACCCGTTTGCCCTTGATGTCGCCCATCAGGCGGGCAGGCAGGCTCGCCGCCACATCCTGCACCCACCAGTCGCCTTCGGCAAAGCCGGGCAGGTCGGTGAGATTGCCTTCGACCGTTTGCAGGCGCACCGAACCGTTGGGAAGCGCCACGCCGCCGAGCTTCTCGGCCCATGCCTTCGCATCGCCCTTGACCGTGAAATCGATCGGCGGCTCATAGGCGTGCATGGCGAGAATGGTTGCGGCTTTTTCCGCGCCATAGGCGTCGGCGATGCTTTTGGCGAACCATTCCGGCACATTGGTTTCGGGCTCAAGCGTGTGGGCGAGAGCGCGTTCCTTGTTGCGCGCCAGACGCCGCAGCAGCGCATTGACCAGACCGGCATATTTGCGGTTGCGCGGATCGTTGTTTGCCGCTTCCACCGCCAGATCGACCGCCGAATGGTCGGGAAGGTCGAGATAGAAAATCTGGGCGATGGCGACGTGCAGAAGATGTTTCAGCGCCACAGCATTTTCCGGCAATGGCCGGTCGAGCCGCTTGTTGATGGCGCGTTCGATGCTGCCGCGATTGCGCAGCGCAGAACCCAGAATGGCGCGAACCAGCGCGCGGTCGCGCGGCTCCAGCGCCAGATATTGCGGGTGGCCGTGGGTATTGTCGGTGAGGCCGTCGAGCGAGGTGTTCTTCTCGATCACCGCACCGAGCAGGCGCGCCGCACACAAACGCGCCGCCAGACCGGGGCGCAGGTCTGCGGCGTAGTTGTTCTGCGGCTTTTTGTTTCCACGCTTCGGCGCGGCTTTTTTATCGTTCACACTACTCTTCTTTATTTACGACCACGGTCCCCGATAGCCGGAACCGCCACTGCTATTGCCGCCTGCATTACCCCATGGACCGGTGCTTTGGGAAGGGGCAGCGGCACGCGGCGCCATTCCGGCGGAGCGGATGCCCATTTCGGCAGCCATCTGCTCAAGCGCTGCAATGCGGTTATCGGTATCCGGGTGGGTCGAGAAAAGATTATCCGCGCCGCGCCCGCTCAGCGGATTGATGATGAACATATGCGCGGTTGCCGGGTTGTGTTCGGCTTCCTCGTTCGGGATGGCCTTGGCGCCACGCGCGATCTTGCCCAGCGCCGACGACAGCCATAGCGGATTGCCGCAGATTTCCGCGCCGCGCCTGTCGGCGGCATATTCGCGGGTGCGGCTCACCGCCATCTGCACGATCATGGCGGCAAAGGGCGCGACGATCATGGCGAGAAGCGTGCCGACGACGCCCATGATGCCGTTGCCGTTCTCGCGGTTGCCGCCAAGGAAGAAAGCAAAATTGCCGAGCATGGAGATCGCACCGGCAAGCGTTGCCACGATGGTCATGGTCAGCGTGTCGCGGTTTTGCACATGCGCCAGCTCATGCGCCATCACGCCCGCCACTTCTTCCGGCGAAAGCCGGTTAAGCAGGCCGGTCGTCGCGGCAACGGCGGCGTTTTCCGGGTTGCGGCCCGTGGCGAAGGCGTTCGGCTGGTCTTCGTGGATGATATAGACCTTCGGCATCGGCAGGCCCGCATTGGCGGCAAGGCCGCTCACCATGCGGTAGTAATCAGGCGCGCTGCGCTCGTCCACTTCCTGCGCATTGTACATGCGCAGCACCATCTTGTCGGAGTTCCAGTAGCCGAACAGGTTCATGGCGACGGCGATCACAAGCGCGATCATCATGCCGCCTCCGCCGCCCAGCAAATAGCCGATGCTCATGAACATGACCGTCATGAGGGCGATCAGCATGGCAGTTTTCGTCATATTCATCCGTGGCGGTCTCCAAATCTTGAGCCGCGCGCCCTCGCAAGGGTTTTGCACGGCAAGCCTTTCTGCCTATATGATGGGTATGAACAGGCTTCGCTTCAATAATGGGAGCAGATGCAGCCAACAGGAATGTGACCGATGAGCGAAAAAACCGACGCAACCGAAGCCCCGGAAAATGTGGACAAGCGCACGTTTGAAGACTTGCCGCCCGCGGCCCAGCGCGCCTTGAAGGAAGCCGAAGCGCGCCGCGCCGCCGAAAAGGAAGCGCAAGCACCGCGCGAAATTGGCGGTCGCGGCGGAAAAGATCCGGCCCGTTATGGTGACTGGGAGATCAAGGGACGGTCGATAGACTTCTAAAAAGTTTGGGATGCAGGAACGAAAATCTCAGCAAACTTTTAGCGGCCATCCAACTTCCTGCAACGCCCTCATCCTGAGCCGGTGCGCAGCATCGTGTCGAAGGACGAGGGTTTGCTTCATTCCTGATCCTTCGAGACAGCGTCCTTCGGCAAGCTCAGGACGCTTCCTCAGGATGAGGAGGGCGGTGTGCTTTCAAAGCAGAAAGGCCGGGAAATCCCGGCCTTTCGTTTGTCATTTCTTGTTCTGGCGATTTTCGATCAGGTCGTCCACGACGCCCGGATCGGCCAATGTCGAGGTGTCGCCCAGTGCGCTGAACTCGTCTTCGGCGATCTTGCGCAAGATGCGGCGCATGATCTTGCCCGAGCGGGTCTTCGGCAGGCCCGGCGCGAACTGGATCTTGTCCGGCGTGGCGATTGGGCCGATTTCCTTGCGCACGTGCTGGGTCAGTTCCTTGCGTAAAGCCTCTTCGTCATGGACGGTCTCGCCGGTCATCAGCGTGACATAGCAATAGATGCCCTGTCCCTTGATCGGATGCGGATAGCCCACAACGGCAGCTTCCGAAACCGAGTGATGCGAGACGAGCGCCGATTCGATTTCCGCCGTGCCGAGGCGATGGCCGGAAATGTTGAGCACGTCGTCGACACGGCCCGTGATCCAGTAATAGCCGTCCTCGTCGCGGCGGCAGCCGTCGCCGGTGAAGTACTTGCCCTTATAGGTCGAGAAATAGGCTTCGACGAAGCGCTTGTGGTCGCCGTAAAGCGTGCGCATCTGGCCCGGCCACGAATCGATGATGCAGAGGTTGCCGTCCGCAGCACCCTCGACGACCGCGCCTTCATTGTCCACGAGCTCCGGCTTGATGCCGAAGAACGGCCGTGTTGCCGAACCGGGCTTCAGGTCCGTCGCGCCCGGCAGCGGCGTGATGAGAATGCCGCCGGTTTCCGTCTGCCACCACGTATCGACAATCGGCGAGCGCTGGTCGCCAACCACGTTGTAATACCATTCCCAGGCTTCCGGATTGATCGGCTCGCCGACCGAGCCGAGCAGGCGCAAGGTCGAGCGCGACGACCGGGTGACGAATTCATCGCCCGCACCCATCAGCGCGCGGATGGCCGTCGGTGCTGTGTAGAAAATGTTGACGTGATGCTTGTCGACCACTTCCCAGAAACGCCCCTGATCGGGGAAGTTGGGCACGCCTTCGAACATCAGCGTCGTCGCGCCGTTGGCGAGCGGGCCGTAGATGATATAGGAATGGCCCGTCACCCAGCCCACATCTGCCGTGCACCAGTAAATGTCGCCGTCATGGTAGTCGAAGACATATTGATGCGTCATCGACGCATAGACGAGATAGCCGCCGGTGGTGTGCAGCACGCCCTTCGGCTTGCCGGTGGAACCGGAAGTGTAGAGGATGAAGAGCGGGTCTTCCGCGTTCATCGGTTCCGGATCGCAAGTGGGCTCGACGCTTGCCACTTCCTGATGATACCAGAGATCGCGGCCCGGTCCCCAGCTTACCTTGCCGCCGGTACGGCGCACGGTGAGAACCTTGTTGACCATGACATATTGCTTGGCGGCAATGTCGATGGCGGTATCGGTGTTTTCCTTCAGCGGAACCGGCTTGCCACCGCGCACGCCTTCATCGGCGGTGATGACGAAGGTGGATTCGCAGTCGACGATACGGCCAGCCAGCGCCTCCGGCGAGAAACCGGCGAAGACGACCGAATGCACCGCGCCGATGCGCGCGCAAGCCAGCATCGCATAGGCGGCTTCCGGGATCATCGGCAGGTAGATCGTGACGCGGTCGCCCTTCTTCACGCCGTGCTTCTTCAGCACATTCGCCAGACGGCAGACGTTTTCATAAAGTTCGCGATAAGTGATCTTCTTGTCGATATACGGATTGTCGCCTTCCCAGATGATGGCGACCTCGTTGCCACGGTTCTTCAGGTGGCGGTCGATGCAGTTATAGGAAACATTGGTGACACCGTCCTCATACCATTTGATGGAGACGTCGCCATTGAAATCGGTGTTCTTGACCTTGGTGAAGGGCTTGAACCAGTCGATGCGCCGTCCGTGCTTTGCCCAGAAGCCGTCCGGGTCGCTCACGCTTTCCTGATACCAATCGAGATAGGTTGCGTTGTCGATGAGCGTGTTTCTCTTTGCCTCGGCAAGGACCGGGTAAAGCTTTTCCGACATGATTTCCTCCTTCAGCATTCCGCGAACCGGACAGCCGTGTCCCGCTCGCATAATGCACCCAAAACTGCCCGGCACCTCCCGCCGGATGAGACGGCCTGCCGAGAATGGCAAGACCATCGGGTGCCCTGTCTACCTTCCATCGAGGGCAAGGTAAATTAGACAATCGGCGCGTCCATGATCCACAATGACGCATCGTAGGGAAGGGCGGCTGGCAGCACTCGCTGTCGATTGTTGCTAATATATTGTTTTTACAGTTTAAAAACCATTTTGAGAGATTATCTTCTAATCAGGAGCCTTGCAATATGGCTCTTCACAAAAAGGGGAAATCGCGATGACGACGTCCGCTTTGAATGCGAAATCAGCCTTCGAACTCCAACTTGCCGGCTACGGTCTGACGACGGCGAAGGTCTTCTACCACCTGCCCGATCATCCGCATCTGCTGCAGCTTTTCGTCTGGCAGGATTATGACCTCGCGCCGGATTTTCCGGTGCTCAATCATTTCATCGAGTTCTGGAACAGGGAAATCGACGGGCCGTTGCATTCGGTCAGCTACACGCATTTCCGGCTGCTCGGCCCCTCGGACTGGAGGAACGTGCAGGGCGAGATCGTCCTGCATTAGTATTTAGTTTGGCCATCGCAAGTCAGGGCCAGACGTATAGGGCAACCGACCGGCACGTTTTGGCCGGGATGTCATTCCGGGAAAAGACGGCCTGTCGGCTGTCTCCGCATGGCCTTCATCAAAATTCTTGCAAAAAAGACTTTGCCCGGTTGTTTCAACAACTGCGGAAGTGACAATAATCTCTACCTCTGGTAGTGCCGGATGTGGAGATTATTCCATCTGGCAGGAGATAATATTGAAGCCTTTTCTATTCGCATCCATATGCTCGGCTCTGGTTTTTTTGAGCGCATGTACAACATCGCCCTCATCCCAATTAGCCTCCAGTGCTACGTCTGATGCCTGTGGTGCCTCACAATATCAGAAACTGGTCGGTGGTCCTTCCTCTGCCACGAACAAGTTAAAAATACCCGGAGATTCACGACATTATGGGCGGGAAGAACGCGTTGCTACCGATACGCCGACCCGTTTGAACTTTGTCCATAGTGGAACAGCCTTCGAGTCGGTCACCAATCCGAAATCGACCGTGATACGTGTATTTTGCGGCTGATTTTTTCGCAGTTCACGAACCCCGAAATTGGGGTTCGTGGGGCGAATAGGCTTCTGATACCCTTTGATGTAAATCTCATTCCAACGGCTCAAAGCCACACCGAACCATGAATTCGTCACTACAGCCTAGCTCCGCCCGCCGAAGATTGCCGAGCCGACACGCACCGATGTCGCGCCGAAGCCGATGGCGGTTTCATAATCGCCCGACATGCCCATGGAGAGCTTTTCGACGCCTGCTTCACGCGCTAGCTTTTCCAGAAGCGCGAAATGCGGCCCCGGATTTTCGTCCGCAGGCGGGATGCACATCAGCCCCTCGATGGCGAGGCCATGTTCCTTGCGGCAGCGTTCGACAAAGGCGACTGCTTCCTTCGGCGCAATACCAGCCTTTTGTTCTTCAAGGCCGGTGTTCACCTGCACATAGAGTTTGGGGCTTTTGCCCTGCTTCCTGATTTCATCGGCAAGGGCAGCGGCGATCTTTTCGCGGTCGACGGTTTCGATAACATCGAAAAGGGCGACGGCATCGGCAGCCTTGTTGGATTGCAGCGGGCCGATGAGATGAAGTTCAATGCCGGAATAATCCGCACGCAGTTGCGGCCACTTGCCTTGCGCTTCCTGCACGCGGTTTTCGCCGAAGACGCGCTGGCCTGCATCGAGCGTGGGACGGACGGCATCCGCGTCGAAGGTTTTCGACACCGCGACAAGCGTAACGGAGCCCTCATCGCGCTGTGCTTCCTTTTCAGCTTGGGCGATTGCGGCCTTGACCGTGTTCAGGTTCGCTACGATATCCGACATGAAACTCTCGCTTTCAGGCTTTTCATCCGCAAAAGGTTGACGCTTTCGCCAATACGTGGTGAAGGTCGCCATTAAATATCGACTCTCCTTATTGCATCACCTTCGTACGAGTAAATACGGTCATGGCAGCCGAACGTTATAATCCGCGCGTGGCGGAAGCTCATTGGCAGAAAGTCTGGGAAGAAGACCGGACTTTTGAAACCGACAATGGCGACAGCCGCGAGAAGTACTATGTCCTTGAAATGTTCCCCTATCCGTCGGGGCGCATCCATATGGGTCATGTGCGCAACTATGCGATGGGTGACGTGGTTGCCCGCTACAAGCGCGCCAAGGGGTTCAACGTGCTTCATCCGATGGGATGGGACGCGTTCGGCATGCCTGCGGAAAACGCGGCGATGCAGAACAAGGTTCATCCCAAGGAATGGACCTACCAGAACATCGCGACCATGCGCAGCCAGCTGAAATCGATGGGGCTTTCGCTCGATTGGTCGCGCGAGTTCGCGACTTGCGACGTAGAATATTATCATCGCCAGCAGATGCTGTTCATCGACCTTTTCGAAAAAGGTCTGGTGACGCGCAAGACCTCCAAGGTCAACTGGGACCCGGTCGATAACACCGTGCTTGCCAATGAGCAGGTGGTGGACGGTCGCGGCTGGCGCTCGGGCGCGCTGGTCGAACAGCGCGAACTGACGCAGTGGTTCTTCAAGATCACCGATTTCAGCGAGGAATTGCTGGCCGGTCTCGACACGCTCGACCAGTGGCCGGAAAAGGTTCGCCTGATGCAGCGCAACTGGATCGGCAAGTCGGAAGGCTTGCAGGTTCGCTTCGCGCTGGATGGCGAGACCGCGCCGGAAGGTTTCTCGGAAATCGAAGTCTATACGACCCGCCCCGACACGCTGTTCGGCGCGGCTTTCGTGGCGATTTCCGCCGATCACCCGCTGGCGAAGAAGCTCGCTGAAAACAATGCCTCGCTCACCGGTTTCATTGAGGAATGCCATCAGCAGGGCACGTCGCTGGCAGCGCTTGAAACGGCAGAGAAGAAGGGCTTCGACACTGGCGTGAAGGTCAGGCACCCGTTCGACGAGAACTGGGAGCTGCCGGTCTATGTCGCCAATTTCGTCCTGATGGAATATGGCACGGGCGCGGTGTTCGGTTGCCCGGCGCACGATCAGCGCGACCTGGATTTCGCCAATAAATACAAGCTGAAGGTTACACCTGTCGTTCTGCCGAAGGGCGAGGATGCGGCGACATTCAGCATCGGCGATACGGCCTATACAGATGACGGCGTGATGATCAATTCGCGCTTCCTCAATGGGCTTTCGCCGGAAGCCGCCTTCAACGAAGTGGCAAACCGTCTGGAAAAGACCACTCTCGGCAATCGCCCGCAGGCAAGCCGCAAGGTGCAGTTCCGCCTGCGCGACTGGGGCATTTCGCGCCAGCGCTACTGGGGCTGCCCGATCCCGATGATCCATTGCGAGGCTTGCGGCGTCAATCCGGTGCCGCGCGCCGATCTGCCGGTCAAGCTGCCGGACGATGTCGAGTTCGACCGTCCGGGCAATCCGCTCGACCGTCATGCCACATGGCGTCATGTGAAGTGCCCGAAATGCGGCGGCGATGCGCGGCGCGAGACCGATACGATGGACACGTTCGTCGATTCGTCGTGGTATTATGCGCGCTTCACCGCGCCATGGGAAAACGAGCCGACGGATCGCGCGGTTGCCGACCGCTGGCTGCCGGTCGACCAGTATATCGGCGGCATCGAACACGCGATCCTGCATCTGCTTTATTCGCGTTTCTTCACCCGCGCGATGAAGGTTGCCGGTCATGTCGGCATCGATGAGCCGTTCAAGGGCCTGTTCACGCAGGGCATGGTCGTGCACGAAACCTACAAGGCCAATGGCCAGTGGGTGGCGCCCGCCGATATCCGCATCGAGGAAAGCGATGGCAAGCGCAGCGCGACCCTGCTTTCGACGGGCGAACCGGTGGAAATCGGTTCCATCGAGAAGATGTCGAAGTCGAAGAAAAACGTTGTCGACCCGGATGATATCATCGCTTCCTACGGAGCCGATACGGCGCGCTGGTTCATGCTGTCTGATTCGCCGCCCGAGCGTGACGTGATCTGGACCGAAGCCGGTGCCGAAGGCGCTCATCGTTTCGTGCAGCGCGTCTGGCGTCTGATCTCGGAAGCTGCCGAACAGTTGAAGGACGTTGCGCCGAAGGCGGGAACAGAGGGCGAGGCGCTTGCCGTTTCCAAGGCCGCGCACAAGGCGGTCAAGGCTGTCGGCGACGATATCGAGAAGCTGGCCTTCAATCGCGGCGTTGCCCGTCTTTATGAACTGGTCAACACGGTTGCAGGCCCCTTGCAGCAGGTTGCTTCGGGCAATGCGGACGACGCTTTGAAGGGCGCTGTCCGTGACGCCACGGAAAAGCTCATCCTGATGCTGGCGCCGATGATGCCGCATCTGGCCGAACAGTGCCTGGCGGCGCTGGGCGGCACGATTGACGGTCGTGAAACGCTGGCCGCCCGCAGTGCCTGGCCGGTGTTTGATCCGGCATTGGTAGTGGAAAACGAGATCGTTCTGCCCGTGCAGATCAATGGCAAGAAGCGTGGGGATTTGACAATCGCCCGCGACGCTGATCAAGCTAGCATCCAGCAGGCGGTGCTCGAACTTGACTTCGTCAAGGCTGCGCTCAACGGGGGCTCGCCGAAGAAGGTTATCGTGGTGCCGCAAAGGATCGTCAATGTCGTTGCCTGACCGCTTTTTTTCCGTAATCAAAGCGCTCCGCGTGGTGTTTTTCGCACTTGGGGCTGCGGTTCTGATGGCTGGATGCACCGTGCAGCCGCTTTACTCCTCCGGCGCTGGCGCCGGTGGAACCATAGGCGGCAGCGTGACGCCGGACATGCGCACCAAGCTTGCTTCGGTCGCGATCGATCCGGCTGGCGACGTGTTCGGCCAGCAGGTCCGCAATCGCCTCATCTTCCTGCTCGGCGGCGGCGCCGGCGAGCCGGCCAACCCGACCTATCGGCTTGGCCTTGGCCTGAGAAGCTATACGCTTGCCGCAGTGAGTGTGGATGTTGGCGATACGACCGACCGTACCGGCCGTCCATCGGCCGGTATCGTCAAGGCAACGTCGAATTTCGTGCTGCGTGACAAGGACGGCAAGCCGCTTGCCGCGGGTACTCGCACGGTCGGCGCTTCCTTTGACCGTCCGCGTCAGGAATTTGCGAACCTGCGTGCCGAACGAGATGCGCGCAAGCGCGCTGCGGAAGAACTGGCCGAACAGATCTTCCTCGCTTTAGCGCAAAAGATATCGAAGCTCCAATAGAGCGGTTGCTGTTTTAAAGGTAAGGTTGGAACCGCTCCATCCATTTGTTTTCCCGCATTTGCGAACGCAAAACCGTTTCACGCTTTTGCTGGAAATGCACTAAGTTGGGGTGGCCCGATCTGGCGGAAGGCGGTACTCTCGGTGCCGCCTTTTGTGTTTTAGGGAGCAATGATGCGTCTCGTTTCGTTTTCCGCGAAGGGCTATCGTTCGTTGCGTTCCGTTCGTGTCGATCTCGGGCAGGTAGCGGTTTTTGTGGGCGAGAACGGGGCCGGGAAATCCAACCTCTATCGCGCCCTGCAACTGGTGAAAGCCGCCGCCGAGGGCAACTTCTCAACTGAAATCGTGCGTGAAGGCGGAATGCAGTCGGCCATGTGGGGCGGAAACCGCCGCAAGAGCGAACCGGCGCGCATCATTCTGGAAGCCCATTTCGAGGATGAAAGGCTGGCATCGCGGCTTGTCTACAGTGTCGAGGCGGGGCTGCCGCCGCCGGTCTCCGGCGCCTTTCGCTTCGAGCCGCAAATCAAGGAAGAGGAACTGAGCCTCGATACGGGGCGCCGTCCTGTCGATCTGATGAGTCGGCGCGGCCCGGCTGTCTTCGCCCGCGACGGCGAGGGACGGCGTATGGAGCATCCGTCACGCCTGCTGAGCTCGGAAAGCGCGCTGGCGGTGCTTGGGCAATCCGGTCATTATCCCGAGATCGGCGATCTTGCCGCGCAGATGCGAAGCTGGCGCTTTTACCATGGCTTCAGAAGCGACCGGGATGCGCCGACGCGCCAGCCTGCCATTGCCGCGACCGCCGCCATGCTCAATGAGGATGGCGGTAATCTTGCTGCCGTTTTCGCGACGCTGGTCCATATTCGCCAGGATACGGTCGACCTCGACCGGCTGATAGCCGAGGCTCTGGACGGTGCGGCGCTGGATGTTCCGGAACCCGGCGAAACGGCCAGCTTCGGCCTGAACTTTCCCGCCTTTCCGCAACGAATATTCCGGCCCGGAGAATTGTCCGACGGGCAAATCCGCATACTTGCCCTTGCCGGCGCGCTGCTTTCCTATCGCCTGCCGCCGCTGATCGCCCTCAACGAGCCGGAGGCGAGCCTGCATCCCGATATGCTTCCCTCGCTTGCCCGCATGATCGCCCAGGCATCCGAGCGCAGCCAGATATGGGTGGTGACGCATTCCGCTACCCTTGCAAGCGCCATTGCCGAGCAATGCGGCGCGCGGCCGATCCGGGTGAGCAAGCAGGATGGAGAAACGGTGCTGGAATAAAAAAGCAACGGTGTTAGGTGTCAAGCACCGTTGCGTTTGCGTCCCGGATTCTCGCGTTGAGGATAATGATCATTTTTCGCATGACGGCGACGAGTGCGACTTTGCTCGGCTTTCCCTTTTGCTTGA
>NZ_WBWE01000017.1 GCF_008932435.1 Brucella pseudintermedia | reverse complement strand
GATCGAGCGCCGGGCGGCCGTTGTCGGCGCAGTAAAGTCCGGCAACGCGGTCGTGGATGAAGGAGAAGTCGATCACAGCATCGATCTTGCGAAGCAGGTGATCCTTCGGAACCAGACTGTCGAGCGTTACCATCTCGAGAGCTGTCTGCGACGGAGCGGGTTTCTTCAACATGGCCCAATGAATCACAAACCCCTCAACAAGGCCAGGGGTTTGTCAGCAGTCTGAGCCGCCCGACGGCGGCTTTTGT
This sequence comes from Brucella pseudintermedia, assembly GCF_008932435.1. Lineage (GTDB taxonomy): Bacteria > Pseudomonadota > Alphaproteobacteria > Rhizobiales > Rhizobiaceae > Brucella > Brucella pseudintermedia. The sequence goes on along the minus strand of NZ_WBWE01000017.1, from coordinate 62,798 downwards.
CACTCGCAGGTGAACTCGTCAGTGGGCGGTCATCCACTCGCGTGCGCCGCGCAGAGCTGCTGCCAGCTCGCCCTTACTCATCGTGGCCGCCACCTGATTGCGCATGCGAGCAGCCTTCTCGCTGCCGCGGATAGCCGCAATATTCAGCCACTTGTGCGCTTCCACCACGTCGATCTCGCAATCACGGCCAATGGCGAATTTCATACCCATTTCCAGAAGAATGCGATCCTGCGCGATTGCGTTGTTCTTATTCGTAAAGTTCTGAAACTGTGCCATTTTCTTTGTCCCTGTTAAATCCCGAGAACCGTCCGGTCTTTGTTTTCAAAGCCTGATTTTCCTGCTTTGAAACCGCCGTCTCTGTCGCTCCGTTCATGCTCTCAAATCTACGGGAAAGGGTTGAAATGCGCGTTAAACCAGATGCTTAACGAGCAACCAACAAAATCCCAACAAGGGGTAAACTTGGGATTTTGTTAAACATGCAAGCTCTGCGGATTGCTGGATTTTCACGAAAATTCGATTCAAATCCGCTTCGTCGAATGAAACCAGTTGCTAACTATAGACAACATTCGAGTGCGGCCCCGCGTATAGAAAGCAGGCTGTTCGAAGAGGCTGGAGAGCGCAACTATCCTCTTCCGCTCGGTCCAAAACTGTATTACGTTTACGTTTGCGTAAGTTTGAGTGGTCGTGGAGGCTTCCGGCTCAAACTTCAGAGCGCAGAACAGCGGTTTCATCGCTGCGAGCGGCAAAGCCCGGACCGCGGCGACTTGGGAGGAAAGAATGATCCGCAGACTAATTCTTGGAATGACGCTTGCAGCCACTTTTGCCGCGCCTGCCCTTGCCGAGGAAGGCATTGTCGGCACATGGAAGCGTCCGAACGGCACGATCATCAGCTACGCGGCCTGTGGCGCCAACAAGTTTTGCGGTACGGTGCAGACCGGTGAATACAAGGGCAAGTCGATCGGCACGATGTCGGGTACCGGCGGCAGCTACAAGGGCGAAGTCAACAAGCTCGACGAAGGCAAGACCTATACCGGCAAGGCTAGCGTCAAAGGCAACACACTTTCGCTTTCCGGCTGCGTGATGGGTGGCTTGATCTGCAAGAGCGAGAGCCTGACGCGCCAATAATTTCGGCGGTGCAGAAATCGAAAAGGGCGGCCCGGAGCCGCCCTTTCTTCTTGTGCCCGTTAGCGTGCCTTTTGGCCGAAAAGGATTTTCTGGGCTTCCTTGTCGGTTGCCAGATTGGACTTTTCCCGTTCCTCTTTGCCGACAAGCAGGCCGCGCTGCACCGCTGGACGCGCGTTCATCGTTTCATGCCAGCGCTTCAAGTTCGGGAAATCATCAAGGTTCTGATCATAGTTCTTGTAGGCATTGATCCAGCCAATCGATGCCATATCGGCAATTGAATATTCGCCTGCTATGTAATCCTTGCCCTCCAGTTGCCGGTTCAGGACGCCGTAGAGACGGTTCACTTCATTGGTATAGCGGTCGATGCCGTACTGAACCTTTTCCGGCGCGTAGATACGAAAATGCCCCGCCTGTCCCGACATCGGGCCAAGGCCGCCCATCTGCCACATCAGCCATTCATCGACTGCTACGCGCTTGCGTTCGTCGGTCGGATAGAATTTGCCGAATTTACGCCCGAGATATTGCAGGATCGCCCCGGACTCGAAAACCGAGATCGGTTCGCCGCCCGGTCCTTCCGGATCGATGATCGCAGGCATCCGGTTGTTCGGCGCAATTTTCAAAAAGTCGGGCTGAAACTGGTCGCCCTTGCCGATATTGATGTATTTAACTTCATAGGGAACGCCCAATTCCTCCAGCATAATGCTGATCTTGAAGCCGTTCGGCGTCGGCCAATAATACAATTCAATGGGCTTGGTCTGTTGGGCCATGGGCTCTCTCCCGCTGATCCTGAAGTTGCGCGGGACGTGTTCCCGCATTCCAATGATGGGAAACATAAGACCCTTTCGAGCAGGCACAAGAGCCCTGTGCCGCAATAAACGGAACATCAATATTTTTGAACGCCGCATGAACGAGGCTCTCAGGGACGGTTCAGGCGTGATCGCTAGATTGGCAAGGGAGAACAGAAATCAGAACGGCCTGGGGGACCGACCGCTATGCTTCGGCGCTTAACAATTCTTTGCCTGATGATCGCCGGCTTTGCCGCAGTCGCCAGCATTTTCGTTGACCAGCGATACAATGTTTACCGCGACCAGCCGGTGATCGGACCTGTGGCCGCATTCACCCAGAAGCATCTCGGAGAACGGCAGTGAGGAGAACTCAAGCAATGGCCGCAATCGCATTTCGCGTTTTCCTCTTTACCGCCATTTTCACCGGCCCGGCAGCCACCTTCGCCTATACGCAGATCGGTCAGCATTCGCAGATGAGCAGCATCGGTCTCGTACTTTATGTAAGCCTGCAGCGCGCCGCATAAACTGGGTCATGTCACGGTCATAGACTTTGCTATACTGGGTTATGACACAGCGAATCGAACATCCATTTCTCACAGAAATCAAAACGCCTCCAACGGTTGACCCGGAGGTTTTCACCGATGCCGGCGCGGCGGTTGCCGCCCTGCAAAAGCTTTATGATCGCAACACGGCCTTCCTTCGCGATGCGTTCGAGAAAGTGGCGCGCGGCGAAGTTCCTCCGCAGCGCTATCGCGCTTATTATCCCGAGATTTGTCTATCTACGTCCAGCTTTGCGCATGTGGATTCGCGGCTGGCTTATGGCCATGTCTCGACGCCGGGCGATTATTCCGCGAACATCACGCGGCCCGATTTGTTCGATCATTATCTGAACGAACAAATTCGCCTCCTGATGCGCAATCACAGTGTGACTGTGACGGTGAAGGAATCCTCGACGCCAATTCCGATCCATTTCGCCTTCAAGGAAGGCACCTATGTCGAAGCCTCCGTCGCCAATGCCTTCACGCATCCGCTGCGTGATCTTTTCGACGTGCCCGATCTGGCTGCAACCGACGACAAGATCGTGAATGCCGACTTCGAGCCAGCGCCCGGCGAACCAATGCCGCTTGCCCCGTTCACGGCCCAGCGCATCGATTATTCGCTGCACCGGCTGGCACATTATACGGCGACAAGCCCAGCCCATTTCCAGAATTTCGTGCTGTTTACCAACTACCAGTTCTATATGGACGAGTTCTGCGCCTATGCTCGCGAGTTGATGGCGGCGGGCGGCGGCGGTTACGAACGGTTCGTGGAGCCGGGCAACATCGTTACGCTGGCTGGCGAAACCGCGCCGAGCAACGGCAATCCGTTGCAGCGCCTGCCACAGATGCCTGCTTATCACCTGCAGCGGGCGGACCATTCGGGCATCACTATGGTCAATATCGGCGTAGGCCCGTCCAATGCCAAAACCATTACCGATCATATCGCCGTGCTTCGTCCTCACGCCTGGCTGATGCTTGGCCACTGCGCAGGTCTGCGCAACAGCCAGCAGCTTGGCGATTATGTTCTGGCCCACGCCTATATGCGTGAGGACCATGTTCTGGACGACGATCTGCCGGTCTGGGTTCCTTTGCCGGCGCTTGCAGAAATTCAGGTTGCGCTGGAAGAGGCCGTCGAGGAAATCACCGGGCTAGAAGGCTACGATCTCAAGCGCATCATGCGTACCGGCACGGTCGCGACCATCGACAATCGCAACTGGGAACTGCGCGACCAGCGCGGGCCGGTGCAGCGCCTTTCGCAAGCGCGCGCCGTTGCGCTCGATATGGAGTCCGCCACGATTGCCGCGAACGGGTTCCGCTTCCGCGTGCCTTACGGCACCCTGCTCTGTGTTTCGGACAAGCCGCTGCATGGCGAGTTGAAACTGCCGGGGATGGCGACCGAGTTTTACAAGCGGCAAGTGGCGCAGCACTTACGCATCGGCATTCGCGCAATGGAAAAAATCGCGGCGATGCCCGATGAGCGACTGCATTCCCGAAAGCTCAGAAGCTTTTACGAGACGGCTTTCCAGTGATGTTAGGGCAATAGGGCAGTAAGGCAGTAGGACAATATGTTGGTTGGCAACAGCTCTTAACATACTGCCTTATTCGCCTACTGCCCTACTGCCTTCCCTTTCATCATCACGCCGCAATCAGCACGTATGGGCACCTTCATGTCGAAACGCCGTGAAAACCTTTCATTCCTGTTGCTGCTGGCGGCCGTTGCGCTGTCTGTCCCGCTTGTGCTTGGATTTCTTGGAGCGGTGCATCCAGCCCTCGATTCCTTTTCACATTTTCGGGCTCACCTCGCCGTTATGTTAGCGGTGCTGGCCTTTCCGCTGCTTTTCACCAAAATGCGGCGTGAAGCGGCAATGCTTTTGCTTGTCGCCGTCATGGCTCTCAGCACGACTATCGGTGCCGCACGCGATTTCCTGAGCGGCTCCACCGGCGCGCAGGCGGAAGAACCGGGTGGCGCGCGCTATAGTCTTGTGCAGATCAATCTGCGCGAAGACAATCCCGAGCCGAAACGCATTCTCCAGATGATTGCGCGGGAGAAGCCCGACGTCATCACCTACGAGGAAGCGAGCGAACAATGGACCAAGTGGCTCACCATTCTCCAGGGCTCCTATCCCTATCATCTAAATTGTGCAGATGATCCCGACACCTGGGGTGTGGGAATCCTGTCAAAGCGGCCTTTCAGCCAAGAGGCGCAGACCGCTTGCATCGGTAACGGCTTGCTGGCAATTGCGCCGATCGATTTTGGTGGAACGACCGTGCACGTCGCGGCGCTGTACTTTTCGTGGCCCTGGCCGCGCTGGCAGCCGCATCAGCTCCGCTATATCGAACCGGAACTGACGAAGCTGAAAGGCCCTCTCGTCATCGCAGGAGATTTCAACGCCGCGCCGTGGAGCAATGCGGTTCGTCGCGTCGAACAGGCGTCCGGCACCCGACACATGACCAGTATCGGCGGCACGTGGATGACGCATCTGTTGCCCGTCACGCTTGCGCCCTATCTAGGCCTGCCGATTGACCAGATACTTGTAAGCCCCGAAATCGGAGGGGCGAAAGTTTCTGCTCGCGAAGACGCAAGCTCCGATCATCTGCCGGTACGGCTTGATTTTTCCGTTCCGCCGCCCGTTCGGCCGGACGAAGAAGAACCGGAAACGCAGTCCGTCATGCTGCAATAAAAAAGGCGGCCCGAGACCGCCTTTTTTCTTTTACATGTTTACGTAAACAGGTCCCTCCCCGCCTTGTGGCGGCACCCAGTTGATATTCTGGTTCGGATCCTTGATGTCGCAAGTCTTGCAGTGCACGCAGTTTTGCGCGTTGATGACGAAACGGACATCCTTGGCCTGCCGATCAGCAGCAGCGTTACCGTCCGCATCCACCCATTCATAGACGCCAGCCGGGCAGTAGCGTGTCGACGGACCAGCGAAAACATCGTGTTCGGATGTCTGCTGCAGCTTCATGTCGGCGACCTGCAAATGCACCGGCTCGTTCTCGTCATGGTTCGTGTTCGACAAGAACACTGACGACAGACGATCGAACGTCAGAACGCCATCCGGCTTCGGATAGTCGATCTTCGTATGCTTTGCAGCCGGTTCCAGCGACTGCGCATCGGTCTTGCCGTGCTTCAGCGTCCCGAAGACAGAGAAGCCGAAAAGCTGGTTGGTCCACATATCGAGCCCGCCCAACGCCACGCCGACAATCGTGCCGAACTTCGACCACAGCGGCTTGACGTTGCGCACGCGCTTCAGATCTTTGCCGATCAGGCTCGAACGCCAGCTGTTTTCGATTTCGACCGGCTCGTCATTGGCGCGGCCCGCAGCAATTGCCTCGGCGATCTTGTTGGCGGCGAGAATGCCGGACAGAACCGCATTGTGACTACCCTTGATGCGCGGCACATTGACCAGACCAGCCGAGCAGCCGATGAGCGCTCCGCCCGGGAACGACAGCTTCGGCACCGACTGGAAACCGCCCTCGGTAATGGCACGTGCGCCGTAGGAAAGGCGCTTGCCGCCCTCAAACACGTCGCGAATAGCCGGATGTGTCTTGAAGCGCTGGAATTCCTCAAATGGCGACAGATACGGGTTCTTGTAGTTGAGGTGCAGCACGAAACCGACCGCAACCATATTGTCTTCCAGATGATAGAGGAACGAGCCGCCGCCGGTCTTCATATCAAGCGGCCAGCCGAAAGAGTGCTGGACCAGACCCGGCTTGTGCCTGGAAGGATCCACCTGCCACAGTTCCTTGAGCCCAATACCGTATTTGGCCGGTTCGCGGCCTTCATCGAGCTTGAACTTAGAGATCAGTTGCTTGGCAAGCGAACCGCGCGCGCCCTCGCCGACCAGCGTATACTTGCCGAGCAACGCCATGCCGCGCGTATAGTTCGGCCCATGCGTTCCGTCCCGTTCGACGCCCATATCGCCGGTGGCGACGCCGATGACCGCGCCTTCATCATTGTAAAGCACTTCAGTCGCGGCAAAGCCCGGATAGATTTCCACACCGAGTTCTTCGGCCTTGGTGCCAAGCCAGCGGCAGACATTGCCGAGCGACACGATGTAATTGCCATGATTGCTCATCAAAGGCGGCATGGCGAAATTCGGCAGGCGCACCGAGCCTGCAGGCCCCAGCACCAGGAAATGATCAGCCGTCACCGGCGTTTTGAACGGATGTCCCTCTTCCTCACGCCAGCCTGGCAGAAGCTGGTCGATCCCCACCGGATCGACGACAGCGCCGGAAAGAATATGCGCGCCCACTTCCCCGCCCTTTTCGAGGACGACGACAGAAAGCTCCGGATTCGCCTGTTTCAAACGGATCGCCGCGGCAAGGCCCGCAGGGCCTGCGCCGACGATCACAACGTCGAATTCCATGCTTTCGCGTTCGGGAAGCTCCTGATTTGCATATTCTGGGGCTTCAGACATTCATTCCTCCGTCCGGTGTAACATCGTCTTCTCACTAAGATAGCCCAGACGACACATCCAATTGTTTTTGTGCATGATCTGATCGCGAATATCCATGAACAAATTGCTCGTCAGCACTCGAACCCGCGAAAAGACCTGCCGTTTCCCCGTATTCCGCCTTACCCTGTCGCAGAGTTGGAGACTGTCGCAAATGCGTCCAATTGTCCAAAACCGGCGTCTTACCTCCTCGAATATATTTACCTTAACGTAAACGTCAAATCTATTCCGTTCACTAAACTGCGATGAGATTTGCCCGCGACGGCTTCACATGATGTGAGCCGCCATGCCTCCCTGGCATTTTGCAGTGCATCAACCGGGTATGAACAGGAACTAATGGGCCTAACAAGCCAGAAATCTGAATAGGGCTATTGCATTCACCTGCAAAATTCGCCACCTCAGAGGTGAGGTAAATGATGGCTGATAATCGCGAAACGCTGGATATTGAAGGTTTGCTCCGCTTCTATGCGGAAGCTGGCGTCGACATGCCGCTTTCCGAAACGCCGATAGACCGGTTTGCAGAGCCTCAACGAGCAGCTCCGGCTCAGCCCCCGGCCCAGGTTCCCGGTGCTCCTGAACGCAGCCGGCAGCAGCCCCGCCCCGCACCGGCGCCTGCCCCCACCAGCAGGCCTGTTCAAGCCGCAGCAGATCTTCCTGATACAGCGCAGATTGCGCTCGCCCGCGAAGCGGCAGCGCAGGCCTCGACGCTGGAGGAACTGCGGGAAAAGCTTGCGGCATTCGATGGCTGCAATCTGAAATTCACAGCGAAGAATCTCTGCTTTGCAGATGGCGATCCTGCCTCCGACATAATGTTCATCGGAGAAGCGCCCGGACGGGACGAGGATATGGAGGGATTGCCGTTCGTCGGAAAATCCGGCCAGCTTCTCAATCGCATGATCGAATCCATCGGCCTGAAGCGGGAAAACGTCTACATCGCCAACACGATCCCCTGGCGTCCGCCGGGCAATCGCACGCCGACGCCTCTTGAAACAGAGCTTTGCCGACCGTTCATTGAAAGACAGATCGAGCTTGCCGCGCCGAAGCTTTTGGTTGCGCTCGGCGGACCGGCGGGCAAGGCACTCACCGGCGCGACAGAAGGCATCCTGCGCCTGCGCGGTAACTGGAAGGTTCACCGGACACCTTCCGGCGTGGAGATTCCGGTTATGCCAACCCTGCATCCGGCCTATCTTCTGCGCACGCCAGCCCAAAAACGTTTTGCATGGCGCGATTTCCTGGCTGTGAAACTGAAATTAGCCGAATTGACGGATTGATTTTTAAGCATTTCAGCGGCATCGGCCGGTGGCATTGTCACCAACATGCCGCAAACATGGTCTATTCCGCCGCTTGCCAAACCGCCTTCTGGCGACAAGTAGCCCTAAATTCAGTTTCCCATGGGATTTCACTGGGGAGTTTTTCATGGCTGGTCAGCTCCTGCCCATAGCCGCTTTGCTTGCAAGCACTTTTCTCATGCTGCTTGCAGGTGGCCTTGCGGGCATTCTTCTGCCCCTGCGTGGCGGCATGGAAGGCTGGTCCACCACGACCATCGGCTGGATGGGCACGAGCTATTCCCTTGCCTTCACGATAGGCTGCATTGTGGTGCCACATCTGGTGCGCCGCGTGGGGCATGTGCGCGTCTTCTCAGCGCTGCTGACACTGCTTTCGATGGCGCTTCTCTTGCACGCACTGCTCGTCAACCCGGTTGCGTGGATGATCTTCCGCGGCGTTGCAGGCTTTTCTCTCGCTGGCAGCTACATGATCATCGAAAGCTGGCTGAACGAGCGCGTGACGAATGAATCGCGCGGGCGCATCTTCTCGATCTACATGATCATTACCATGCTCGGCCTGCTCTGCGGACAGTATATACTGCCCTTCGGCGATGCAGGAACGCAGACGCTCTTCATCGTTTGCGCCATTATCTATGCCAGCGCGCTGCTTCCAACGGCGCTTTCCAGCGCCCAGTCGCCTAATCCGCTGACGCAGGTTTCGCTCGATCTCAAGGGACTTTACCGGCGGTCGCCAGCCGCCGCGTTCGGCTCGCTGATTGCCGGCATAGTTGCGGGCACGTGGAATTTCCTCGCCGCAATTTACGGCGAGATGAATGGCCTTTCTACCTTCGGCATTGCGACGATGCTTGCCTGCGCGATGGTCGGCGGCGCAATCTTCCAGTATCCGCTTGGCCGGGGGTCCGACTTTGTCGACCGTCGCTACGTGATGGTAATAGCCGGGATGATCGGTTTTGCCCTGTCAATGGTGATGGTGCTGTTCCATCCCACCTCGCCTACGGCGCTCTACATCATGATGTTTCTGTTCGGTTCGGTGATTTATCCGATCTACAGCCTCAACGTCGCGCACGCTAACGACTACGCCGATGCCAGCGAGTTCGTGAAGGTTTCCGGCGGATTGCTGATTATCTATGGCGTAGGCAGCGTCATCGGACCTGCCCTTTCCGGCCCTCTGATGGATTTGATCGGCGCTTCGGGCTTCTTCGTCACCATGGCTATCGCTTATGCCCTTTATGGCCTGCACGCCTTCTGGCGTATCCGCCGCTTCGAGCGGCCAGCCATCAGCGATCAAAAAACCGAGTACAAGTTCCACACACCGGACGGCCAGTCCACGCCGGAGACCATGCAGCTTGATCCCCGCGCAGAAGGCGCGCCTGGCCAGAGCTGATTTTATTGCGTTTGCGGGGCATTCACCTTGTGCGGCGCGATGGCAAGCTTGTGCTCGCGATAGATGATGAACCCACCAGCCGCCATGACGATGGCGCTGCCTGCCAGCATTTCGAGGGTCGGGATATCGCCAAAGAGCAGAAACCCGATCGCAAGTCCGAGCAGCATCGATGTGTATTCGAAGGGGGCAATAGTCGACATTGGCGCATGGCGATAACATTCGGTCAGGAGAATCTGCCCGATCCCACCGGCAAACCCGGCTGCGATCAGCATGGCAAGCTGCGGCCAGTTTGGTACGACCCAGCCGAATGGAAAGCTCGCCAGTGAGATGACGCTCGCGGATATGGAAAAATAGATCACAATGGTCGATGTGCGTTCCGTCTGAACGAGATGACGCACAAGCATCATCGCCACTGCTGACATGACCGCTCCACCAAGGGCAGCAAGGGCGCCGATGGCCTCGTCATATCCTATATCACCGCCCGAGAACACTGTCAGCCTCGGCCATATGATGAACATGACCCCGCCGAGCCCGATCAGGACCGCGCTCCAGCGATAAAGCCGTACGATCTCGTGCAGGACGACCGCGCCAAGAATGACGCTGATCAGCGGCGAAGCGTAATTGATGGCGATTGCCTCCGGCAGCGGCAGCCTGGTCAGTGCGAAAAAGCTCATCGACATGGAACAGACGCCCACCAGCCCGCGCCAGAAATGGCTGAAACCGTTCTGCGTGCGGAATACGCCCGAAAGTTGCCCGCGCCAAGCCAGATAGAGCAATATCGCGAAGATCGCGAAGAAAGACCTGAAGAAGATCAACTGCCCGACCGGCACGCCATCAGTCGCTTTCAACAAAGTGGACATGGCGACGAAAACAGCAACGGAAGCGATCTTCAAGCCGATGCCGAGCATCGGATTCGTTTCAAGATGGGCAGCCTCGACAGGCGCGCTCGCATGAGCGTTCACAACGCAATTCCTTAAAATATGATGCGCAGCTACACCCGAAATATTCGCGTGCCTGTCTTTCTTATTCCTGTTTGCAACACAGCACCAGTAGCTCAAAGGTCAAGTCGGAAAATATTTGATAAAATACCCATCCTGCTACAAAGCCCGGTTGGTTGTTCTGGAATTAAGTTTCCCTCTGCAGCAATTTTGGCTACGAATCCAGTATCGTGAGTTCAAAGAGAGTTCAGGGAGAGAGTTTCGCTATGCGTACTGAAACCGGCCAGACATTCCGCCTCGAAGATTACCGCCCGACCCCTTACGCCATTCCCGAGACGAAACTGGATTTCTCACTGGAACCGGAAAAAACCATCGTCGTTGCGAGCCTCACGATTGAGCGCCGTGATGACACTCCAGCCGGTACGCCCCTTGTGCTGGATGGCGACGAACTGAAACTCATCAGCATCGCCATTGATGGCAAGCCGCTTGCTGATAACAGCTATGTCGCAACGCCTGACCAGCTTGAAATCAGCGACCTGCCGGAAGGAAAGCGCTTCACGCTTGAAATCGTGACGGAAATTAATCCGACGACTAACCGCCAGCTATCCGGCCTCTATCGCTCAAGCGGCGTTTATTGCACCCAGTGCGAGGCGGAAGGCTTCCGCCGCATTACTTATTATTATGATCGCCCGGACGTGCTGTCCGTTTATACTGTCCGCATCGACGCCGACCGGCAGGCCGCTCCAATTCTTCTCTCCAACGGCAATCCGGTCGACAGTGGATCGGGCGAAGGCAAATCGGGCCGGCATTTTGCCATCTGGCACGATCCGCATCCAAAGCCGTCCTATCTCTTCGCGCTCGTCGCCGGATCGCTCGGCGTCGTCAAGGACCACTTCACCACGCAGTCGGGACGCGCGGTCGATCTGGCTATTTATGTCGAGCATGGCAAGGAAAGCCGTGCCGTCTATGCGATGGATGCATTGAAACGCTCCATGCGCTGGGACGAGGAAAAGTTCGGTCGCGAATATGATCTCGATGTTTTCAACATCGTTGCCGTGTCCGATTTCAACATGGGCGCGATGGAGAACAAGGGCCTCAATGTCTTCAACGACAAATATGTGCTGGCCGACCCCGAAACGGCGACCGATGTCGACTATGCGGGCATCGAGGCGGTCATCGCGCACGAATATTTCCACAACTGGACAGGCAACCGCATCACCTGCCGCGACTGGTTCCAGCTCTGCCTCAAGGAAGGTTTGACCGTCTATCGCGATCACGAATTTTCCGCTGATGAGCGTTCCCGTCCGGTCAAGCGCATTTCCGAAGTGAAAATTCTGAAAGCACAGCAATTTCCGGAAGATGCCGGGCCGCTGGCCCATCCGGTGCGTCCGCGTGAATATCGCGAGATCAACAACTTCTATACGGCGACCGTTTATGAGAAAGGCTCGGAAGTGGTGCGCATGATCCGCACGATCATCGGGCCAGAGCTGTTCCGCAAGGGCATGGACCTCTATTTCGAGCGCCATGATGGAGACGCCGCGACCATTGAGGATTTCGTCAAGGTTTTTGCCGATGTTTCCGGTCAAGACTTTTCACAATTCGCGCTCTGGTACGATCAGGCCGGAACGCCCAAGGTGGAAGCTGCTTTCGCCTTCGACGCTGCGAAGGAAACCTATACGATTGAGTTGACGCAAACGCTCGCAGCAACGCCCGGACAACCGGTCAAGAAACCGATGCATATTCCGATTGCCTTCGGCCTGATCGGGCCTGACGGCAAGGATATGGTTCCAGCTTCCGTCGATGGCGGGGATGTACGCGGCGATGTCATCCATCTGCATCGTTCATCCGAAACAATCGTCTTCCATGGCATCAAGCAGCGCCCTGTGCCGTCGCTGCTGCGCGGCTTCTCGGCTCCGGTCAATCTGTCAGCACCGCTATCGGACGATGACCGCGCTTTCCTTGCACTCAACGACAGCGACCCGGTGGCGCGCTGGCAGGCATTGACCGGAATTTTCAACGAGATCCTGCTTGAAGGCGCCAAGCGCGTTCGCGGGGATCATGCACCGGCAGTTGAAGAAAAGATCGTTGAACTCGCGGGGAAAGTGGCATCCGATGAGACCCTTGATCCTGCGTTCCGCGCACTCTGCCTGACACTGCCGAGCGAAAGCGATATCGCGCGCGAGATGGGAAGTAATGTCGACCCAGACGCCATCCTTGCAAGCCGAAATCATTTCGTCGATGCCATCGCCGCCCGCTATGCCGGCGAATTTGCCAAGCTCTACGATGGCCTGGAACAGGATGGCGCTTTCTCGCCCGATGCAGCGGCGGCTGGCAAACGTGCCTTGCGGAATGCGTTGCTGGATTATCTGAGCCGTTACGAGAACAGCCCGAAACGTGCTGCCGACCAGTTCGCCGTTGCGGATAACATGACCGATCGCTTCGCGGCGTTGACCGTGCTGGTGCATCGCTTTGGCGATACGAGCGAAGCAAAGGACGCACTGGCAAGTTTCGAGCGTCAGTTCGGCAAGGATGGGCTGGTGATGGACAAGTGGTTCAGCGTGCAGGCGAGCCGTCCCGGCGAGGAAGCCTTGCAGGCCGTGCGCGATCTCACGAAACACGCCCTCTTCTCGCTCGATAATCCGAACCGCGTCCGTTCCTTGATCGGTTCGTTCTCCGCCTCCAACCCCACCGGCTTTAACCGGAAGGATGGTGCGGCTTACGAGTTCTTCGCGGAAACGATCCTGTCCATAGACCCGGAGAACCCGCAGCTCGCGGCGCGGCTTCTGACGGCGCTTCGCTCGTGGCGTTCGCTCGAAGATACCCGCCGTGAACATGCCAGGGCAGCGCTGGCGCGCATTTCAGGCGCGGGCAAACTGTCCACCGACCTGCGCGACATCGTGGACCGCACTCTCGCCTGATTCGCGATCCATCCTCCCATCGTCATGATTCGTCCGTTCCTGTTGCCGATACGCTACCGGAACGGACCTTTTCATGCGGGCCGCCGAACAGGCGGCGGAACAGTCCGCTTTCATGAGTCTTTTCATGCGTTTAGCCGAATCAGATGCAATATCGATTCTACTTAAGACCTTGAGATTAATGAATAAATGGATCGACTAAATTCCCGATTTTTACGCCTCGTTAACGAATTCGCTGGACAGCGCGAATCACATTTGATTCATTGATGATATTCGGAGGTGGCGTATTCCGAATCACTTCACTCGCAGGGAATTCACGAGGGACCATTATATGGCGAGCACCGACGCGTATGGCGCGCCGGCGGGGACGCATTGCGAATCCGGTCGGAAAAGAAGAAAGGGCAAGCTTTCGGGCCATGTCAGTCTTCTTGCTGGTCCGGCCTATGGCAAATTCGTCTCGATCGAGCCTATTCTGCGACGCCTCGTTCCCGCGCTCATCATCATTTTCTTGATTATTCTGGGCGTTGCGCGCGTGTTTTCGATGCTGGCGTGGCGCGACGATATCGAGCAGCAGCATAAAGCTTTTTTGTCGGCTGCGACCGCCAATCTTGCCCAGATGATCGAACGTGTCGCCAACGGCACCGATGCGGGAGCACAGATATCCGCGAAGGATATTCAGGATACGATGGCGGAGTTTCGCTCTCGCGGATTGTCATCCTCTGGCATGACCCTTGCCGTCCTTGACGCGCAATCATCCGTGGTGGCGGCATCGGGTCCGGGTTCCGATATGTCCGGCAAGCCAGTCGACACGGTCCTGTCGGATGCGCAGCCGCTGTTCCTGTTTGCAGAACGTGCAGGTGTGCTGAAAGTCACGCTGCAGGATGAACCGGCTTTCGGCGCCCTGTCCAAGCCGCTGTCCCTGCCCTATTCCATCATCGCCGTCGAACCGGAAAGCACCATCTTTGCCGAATGGCGCCGGGCCGTGTCGCTCAATGTGACGCTCTTCGCAGGCACGACCGGCGTAATGTTCGCCATTCTATATGCCTATTTTAGCCAGGCAGCGCGGGCGCGTGAGGCCGATGATCTTTCCGGCCAGATCCAGCGCCGTATCGATCTGGCGCTGGCGCGCGGCCGCTGCGGCCTGTGGGACTGGGACATGGCACGCGGTCGCATCTACTGGTCGCGTTCCATGTATGAAATGCTGGGCTACGAGGCGCAGGATGCGGTGCTGCCTTTCGGCGATGTGGCTGCGATCATCAATACGGAAGACGGCGATCTCTACTCCATTGCGGAACAGGCAGCGGCAGGCGATATTTCGCATGTCGACCGCGTATTCCGTATGCGCCACGCCGATGGTTCGTGGGTATGGATGCGCGTTCGCGCCGAAATCGCCAGCGAAGGCGATCTTCATCTGGTCGGCATTGCGTTCGACGTCAGCGAACAGCACCGTTTTGCACAGCAAACGGCGGAAGCCGACATGCGCATCCGCGAAGCCATCGAGAACATTTCTGAAGCCTTCATCCTGTGGGATTCCAACAATCGCCTCGTCATGGCGAATTCCAAATTCAGCGAATATGCCGGCCTTCCGGTCTGGACGCTGAAACCCGGCGTGCCGCGCAACGAAGTCGACGCCCATACGCGTCCATTCACTTTCGAGCGCCGCATGGCCAATGAACATAACCGCGCCGGTGGCCAGACGTTTGAACGGCAATTGAGCGATGGTCGCTGGCTCCAGGTCAACGAACGCCGCACGCAGGATGGCGGGCTTGTTTCCATCGGCACCGACATTACCCAGCTCAAGCTGCATCAGGAGCGTCTGGTTGACAGCGAACGCCGCCTGATGGCGACCATTCACGACCTTTCGATTGCGCGCAAGGGCGAGAGAGACCGCGTACGCGAGCTGTCAGAGCTCGCCCGCAAATACAGTCAGGAAAAGGAACGGGCCGAGGCCGCAAACCGCGCGAAATCCGAGTTCCTCGCCAATATGTCTCATGAATTGCGCACGCCGCTCAATGCCATCATCGGTTTCTCGGAAATGATACAGGCGGGCACGTTCGGCCCGCTCGGCTCCGACCGCTACGAGGAATATATCAACGACATCCACACGAGCGGTAACTTCCTGCTCAACGTCATCAATGACATTCTGGACATGTCGAAGATCGAAGCCGGGCATTTCTCGCTCGACCGTGAGCAGATCGATCTCTGCCCGCTCATCAATGAAACGGTGCGTATGATCTCGCTGCAGGCGGATGAGAAGAATATTGCAGTCAATACGCGCATTGAAGATGCGATGCAGCTTTATGCGGACCGCCGGGCGATCAAGCAGGTGCTCATCAACCTTCTTTCCAATGCAGTGAAGTTCACGTCCTACGGCGGACAGATCACGGTGCGCGCGCGCAAAACCGGCTCGGCCCTGTTCATGACAATTCAGGATACCGGTGTCGGCATTCCGAAATCGGCGATCAAAAAGATCGGCCAGCCCTTTGAGCAGGTGGAAAACCAGTTCACCAAGACCCATACCGGCTCTGGCCTCGGGCTTGCCATCACCCGCTCGCTGGCCGAACTTCACGGCGGCTGGCTTCGCATTCGCTCGACCGAAGGCGTCGGCACCGTGGTTTCGGTCTGCATCCCTGATCGCAAACCAGGTCATATGGGCAATCACAGCGCCGAAATTCACGCCGCCTGATTAGAGCGGCTCCAGTTAAAACAGAGCTGCTGGAACCGCTCTAAGTCTTTGTTTCATCGCATTATCCTACGCAAAACCGCTTCGCACTTTTGCTGGAAATGCTCTAGATATTCAAAAGCTTCTCAAAACTCGTACGCACATCAACGGCGACTTCCGCCAGATGATGCTCGACACGCTTTATATCGGGCATGTCCGCAGCGCGGCATAGCAAGTCGATCATGCCCGGAATGAACTCCTCGCGCTTGGCATCGCTGCCTAGGCATAGGCGGATCGTCTGGCTCAAATTGGTATAGAGGCGGTGTGCACTTACCAGATTGTCGGCGAGCGCCGGATCCGCAAAGGACGGGTCGAGCGCTGAAAGGATTTCTTCTGTACCCAAAGGCCGCGGCTTCCGGTCAACCTTGTTCGCCAGTACGGCGAATTGTGCAATGAACTCCAGATCGACAATGCCCCCGGGCTTGAGCTTGAAATCCCAATCATCGGCTGGCGGCTTTTCCTGATAAATGAGGCCGCGCATCTCGCGCACATCCTTGGCGATCTTCTTCACGTCGCGAGGCGCTGACAAAACCTCATCGATCTCTCTTCTGATGTGATCCATAAAGGCCTCATCGCCATGGATCGGGCGCGCGCGGGTCAGGGCCATATGCTCCCACGTCCATGCTTCACTGCGCTGATATTTGCCGAAGGATTCGATATGGGTCGCGACCGGGCCCTTGTTGCCGGATGGGCGCAGCCGCATATCGACTTCATAAAGCACACCTTCCGCCGTTGGCGCGGAAAGCGCCGCGATGAGCCGCTGCGTCAGCCGGATATAATATTGCGATGGCGCCAGCGGCTTTTCGCCGTCGGATTCATCCGTTTCCTTGTCATGATCGTAAAGCAGGATAAGATCGACATCGGAACCGGCGGTGAGTTCGCGACTGCCGAGCTTGCCCATGGCCAGAAGAGCGACCTTGGCACCCTTAACCCTGCCGTGGCGCCGCTCCAGTTCTGCCTCCACGACCTCGAAAGCCTTGCCGATCATGAGTTCGGCCAGATCGGAAAAAGCGCGGCCTGCCCGCACGCCATCAATGGCGCTTGTCAGCAAACGGATACCGATCAGGAAGCGATGCTCGGCAGCGAATATGCGCAACCGGTCCAGCACTTCCTCATAATCGGTCGCAGGCCCCAGAAAGACGCGCAGCCGCTCTTCCAGATAGGCGCGCGTCGGCATTTCGGAGAAAATCGCCGGATCAAGTAAACCGTCGAATACATGCGGGTTGCGGGTGATGATTTCAGCAAGCCGGGGCGCAGCGCTCATGATCATCACGAGCAGGTTCAGGAGACGCGGATTGGATTGCAGCAGGCTGAAAAGCTGGATGCCCGCAGGCAGTCCTTTCAGAAAACCGTCAAAACGCAAGAGCGCCTCGTCCGCACGCTTGGTTTCGGCAAAAGCCTTGAGCAGAGCGGGCGTCAGTTCGGTCAGGCGCTCGCGCGCTTCCGCCGATTGCGTGGCGCGATACCGCCCGAAGTGCCATGTGCGGATCACCCGGCATATATCGCTCGGACGCTCATAGCCCATGGCGGCGAGCGTTTCCAGCGTATCCGGATCGTCCACATCGCCGGTAAAGACCAGATTGCCCGATGCGCTTCCAAGCTCGGGAGCCTGCTCGAACAGGGCCGCATAATGTTTTTCCACGACCTTCAGCGCGTCGAGAAAGGCAGCGGAAAAAGCCGCTGTATCGGCATACCCCATCATATGGGCAACACGGGCAAAGCCTTCATCGTCCTCCGGCAAGATATGTGTCTGTTCGTCGGCGATCATCTGGATGCGATGCTCTACATCGCGCAGGAAATAATATTCCTTCGCCAAGGCATCGCGGGCCTTCTCGGTGATCCAGCCCCGTTCTGCCAGTCGCGCAAGCATCGGCACCGTCTGGTTGCCGCGCAATTCTGGAAAGCGCCCGCCAGCGATCAGCTGTTGCGTCTGGACAAAAAATTCGATTTCGCGGATGCCGCCACGCCCCAGTTTTACGTTATGGCCGCGCACGGCAATATCGCCGTGACCCTTATGGGCGTGAATCTGCCGCTTGATCGAGTGCACATCGGCAATGGCCGCATAGTCGAGATACTTGCGCCAGACATAGGGCGACAATTCCGCCAGCACCTGCTTGCCGGACTCGCGGTCGCCCGCGACAGGGCGCGCCTTGATCATGGCTGCGCGTTCCCAGTTCTGGCCGCGTCCTTCGTAATAATGAAGGGCAGCACCAACCGGAATGGCCAGCGGTGTCGAGCCCGGGTCCGGGCGCAGGCGAAGATCGACGCGGAAGACATAGCCGTCGCCGGTACGGTCCTGCAAAATGCGGACAAGGCGGCGCGTCAACCGTGAAAAGGTTTCGACGCATTCATAAGGATCGCCAATGGCCGGTCTGGTTTCATCAATGAAAACTATGAGATCGATATCGGATGAGTAATTGAGTTCGCGCGCGCCGAACTTGCCCATGCCGAGAACGATCCAGCCGCTGTCCTTGTCTGGATGGTTGCGGTCGGGAAGTTCGATCTTGCCCGCACGATCCGCGTCAAGCAGGAGAAACCGGACGGCAGTACCCGTGCAGGCCTCGGCCAGATCGGTGAGCCAGCCTGTCGTTGCTTGCGTATCGAAAATCCCGGCGAGATCGCAAAGGGCGATCAGGACATGCGCCTCGCGTTTAAAAACGCGCAGGCTGGTCATAAGCGAGGCTTCCGTCACGTGTTCGCTTGCGGCACTGGCCGAGATTTCGGCCAGAATATCCTCCAACGCCACCTCCGGCGGTTTGGCGGCGATGCGATCAAGAATACGCGGATGGCGTGTCAAGGCTTCGCGAATGAATGGAGAAAGATCGAGAACGGCAGAGAAGAAGCGCGCGGTTCCTGCCTTCTTCAACAGGGCAACAACGCCTGTCAGCTCCTCTTCCCCGGCGCGTGCCGCAAGATCGGCCAGGAAAGTCTCCGCCCTTGCCGGATCAAGCGGCGTCAAAGCACGAATCTCTCTCTCGAAGAATAGTGCCTTTGCGTTTTCTGCCGCCATGATTCCCTCTTATGTCACGCCATTACAGCAGGCCGCTAAGATGCTAACGCTATCCAAGCCCTGCAAATGCTCAATCGCCGCACGGGCTTATACCCAAGTCTCGATGAGTCAAACTCAACGAGACTTGGTATTATTCGACCTTGTCCGATCGCAACGGGAACTCCAGCACAGCGCGCAGGCCGGGATCATTGCCTTCAAGACGAAGTGCGCCACCGTGCAATTTCATCACCGCCTTGGCAAGACTTAAACCGAGTCCAGAGCCGGGCTGTGTGCGGCTTTCCTCAAGGCGAACAAACCGTTCCGTCGCCTGTTCGCGTTTTTCCTCAGGAATGCCAGGGCCGTTATCGGCAACGATGATGCGGACCCAGTTCGGGTCTCGCTCCATCGAAAGACTGACGGTCGCGGTCCGTCCATCATCGCCCGCATATTTGATTGCGTTGTCGACGAGATTGGAAATCGTCTGCCCAACCAGCTCGCGATTGATATGGAGCGCAACTTCGTCCAGATCGCCAAGTGTGAGATTCACACACGCATCTTCGGCAACGGGCTCATACATTTCGGCCACGTCCCGAAGAATAGGCGCTACCGGCATGTTTTCCAGACTCTCCGATGAATAGCCTGCTTCGAGACGCGAAATCATCAGGATCGCGTTGAAGGTTCGGATCAGTTGATCCGACTCGCCAATGATATCTTCAAGCGCCTCGCGGTATTCGGGTCCGGCCTTCTTGCCGGAAAGAGCTTCTTCCGCGCGGTTGCGCAGCCGTGTCAACGGTGTCTTGAGATCATGCGCGATATTGTCGGAGACCTGTTTCAGCCCCTCGTTCAACTCAAGAATTCTGCCAAGCATGACGTTGAGATTGCCCGACAGGCGGTCAAATTCATCGCCCGAGCCGTTGACGGGAAGCCTGCCTGTCAGATCCCCATCCATGATGCGCTGCGAAGCCTTCGATACTTCATCTATGCGCTTCAAGGCACGGCGTCCGACAAAAAACCAGATCAGGACCGCTCCAAGACCCATGATGCCGAGAGCCAGCATCAGCGACCGGCGAACGACATCACGGAACCGCTCGGGTTCACCCAGATCACGACCGACAAGAAGCCGCATGCCGTTCGGCAATGCGATCACGACGGCAATGGCGCGATGTTCCGTCTCTGTGCCCTGCTCGCCATAACGGCGATATCTGAAACCGCGCTCGATGATGCCGTCCGTATCCAGAACACCCGGTTCCACGCTTTCCACGTTGCCCGCAAGGATGCGACCTGTCGGGTCGGCGACCAGATAGAGATAGGCGCCGGGCTGGCGCGAACGATAGTCGATGGTGCGCACAAGCTGCGGAATGCCGCCGCGCGCATAGCTTTTGCCGATGCTGGCGATTTCCTCGCCCAGCGACTGCTGGGTCTGCGCGGCCAGCATGGAGGCGGACAGATTGGTCATGTAGAAGACCAGCGCCACCGCGCCAACGATGAACAGCAGCAGGTAAAGCGCCGACAGTCGAACGGCGGTTGTGCGCATGAGCGCTGAAAAGCGGCTCATCACTCCACCTTGGCGGCTGTGGATTGCTTGGCCCGCCCTGCCTTCAGCATGTAACCGGCGCCGCGCACCGTATGGAGCAGCGGGCCATCAAAGCCCTTTTCGATCTTCGAACGCAGGCGCGAGATATGCACGTCGATCACATTGGTCTGCGGATCGAAATGATAATCCCAGACGTTTTCAAGCAGCATGGTGCGCGTGACGACCTGTCCGGCGTGGCGCATCAGATATTCGAGAAGACGGAACTCACGGGGCTGGAGCGTGATATCCACGTCCTGACGGCGCGCGGTGTGCGCCAGCCGGTCGAGCTCCAGGTCGCCGACGCGGTAGATCGTATCCGCCTCACGCGGGCTAGAACGACGCTGCAGGACCTCGACGCGGGCCAGCAGCTCGGAAAATGCATAAGGTTTGGTCAGATAGTCGTCGCCACCAGCACGCAAGCCGGTAACGCGGTCATCCACTTCGCCGAGCGCCGAGAGAATCAAAACCGGCGTTTCCATGCCCTTGGCACGCAAACCGGCCACCACGGACAAGCCGTCCCGTTTCGGCAACATGCGGTCGACAACCAGAACGTCGTAGCTTCCATTCTCGGCCAGCGCATAGCCGGTTTCGCCGTCACCGGCGATATCGGCTGAATGTCCGGCCTCGGTGAAGGCCTTCTCCAGATAGCGGGCCGCTTCGCGGTCATCTTCAATAACGAGAATCTTCATGGCGCTACTATAATAGTGTTTGAGGACAAGGCGATGCCAGGCGGTGCACCGCCTGGCATCGAATTTCTCAGAGCCTTGAGCAGCCGATCATCATCCCTGATCGATCGGCAGGGCCACGAAGCGGCTCTGGTCGTTGCTCTGCAATTGCAGCAGCACTGCCTTGCGACCCGTCTTTTCGGCTTCGCTGATGGCGTTGTTGATGTCCTTGGCGCTCTTCACCGTCTGGTTATTGACACTGACGATGATGTCGCCGGAACGGATACCACGGTCGGAGGCATCGCTGTCGGGATCGACATCGGTTACCACCACGCCGTTGCCGTCTTCAGATGGCGTCACGGTCAGGCCATAGGAGTCGAGGGTCTCGCTCTGGCCGCCGCCGCCGTTATCGTCCGAAGGGCTGGTCGCCTTGCCGAGATCGCCCGGCATCGCTTCGATGGTGACATTGATTTCCTCGGCCTTGTTCTTGCGCCAGACGGTGAGTGCCGCCTTTTCACCGGGAGCAACGCCAGCGACCTTGCGCGCCAGATCACGCGTATCCTGCACGGTTTCGCCATTGACTGCCGTGATCACGTCGCCGGACTGGATGCCAGCCTTGGCAGCAGGGCCATGCTTCTGCGGCGAAGCGACGAGTGCGCCCTTCTCTTCGGCAAGGCCGAGCGAAGCGGCGATATCCTTCGTCACCGGCTGTATCTGGACGCCGATCCAGCCACGTTCCACCGAGCCCTTCTTGATGAGCTGGTCAACAACCTGCTTTGCGGTCGAGGCCGGAATTGCAAACGCAATGCCCACGCTGCCGCCCGAAGGCGAGAAGATGGCGGTGTTGATGCCGATGACCTGACCCGACAGGTTGAAGGCCGGACCACCGGAGTTGCCCTTGTTCACGGCTGCGTCGATCTGGATGAAGTCATCGTACGGACCGGCGCCGATATCGCGGCCACGAGCCGACACGATGCCGGAAGTCACCGTGCCGCCAAGACCGAACGGATTACCCACAGCCACCACCCAGTCACCGACGCGAATCTTGTTATCGTCGCCGAATGCGACACAGGTGAACTTCTTCTTCGGATCGTTGACCTTGAGTACAGCCAGATCGGTGCGCGGATCGGTGCCGATCAGCTTCGCATCGAGCTCGGTGCCATCGTCCATCACGACGCTGTAAGCATCGCCGTCGGAAACGACGTGATTGTTGGTTACGACATAGCCGTCTTCAGAAATGAAGAAACCTGACCCCTGGGCAACCGGGCGTTCGTGACCCGGACGGGGACCGCGCTTGCCGCGGCGATCCGGGCGCGCGTCGGGACGTGCATCGCCGCGCGGCTCCATGCCAAAATCGCGGAAGAAGCGCTTGAGTGGATGATCGTCCGGAAGCTGATCGAAACCGGGAGGACCGAAGAACTGGCCGCCACCACGGTCGGCGGTTTGCTGCACGTCCTTCTTGACACGGACGCTGACGACAGCCGGACGAACCTTTTCAACGAGATCGGCAAAACCCGCAGCCTGCGGTGGCGGCGTTACCTGCACGGCATCTGCACGGGCGTCATTGAGCGCGCCGATGGGACCGGTCGCGACAAATCCACCGGCGAGAACGGCCGACAATGCAATCGCGGCAACGCCCTTGCGATAGTTGGAAATCCTGGCTCTGGACATCTATTTCTCCTTACGAGCAGTAATCCGGCCGCGGCCCTGATCATTCAGGAAACGTGGACCTGTGAAACCTTTATAGAGCGTAAGATAGTGAGGGCTACCTTACCGCTCCGTTTCCACCACATGAAAGTTTCGTAAGGTTACGAATAACAAGCGCAGGCGACCAGTGCCTATTTGCCGTCCAGCAGGCGCGAAAGTTCAGCCTTTTCGCTTTCCGTAAGCGGCTTTGGCGCCTCCCCGACCCGCTTGCGGCCGCGAAAGGCAAAAACCAGCGCTACAGCACCGATCAGCAATATGGCGACAGGAAATCCCCACAGCACAACGGTACGCGCACTAAGACGCGGCTTCAAAAGCACGAACTCTCCGTAACGGTCGACGATAAAGTCCATCACCTGTTCGTCACTATCGCCTTCCTTCAGCCGGTCCCGGACAAGAATACGCAGATCGCGGGCGAGCTCGGCATTGGAATCGTCAATGGATTCGTTCTGGCACACCATGCAGCGCAATTCGCCGGAGATGGCACGGGCGCGCTTTTCAAGCACCGGATCGGACAGGACTTCATCCGGATTGACCGCGAGCGCCGCAGTCCCCTGAAAAGCCAGAGCGGTGCCAAGCAGAAGTGCTGCAAATGCCGACCCCTTTTTCATGCTGCGGCCTCCGCTTCTGGTCGAGCCGATTTGCGGCTGCGCGATGGCGCGCCGACCCGGAGACGACGATCCGCCAGGGAGAACAGCGCACCCGCCATCATGACAAGCGCGCCATACCAGATGAGCGTCACATCCGGCTTCCACCATATGCGCACCACGACCGAACCATCGCCCGGTTCATCGCCAAGCGCAACATAGACCTGGCTGAACCACAGTGTCTTGATGCCCGATTCAGTCGTGGGCATCTGGCGCGCCGGGAAGAAACGCTTGGACGGTTCGATCTGTCCAAGGCTGCGCGAGCTGGAATCGAGCAGCGTGAACGTGCCGCGATTTTCGGTGAAATTGGAGCCAGTCAGCGGGCGCAGGCCTTCAAAGCGCAGCGTATAATCCTGCACCTTGGCTGTGTCACCCGGACGCATGATCAGCACATTCTCCGTACCAAACGTCGTCACGCTCACAATGCCGAGCAGTGTCACGCCAAGTCCGATATGGGCAAGTGCCGTGCCGAAGACTGAGCGCGGCAAACCCTTGAAGCGCGCCAACGCCTTGCTTGCGGAGACCTTGCCGATACCAGCCTTGAGAACGAGATCCGTCAGGCTGCCGAAAATCAGCCATGCCGCAAGCCCGATGCCGCAGGCGGCGAGAACCGATTTCGCCGATGTGCTCCACAGAACGATTGCCGCCGCCACAAGGGAGAGCGCGAAAGCCGCCATCAGACGCTGTGACACACCGTAAAGATCGCCGCGCTTCCAGGCGAGCAGCGGACCGAAGGGAACCGCAAACAGAAGCGGGATCATCAGCGGGCCGAACGTCATGTTGAAGAACGGCGCGCCAACGGAAATCTTGTCGCCGGTCATCACTTCCAGCAGCAGCGGGTAAAGCGTGCCGATCAGCACGGTCGCAGCCGCAGTCGTCAGGAACAGATTGTTGAACACCAGCGCGCCTTCACGCGAAATCGGATGGAAGATGCCGCCTGCCGTCAGGCTCTGCACCCGGAGCGCGAAGAGTGACAGCGAACCGCCAATGAAGATCGCAAGAATTGCCAGAATGAAGAGGCCGCGTCCCGGATCGGTGGCGAAGCTGTGAACCGAGGTCAGAACGCCGGAGCGGACGAGGAAGGTGCCGAGCAACGACAGCGAAAAGGTGAGGATCGCAAGCAATACGGTCCAGATTTTCAGCGCCGAGCGCTTTTCCATCACGAGGGCGGAATGGAGCAGCGCGGTGCCGACCAGCCACGGCATGAAGGATGCGTTTTCAACCGGGTCCCAGAACCACCAGCCGCCCCAGCCAAGCTCGTAATAGGCCCAGTAGGAACCCATGGCGATGCCGCCGGTCAGGAACATCCATGCGACAAGCGCCCACGGACGCACCCAGCGCGCCCATGCAGCATCGAGACGCCCTTCGATCAACGCCGCCACTGCAAAGGAGAAGCAGACCGAAAAACCGACATAGCCGAGATAAAGCAGCGGCGGGTGGATCGCGAGACCGATATCCTGAAGGATCGGATTGAGGTCGCCGCCCTCCATCGGGGCCGGAAAAATGCGGGTGAACGGATTCGAGGTGAAGATAATGAATGCCAGAAAGGCAACACCGATCCACCCCTGCACCGCAAGCACATTGGCGCGCAACGTTTCCGGCAGATTGCCGGAAAAGACCGCCACCAGTGCGCTGAAGAAGGTGAGAATGAACACCCAAAGCAGCATGGAGCCTTCGTGATTGCCCCAGACGCCGGTGATCTTGTAGAGGAGCGGCTTTTGCGAGTGCGAGTTTTCGACCACATTCAGGACCGAGAAATCCGACACCACATAGGCATGGACAAGCACCGCCGATGCAAGGCAGATCAGCGCGAAGACCGCAATTGCCGTCGGCACGGCGACTGCCATCAGCTGTGTATCACGGCGATGCGCGCCGACCACCGGCACGATCGATTGGACAATCGACAGTGCCAGTGCCAGAACCAGAGCAAAATGGCCGATCTCGACGCTCATTTGCAGTCTCCATCAGGCACGTAACCGGACATCGCCGGTTTGGATGCGCCAATCATTTGTTTTTACGCATTTCCGAACGCAAAACCGTTTCACGCTTTTGCCGGAAATGCTCTTTCCGTTACTTGCCTTCCCAGACGCCCTTTTCCTTCAGGCTGTCGGCAAGGTCCTTGGGGATGTAATTCTCATCGTGTTTCGCCAGCACGTTGTCGGCGCGGAAAACCCCGCCATCTCCGAAACGCCCTTCGGCGACGACGCCCTGCCCTTCGCGGAAGAGATCAGGCGGAATGCCCTCGAAAACGACCTTCACGGTCTTGATCGTATCGGTCACAGTGAAACGCAGTTCGCTGCCCTCGCGGCTCACGGACCCTTCCTCCACGAGACCGCCGAGACGGAATCGGGAGCCGGAGGCCATATCCTGTTCCGTCAGGTCGGCAGGTGTGCGGAAGAAGCGGATATCCTGACTGAAGGCCATCAGCATCAGCCCGACCGCCGCTGCCAGAACAGCCAGCGCACCGCCGATCAGAAACAGGCGCTTGCGCTTTCTCTGGCTTACGGTGCGGGCAAAATGAGCCGCTGGTTTAGTTTTGCCTGCGTTATCGTCTGCGGTCGCGCTCATTTTTGTGCGTTCCCTGCCTTTAGCTCTAGTCCAAGGCCGGCTGCGAAACTCTCAAGGTTCGTCCGGCTCTCGCCTTCGAGGGCTGTCATTCCGCGACTGAGAGCGTCAAGCGCTGCATCGCGGCGGTTGAGGATCATATAGGAGCGCACAAGGCGCTTCCAGCCTTCGACATCACCACTGTTCTGGCGAAGACTTTCATCAAGACGTTGGACCATGCCTTCGATCATCGCCTGGCGGTCTTCGGGGCTGAGCGTCGAAGCGGCATCAACGTCGTCAGCCGTCGGACCTTTCGGCTGCTGCTGACCGGCTGCGGGATCGCGAAGCCGGGCGATAGCCTGTTCGATCTGGCCGCGCCACGGCGCATCGGCAGGCGCTTTGTCAAGGAAAGCCTGCAGGCGATTGGCCGCCAAATCCATGCGACCGTCCTGCATCTCGCCTTGTGCGAGATAGAATTGCGGGCGCACGTCATTCGGTTCGAGATCGGCAGCTTTCTTGAAAAAGCCTTCGGCCTCGGCGGTGACGGTGCCGCCGGAAGCGGTTGCAAGTGCTTCTCCCAGCCCCAGAACGCGCGGGAAATTCTCGCCCGCGATACGAATGGAACTGCGATAGGCATTGACGGCATCCGCAGCGCGGCCGAGCCGCAGGTAAATCGGCGCCAGCACATCCCATCCGCGCACATCGTCGGGATTCTGGGCCAGATGGGCTTCGGCACGCGCCACCAGCTCATCGACAGAGCCACGATCCGCGCTCGCCGAGAGCCGCTCGGCGAGCGGCATGGACGGCATGTCCGGCTTGCCGAATAGCGGATAGATGCCCCAGGCGATCAATGGAACGGCGAGTACGGCCATAAAGGCCAGCAAACGGCCTGGCGCCGCCTTGCCGGCAGCTTCCACCGCCTCCTTGCCTGACTTTTCGGCATTCAAAATGCGACGTGAAATTTCGATGCGGGCCTGCTCGGCGCTCTGCGGATCGATCATGCCTCTTGCTGCATCAGCCTCGACTTCGCGCAACTGATCCCGATAGACCTCAAGATCGTTTTTTTCCGCAGGCAGGAATGCCTGTTTGCGCCGCGTGAGAGGCAACAAAACAGCCAGAGTGGCTGCCAATGTCAATAGTGCTGCAATAAGCCAGAATCCCATGGCTACGACTTAAGCGCAGCCAAGGGAAAAACCAACCACTACCTGCAGTAAGTTGCCGCCTAGGGCAATTCGCCGCAAAGGTAAGGTTGAGGAATCAGGTCAATGGGGTCCAACTGCCGTCCGGATTGCGACATGCCGTTCCGCGCGCAGTCTGCTGCGATCCGCCGACGGTGAAGCTATGCGAATACTGACGGCAATTCTGGGAGCCGACCTGATAAGGCTGCGCCGCCGTCACATCGCCGGAATTCGATCCGCTGCCGCTCCAGGAAACAACCTTTCCGGCTGGCGAATATTCAAGCGCGCGATATTCCGCCTCCAGCGCCTTCTTGCGGTCGGCTGCATTCAGTTGATTTGCAGAGCCGCCGAGAAGACCATTGCCGAGCGGCGTCAACAGGCTGGTTTCGGGCTTCTGCGCCGCCGAGCCGCCGCCCAGCGAGCCAAGCCCGATTCCCTTGCCGCTGGTCGTGCCGCAAGCTGACAAAGCAAGCGCCACGGCAAACATCGTCGAAGCAACTGAAACCGGGTGAGACAACCTGGATACCATCACCATAACAACCAGCCTTCATAAACAATTAGCATGCACACTATAACGGCATGCGGCTTTTCAATTTATCTTCTAGTTCGCTTTCAGCCAAAAACAACCGTCAATCTTCCGTCCGGGGCAACAGGACCCGGACTTCCAGTCCACCGAACGAACTCTTGCCCAGATTCAAGCCTCCGCCATATTCGCGCACGGTGTCTTGTACGATTGCCAGCCCCAGCCCGGTTCCGGGTTTCGTTTCATCGACGCGACTGCCGCGTTTCAGCGCCGCCTCGATCTTGTCCGACGCCAGCCCCGGCCCGTCGTCTTCTATCACAATTTCGAACTGCCGTTGCTCGCCGGTAACAGGAGCGAGCCTGATATTGATGCGTTTGCGGCCCCATTTACCGGCATTCTCCAGCAGGTTGCCGACGATTTCTTCCAGATCCTCGCGCTCCCCCGCGAAAACCGCATCCGGCAAATCATTTCGGAAGGTAACGCTGAAAGCCGGATTGAGTTTGGCCGTCACCCGCTGCATACGCTCCAGAACGGGCGTTACGGGCGTGCGAAACACAACGCTGTCGCGCTGCGCGGCAATGCGCGCGCGTTGCAGATAATGCTGGATCTGCACCTGCATCGCTTCGCTTTGTTCCTGGACAATGCGCCCATGTTCGCCGCCCATGCTTCGCGCTTCATTGACCAGCACCGAAAGTGGTGTCTTGAGGGAATGGGCGAGATTGCCGACCTGCGTTCGCGACCGCTCCATGATGCGGCGGTTGTTTTCGATCAGCGCATTCATTTCCGTGGCGAGCGGCGCAATCTCGACGGGCAGCGACGCATCGAGCTTTGAGGAGCGCCCCTCGCGAATGTCGGCCAGCGACTGACGCACCTTGTCGAGCGGGCGCAGACCGAACAGGATCACGGCGGCGTTGATAAGAATGCTGCCGATGCCGAAAATCGCCAGATAGATGGCGAGGCGGGTTCTGAAATCGGATATTTCCTTGAGAACTTCGCTGAGATTTCCCATGACGCGAAAACGCGCGACGCGATTGGCGGTATCCAGAACCACTTCCGTTTCAACGATGAAAAGTTCCTCGCCGTTCAGTCCCGGCAAAGTGTAGCTGCGCATGAAGGAACTGTCGAAAGGTGCCTGCGCGACGGGCATTTCGGGCACCAGACGTCCGACGAGAGAAGGCGACTGAAGTTTTCCGGTAAGATTTGGCGTGACGGGATCGACAGACCAGTACCAGCCGGAAAGCGGACTGGAATAACGCAATTCGCCAAGCTCGGGCCGCCCCTGCAGCGTACCGTCACCGGAAATGCTGACGGCACCGACGAGGCTGAACAGATGGGCGGTCAGGAGCCGCTCAAAATTGCTGCGCGCCGCTTCGCCGTATAGCGAGCCGATAAAGGTCGCCACCACCACAAGGGCGACGATGACCCAGATCGTTGAGAGGGTGACGACGCGGACCGCGAGCGAACGCAGCGGAGGAAAGACGCGAAGAAGCTTCAGCTGTCGTTGCCTTTCGCTTCGCCGCCGCCTTCCGAACGGATGCGGTAGCCCATGCCGCGCACGGTCTCGATCAGGTCCACGCCCATCTTCTTGCGGAGGCGACCGACAAAGACTTCGATCGTGTTGGAATCGCGGTCAAAATCCTGATCGTAAAGGTGCTCCACCAGTTCGGTGCGCGACACCACCTCGTCCATGTGGTGCATCAGATAGGACAAAAGCCGGTATTCGTGCGAGGTCAGCTTGAGCGCGACGCCATTGATGCTGGCTTTCGATGTTTTCGTATCGAGATAGAGCGGCCCGCAGACAAGTTCGGACGATGCATGGCCAGCCGCACGGCGGATCAGCGCACGCAGCCGCGCCAGCACTTCCTCGATATGGAAGGGCTTGGCAACATAATCATCGGCGCCCGCATCGATGCCGGCAACCTTGTCGCTCCAGCGATCACGGGCGGTGAGCATAAGAACGGGCATGGTGCGGCCGCTGCGCCGCCAGCGTTCCACAACACTGATGCCGTCCATGCGCGGCAGGCCGATATCAAGTACCACCGCATCGTAAGGCTCGGTATCGCCCAGATGATGACCTTCTTCGCCGTCATAAGCGCGGTCGACCACATAACCGGCGGCGGCCATCGCTTCCGCAAGCTGCCGGTTCAGGTCCTTGTCGTCTTCAACGATCAGGATACGCAAGCGGACGTTCTCCCCTCAATGAATGCAGAACAGCAACGCAAACCGTTGTTATTGAGCGGGAACAGCCACTTCAACGCGGCGCGGGCGTTCGCCATCACGGCCCGGCACCAGCACGACGATGACACACATGGGGCGGCCGTTTTGCGTCGTGGCGGTTGCCTTGGCCAGCTGGCCACCCTGCTGGGCAGCCACCTGTTCGCCGACCGCGGCGCAATCACCCGCGGCAGCGACAATGAGATTGGACTTCTGCGGCGCCGTCATCGGCAATGCACCGGCACTGACCGGCAGCAAGCCAATACTAACCGCGAGAAGCGCGAAAACTTTGAGAGCAGGGTTCTGTTTCATCATGCCGCCTTATATAGCGCCCAACAGCTGAATGATGCATGAACAACCAAACCTCTTGCGGGCCCAAAGGAAAAATCAGCCTCTGACTATCACGGTTTGTGTAATTATGAAATGCGTGATGTTGCCCCGATGCGCCCGATAATCGTAACAATTCCGGCAATTGCGGTCGCCAGTTGCAGCAGAACATCCGTTAGCGCGCCTTGATCGATCAGATCGGTTGCCACACCGAAAACACCGGCAAGCGAGAGAAAAAGCGCTACGAGACCAGCCCAGACCGTGCGCGAAAGATACCAAGATTTATCTGCGTTCATGTTTTTTCCTGTCAGTTAATCATTGCCGGAACGTCGAGACACGCAAAATCGCCCGATCCGCTTTTTGCGCCGATCATTGCAACCCGAAACTGGAAAGCAGCCCCGAATGCCGCATTGCCAAGATCAGCTTGCCTTTCCGCCGCGCCGTAAATCCATGAAGGCGCCGATGCCTGGCTGGCTCGCACCAGCGTGTCGCTCCGCCAGATTTCGATGCGGTAGGCCTCGCGTTCTTCGCCAAGCGGAATATCTTCGCCAAACCAGTTATCGGACCAACCGTCGGCATCGATCCGCCCACGCCTGATCCAGTTGAAGGACAGATCGTCATTCGCCAGCCGCTCCACTTTCAAATGGACGGGGCTGAGCGGACGGAAGCGACACGCTTGCTGCGCAAGCCCGCGCAGGTTTCAAACGTGCTGTCATCGCGCCGTCTTGAGCAAGATGTCCTTGCCTCTTTGTGCCGCCATTCAAATCTCCCTGAAATTTAGTCTGCCGGTTCGGTCACGGCGCGATAGCGCATGGTGCCGAGATAGCTGCCGAGCCCATCGGTATTGCGCGCCAGAACCTCGGTCAGCATCAGGTTCACGACACGATGGCCGCTGACCTCAACCGGCTTCGCGATCTTTGCGGCGATGTCCAGCACACGCTTGCGCCCGCTTTCCCTAGCCCAGATCTGGATATTGAAAAAATGCTCACCGCCCTTTTCCGTCGACGTATTCCAATCGAAACCGCAGCAGGATGCGGTGCGTCACCTCGGGTTGCGGGCGCGTGTCGAAATCCTTCTGCGATGCGGAAAGCGGCTCGGTCCGTCCCCAGACCATGCCGACATCGGACCAGTTCTCGCCGTAACCGCCCATGCCGTCCGCCACCGGCTACAGTGCTTCCAGAACCAGTTCGGATGAGCTGGCCGGATCGATGAAAAGCACGTTGTTCATAGGGACACCCGTTTCCAGCTGTCGATCATCTGGCCGATGACCGGCGGGAAAGAACGCTGCGCGGCATCCGCATCAACACCAGCGCACGATTCGTAAAGATGAGCGACAAGCGTCAGGATCGCCTGTTTCAAAGCGTCCGGCACTTCGACGCCGCTTTCCCCGAAACCGGCCACGAAATCGACTTCCAGACCTACAAATTCGGCTGCGTCGGGATACTGTGCCATATAAAGACGCTGCGGCCTGCGGCTATGATGCAGGACAAGTTCTTCCGGCGAAAAACTGATCGCGGTTCCGTCCGGCCTGTAGGCCACGACAGTCGTCACCATTTTTACCGGATATTTGAACAGGGCAAGACGCCCCGAGCGCGGCCAGCGGTCAACACGCAGCCGCCAGGTCTGCTCGATCAGCGACAGTGCGGTTTCAGCTTCAATGATTTCGCGGGCTGCGGCAATGAGGCGACGCAGAATATCGTCCTCGCCGTCGGTGGAAACTCGTAAAAATGCGCGCACGTCGGCTACCGTCACCGGCTCCAGCGCCGGTGGCGTGACAAGAAACATTGTCATGGACTTCCCTCTAAATGATAACTTTCAAATCAGATAGTTAAACACGAACTCCACATGGAGCTTCCCTTGCTTTGGAGCGGGAAACTACCTGCCAAAACCGGCAGGGCAGCCCGGTAATCTACTGCAAAAACTGACAGCTTCAGGCTGCCAGTTCCGTCAGACGGTGAATTTCAGGAGCTTAATGGCCTCG
The DNA here is from genome assembly GCF_008932435.1 of Brucella pseudintermedia. Taxonomy (GTDB): domain Bacteria; phylum Pseudomonadota; class Alphaproteobacteria; order Rhizobiales; family Rhizobiaceae; genus Brucella; species Brucella pseudintermedia. The sequence continues at coordinate 30,305 of NZ_WBWE01000017.1, read as the reverse complement.
AAATCCTGCACGCCGCCGCCGACGCGCTTGGTCATATAGAAGAGCACATAGGGTTTGGCGGAATAAGGATCGCGCAGCACGCGCACGCCAATACGATCCACCACCAGATAACCGCGTCCGAAATCGCCGGCAAGCGAACGGGTAAAAGCGCCCGTTCGATCACGTCATTGCCGAGATCGGACAGGCCGGAGATGCTTGCATAGCTGGAAAAGCTGCCGTCCAGCTCCACATCCTCGATGGCAAGCGCGGCTTGTTTCGTTTCCAGTCGCATATCATGCATCGCCATTCTCTCTCCTTTCCTCCGGCAGAATGCCCGGTATCGGAGCCTGTTTCAGCCGCTCGGAAAAGCGCTTGAAGATGCCGAGCGCCGACCAGGCGGCAAGGCTTGCGGCTGCCGATCCCATGAGAATCAGTTCCGCTCGCCCGAGCAATCCGCCGAGAGCCAGGGTTTCGGAAATCTTGACCCCTGCCGCACCGCCGAAAACCATGCCGCAGATGATGCCGACCGCGAAACGGATCGCCGCTTCGCGCTTTCCGTGCGGCATCATATAGGCGAGCGAGACGGCGGAGCCTGCCACCGCGCCCGCCACCTTGGCGAACCAGATCCAGGCCGCTTCCGAAGCGAATACTGCATCGTTGAGGTTGCTCATAACAGTCTCCCTGCTGAATGCGGCTAATAGCCCACTGCATCCCGTTTTTCGTCGGTGAGAAACGATGCCTCGGAAATGCGCCGCCACAGCGATTCCCGCTCGGATGACAGCCCTTCCACGCGGTCGATATCGTGCTCAAGCCGCAGATCGTCGCCGAAATGCGGGCCGCCATCCGGAGAACGCCTTTGCGGTGCGCCCAATCAGCGGCAATACTGTCAGCCGGTAGAAGGCGCGGTTTTCCTCCGCATAATTGGCATAGGTATTATCGCCCGGAATACCGAGCAGCATGGCGGCACACCGAAGGCAAGCGCGATGTCGCGGGCGGCTCCGTTCTTTGCTTCGATGAAATCCACGTCCTGCGGGCTGTAGCCCATCGCCTTCCAGTCCAGGCCGCCTTCCAGAAGCAGCGGACGGCCCGCGCCGGATTGTCGAGAAGCGCCTTGTTCCACGCGCCAGCCGCATTGTGGAGATCGAGCGCCATCAGGGCCGCTTCCAGCGGCGGAAATCCGTAATGATCGTCCAGCAGACGAAACAGCTGGAGCTGCAAGGCAGCCGCGCCGTCACTTCCAAGCGAAAGCCGTCTCGCCGCCTTGCCGGAGCGATAAACCAGCGCCTGCGGCCAGCCATCCGCATCCGTTATGATGCTGACCCGTTCCGGGCGCAAAAGATGCAGTTCCATGCGGCCGCTCGGCAGATCAAGACGTTCGACATAGGCATTGCCGGAAATCAGAAGATGCCCGTATAGCGGCTCGAAAAATGTCGTTCCGTCCGACCCGCATTGAGGGCGGGCAACAGGCTCAAGCAGCGAATGCGTTTCGTGTTCGGTCGCGCCTGCATAAAGCAGCCACGGCACATTGCTTGCCGCTTCCGCAATCATGCGCACGCAGCGATGGGCGACCGGATTGCGCATGAAGCCCTCACGCGCCAGCGAGGTATAATCCCGCGCAATCCACGATGCGCCGTGATCCATATGCAGCGCGACAAATCCGTTCGCCATTTTCGAGCGCCGGGAACCGCCCGGCATGGCGGATGCGGCCCTGCTCGTAGAGCGCAGCCACCGGCTCCGCCCGCAGAAACTTGCCCCGCGAGGCGTGGCGTTTGAGCACCGGCACGCTTGCATCTTTCGCCGCCAGCACCGCCGCCACCATCTCGCCGCCCTGATTGACCTCCGCAATAATCGCATCGGCCTGATGCGCGTGGAAAAGCGCAATGGCCTTCCGCGCCCATTGGTGCGGCTTGGCGGCGTTCATGCTGGCATCGGCAAGCACATGGCCGCTTCCTTCATTGTCGATGCCGGCAACGACAATGCCGCAGGCATCCGACGCCTTGCCGGACGAGGCAGGCGGGTCGATCGCCACAACGATACGAGCCAGTTCCGGGGCTCTCGCCTCGAAACACCGCTCGATGAGGTCGCGCGACCACAGGGCATCGGCGCGTTCCTCGATCAATTCGCCGTCGAGTTCCTGCCGTCCCAAACGCGTCCCGCCATAGCGGTCGTTGATCGCCTGCATGAAGCCTTGCGCCAGATTGTCGGCGTTTTCTTCCGTCCGCATATGGGTCATCGAAACCGAACCATCACGGACCAGAGCTTTCAGGAGCGGAACCGCGCGCGGGGTTGTGGTCACGACCTGTCTCGGAAAAGCGCCAAGACGCAGGCCGAATTGCAGCATGTCCCAGGTTTCCTGCGGGTTTTTCCATTTCGCCAGTTCGTCGCACCATGCAGCATCGAACTGGGGACCGCGCAGGCTGTCGGGATCTTCGGAAGAATAAAGCGACGCCACCGCACCGTTCTCCCATAAAAGCCTGCGGCGTGTCGCTTCATAGCGCGGGCGCGCCAGCCGCGACACCGCCAGAATGCCGGACGGCCCGTCCACCATCACCTCGCGTGCATCGCTCAGGGTTTCGCCCACCAGCGCGATGTGCCCGCAGGCTACCTTGGCAAAGGGCGGCAGTCCCAGCGCTATGCCGGACGCCCATTCCGCCCCTGCCCGCGTCTTGCCGGAGCCGCGACCGCCCATGATAAGCCATGTGAGCCATTCGCCATAAGGCGGCAACTGGGCGTCACGCGCCTGAAACAGCCACTCCGCCTCGGCTGCTTCCATTTGCTGCGGCGTCAGGCCTGCCGTCCAAGATCTGCCGCGCCCGACTTTCTGCAAGTTCGTTTATCCTCCTGCTTATACGCGCCAGCGCCCTGCGCGTGTCGCCCAACGAAGCAGCCGCGCGACCGGCGGGCAACGGACCGGCCGGCTTGTCCTCGGCGCTCAGTTCGCCGACAGACCTGACCGCGCGGGCAATTGCTGTAAAAGACATAACCCTGAAAAGCAGCTATGGCTCCTCAGGGTTATGCACACCGGTATCTGCCGGGGGTAATATAGCAAAACCGGCGACGGTCACACTTTGTCGACCATAGATAAAACCTAACAAAGCACCGTTACGCAGTCAAGGACTATTTTCCTATTATTTGATTTTTTTCCTATAATGAAAAAGCTGCCAGCGCTTTAACCATTTCGCATGAGCTGTGGCTTACTTATCTGCTATGATGGACAGGCAAGCTCCATCTGTCCGCGAAACCAACCGCGCCGAAGTCAGTGAATGCGTAAGACGGCAGAAAAAGATCCCGGAAGCCAAAAGCGCAAGCCGTTCAGGGTTTCGCGCCTGATCGGGCTCGACGCGTGGATCGATTCCACCCTCTACAGCCTGCGCTATAATCTCGGCGAGTGGTGGGAAAACATCACCATCTTCTCCCGGCGTTTTCGCGTGCGGGGTTTCCGGCGTTTCGTCGTCGAGGTTCTCGACGAGGGATTTACGCTCGGGGTTGCCGGAGCGGTGCTGATGCTGGTGCTGGCACTGCCCGCCTTCGAGGAAACCAAGAAGGACTGGCGCGCGCAGGACGACTATGCCGTCACCTTCCTCGATCGCTACGGCAATGAGATCGGCCAGCGCGGCATCCTGCATCGTCAGGCCGTGCCGATCGATGAATTGCCGGATCATGTCATCAAGGCCGTGCTCGGCACGGAGGACCGGCGCTTCTTCGATCATTACGGCATCGACTTCTGGGGCCTGACCCGCGCGTTAAGCCAGAACATGCGCGCCAATGGCGTCGTCCAGGGCGGCTCGACCATCACCCAGCAGCTTGCCAAGAACCTCTTCCTCTCCAACGAGCGTACCATCGAGCGCAAGATCAAGGAAGCCTTCCTCGCGCTCTGGCTGGAAAGCAATCTCAGCAAGAAGGAAATCCTGCAGCTTTACCTCGACCGGGCCTATATGGGCGGCGGAACCTTCGGTATCGCAGCCGCTTCGGAGTTTTATTTCGGCAAGAACATCAAGGATGTCTCGCTGGCGGAAGCCGCGATGCTGGCGGGGCTGTTCAAGGCGCCTGCCAAGTTCGCGCCGCATGTCAACCTGCCCGCAGCGCGTGCGCGCGCCAATGTCGTGCTTTCCAACATGGTTGAAAGCGGTTTCCTGAGCGAGGGACAGATCGCCGTCGCGCGCCGCCATCCGGCAAGCGTCATCGACCGGGCCAAGAATGAGAGTCCCGACTATTTCCTCGACTGGGCGTTCGAGGAAGTGAAGAAGGTCGCTGCCAATATTCCCCAGCACACGCTGATCGTGCGCACGACGCTCGACCACAATATCCAGAAGGCGGCGGAAGAATCGCTCGAATATCACCTGCGCCAGTTCGGCAAGGATTATAATGTTTCGGAAGCGGCAACCGTAGTGATCGCCAATGACGGCTCGGTCCGCGCACTCGTCGGCGGGCGGGACTATGGCGAAAGCCAGTTCAACCGTGCCACAAAGGCGTTGCGGCAGGCCGGTTCGTCCTTCAAGCCTTACGTCTATGCGGCGGCTATGGAAAAGGGGCTGACGCCTAGCACCATTGTCTCGGACGCGCCGATCAGCTGGGGCAACTGGTCACCGCGCAATTATGGCCGCAGTTTCGCGGGCCGCGTGGACCTGACGACCGCGCTTGTGCGTTCGTTGAACAGCGTGCCGGTACGGCTGGCGCGCGATTATCTGACCACCGCCCCCATCGTCGCGCTGACCAAGGCAATGGGCGTCGAATCACCAATCTCGTCGCACAAGACCATGGTGCTTGGCACTTCGGAAATGACGGTGATGGATCAGGCCACCGGCTTCAACGTGTTTCCGAATGCGGGCATGGCCGGCAATCGCCATGCCTTCACGCAGATCGTTTCGCCGGATGGCAAGGTGTTGTGGGATTTCGGTCGCGATGCGCCGAAGCCGCACAGGGCGCTATCGGAAAAGGCAGCGCTCGAAATGAACTCCATGCTGGTGCAAGTGCCCGAACGGGGCACCGGGCGCCGCGCCGCGCTGCCCATGACGCGGGTTGGCGGCAAGACCGGCACGACGCAGAATTATCGCGATGCATGGTTTGTCGGCTTCACCGGAAATTTCACGGCGGCGGTTTGGTTCGGCAACGACAATTTCACTCCCATGAAGGAAATGACCGGCGGCGTTCTGCCTGCCATGGCTTGGCAGCGGATGATGTCCTATGCGCATCAGAACATCGAACTGAAGCCCATACCGGGTGTGACGCCGCCCTTCCCCGCGCCGCCCAAGAAGAGCGAGCCGCAAGTGGCAAACGCCAAGCCGGAGGAAGCCATGGCCGCGCCGCCGCGCGTGCTCTCGCCCCTGTCGACAAAAGTCATCAAGGAGCTGCATGACCGCTTCCTTGCGGCCCCGCCTCTGCCTAAGATCGCCGGGCGCACAAAAATATCGGTACTCTGAGGGGCGATGTTCAAGACGATATTCAACACGGCGATCGTGCTTGCGCTGGCGCTCGGCGGCGGCATTTGGAGCGTCGACAAGGTGCTCGACCGGTTCGAGGGGTTCGGCGAGCTTCGCGTCGGGACCTGGAGCGCCTATCCGGCGGCGGGTACGCCGGATGCCGATCCCTATTCCAAGGCCCGCGCAGCCCGAAAGGCCTATCTGGCGCTTGGAACCGCCGAGGGCCTGCCCTTCTATGCGCGCACCGACGATAGCGGGCGCACGCTTCGGCGCGGCTGCACCTATCGCCTGAGCGGCATGACCCCGCCCGCCCGTTTCTGGACAGTCTATCCGGCCACGCCCAATCTTGAGCCGATCACGCCACGCGAGGGATTGCTGCCAGCGCTGCATTCCCGCGAGGTGCTTTATGGCGATGACGGCAGCGTCACGATCACCATCGCTCCGGATGCCGCGCCCGGCAACTGGCTCCCCGTCGAAGGCGGCGGCGATTTCGTTCTCGTCATGACGCTCTACGACACGCCTGCGGCATCCTCCTCCGGTCTTTCCGATCTGGTCATGCCGGGCTTGGTGCGCGTTGCCGGCGTAAATCCGGGAGCGTGCCGTGGCTAGAATTTTCCGCCTCATCCTTCTCGGCATCATCGGCGCGGCGATCGTCCATATCGCGGTCCTGTTCCTCGTTCCCTTCTATTCCGACAAGAATGCCTGGTCGCGGATCGAAACCGGAAGCGAGCCATACCGTTTCCAGCGGCTGGATCACAAGACCGGCCCCGTCAGCGACAGCGACCCGCTGATACAGGAAGCCACCTGCCGCTTCGACCTTGCAGACGGCCCGGTGCACATCACGGCAGACGCAAACGTGCCTTACTGGTCGCTTTCGATCTATGCGCCCAACGGGGACAATCTCTACAGCCTCAACGACAGCGTTTCCAATGAACGCAAGCTCGACCTTATCCTTGCCGATCCCATCGGCATGGCCAGTCTTCGCTCGGATGGCATTCGCTCCGATGGTTCGCAGGCCGATGCGCGTTCGATCCTGATCGAGCAGAATATCGGTGAGGGTGTTGCCGTGCTGCGCGCCTTCGTGCCCGATGCAACCTGGAACAGGCAAGTGCAGGGCTTCTTCGCGCAAGCGCGGTGCGCGCCGTTTGAGGGACTCTGACCCAGCCGCAACCAAATGCTGTTTCTTTATGGCACGGTTAATGAGTTGCTAAGGCTTCAACGCTACTATCGGGAACACCGACCCATGCGGGGTGCATTTCGTGCAGGCCAGTTGCTGCTGGATGCGTGATCTGCGATTGGGCGGGTGAGTTGGGTGCCTACCGGAGTATTCTGCGTGACAAATGATCAGTTCCGCGCCCTGGAGGATATTTCAGGCCACCGGAGCCCGTCGGATTCAAAAGCGGGGAGAGCCAAGGCGGACGACCTTCTGGCGGCCGCGATTTCGGCATTTGCGGGCATCATGCGTCCCGGACGGCAGGATATGCAGCAGCTCGAAGATCTTGCCATGCCGCTTCTGCAATGCGCTTCCACCCGCGGCAAGCGCCATGCAGCCAATGCGCTGGCCCAACTGGAAGACGCGCCGCGCCGCCTCATTCTCGCGCTCGCCGACCAGCCCGTGGAAATCTCCGCGCCCATTCTCCTGCGCTCGCCCCTCCTGCGCCCTTCCGACCTGATCGAGATCATCGGCAAGAACGGTCTTGCTCATGCGCGCGCCATTGCGCGGCGCCAATCGGGGGATGTGCTTCTGCAAGGCGTGTTGCGCAGTTTCGCCGATCCGGTCATCGACCGCACGCTGGCGCTTCAGGAAAACCTCGCCAATATCGAGGCTGAGCCGCTTGAAAAACCGGATGTGCCAGACCTGTCCACCGCCAAAATACCCCTGATGAAAGAGGGCAGTTCGGAGCGGCTGGCGCGCGCGCTGCAACAGCCTTTCTACGAAACAGGTGCCGCCACCGGCTCGCAGCATCTCATCGATACCGCCCTTCTGATCGACGGCCAGTTCTTTCGCAACGCACTGGCCGATGCGCTCGACCTTTCGTTCGAGCGGGCCGATGCGATTATCGGCCAGTGGCCGGATTCGCACCTGCCGATTGCGCTCAAGGCGCTCGGATTGTCGCCAGCGGAATGCTATCTCACCATGACGGCCATTCTGGGCCCGATCGACACCAATCGCGACAGCCTGCGTGAGTTCGTCCACATCTACCGTTCCATCGACCGCGAAAAGGCGATGGCGCTCGTGCGGCGCTGGAAGGCTGAAGACATGTCGGCCATGCTGCGCGGCAAATTGCGCGAAATGGCGGAAGCAGGGGACGACACCCCGCTTGTGGATGCGGCCAATTCCGATCATCCGTCGCAGCAGCGTTTGGTAAAATAGAACCGTCAGCTAGACGCTTCCCCGTCCTGCGAAATCGAAAAGAACGCCGATGCGTCGGCAATATCTTCCAGTTCGACCAGCCAGAGGTCGGGGTCGAAACGCGTTTCCCGCGCCATGCGGTCACTTGCCGCCAAGTCATCCGCGTCATGAAGAATGCGCAGGAACATGCGCTCTCCATCGTTATCCTCGTCATAGGAGGTTTGCGGCGCAGGCGAATATAAGTCGCATGTGCCGAAGCGCGAGCTTACCTTGATGAAGATCGCACCCGCTTCCGGCGAACCGCGACGGGCGAGATAGGCAAAGCCGCCCTCGCCCTGCACCTTGCGGATCAGGGCGGAAACCCAGAAATCGGATGTCAGGCGCATCGCGAAACCATCAGCTTATCAGGCCGATCTCGCGCATCTTGGCGATGAGCGTTCCATCGATTTCGCCGGTCACGGGCAAGCTGAACAGTTTCTGGAATTCGCGCACGGCTTCCTGCGTCGACTTGCCCGGCTGCCCGTTCACCGGCACCGTGTCATTGCCGAATGCCTTCAGCCCGGCCTGCACGCGGATAATATCCTGCGAACTCACTTTTCCCGATTGTATGGCGGGCGTTGCCGCAACCTGCTTTTTGGCGGCCGGTTTTTCATAGGAAGCAAGGTCAGGCTTCGGCTTTGAAACTGTTTCCGATTTCAAAACGGCAGGCTGCGGACGCGGCGATGGAACCGCGACCTCGATGGCTTTTGCCACCTCATCCTGAACCGGATTGCGCTTCTGCGTGTCAGCCAGCATTTGTGGAGGGATGTTGGCCTCCTGCACGCCGAGCTTTTGCTGCAAGGCGCGCCAGCGTTCCACCGCTTCGCGGGTCTGCGGCCCGGTAAAACCGTCCACCGGCCCCTTGTAAATTCCGAGCGTCGAAAGCCGATGCTGCAGCCGCGCGATCTCCAGATCGGCATTGGGCGCAAGTGCTGGCAGCATATCGTCCACCGATGCGCTCATATTCAGCCGGTCAGCCGACAGGCTGGCGGTTTCAGGCGCCGGTGCGGTCTCGCTTTTCGCGGTTTCAACCGGTTTGGGGGCGTTGTCGCTCGCCGCCGCCGTTCCCGGCAACACCTCGCGCGGGGTTGGCTTGAACACGAAATCCGGCCTGGTGCGGAAGAACACGGCGTTGTGCGCCTCCGGCTGATACCAGAGCGCATTGGCCGAAACGAAACTCATGACCACCAGAAATGCGGTTGCCCCGCCGGTCAGGACGGGGTTGCGCGCAATGAAATCTCCGGCGGCGATTGCAAGCGCCGAGGCCGACGTGAAGAAGAAATGGAGGAGCCGCGATCCGAGACTACGCCGTTTTGCGGGCTTGCGCATTTTTCTGCTCCCGGATTTCGTCGTTCTGCCAGTCATGCTGCCTTTCTCCCTGGTGACGGTGCATGTCGATCACCGTGCCAAGCTCCTGATGTTCGTCTTCTCCCATGACAAATTGCGGCCCCGACACCGGAAGGCGGACCGTGACGATCGTGCCTTCGCCGGGGCAGCTTTTCAGTTGCATCGTTCCCTGATGCAGTTCCACCAACCCCTTGACCACCGAAAGGCCAAGGCCGCTTCCTTCCTGCGCGCGCGCATAATCGTTGTTGGCGCGCACGAATGGCGTGCCGATGCGCTGCATGTCTTCCGGCTCGATGCCGATGCCCGTATCCGACACGCTGAATTCCAGCATTGCACGGCCTTCAGCCATCACGCGCGCCGCATCGATGGTGACGCAGCCGCCGCTTTGCGTGAACTTGACCGCATTTCCGGCGAGGTTGAGCAATATCTGCTGGACGGCGCGGCGGTCGGCCACCAGTTCGCCAACGCCGTTGCCGACGCGGTGGCAGAAGGCGACGCCTTTCTTTTCAGCCAGCGGCAGCATGACGGCGGTGCACATTTCGGCTGCTTCGCGGAAAGCGAGCGTCTGCGGATCAATGCTGTAATTGCCGGTTTCCAGACGCGAATTGTCGAGAACGGCGTTCACAAGCTCCAACAGATAATGGCCGGACTGGTGGATGAGGCCAGCATATTCGCGCTGCTTTTCATTGGCCAGCTTGCCGCCCATTTCATGCGACAGCATGTCGGAAAAGCCGATGATGGAATTGAGCGGCGTGCGCAGCTCATGGCTGACGGCTGCGAGCAGACGGCCCTTGCCGATGCGCTCCGATTCCAGTTCCGCTTTCAGCGTGGCGATTTCTTCCAGAAGCTTCTGCTCGCCTTCCAGCGAACGGCCGATCAGCGTGATGGCGCGAGCGCTTGCCGCACCTTCGAGCCGATAGGCGCGGAAGACGGTCTCGCCATTTTCGATGGAGCGCAGGCGCACGTCGATCTTGCGCACCGTGGCACCGGCGCGCAGATCGGCCAGAAGCGAAAGATATTCAACGCGGTCGGCCACATGCACGCGGTCGATCAGGGCAGTGCCCTCCAGCATTTTCGGCTGCACGCCCAGAAGCCTCGCAGAGTTCGCATCGACCGAAGACACTACGCCATCCGCATCGAGGCAGAACTGCACGTCACCGGCAGCAACCGCGATCTGCGGTGCGCCGACCTTGATCTCGGCAGGCCGGGCGGCGCTCACAAAGCCACGCGCGACAAGGCTTGCGGCATAAAGGACAAGAACCGCGACAGACACATAGCTGCCGCCGGAAACAGCGCCGCCGCTTGCAGTCGCAAGGAAACCCAGAATGATCGCGGCGAAAGCAGCGCCTGCGGCGGCAGCGCCCGGCTTGCGGGTTGCAAACCAGATCTCAAGCGGCAGAGCTGCCGCCATCAGCCACAGGACCGCATTGCCATGCGAAAAGGCGCCAAGGGCAGCAAGACCCGCGCCATAGGCAGCGAAGTTCAGGCCAGCCAGAACGGGCGCAGCGACGCCCATCAGCGACAGCGCGCACAGGATCATGGCCATGCCTGCAAAGCTGGCGGCGAGAATCGCAAATTCCGTGAATCCCGGCGTCACGCCGGAGCCAAGCACCGCAGCACAAAGCAGGACCGGCACGGTGACGACCGAGCCGATGACACGTATGGAGGCCGCGTCGGGCGTGGATACCCAGCGGCGGCAGAAACGTTCGTAAAAACGGCTGATCGCCTGCACATTCATGCGGACGGATTCGGCTGTTTTCAAAAGAATGGCGTTCAACGTGCCCTACTCACTCAATACTCTTGCATGGTCTGAACCGGAAAACCGTGCGCCGTGGCGACGCTCTTCCAGCCAGCAACAGATTGCAGCCGAGGCTTTAAAGAAACGATAAAGCGGAGCCAACCAAAGCAGATAAGTGAGACGCCGGGTCTGCTTTTCTGTCTATGGTAAACAGAGAGTAGCAATCGACGAGACGCCACTGCCGCCTGCGTGCAATTTAGCGTTCAAACCGGATGGTTACGGAATCTTTTCAAATTCATCCGACATTGACGCGTACATATCGCAACAGAAGCAAGGCAATGATCCGTTTTCTCCTCAAATCCGCATTCTGGCTGACGCTGGCATTCCTTGTCATGCCGCGCATCTTCTCCGCGGATGAGCAGAACAAGCCGCAGGAGAAACCCGCCATCGCCGAAACGAAGCAGGAACCGGATTCCATCGGCCAGCTTCTCGCCAATGGCAAAACCGCCGTGGAGCTGGGCAAGCTTTGCATCGACAACCCGTCTTTTTGCCAGAACGGAACCTCGCTCATTTCCAGCGCCGGAAGCGGACTTCTGGAAGGAAGCCGTGTTGCGCTCGAATATCTGAGCGACCGCTTCGGCACCAAGCCGCAACCGCCCGCGAAAGCGGAACCCGCCGCATCCGAACCCGCGCAGGCCGCAACCGGCATTCCCATCCCGACATCGCGGGAAGAAGCCCTTCGCGCACTGGATCGTCGCGCGACTGGCGCGATTGGGCGTTAGTCATCATGCTCCAGGCTTTTGTTCGAGCATGATTTTATCTGATCGCAGCAGGATCAGAAATCAGTCCAGTGGACTGATTTCCCTGCGTAGACGGTTCCCACTTTTCGGAATCATGGTTCAGGCTTTTGTTTGAGCATGATTTTACCCGAAAACCGGTTCCCACTTTTCGGAATCATGCTCTGGTTTTCCGTGACCTCGCCACGTTTCATGACTATATAAGCGGCAAGAAACTTCTTTCAGGCGAGTACAATGACCACGACCATCGATAGCATCATGTCCGATTTCGAATTTCTCGACGATTGGGAAGATCGCTTTCGCTATGTCATCGATCTCGGCAAGGAACTGCCGCCCTATCCCGACGATGCGCGCGATGCGGAGCACAAGGTGCAGGGCTGTGTCAGCCAGGTCTGGCTGAAGACGCTGCCGCAAGGCGGTAGCGATCCGGTCATCGAGTTTCTCGGCGATTCCGATGCGCATATCGTGCGCGGCCTTGTGGCCATTGTGCTGGCGCTTTATTCGGGCCGCAAGGCTTCGGAAATCCTGACGATAGACCCCGAAGCCATTTTGAAAAAGCTCGGCCTCGACGAGCACCTCACCCCGCAGCGCGCCAATGGCCTGCGTTCCATGGTTGCGCGCATCCGCCGGGAAGCGGAACTGGCGAAAGAATCAGCCTAGCAGTTTTTCCACCGACAAGGCTGCGGCCAGCAGCCTTTTGTCCGTGCTGCCGCGCGCGGTGAGCATGAAGCCGGTCGGCAGCACCATGCCCGGCATGGGCAAGGTGATGCTGCACAGGTCGAACTGGTTGCCGACTTGTGTATCCCGCAAAAGCAGCCCCTCAACTCGATCATACTCGGCCTCGTCATTACTGACCGAGGCAATCGTCGGCGCAACGATGGGCGTAGCGGGCGTCACGAACATGTCGAACCGGCTCAAACGCTCGTCCATTTTCCGCACCAGCGCTGCCCGCGTTTCCATGATCCCGCCATAGGTTTCCATCGGCACCTTGACCCGGACAGAGAGCGGGCGCTTCACGCGGATATCGACATTGGCATCGGGATCACCAAGCCATGTCGACGCATGAACATGGCTTGCCTCAATGCCGGCGATGGAGCCGACGCTGGTTGCCTCACGCAGGCGCTGGATCAGGTCGTCGACTTCCAGATCGGCAATGACAGCGCCCGCTTTTTCAAGAAGCGCGACGGTGGCCGCGAAATGCTTTACCACATCCGGCTCCATATCGGCCAGAAGATAGCCCTTCGGCAGCGCGACGCGCAGACCTTTCAGCGGCAGGGCTTCAGGCAGGACCGGCGTTTCGCCCGCCATGATCGCGTCCGTCAGAATGGCGTCGGCGACGGTTCTGGTCAACGGGCCGACGGAATCAAGCGATGGCGCCAGCGGAAAAGCACCGTCGAGCGGAATGCGCCGGGCTGTCGGCTTGAAGCCGACAAGGCCGTTCAGCGCCGCCGGGATACGCACCGACCCGCCCGTATCCGAACCGATGGCAATCTCGCTCGTGCCTTCCGCAGCCGAGACTGCCGCACCCGAGGACGAGCCGCCCGGAATGCGCGTCGGGTCAATGGCATTGCCCGGCTCGCCATAATGCGGATTGAGGCCGACCGGCGTGAAGGCAAATTCCGTCATATGGGTTTTGCCGACAATGACCGCGCCCGCCTCGCGCAGACGGCGGACAATCGTTGCATCCTGCGTCGCAGGTACCGCATCACGGCGGATAACCGAGCCTGCGAGCGTCGGTTCTCCGGCAACATCGAAGAGATCCTTGATCGAAACGATGCGCCCGTCGAGGGGGCCGATAGTGCGTCCGTCGCGCAGGCGCGCATCGGCCGCATCCGCCTCGGCACGCGCCTGCTGCGTGTAAACCTTGCTGAAAACGCACTCGTTCCCTGCCCGCGCTTCCAGCCGCGACAGGATGCTTTCCAGCCGATCCCGTACCGAATTCATTTGATTTCTCCCCACTTCCCCATCAGGCCTGCCAGGCTTGTTTGGGACACAGGCGATAGACCCGACCCAATGGAGTGTCAATGAGGGAGATGGCTTCACGTCTTCTGCGGCTGCATCCGGGGGCGATAGTCGTCAGTTCCCCAATGCAGGGCAACACCTCCCCGCTTCCTTTCGAGTTGCGGATTATAGTGCCGGTGCAGTGCAGCCAGGCCGGCCTTGAGCAGCATCTTGGCCGAACGCGCGGGCCATTGCCGCTCGCGCTCCACGGTTTCAAGACCTTTCAGGAAGCAGCAGACATCAACCAGAACACCGTTCAGTTCCGGCCCGACCGCCTCCAGCGCCCGCTCGACCCGGACGCGGCTGGCAAGCGCAATATCCGTCAGTTCAGCCATGCCGCCCGGCCCATTGGGCCTGCTCCTGACGCTTTTGTCCCAGCGCATCGTGATGGAAGGCATCAGCGATCCGCGCGTGAAGTCCGTACGCAGCCGCTCGCCTGCAAGAAATTCGTCCTCAGAAATGAAGGAAGAACCGCTCGCAGTCTTGCGCCGGTAGAGCATGGCCAGCGGCGACTCCTCCGGATTGATCTCGACCTTCTCGCTCTGCTCATACTCGACCGTGAGTGTGGCCCTCGCCGGAACGGGCAGCAGCTCTGCGCCCGCCTTCGAGCGTTTGGCAGCCCGCTGCGCGGGCACAAGACGTTCGCCCTCCCACCGCAGCAATCCCCTTTGATGCATGGCCTTCAGTTCGGCCCGGCTGGCCGCGATGGTGCCGTGGTCCGCCGCCAGCAATACATGCGTGGCGCGAACCGAATCCTGAACCTCGCAGGCCCCGCCCTTCAAAAAGCGTATGATTCTCGCTTCGGACACTGACAGTTGGGTGGTCATGCCGCCATCCTCCACTCCGCGAAAGCACTTTGCGCAATGCGCTCAAAGGTCGAGACGATTGCATCGAATTCGGTATCGTCGCGCATGTCTTCCACCAAATGGCAGGCGTGCATTACCGTGGTGCGGTCCCGGGCAAAGCCCACGGCCACATCCCGCATGGCGAGGCCGAAAGCCGTATGTGCGACATACATGCCGATCTGCCGCACGCGCGCGACCTCGCGCCTGCAACGCAAGGGAGAGCGCAACTCGGTGCCGGAAACCCCGAACATGGCTACGAGCAAATCAATCAGGGCCTCGCACAGCGCTACATTGCGCCGCTGCCGCAACCGGTCGGACGAGCCCTCCTCCATTGCGAGGCTAAGGTCGCGACCATGCCTTACTGCCAGCAGCTTCAATGCTTCGAAAGCTTCCGCCCGCGTGTGAATGACATCCGATAGTTCCAAAGACATTCATCTTCCCTCGCCAGAATAGGAATATCTTCTTATACAAAAGGAAAATGCAAGAGTGGATAAGTTTTGTAGAATGGATTGCGCTACACGGTTGATACCGACACTTCGAAGATAGGCTAAGGCCTTGTAACCATGGCATTAACGCGCGGCGAAAGAGTGCGGCTGCCGGCTATTCTACAGAAAACTTCGCAAAAATCTAGGAATATTATCCAAAACCATCTTGCAAGGCTCATGCTCGTTCACACCGAGAAATGAGGATTGTGACGATGGAAGCGGATCTCAAGCACGCCCGCAAATTATTCTTTGCCCGACAAAAAGAGAATCAAATGACTGCGGCGCAACGCCTTGCCTTGCAGATCATCGCCGGTATCGATCTGGATGAGGTTTTGAAAGCATCGCAGGAAGAAAAGGAACAGACCAAGCGGCGCCTGACGCGCCTCATGGAAAGGGAACGGCTGAAAGGAATGTGCGGTCACTGGAGTTATGACCTGAACCGGCACATCGCACTGAAACAGGCTTTCGACCGGATCGGCTGATGGAGACGAGCCTTTCGGGAAAAACGGCCACAAGCAAAATGGCCGTTATCGTTAAGCTTTCGCTTCCCGATAACGACCATTTCAACAAATGCTTACGAATAGATGCGGTAAAGCGCAGTGCGCTCGAAAGTCAGAGCGCTCAGGCTTCCTTCGGCTTGCGGCCGAGGCCCATCTTCTTCGCCAGCCGCGAACGGGCAGCAGCGTAGTTAGGAGCGACCATCGGATAGTTCGGGTCGAGATCCCACTTTTCGCGGTACTGTTCCGGCGTCATGTTGTAATGGGTCATGAGGTGACGCTTCAGCGACTTGAACTTCTTGCCGTCTTCGAGGCAGATGATGTAGTCGTCATGAACCGATTTCTTCGGATTGACGGCAGGCTTCGGCTTCTCAACAACGACAGGAGCTTCCTCGCGTTCGACGTGACGCTTGAACGCGGCATGTACTTCGGCGATCAGCAGCGGCAATTCGCCAGCGCGAATCGAATTATTGCCGACATATGCAGCTACAACATCTGCAGTAAGGCTCAGAAGCAGCTCTGCGCTCTCGTCGTGCGTGTCCAGATTTTCCATCATATTTCCTTTTTTACTTCTTATTGTTGCGCAATCGACGACTGAAGATCCCCGCCTTTCATCGCCGTTACGTATTCCAACTCTACCCCATCCATTCCCGGCTGCGAATATCAGTTGATAATGTCATTTGCAATAGAATTGTCAAACCACATTACATTAATAACAAGTCATTCTTCTTAAATCGTCAAATACAAAAATTCGGAACCCAACCGCGCCGACCTATGGAAACTTTGAATCACAATGTGCTGGCGTTGCCGCCCCTGTCATTTATTACAGGATTTGGGTGAAGCCGCAGTTCACTGCCGCGCTTCCATTAATTTGCCCAGCTATCGTTAGCAATAGTTTTCTCCCTCAAGTTTTCTTGTACGCGACCCAAGACTAATTGCCTCCCGCAGCGTAGCTTTTGGGCGCGGAATCGGGCCTCAAAATGGCATTGTTCAAATATATTTCAACGGATTGAACTCGCTTTCGCCCTTTCGGCCAACTATATAAATATCCCCATCACGCGCTGGTGGTCTGATTCCAACATTTGCATTCCCAGTTCAAGCGCTGAGCAAATGTCGGTATTCAAAAGACCACCAGGAAGTATATGTATCTAGTGGATTTTTTGAATTTGACGTTTGAAACAGCATCTATGTCAGCTGGAATTCAAACGTCAAATTCAATCTACTGGCACGGCTTCCCAGCCTTGCAGCAAATCGAAACAGTTTTCATCGGAATTGTGGATGTCTCAAAGCTCCTTGCAACTTCAACCGCCGCACGCAACCAAACATCCGGTCAGCGATACCCGTCACGGCATCACCCGCACCGACGATTATGCTTGGCTGCGCGCAGATAACTGGCAGGAGGTATTCAAGGACCCCTCGGTTCTCTCCGCCGAGATCCGCGCCCATCTGGAAGCGGAAAACGCCTATCAGGCAGCACTGATGAAGGACACGGAAGCGCTGCAAAAAAGCCTGTTTGCCGAAATGCGCGGGCGGATCAAGGAAGACGATTCATCCGTTCCTTCCAAGGATGGCCCTTATGCATATGGCGTGTCCTACCGCACCGGCGGCGAGCAGCCCTATTTCATCCGCACGCCGCGCGACGGGGGAACTGAAACCATCCTTCTCGACGGCGACGCGGAAGGCAAGGACAAAGCCTATTTCCGCCTCGCCTCCGCCGACCATGCGCCGGATCACAGGCTTTTGATCTGGGGCTATGACGACAAGGGATCGGAATTCTACAAGCTCAAGGTCCGCGACCTGTCATCGATGAAAGACCTTGAGGACATCGTCACCGATACGAATGGCGGCGGCGCGTGGGATGCGCAAAGCGAAGGCTTCTTCTATACGCGCCTCGATGAACACCATAGGCCATCCAAGGTCTTCTATCACAGGATCGGCACGGCGCAGTCGGACGACCGCCTGATCTATGAGGAGAAAGACCCGGGCTTTTTCCTTGGCGTCGGCGGTTCGGCGCTGGACGACTATATCTTCATCGATATTCACGACCACGAGACGTCGGAGTGCTGGCTGCTTCCCGCCAGCGACCCGGCGGCAAAGCCGCAGCTCGTCATGAAGCGCAAGACCGGCACGGAATATGACATCGCGCCGGGCGGCGATGTCTTCTACATCCTGACCAATGCCGATGGCGCCAAGGATTTCAAGATCTGCCAGGCGCCCGCCAGCGCTCCGCAGCCGGAAAACTGGGTGGAGGTCGTGGCGGAAAAGCCGGGACGGCTGATCCTGTCGCACTCGGCCTACAGGCATCACCTGGTCTGGCTGGAACGCGACAACGGCCTGCCGCGCATCGTGATCCGCGATCGCGAGACCGGCGAGGAACACGCCATCGCCTTCGACGAGGAAGCCTATTCGCTCGGCCTGCATGGCAGCGCCGAATATGATACGGACGTCATCCGCTTCTCCTATTCGTCCATGACGACGCCGGAACAGCTTTTCGACTACAATATGCGTACGCGCGAGCGGAAGCTGTTGAAGACGCAGGAAGTTCCGTCCGGCCACAATGTGCAGGATTACGTCACGCGCCGCGTCTTCGCGAAGGCATCGGATGGCGAACTGGTGCCGGTCTCGCTACTCTATCACAAGGACACCCGGCTCGACGGCTCTGCGCCGTGCCTGCTTTATGGCTACGGCTCCTATGGCATCACCATTCCGGCAAGCTTCAGCACCTCGCGGCTGTCGCTCGTGGATCGCGGCTTCGTCTATGCCATCGCCCATATTCGCGGCGGCAAGGACAAGGGTTTTGCCTGGTATGAAAACGGCAAGCGCGACAAGAAGGTGAACACCTTCACCGATTTCATCGCCGCCGCACGGCACCTCGTTGCCGAAGGTTTCACCAGCCATGACCGCATCGTCGCCCATGGCGGATCGGCAGGCGGCATGCTGATGGGCGCGATTGCCAATATGGCGCCCGACACCTTCGGCGGCATCATCGCCGAAGTGCCCTTCGTCGACGTGCTCAACACGATGCTGGACGACACATTGCCGCTCACCCCGCCGGAATGGCCGGAATGGGGCAACCCGATCACATCGGAAACGCATTACCGGATCATCGCCGGCTATTCGCCCTACGATAATGTCAGCCGTCAGGCCTATCCCGCCATTCTGGCGGTGGCGGGGCTTACCGATCCGCGCGTGACTTATTGGGAACCCGCCAAATGGGTCGCCCGGCTGCGTGAACTGAAGACCGATGACCACCCGGTCCTGTTCCGCATCAATATGGATGCAGGCCATGCCGGGGCCTCGGGTCGGTTCTCGCGGCTGGAAGAAGTCGCCTACACCTACGCTTTCGCGCTCAAGGTGACAGGCAAGGCGGGCGGCACGCTCTAGGAGCCTCATCCACGACCGCCCTGTTCCGGCTACCGCCAGATAGCATCGCGTCCAGTCTTCAAGGGCGCGATGCCTTCCTCTTACGCATGCCTTTTGCGGAACCGGTTCCCGCTTTCGGGAGGCATGCTCTGGAAGAACGCGCTATTTCCCTTATACTATTGTTCTGTAACTATTCTTTTGAAGGAGAGTTCGATGCTGCGTCAGGTCATTGCTGTCTGCCTCACTTCCGCATCGCTTGCGGTTTCCGGCCTTGTTGCGCTGCCCATGTCGGCTGAGGCTCAGGTGCGCAAGGATGTCGGCGAATTTGCCGGCCAGCGCTGCAGCGTGCCGAGAAGAGGCAGCGGCATCATCGTCGGCCAGTTCAGCGGCGTGGACGATTCACCCTTCATCACCGGCGGCGACGGGCTGGTTCCGATCGACCGTATCCGCTGCTTCAGCAGCATGTCCGAATGCAAGGGCTGGCTCTATACGATGCAGAGCAAATACACCAATGCCGGAGCCGCCACGCTGGTGCGCTGCACGAAACGCTGAACCCGGCCTTAAAAATCTGCGGTTTTCATGAAGCGCTGCGGATGGCATCCTCTCACCACTTGATGCATCGCCTTCGGGCGTCATCTTCGGTTTGGGAGGATCGGAAATGCAGCAGGCCAGCTCTGTTCCCAGTTATGTGCATGGCGCGAGCGACAAGCTTCTCATCGGCAATACGATCGGCCGGTATCTGGACCAGATCGCGGAAAAATATCCTGACCGTCCCGCAGTCGTCGTCCGCCACCAGAATATCCGGCTGACCTATTCCGAACTCAGGCAGCGGACCGATGAGCTTGCCGAAGGCTTCCTCGCCATAGGGCTGCGCCCCGGCGAGCGTCTCGGCATCTGGTCGCCTAACAATCTCGAATGGATTCTCACCCAGTTCGCGAGCGCCAAGGCGGGCCTGATCCTCGTCAACATCAACCCCGCCTACCGGGCGCATGAACTGGAATATGTGCTGGGGAAAGTCGAATGCGCGGCGCTCATCCTCGCGCCGTCGCTGAAGACCAGCAACTATATCGATATCCTGCGCAGCATCGTGCCCGAACTCGATGAGGCCCGGCCCGGGCATCTGATGTCCGGGCGGCTTCCCTCGCTGCGCTGCGTGATCCGGCTTGGTGCGGAACAGACGCCGGGCATGTTGAATTTCGACGATGTGGCCGAATCCGGCGATGAAGTCACCAGGCAGGAACTGGCGCAGCTTGCCGACGAACTGCAATTCGACGATCCCATCAATATCCAGTTCACCAGCGGCACGACCGGCAGCCCGAAGGGCGCGACGCTCTCGCATCACAATATCCTCAACAACGGCTTTTTCGTTGGGGAGGCGATGCAACTTTCCGAACAGGACCGGCTCTGCATCCCGGTGCCGTTCTACCATTGCTTCGGCATGGTGCTCGGCAATCTTGCCTGCGTCACTCACGGCTCCTGCATGGTAATCCCGAATGACAGTTTCGACCCTTTCCTGACGCTGCAGACCGTCGAGGAGGAGCAATGCACCGGCCTGCATGGCGTGCCGACCATGTTCATCGCGATGCTGGATCATCCGGACTTCAGCCGCTTCGACCGTTCGAGACTGCGCACCGGCATCATGGCCGGGTCGCCCTGCCCCATCGAAGTCATGCGGCGTGTCGTGAGCGAGATGCATCAAGGCGAAATCACCATCGCCTACGGCATGACCGAGACGAGCCCGGTCAGTTTCCAGAGTTCGACGTCCGATCCGCTGGATCGGCGCGTTTCCACGGTCGGGCGCATTCACCCGCATCTGGAGGTGAAGATCGTGGATGCGGATGGCAAGGTCGTGCCGCGCGGCGAAAAGGGCGAATTGCTGACGCGCGGCTACAGCGTCATGCGCGGCTACTGGAACGACGCGGAAAGTTCAGCCGGCGCCATTGACGATGCGGGCTGGATGCACACGGGAGACCTCGCGACCATAGACGAGGAAGGTTATTGCAACATCGTTGGGCGCATAAAGGACCTCATCATTCGCGGCGGCGAGAATATCTACCCGCGTGAGATCGAAGAGTTCCTGTTTGCCCATCCGGCGATCAGCGACGTCCAGATATTCGGCATTCCGGACCGGAAGTTCGGCGAAATCATCTGCGCCTGGGTCAAGCTGCACAAGGACGCACAACTGTCCGAAGAGGACCTCAGCGAATATTGCCGGCGGCGGATCGCGCATTACAAGGTTCCGGCGCATATCCGCTTCGTGGATCAGTTTCCGATGACCGTGACCGGCAAAATCCAGAAATTCGTCATGCGACAGGCCATGATAGAAGAACTGGAACTGCAGGAAATCAGAACGGCGTAATTATGCCGTCGTGTCCGGAGTCATATTCTCCAGGAGCGGGATGTTTGTAAGTTGTCCCGCCGTCCCGCTCCCAGGTTTTGTCTGAATATGATCATGTCCGAAGCCGCTCCCACTTTTTCGGAACCATGTTCTAATATTTTCGCTCCCGCCGGCTTGCAAAGCGAAACCGAGAATGCATATTACGTAAACGTAAGATTTTTGGGAGAGTTTCCATGGAAGAACTGATCGCACGCATCACCTCCAAAGTTGGCATCGATGCGGCAACGGCAGAAAAGGCAGTCGGCATGATCCTCGCCTTCCTGCAGAAGGAAGGTCCGGAGGCAGAAGTCCAGAAGCTTCTCGCAGCATTTCCGGGCGCTGAAGAAGCGATTTCGCAGGTCAAGGGCGGCGGCTTCCTGTCCGGTCTGATGGGCGGCGTGATGGGTCTGGGCTCGCAGCTCATGGGCGCTGGCCTCGGCATGGGCGAGATTTCCGGCGTCGCCAAGGAGACCATCCGCTTTGCCAAGGAAAAGGCCGGCGACGAACCCGTCGATGCCGTTATCGGCGCGATCCCGGGCCTCGGCCAGTTCGTCTGACCAACCTTGCATTTTTCGATAAAGGCCCCGGTTTCCGGGGCCTTTTTGCATCATTACTCCCGGCAGAACCATCCTTCGCCGCAGGTCCCACAATCTCCACACGTCAATACAAAACAATAGTAATTAAGTCATGTTTTTCACGATAACGTGAAGTCCATGTAATAATCCCACTAAATTCTGGATGATACTTGCCGCATTGGAGATTTAACCGGTGCGATGATTGCAATGTCCCAGATTGTATCGGATATTTGAACCAAGGGACGAAATCTGTTCAATTTTTAAACGCGGAGGATCGCATGCGTTTGTTTTTCCTGACTGTCAGTTCTGCTGCTGTATTGGTCGCCGGTGTAGCACAGGCTGACGTCACAGCCGATCGTCAGGCAATCATGAAGGACCTTGGCCGTTCTGTCGGCTCGATTGCTCCCATGGTCAAGGGCGAGAAGCCTTTCGACGCCGCCGCCGCACTTGCCGCGCTGGAAAAGATCGACGCCGACGCCAAGAAAATGGACGTGGACACGCTTTTCCCTGCGGGTTCGGATCAGGGCGACACGGAAGCCTCGCCAAAAATCTGGGAAAACAAGGACGATTTCGTCAAGCACGTTGAAAAATTCCGCACCGACGCCGCGGCTGCATTGGCTGCCAAGCCGCAGGATCTGGATGCGCTGAAGTCCGCCTTCCAGCAGGTTGCAGCCAATTGCGGTTCCTGCCATCAGGTCTATCGCGTCAAGAAGAACTGATCTTCACGGTTGACACCGCGCGCACCGGACGGAAACATTCGGTGCGCAAAAGCATTTCCAGCAGAGCGCGGTGCTGCTCCGGCGCCTTCGCGCATTGAGGCTGGCGTGCTGAATGACAGCCATAAGAACGGTCCGCAATCGTCGGAACCGCCAGACGGGAACGGATGAAATGGTCCGAAAACTGGCATATGTCGCAGGCGCCGTGGTCGTCCTTGGAGCTGCAGCTTTCTGGATTCTGACCACGCCGCAGAAGGTGAGCCAAACCGTTCTGGATGCGATGGAACCGGGCGATCCGGTCAAGGGCGAACAGGTTTTCTGGGCGGGCGGCTGCGCCTCCTGCCACGCGGCCCCCGGTGCAACCGGCGATGCGCGCAAGGTTCTGGCGGGCGGGCACGAACTGGTTTCGGATTTCGGGACGTTCATCGCGCCCAATATCTCCCCGTCCGAGCAGGGGATCGGCACCTGGACGATCCATGATTTCGCCAATGCGATGCTGAAAGGCGTCGGCAAGCAGAACGAACATCTTTATCCGTCCTTCCCCTACACATCCTATACCAGAATGCAGCCGCAGGACGTGGCCGATCTCTTCGCCTTCATGAAAACGCTGCCGCCGTCCGACAATGCAACGGCGCCGCACAGGCTTTCTTTCCCGTTCAATATCCGGCGCGGGCTGGGCCTCTGGAAACAGCTGTACCTGTCAGACCAGCCCGTGGTGGAAATCGCAAATGCCTCCGATCAGGTGAAGCGCGGCCAGTATCTGACCGAGGCCCTTGGCCATTGTGGTGAATGCCACACGCCGCGCAATGTCATCGGAGGGCTGGACAAGGGCCAGTGGCTCGCAGGGGCATTATCGCCCGAGACCGGCAGCGACGGGAAAAGAGGCGTTGTGCCGAACATCACGCCGGGCGAAGCAGGCATTGGCGGCTGGAGCGAGAAAGACATCGCCTATGCGCTGCAGAGCGGCTTCACCCCGGATTTCGATTCGCTCGGCGGATCGATGACCGATGTGGTTGCGAACATGGCCCATCTCGCCGAGGCGGATCGCAATGCCATTGCCGCCTATCTGAAAGCCATTCCGGCGCATCCGAACGGCTATCCGGCCCGCTGAGGTCCAATTGCAAGCTGCGCCCGTCAGTTCGTTCAGGGCTTTTCCTTGTCGTGACGACAAGCGGTGTTTATATGCTTGAGTTCGTTTCGATCTGATTGAATCAGATCGAAACGAACTCTAAACTCTTTTATTGAAAGCATAATCTTATCGATCCTCGTTTCACTCCGATCGGATTATGCTCTAAAGTGAGTTGAACAGAGGGAGCAAGCCGCCTGATGATTGCCGAAGACGCTATTTTTCTTGGCGCGAGCCGCAAGCCAGACGACTCTTACCAGCAGCCGGAATATCTAGCGCTGAAATACGGCAACCGTCACGGCCTCGTCACCGGCGCTACCGGCACCGGCAAAACGGTCACGCTGCAGGTTCTGGCCGAGAGCTTTTCGGCGGCGGGCGTCCCCGTTTTCTGCGCCGACATCAAGGGCGACCTTTCTGGCATCGGCGCGGTCGGCGTTCAAAATGACGGGCTCCTCAAGCGTGCGGCGGAGATCAAGCTTGCCCCGTATGAAATGCGCGCAGCCCCTGTAATCTTCTGGGATATTTTCGGCGAACAGGGTCATCCTGTCCGCGCAACCATTTCCGAAATGGGACCGCTGCTGCTGTCTCGCCTGATGAACCTGACCGACGCGCAGGAAGGCGTGCTGAACATCGCTTTCCGTCTGGCGGACGAAGAAGGCCTGTTGCTTCTGGACCTCAAGGACCTGCAGGCGATCCTTGCAGAGATGGCGGAGCGCTCGGCAGAGCTTTCCGGAAAGTACGGCAATGTGAACAAGACCTCGGTCGGCGCGATCCAGCGTTCGCTTCTGGTTCTCGACCAGCAGGGCGGTTCGAAATTCTTCGGGGAACCGGCGCTCAAGATTTCGGACCTGATGCGCACCACCACCGACGGGCGTGGCGTGGTGAGCGTGCTCGCCGCCGACAAGCTGATGATGAGCCCGCGGCTTTATTCCACCTTCCTGCTCTGGCTGATGTCGGAACTGTTCGAGGAGTTGCCCGAAATCGGCGATCCCGACAAGCCGAGGCTGGTCTTCTTCTTCGATGAAGCCCACCTTCTGTTCGACGAAGCGCCCAAGGCGCTGATCGATCGCGTGGAGCAGGTTGTGCGCCTGATCCGTTCCAAGGGCGTCGGCGTCTATTTCGTGACGCAGAACCCGCTCGACGTGCCGGAGACGGTCCTGGCGCAGCTTGGTAATCGCGTGCAGCACGCGCTTCGCGCCTATACGCCGCGCGAGACCAATGCCGTGAAGACCGCAGCCGACACGTTCCGCCCGAACCCGGATTTCAACACGTTTCAGGCGATCACCAATCTTGCCACGGGTGAAGCGCTGGTTTCCACCTTGCAGGAAAAAGGCGTGCCTTCCATCGTGCAGCGCACGCTCATCCGCCCGCCCTCTTCACGCATCGGGCCGCTGACGCCGGAAGAACGCGCGAAGATCATCGCGGCAAGCCCGGTCGCCGGACAGTACGATCAGGCCGTGGACCGCGATTCCGCTTTCGAAATGCTGGCCCGCAAGGCGCAGAATGCAGCGGCGGCCCAGCAAAAGACCAAGGAAGAGGAAGAAGGCGGCGGCGGCATCTTTGGTGAGCTCGCCGGTACGGTGCTCGGCACCGGTCGCCGCTCCGGCCGCCAGACGGTGGCGGAAGCAGCCATGAAATCCGTCGTCCGCTCGGTCGGCAATTCGCTCGGGCGTGCGCTCGTGCGCGGGATCCTGGGCAGCTTCAAGAGGTAATTTAAGGCAGCAAGGCAGCAAGGCAGCAAGGCAGCAAGGCAGCAAGGCAGCAAGGCAGCAAGGCAGCAAGGCAGCAAGGCAGCAAGGCAGCAAGTGAAATAGGGCAGAAGGTTTCAGTCAAGCAAACATATTGCCCTACTGCCGTACTGCCCTATTCCCCTAACCTTACATCACCAGAATTGGTGCCTTTGCCGGAACACGATCATAGAGATCGATGATGTCCTGGTTCAGGAAGCGGACGCAGCCCGAAGAGACTGCCTTGCCGATTGACCACCATTCCGGGTTGCCGTGCAGGCGGTACAGCGTGTCCTTGCCGTCCTGGAAAATATAGAGCGCGCGGGCGCCAAGCGGGTTCTTGAGGCCCGGAGCCATGCCGCCATTCTTGGCGCTGTACTGCACCAGTTCCGGCTGGCGGGCGACCATTTCATCCGGCGGAGTCCAGCGCGGCCACTGGCGCTTGTACTGGATCACGGCGCGGCCCGACCATGCAAAGCCTTCGCGGCCAATCCCGACGCCGTAGCGCATTGCCTGGCCGTTTTCGAGGACCAGATAGCAGAAGCGGTTGGCCGTATCGATGACGATCGTACCCGGCAGTTCGCCGGTCGGATCCTGCACCACCTGGCGCAGGAAGCGCTTGTCCATCTTCTGGATCGGGATTGCCGGAAGCATGAAGCCGCCATCTTCAACGGCGGCGTACATCTGCGCCCAGCCGCCATAGGATGAATCGACATTGGCCTGCGGGGTGCGGTTAATCGGGTTGCCCGACTGATCCACATCGATAATTGGAACATTCTGCCCCAACTGAGCGCAACCGGCCAGGCCGGCGGCCGCTGTTGCTGTCATTGCCGTCAGAAAGGAACGGCGGGTAAGGGTCGTTTGCATATGAAAACCAGTTTAGTGACGGGAGGAGTTACAGATACACATTCAGGGTTAACGAATTGCGACCCGACCAAATTGTGGCAGATACGCAGTGGGCGGTGAAAACGGCCTGAAACGGCTGTTTCCGGTGTTTGGTTGCACGGAAAACGCCCGAAAATTGTGGCGTACACCCGTTCTTAATGCGGCCTAATCGTGGCGAAGGCCCACCAGCGTGGCTCGTGTTGCAGCCGCGACACAATTTTGGGTGCAGCGGCCAGCTTTCCGCAAATCCGGCAAGTTCAAATTTTAGTGAGCACTCAATCGAGCAGTTGAAGGCTTGGCAAAATGAGCGCCGGAGCGAACTCCTTATATTCGTCGGGCTGGTTGGAACGGTTGATCCACACCCCGCGCATGCCGAACCGCACCGCGCCCGCCACGTCCCAGCGGTTCGAAGACTGGAACGAGATCGCCGACGGATAGAGCCGCCAGTGGAGGGTGATGAGTTCATAGACTGCCGGCGCGGTCTTGTACTTCCTGACTTCATCGACCGAAACCACGTCGTCGAGCAGAACATCGAGCGCAGCCGAACGGACAGCGGATTCCAGCATTGCGGGCGATCCGTTGGAGAGAATGGCGAGCCTTGCGCCCTTCTCTTTCAGGCCTTTGAGGGCCGCGGGCACTTCCGGATAGCAATCAAGCTTCCAATAGGCATCGAGCAGGTCATTGCGCAGCCCGGGATCGACGGAAGGGTAGCGCGCAAATGCGAAATCAAGCGAATCCTCGGTGAGTTTCCAGAAATCGCTATAGGCGCCCATCAGGCTCAGCACCCAGGAATATTCGAGCTGCTTTGCGCGCCACAGTTCGGAAAATGCCCGTCCGTCCGGCCCGGCCTTCTCCGCATGCCGCCGCACCGCCGAATGGACATCGAACAATGTGCCATAAGCGTCGAAGACATAACTATTGAATGAATTTACACTATTTTCGCGCATAATGTTTCTCAGCATTTAGGAGCGCATATTATGCAACAATCTCAACGCCTTGCCTACTCTTACATTCGCATGAGTACGGAAAAACAAAACAAAGGCGATAGTCTACGAAGACAGTTAGTTTGGAGCGAAAGTTTCTCCCAGCGGCATAATTTGGCTCTTCAAGACGTTACAGCGTTCGCAGATATCGGCGTTAGCGCGTGGAAAGGATTGAACCGAAGCAAAGGTAAACTCGGCGCGTTCATCGACTTAGTGAACAACGGTAACATCCCATCAAACAGTTACTTGTTGGTTGAAAACCTTGATCGCTTATCGCGTATGACGCCGCTAGAAGCGCTCGACTTGTTCAAGGAAATTCTCAAGACCGGCATAACTGTTGTCGCGAAAAGCGAATACGGCGACGAAGAAATCTACACGTGGAAAAGCCTCAATGCTGATGCGAATCAGTTGATGAGTACCATCACGACGATGCTGCGCGCTAACAGGGAAAGCGAACGCAAAAGCCAAATCATCAAAGACGCATTTGCTCGAAAGCGGGAGTTAAGCCGTCAAGGTGTGAAAACTAATCAAGTACCGCCAACGTGGATCACTGCAAAAAAAATCGGGCGTGGCATATTTGAATATGAGTTGAACGAGAAAGCCGAGATAGTTCGCGAGATATTTGAAATGAGCGCGAATGGCATTGGTTTTCACATCATTGCGAGGGAAATGAATCAACGCGGTGTTCCAACGTTGAAGCCGGGTAAAAAGGGCTGGTGGTATAGCGGCGTTGCATTCATTGTACGTAATCGTTCGGCAATTGGTGAATATCAAGCATATGAGCAAGTTGACGGTGAACGCATACCGCGTGGTGATCCGATCCCCGATTATTATCCGTAAGCGGGTAGGCTACCCCACGTATCTTTCGTCGGTGTGATGGGCGATTTTCTGCATGAATCATGCGGAGAATCCTATGAGCGACACTGTGAATCAGCCCCGGACATTCGAGGTTTTGACGGCGGAACCCGTGCGAAGCCGACGGCGGCCGCGTGACTGGTCGGATGACGAGAAGGCGCGTATTGTGGCTGCGTCGTTGCAGCCCGGGGCCAACGTCTCGGCGGTTGCACGGTCTGAAGGACTGGATCCTTCGCAGCTTTATGGATGGCGTCGTAAGGCGCTTGCATCTGGTGTTGTTTCACCGGTAACAGCGGGACCGGCCAGTCCGGCCAGGTTTGCACGGGTTGAAACGACGAGTAGCGCTTCGATCGATATTGTTGTCGCCGACATGGTAGTTCGCGTCGGTTCAGCCTTCGATCCGGATCACCTGGTGAAGGTTCTGAGGGCGGCTCGCAAGGCATGATTTCCAGCGGTGTGGTGGTTTATGTGTCCTGCCAGCCCGTCGACTTCCGCAAGGGAGCCGCTTCCCTGATGGCAGTTGTCCGTGATGGCGGTCTCGACCCGTTCAATGGAGCGCTTTATGTCTTCCGGTCAAAACGTGCCGACCGGGTCCGGATTGTGTGGTGGGATGGAAGTGGCGTTTGCCTTTATTCGAAAACGCTTGAGGACCGTGGCTTTTGCTGGCCGGGCCTGTCAGTTGCGAGGATACGTCTGGACCATTCCCAGCTCATGGCTTTGTTGGCCGGAATGGACTGGAAAAAGATCCGCCCGAACAGGACAAGACGCCCTTTGCTGACAGGATGACAACGCCTGCGGCAAGATGATTCATGATGCTGTAATGGTTGGGACAACGGCCGCTTTTATGCTCTACTCAGCCTCATGGATTTACCGCTTCACGATCTGCCGGATGACGTTGACGCACTGAAAGCTATGGTGCTCGCAATGGCACGTGAACAGGCTGAAAAGGAAGCCCGGTTGAAGGCTGCTGAAGCTGAGATTGCCCGGCTGGAGGCAGTGGAGAAGAGCGCCAACGAACGGATTACCAACCTGATATCCATCATGAAGGTATTGCAGCGCACCCAGCACGGCCGGCGCTCTGAACGATTACGCCTTGGTGTTAGCGATGAACAGGTATCGTTTGCTTTCGAGGAAGTGGAAACCGGTCTCTCGGCGATCCAGAGCGAACTTAACGATGTGGCCAGGGGCAAGCCGAAACGGGCATCACGTCCGCGCAAGGGTTTTGCGGCTCATCTCGAACGCATTGAGGAAGTCATCGAACCGGAGATTCCAGCTGGTTGCGAGGGGCTGGAAAAGGTCCTGATCGGCGAGGATCGCTCGGAACGCCTGGACGTCGTGCCCCCGAAGTTCCGGGTTATCGTGACACGTCGCCCCAAATATGCATTCCGAAACCATGATGGTGTGGTTCAGGCGCTCGCGCCTGCACATATTATCGAGAGTGGTCTGCCGACAGAGCGCCTGCTCGCCTATATCGCCGTTTCCAAGTACGCCGATGGCCTTCCACTTTACCGTCAGGAAGCAATCTATTTGCGAGATGGCGTCGAGATCAGCCGGAGTTTGATGGCGCAATGGATGGGGCATCTGGGCTTCGAGCTTCAGATATGCGCTGATTATATCCTGGAACGGGTCAAGGAAGGTGAAGGGGTCTTCGCCGATGAGACGACCTTGCCCACTCTGGCTCCGGGTTCGGGAAAAGCCACCAAGGCATGGCTTTGGGAGAGGTGGTTCGGTTTGTCTGAACAGTTTCGGGCGTTTCGTTAAGTGGATTTCCGCCGCGATTATGCCGCCACCATCATTGGTGTCAGCGCGTTGAAGTAGACCTGATCCGGCGTCTGCCGGTCAAGGGATGAATGTGGGCGTCGGCTATTGTAAAAGGTCAGATATCGACCGATGCCGACGCGGGCCTCAGACACGGTCTTGTAGGCGTGGAGATAAACCTCCTCATATTTGATCGACCGCCAGAGCCGCTCGACGAAGACATTGTCCCGCCACGCGCCCTTGCCATCCATCGAGATGGCGACTTCCGCCTTCTTCAGCACGGTGGTGAAGTCAATGGACGTGAACTGCGATCCCTGGACGCCCTTCTGTTTGTCAAGCGACGATCCTGGTTTGATTGATCTGCTTCTGGCGACGCATGATGATGCCGAAGACTTCCCGAGCGATGTAACGTTTCAATGCCCGGATTGCATCGAGCTTG